>JBGUNA010000103.1:0-2590 GCA_045117135.1 Candidatus Limivicinus sp. | reverse complement strand
CAACATATTCATCTCCTAAACCATCACTAAATCATGTATGAATCGCGGCAACACATGCCTGCATTTGATTCTAATATTATATAATAAACCGGTAACGCTTGACAATAAGCATTACAAAAAAATCAATATAGTAGTCTGCTTCGTTTTCGGAGTATCGTATTATAATAATCCGAAATGGAATCGAATGTTAAGAAACAAAAAAAGATCCCCTGCATTTTTGAAAAATCATGTAGGGGCTATATTTTTGTCGGAAAAATCTCTTATACATTATTCCATGCTTTTTCTTTACTGAAATCCCGGGTTATTCTCTTACTTCCGTTTTCACGATTTCAGCTTTACAAGCGGCGGCGCCCTCCTGATATTTCCCTGTAGGCAAAAAATCATGGACATAGGCTTCTGCCCCCTGCCTTGTAGCAAATGCGGTGACTACAGGTAACAGTCTTCCGGTTGAATCATAAATTTTGACTAAATAAACGTAATCCATTTTTTCGGCCATGTGCAGATCTCCTTTTTACGCCACGATTTATCAGTGTAAGACGTTTACATGAAGCTAACAGTCTGTTCCAAACTTTTCCGGGTCATATGATTAAGCAACGGTCCGGCACCGCTTGCCGCCGGGGAAGTATACTACATCTTTAAATTCCATGTTCGTACAGTCCTGTCCTTTCATTGCAGTATTTTTATATAAACCTTCCGATGCCTCGGGCCGTCATATTCACAGAAATAGATTCCCTGCCAGGTTCCCAGTACAAGCCGTCCGTTGTCTATGATGATCTGCTCGGAGAATCCAATCATGCTGGATTTCAGATGTGCCGCCGAGTTCCCTTCCATGTGAAGGTAACCATCTTCCCAGGGTACGATTTTGTTAATTTCCTTTGTAAAATCCTTAACCACATCGGGATCCGCATTTTCATTGATGGTGACCGCCGCGGTCGTATGAGGGACAAACACAGTACAGATCCCGTCCTTCACACCGCTGTCAGATACAGCTTTCTGTATCAGTCGGGTGATATCCTGCATTTCGGTATGTTGCTTAGTAACTACATCCAGTTTGATAAGCATTTTGTTCCTCGCTCCTCTCAACCGTATATCTTTCAAATGTCCCGCCACGCATCGTTTTAACTCGCCCGCATGTATGAAAGAAGATATCCGACTAGTAGCAACACTGCTACGGACACCAGCGTGATAAACACAGATATCATCAGTGCGGTTTTTAATTTATTTGTCGGTCCCCTGTCATTTCCCCAGTTCAACTTGCTTCTCCCTTACCTGTTGGATTCTTGCGTATCGTACCGCAAAACCCGGAACATTTTTGTTCATCCTTTTTCATTTTTTCTTTTATAAGATTATTATACCAAATTAAGGGGTGACCATGCCAGCAATCTTCCCAGATAAAAATAAGTAGTTCGATATCAACAGACAACGTAAAACCATCCGATTTGATTTATGTTGACAACTACTCGCCTAATATTTTAAAATTTAGTTTAAAATAAACTAAAATAATAGTATCATCAGATTACTAATTTTTTCTCTGTAATTAGAAACCCATGCAAGTTCCTCAAACTGCAATCAAGAACAGTACAATTTATAAAATGCGTATGAAAACGCTTTGCTTTCTTTACGTTTTATATAGCCGGCCGTGAATAGAATCTGCCGGCAGAACGGAGAACATCATGCAGGAAAACAAAAATCTAGGATATATGGCTGCCTTAGGCTGTTATGTCCTTTGGGGCATCCTTCCCCTGTACTGGCATTTAATGGCTGATGCAGAGGCTAATGAAATTCTGTGCCACCGCATCCTCTGGTCGGTCGTGTTTATGCTGATCGTCATAGTTGCTACAAAGCGCTGGCAAACCTTGAAAAAGGATTGCCTTGAACTGTGGCAAAATAAAAAACGCGGCGCCATGCTGGTGGCCGCCGCTATTATCATCAGTCTGAACTGGCTTACCTATATCTGGGCCGTCAATCATAATCATGTCATCGATACCAGTATCGGCTATTACATCAACCCGTTGGTAAACGTCCTTTTCGGCGTAGCGATTTTCGGTGAGACCCTTTCTGCGCCGAAAAAACTTAGTATCGCACTGGCAGCTGTCGGCATTTTCCTCATGACCTGGCAGATTGGCAAGTTACCCTGGGTTTCGGTAGCGCTGGCTCTGACCTTTGGCAGTTACGGCGCCTTGAAGAAGAAGCTGAAGCTGGATCCCTTTACCAGTATTACACTGGAAACCCTGCTGCTTTTTCCTTTTGCATTCTATTATGTGGCAAACCTCACGGCAGCCGGAGCCGCCCACTTTGGTCCGGAAACTCCCACGCTCAGCCTGCTGCTGGCCGGATGCGGTGTAGCCACTGCGGTTCCCCTGATCCTGTTTTCCTATGGTGCAAACCTTCTGCCATTAAATGTGCTGGGCTTTTTTCAGTACATCAGTCCTTCCATGACCTTGCTATTGGGAATTTTCTTTTTCAACGAACCCTTTGGCACAACACAGCTTTTCACGTTCGGTTTTATCTGGCTGGCCCTTTTGGTATTCACCGTTTCCGAATGGAAAGCCAGTCACGCATAGCGGTGTGCCTGAATACACAAGACAGA
>JBGUNA010000102.1:0-4010 GCA_045117135.1 Candidatus Limivicinus sp. | reverse complement strand
GATTTAAATACCAATCCACAGCATCCTTTACAGTGTAGCACACCCCTGGAGAGGGGGATATAAATACTACTCTTTTATAATACGAGGTAATAATCATGGATCAGATTAAGAAAAACAACATCACATACGCAGAGCTTCTTAACCGCTGCTGGGATGATCAAGAATATAAGGCGAAATTCTTTGAGGATCCTGCTACTGTGCTTCAGCAATACGGTATCGAAACTGTGCCTGGTGCAAGATACCACATCGTGGAACCGGAAAAAATGCAGCCGAGCACACCGAAAGATATTTATCTGCCATTCACACCCCAACCCAAATTCCGGCTTCTGGACGACCAGGATCTCACCGCCGTTGCCAGTGGAGACTGGTTTTATATGAACTCAAATGTTGTAGTGAATGTTAATGCAACTGTAGACGCATCAGTTGCAGTGGAGACCGGAACCCTCGTCTTTACTTGGGGCGTAATTTTTACCATATAATGCAAAAGAAAGCGTATAGCCCAAGGCGTGATGAATTGCTCCGCTTTGGGCTGCTTTTTTCTGTTATACCCATGACATTCTGTCATGCTATTTTTAGATTTTTTCCCTATGTACCAGTTCTGTGATGATAGCAGGACTATTATGTGTCTGCACTCAAGAGAGATTTCAAAAATTGAAGCCGACAGGCTGGAAAGAAGAGGAATAATACTATGAAGAAAATGAACTTATACAAAGAAGTATTGTACAGATGCTTGATTGTCTTTTTTGGCATTTCCGTGACAGGTGGCTTTATGCAGATCATAGCGCCTCCGGTTCCTGATATGGCCACCTTAATGGGACTCGGTTTTTTTGCGATGGCCTACGTGCTTGCCGTTGTGATCTGGTTCCTCCGCATCTCTGTTCGTAATGACAAGTTTGCCGCTGCCTGTGAAAATGCTGATACCTGTTTATGATAAAAACAGCATATTTTCATAAAGAAAAAGCTCTGAATCTTAACGATTTAGAGTTTTTTCTTGTTTATTTTCCATAATATCTGTATCTGGATTTTAATGATATAGAAAGGGTTCACAAGGTGAATTTGTATCATTTAGCCAAATCAACAATTTTTGTTCATTTTGCTCAAATTTCTTGTTGACAAATGGTTGTTTTTAGTATATATTACCAACGTAATTTTTTCAACAACATTAGTTGTAAATCTTTCTTCTTGCCTCCTTTTTATATATATACCCCAGCAAAAGGGAAAGCCGCTGAAACAGGACGGCGGCTTTCCTGTGCGTTTAACTATAGGATTAAAGAACCGAAAACGAACTGTAATAAGGGAGAAAGGAGTAATCAGCAATTGGATCTTGCAATGACAATTCAGCACAAGATATCTCTTAACAACATTGTAAAGAATATCGAATCTAAAATCGGGGAGAGTTGCATCCGGAAGAAAATTAATGATCAAAACTGGTTTCATGTTGATGATAACCATCTGGTCCAAGTAAAGTGCTCGTTAGATGATCTTGACAGCTTTCTGGTTGTAAGGCATGCAGAATCAGCAGAGAGAACACATTTAGCGAAAGATGGTACTCGCTTTTATCCGGCAGATTATCATGATATTGATAAAATGATTCTCGAAATATTGGAAGAAATCTGGAATAATAAAACTGCATAAATTTTTAATCTCTGCATCATATTCTGCCCTTTAGAAAGATTTTAGTGCATCAGGATTTGGTTGAAAAAGTTGGTGCAGTACTCTTTTGCAGTGCCTGCATGCCCCGCGCAGTGGTCTGGCGGTGTTTGTTCCTGTTCCCGCAGGCGGTCGCAGCCGGCTGGCGCCGGTTGCTATAGCTGCGGTAGTAGCCGAGCCGGCCGCTTCGCTCCGGCATATCATAATTTTTTACATGCAGCAAAAAGCCCGCCGGTTTGGCGGGCAATTTTTTGTATTCCGAAAAAGACAAGCCTTGCGTGTGGTTCTCGGAATACAAAAAAGACCTAAACCATAACGATTTAGGTCTTTTCTCAAAGTCCGAGTGGGGCGATTTGAACGCCCGGCCTCTTGAACCCCATTCAAGCACGCTACCAACTGCGCTACACCCGGATTTCTTTAGCCCAATTAATATAGCACAACGGAAGCAAAAAAGCAACTAATTTTTTTGCAGATTTCATATGTTCCTGTTCGGTCAGGTTTCAGGGAATCTGCAGCAGCCATCCGTTATCACCGTGGTAAATCATCTGTTTTGTCATGCCGCCGTCAATGCAGATGTTTTCTCCGGTGATGAATCCTGCTTTATCGGAACAGAGATACAGCACCATGTTGGCAATGTCCATCGGGTTTCCGACTCTGCCTGCCGGCTGCTGCACGGCATCCGGCCCTTCATAAGTGATGCCGTTTGTATCAATCCAACCGGGGGAGATGGAGTTGACCCGTACCTTTCCGGCAAAACTCACCGCCAGGGCATGCGTCAGTGCTGCAATTCCGCCCTTTGCGGCGGTATAGCTTTCAGTCTGTGGCTGGCTCATTCTGTCCCGCGAGGAGGAGATGTTAACGATGCTTGCGCCTTCGGCAAAGTACGGGGCGAACAGCTTTGCCAGATAGAACGGCGCAGTAACACCTACAGAAAGAGCATACTGGAATTCCTCATAAGTGCAGATATCAATCCCTTTCATCAGCGGGAGTGCGTTGTTGACCAGATAATCCACATGGCCATATTGATCTATGACGGAGTCAGCAAAGGCTTCCAGCACTTCTTTCTGAGCT
Source organism: Candidatus Limivicinus sp. (assembly GCA_045117135.1). GTDB lineage: Bacteria > Bacillota > Clostridia > Oscillospirales > Oscillospiraceae > Limivicinus. The sequence goes on along the minus strand of JBGUNA010000102.1, from coordinate 1,289 downwards.
AAGTCACCCGTGAACCCGTCTTCCGATGTCCTGGAAATCGTGCAGACAACCGCTCCGTTTTTCCGGAACTCTTCGGCAATGCATTTTCCGATACCGCGGGAAGCACCTGTAACGACCGCTATTTTGCCGGTAAACATGGCATTCACTCCTTTACCAGTGAAGTTCTCTTTCAGATTCTTTGAAAAGTCTGTTCTGCTGTGAGGATTCATTTCAGCTGATTCAGCTCTTTTTCATATTCCTCAGGATGAAAAGGCCTGCCGAAAGATGTGGCATACACAATATGAACGGCCAGCACATCGGCTATTTTATCCTTTGCCTGTTCTTCCGTATATCCGGCGGAAACCAGCCGCTGAAAGGTGGTGTTTGTAATCGGAGGTTCATTGTCTTTCATCTGGTTTTCCACAGCTTTCACCACGAGGGATTTCAGCCTGTACTGTTTATCTTCCATTTTCATCAGTTCCTTTCCACTGCCCAATAATCAGGAGTTCTCTTTTGTTTTCTCGAAAGCCAGGCGGGGATAGTCGTCCTCTTCCACATAGATGGTCCCGCAATGCGCGAATCCAAGTTTTTTAAGGAGATTCTGCATCACGATGTTGTCACCGTGCGTGTCAATCCTGAGGTGTCCGCATTGCTCGAAAGCCCAGTTGATGCAGAACGCACCGATGCCTTTTTCACTCCCGTCACCGGCTATCCGGTGCACGACGCCGTAGGGGCTGTTGTCCAGCCAGGTGCCCTCCGTGATATCCCGGTAGGTCGGTTCGATATCCTTCCCTTGGATGAAGTAAAAAGTTCCGATTACAGTGCCATCCTTATTGACGCAGACATAACTGTTGCCGTCCCGGATATCATTCCGGATCAGATCTTCCGGCGGCCATTGTGTGGGCCCCCATTGATTCGGGTTGCCGTGCTCCGCCATGTACCGTCTTGCAAAGCTGTAAATCTCCATCATTCGGGCAATATCATGCTCGGTTGCATGCCTGATTATCATGGGATAGCTGCCTCACTTTCCTTAAATGCCTGGTTACGGGCTTTTTCAGTAAAAAGAACATAAAACAATTATATCACCCGAAAAAAAGCATTTCAATAGAGATGGTTTTCAAATCATTCCGGCTTTATTCTGCCTGAATTGTCAATTTTTCAGTAATGTTTTTGTAGACATTATAAAGGTTAACCTATATAATGTCTGCAAAGACCAGTCGTCTTAAATAATTAGTGTCTACTGCACAAGCAGCAGAATATTCGATTCAAAATAAAATCTGAAAATAACGCGCAAAAGGAGGCAGAGCCTC
>JBGUNA010000101.1:0-12330 GCA_045117135.1 Candidatus Limivicinus sp. | reverse complement strand
CCAGAGCGGTAATTTTATCATCATCTTCACTTCTGGCGCTGATGACGATAATCGGCATATTTGACCAACTTCTGATCTGCCTGATAACCTCGATACCATCCATATCCGGAAGGCCCAGATCCAGAAACACGACATCGGGATTATGGGATGATGCCATCATGATAGCATCCCGGCCTGTTGGTGCTGTCAAGTATTTATAGTCGTGAGTTTTTAGTGTTGTACTCATCAGGTTGCGGACCGGTGCGTCATCCTCAACAACAAGAATCACAGGTTTATTCATCGATTGTCACCTCCTCTGCCGGCAGAGAAAAAGTAAAGCAGCAGCCGGTTGGATGATTGTCTGCCAGGGTTATAGTCCCTCCGTGAGCTTCTACAATGGATTTGCACAACGCAAGCCCAAGGCCGACTCCTCTTCTGCCGTCCGATACATTGGTTTGCCCTGTATAGAACATCTCGAAGATATGCGGCTTTATACTGTCTGAAATGCCGGGACCATTGTCCTTAACATGTACAAGGATGGTGTTTTCAGCCTTCTCACTGATGATTATGATTTCAGAGCCGGTTTGGGTGTTTTTTATGGCGTTATTGAGCAGATTGATCAATACCTGTGTGATAAGTCTTGCGTCCATTCTGGCAATCAGGACATCGCTGCTTTGCTGAACGATGATATGATGTTGGGAGGCGTTTTTGTCAATATGCCGCAATGCCTCTTCAATAACATCATTTACAACTTCCATAGACAGATGAAGATCCATTTGACCATTTTCAATACGTGAAATGGAAAGCAGGTTCTCAACAAGATCGATCAGCCACTCCGAATCATCATAGATGTCAGAGAATATCTGCTTTAATGTCTCTGTATCCATCTGATCATAATGTGTCAGAAGGTTGGTTGCGTTCCCCGATATAGATGTAAGCGGAGTCCGGATATCATGAGAAATCGAGCGAAGCAGATTTGACCGGAGCTGCTCATTCCGCATGGCTATTGCCGCCTGCTCCTTCTCTGTAGCGTTTCGAAGGCCTTCCAGGGCCATAGCACATTCGCCGATGATCGAGGAAAAAACACTGTACTCAAACGCTTCAAGACTGTCGCCATTTAAGTAAATAGCAATGACGCCGTAACAATACCCGTTTATACAGATGGGATGATACAGCGATTTTGCCTTGCCGAACATCTCGGTATGAGCGCCAGCAGCAGCCTGATTGAGAAAGACCCATTGAGCAATCTCGGCTTCGTTTTCGTTCTGCCCAGATGACTTGAAATAATATGGAGAGGCATTGAGCGCCACAGTGCTATCAAGCTCTTCGTTATCAGAGCATGGGAATACCATCACGTCACGGTCCAGCAGCGTTTTCACCTGCTGTGCGGTGATACGGATCACTTCTTCTGCGGATTCCGCCTTCTGCAGCAATTGATTCGTATCAAAGAGGATCTTCGCTCGAAATGCCTCGCGGGAGGATTGCCTAGCGTTTCCTTTCAGCTTATTTGCCAACGTACCGGTAATAAGAGAGGCGATCAACATGATCGCAAACGTCACAACATACTCGGGCTCATACGTATGGAAACTAAGCTTTGGTTCAATGAAGAACCAGTTGAACAACAGTACACTTGCCAGAGAACTCACGGCACTATAGAGCGGGCTGACAGTCACAGCAGAAATAAATAATACACCAAGAATGAAAACCGTAATGATATTTGCTTCTGAAAACCCGAACAGTGTGAAAAGAAGGCCTACTCCGGTGGAGGCAATAAGCAGCATAAGTGTGATGAGGGAATCCTTCCATGTTGGGCGGATCTGTTTTGTAAGGTTAAGTTTTTGAGTTTGCCGCTTTATATCCGCTGAAGAATCCGGTATGATATAGACATCCACGTCGGGCGCATTCAGAATGATCTGTTCTGTCAGGGAAGCCTTGCTCCAGAAGTGCGGCCTCTTTGCACCGCTCCGTCCTACCACAATTTTAGTGGCTCCAGAAATGTGGGCGTATTCGGCTATTTGAACAGGAACATCATTGCCCACAACTGTAACAATGGTAGCGCCGTTTTGCTCAGCAAGCTTTATGTTGTTTTGAAGGCGCAGCTTGTCTGATTCAGGAAGAGAATCATAATTGGAGGGCTTCACATAGATGGCTGTAAGCGCGGCATGGAAGGCCTCTGCCATCTTTGCGGCTGCATCTATGACCTTCTGATTTGAAGGAGAGGAGGACAGACATACAAGGATGCGTTCAACGCTCTCTATATCTTTTTCCATCCTTTCACCCCCCTTCACTTCCTTAGATTTAGATTTTACCACAAGCAGCAGCATTTTTCCACTTTTGCAAAATATATTCAGCTTGCATGATAATCGTATTTAACCTCGCAGCCGGATTCTTCAAGGTACTCGATCATGCACGGATCAACTGTCTTGCAGATGATGATTTCAAAATCATCTGCATTTGAAAGCGAATTCAGCACTGTATTGACCTCTTTTGAAATTATGTCTTTGTTTTTTCCTTTGGTCTCAGAAATATATATCTTCCTGCATGGGACCTGAGGTTCCTGATACCATTGATAATTTTCATCCATAAATTTTCCAAAGCGGTCTACTACAAAATATCCGAAAGCAAAAAAAACAACCATCATTACTGCGAGCAGAATGACTTCCATGTGAATTCACCTCTTCCGCGGGATAAAGAAGAACTATATTTTAAAGCACTTTTGCATAGATTTTCGCTCCCCCAATACGAGCATCGTCTTGTTCTCATTAAGAATAGTTTCTGGTGTTACACTTAGATTCATTTTCCCGTTATTCTTTATAGCCATGATATTGATTCCATAGCGTTTCCTGATGTCGATTTGCCCGATTGTTTTTCCAACCCAGTCCTTTGGAACAACAACTTCGTAGATCGCATGGTCATCATCAAGACTGATATAATCAAGAATATGATTGGATGCATAACGGATCGCTGCCCACTCCGCGACTTGCTTCTCAGGATTGATTACCTCATCAGCTCCATTTCTCAGTAAGAATTTTGCCTGAACCTCTCTGTCCGCGCGGGATACAACAAGTCTTCCGCCCAATTCCTTCAGGAGAGATGTGGTTTCCAATGAACTCTGAAAGTCACTTCCTATTGTCACGATACAGACATCGAAATTGTTGATTCCGAGAGAACGCAGGAAAGTCTCATTTGTACTGTCGCCGATCTGCGCGTCGGTGACCAAAGGAAGGATCGCGTTAATTCTCGCCTCGTCCCGATCCACAGCTAAGACCTGATGCCCAAGCTCGTGCAACTGCCTTGCGATCATCGTTCCGAAATGATTGATACCTATAAGTAGTATGGATTTCATATCTGTGCCTCCTTCATCCGACGATTATTTTCTCTACAGGTCTCTGAGAGACGTCAATGCTTTTGCTGTTGATCGCAGCATAAATCAATGTAAAGCCGCCCACTCGCCCTAAGAACATTAAAAGAATAAGTATAAGATGTGAAGCAAGACTGAGCGAGGGGGTGATCCCCAACGACAAACCGACCGTTCCGATAGCAGAAACTGTCTCAAAAATGCAGGCCCTGATCGGGAGCCCGTCTATCATGCTGATCACGGCAGCCCCGATCATCGGCAGAAGCAGATACATCAATAAGAGCGTTACTGCATTTCTGATTGTACCGTCTTCAATCCTTCTTCCGAACAGCTGCGCACTTTTTTTCCTCTGAAAGACGGTAAACGCTCCTGCAAAAAGAACAGCCATTGTTGTTGTCTTCATGCCTCCGGCAGTCGATCCCGGGGATCCTCCGATCAGCATCAATACGATAAGCAGCATGCTTCCTGTCCCCGACAGAGAAGATAAGGAAGCTGTGTTGAAGCCTGCGGTTCTGGGTGTTATTGTCTGAAACAGGGAGAGGAAGACCCGCTCTTTAACAGATCCGGAGGTATACTCAAATAAAAACAAAAGAAGCATTGGAACGATGATCAAGGCTCCGGTCGTTGCAAGAACGACTTTACTCTGCATACGGTAGCTGCGAATGTGATGCTTATTGGTGGCGATATCTTCCCATGTGAGGAATCCTATACCGCCGACGATGATCAGTAGACAAATCGGCATCACGATTCCGGGATTCGAAGCAAAGGAAGTCAGCGAAGAGAAAGAGCCTGCCTTATCGCCCATAATGTCAAAGCCGGCGTTACAGAAGGCGGAGACAGAATGAAAAAAGGACATCCATATTCCGGCAGCTCCGTACTGACTGCAAAATGTTGGCATCATAAGAAGCGCGCCGGACACCTCGGCGATCAGCGCGATCTTAAAAATGAAGCCGGTCATTTTTACGATCCCGCCGATTTGATGAGCTGAGATGCTATCCTGAAGCATGCTGCGTTGAAGCAGAGAAATCTTTCTTCCGGAAAGCATTGCAATGAATGCTGCAACGGATACGATCCCCAGACCTCCGATTTGGATCAGGATCAGAATCACCGACTGACCAAACCCGGACCAGTATGAAGCGGTATCTCTCACGACCAATCCGGTAACGCATACGGCGGATGTGGATGTGAACAGGGCATTCTCGAGTGACGCGCTGCTGCCCTCCTTTACTGCAAAGGGAAGCATCAGAAGAGCTGTTCCGATTAGTATCAATCCCAAAAATCCAAAGATGATAATTTGAAAGGAGGATAGTTTCTTTCTAAGTAATCGTATAACCATGATCGTCCTCCCTTCATTTACTGTGAGCACATTGTACAGCACAAGCCGCAAAGACGGCATTAAGAGATACCACTATGAAATTAAGATTGAGTTAAGAGTCGACAGCATTTTGCAAAAACGCGCAGCTCGCACCCGTGCGATTATAAGGGTTTGGGATTATCCCAACAAGCCTGAAATGGCAAAAGAGGTTCCGATCCGGATCGGAACACTGCTTGCCACTTCTTGAACCGTCCATCGGGACCCTGCTTGCCAGGTACCGAAGCAAGGACGGTTCAAGCCGGAAAAATGCAAAACCTGTAAGGGTTTGCCCTGCTTGCCAAGTACCAAATCATACAGGTATGCATTGCTTGCCAGGTAGTAAATATGGACGGCAACGCACTGCTTGCCAGGTACTGAAACCATGGCAAGCAGTTACGTTGACGCGAAAAACCGTCAACAGGTTTCGGATGGATTGACAGCAGAAAAGGGTACTGGTACAATGACGATGGTCCTGAAAAGGATTATTTGGGGGATCAGGTTCGCCTGGTTCGTTGATCGGTTCCCGTCCCTGAGATCGCCGGGTTCCGATATGGTATCTGTCCGATAGGATGGATACGGTAAGGCTGCATCAGGGCAGCCGTCGGCTGTTTGAAAGCCGGGTTACATAGAAGCATATCAGCAAAGGCGGGCTTCCATGCTCGTCTGTTGGTGCGTTTCTATGTGACCCGGCTCTTTTTTGTCCGGAAAATAAAAAGAAGGAGAACAGCCAAAATGAGAAACGTTAAAATCAACGAAGCCGGTCACATCCTGGTAAAGAATCTCTCAGCCTTCTGGATCCCTGAGATCAAGATCGAACGCGAGATCCACGGAACCGTCTACACCATAACCGGCAGTTATGAAGGAACGGAGCTTCCTGACCGGAAGCTCACCCGCATCCTGCTGAAAAATGTGGAGGATGCCAAATGACAAACGGGAAGAATACTGCTATAATGGCACCAGCCAATCCTGTGCAGGCAGTTGCCCCCGAAAAGGAGGAAACAGAAATGTTAAGGGCAACTGATAAGATCACAGCACTATACTGCCGTCTGTCCCAGGAGGACGAAAGGCTTGGGGAATCACAATCCATTGAGAATCAAAGAAGGATCCTCGAAGCATACGCACGGGAACACCGTTTTCCCAATCCGGTTTTCTTCGTAGACGATGGGTACAGTGGAACCGACTTTGACCGTCCTGGCTTTCAGAAGATGCTGGCAGAAATCGAAGCGGATCACGTCGCTGTCTGTATCACAAAGGACCTGTCCCGCCTCGGACGAAACTCCGCAATGGTAGGGATGCTCACGAATATTACCTTTGCCAAACATGGTGTCCGGTATATCGCTGTCAACGATCATTACGACACGATCGACCCGAACAGCATAGACAATGACTTCGCAGGAATCAGAAACTGGTTCAATGAATTCTATGCCAGAGATACCAGCCGGAAGATCCGTGCGGTCAATAAGGCCAAGGGTGAACGAGGAGAACATCTGACCACGATCCCGCCATTCGGATATATCAAAGATCCGGAGAATCCGAAACAGTGGATCGTAGATGAAGAGGCCGCCAAGGTGGTCAAACACATCTTTGATCTTTGTATGGAAGGCCGGGGGCCGATGCAGATCGCTAAACTGCTTCGGGAAGAAAAGATTTTGACACCAACTGCTTACGCTTTGCAAAACGGAAGGAAGACACCTCACTCCGCTCCATCTGATCCGTACTATTGGGATCAGGCCACAGTTGTGGATTTGTTGGAGCACAGAGAGTATACCGGATGTACGGTGAACTTCAAGACCTACACCAATTCGATCTGGGACAAGAAGACCAGGGAGAATCCTGTTGAAAAGCAGGCGATCTTTTACAACACACAACCGGCGATCATTGAACCGGAAATGTTCGATAAGATCCAGGAGATCCGGTCACAGCGGCACCGCAGGTCAAAGACCGGTAAGTCACATATGTTTTCCGGTTTAGTGTTCTGCGCAGATTGCAAGTCCAGGATGTACTACTGTACTACGAGCTACTACGAGGAGCGACAAGATCATTTCGTCTGTTCGAATTACCGCAGCAATACCGGGTCGTGCTCGGCGCATTTCATCCGGGCGGTCGTTCTGGAAAAGATGGTCTGGGAACACCTCAAAGAAGTTATCTGGTACGTAGGCCACTATGAAAGTCATTTCAGGGAAATCTGTGAGGCCAAGCTGAAAAGCGAAAGCAAAGAGATCCTTCGTGCCAAGCAGAAGCAGCTTGAAAAGGACGAGAAGCGTATCGCAGAATTGGATCGTCTCTTCATCCGTCTCTATGAGGACAATGTGGCATCCCGGATCAGTGATGACCGCTTCGCCATGATGAGCAAGGCCTATGAGGATGAGCAGCGTGAATTGAAAGCGGAAACAGAAGTCTTACGGCAGGAAATCGAGACACAGGAACAACAGAGCCAGAATCTTGAACTTTTCATTCAGAAGGTCAGGAAGTACGCGGATATGACCGAATTGACGCCTTACGCGGCTCATGAGCTGATCAAGGCGATATATGTCGGGGCTCCGGATAAAAGCAGCGGAAAACGCCGCCAGAACATCCATATCTGCTATGATTTGATTGGGTTCATCCCGCTGAGGGAATTGATGGAACAGGAAATGGCATGACCCGAAGATCATGCCATTCCTGAAAACTATAAAACTTTCTTATGCGGGGCGGCCTTTTAGCCTCCTGTATTTTTTATAAGGTGCTGTTGACGAGTGTATAGCAGATGCGGTGAGTACTCTCACGCAAAGCCCATGCGATGCCGGAGGGATCTTTGGTGTAAGCCCAGATCAGCGCCTTTTCCGAGGCATGGATCCCGGGGTCAAACATCAGGTCAGTACCGTTCTTTACGGCGAGAGTTACACCTTTGACCGGTGAGTAGTTCGGCTCTGTGGTGACGATCCCGTCAAAGCCCCACTCTTCCCGGAGAATGCTTCTGAGCAATGCGGAAGAACCTCCGCACCATTCCACGCCGATGCCGGCGGAGGAAACCATAATGCCCTTGCTTCCGCCTTCTTTTACGGTGAGTTCAAACGGCCTCAGATACAGCTCCCGGAGCGTTTGCTCGTCAATCCAGGTAAATACGTTTTTCCCAAAACCGCTTTCCGCATCACTGAAGGGGAAGTTTTTCGCAAAGGAGATCAGATGTTTTTTCTGCATGGCGGAAATGGCAGAGGCTGCCATTTTCCCGGCTAGGAGAGGATCTTCGGAGAACAGATCCCCGCTCTGTCCGCTTATTCCGGAACGGCGTATTGCCGAAGAAGGAGCATAAAGCCCACTGATGCCGTAAGCAGCAGCTTCTGCGCCGATCGTCTCGCCGTATTTTTCCGCCAGTGCAGTGTTCCATGTCGCTCCAATGACGGCTTCAGACGGATAGGACACTGTGCTGAAAGAGGAGAAGATCGGCCGGATACCGGTTGCCTCACCGGCTAGCTTTGTATCCGGGATCCCGAGACGGCTGATAGCCTCTGTATGCCATGCACCGTTTGCAACAAGCCGAATCATATCGTTCAGCTTAAAAGCATCCAGAAATACGTTCCATTTTTCATCATCGTAGGGGAGACCTTTTAGCTCGGCAAGAGAAGCACTGCCGTCCTTGGCATAGGCAGGTTCTTTCCCATCAGCCTTTTCGCCTTTCTGATATGCCTTTAATGCCTCCTTAAGAGCGTCGGATGCGATGCGCATGCCGCTCTCTGCGATAGAGACAGCCTCCCAGTCTGAACGGGAGAGAACAGGATCCTCGTCAAGGGCAAAGGCAAAGTGATTCTGAAGTTCTATACCGGTCATATCATCCGTCCGATAAAAGACGTCTTTCTCTACGGTAAAGGTTTCACCGTCAGAGGAGAGAAGCGCATCATGTACATTCTTACCCAGAGAGAAGCGATATTCTCCGGCTTCCAGCAGGTAACATCCGTCAGATGTGCTCCAGGAGGACAGGTCGCGAACCGGGCAGGAAACGGTAATGGTTTCTGTTTCGCCGGGTTCCAACAGGGATGTTTTGACAAAGCCTGCCAACTCGATGGCCGGTTTTTCAATCCCGCGGGAAGAATCATACGGCGCCATGAAATATAGCTGGACAACGTCTTTTCCGGCCGTTTCCCCGGTGTTTGTCACAGTGACTTCTGCGGTGACAGTCTCCTCTGCAGCAGAAAACGAAGTCAGTTCTTCTGTGAATTCTGTATAGGAAAGTCCGTGACCGAACGGAAAGACAACGTTTTCCGCATACCCCGTTTCATCAGCTCCAAAACGGGTTTCGTAATAGCGGTAGCCAGTGTAGATACCCTCACCGAAATGAAGTGCGTACTGCCCGTTTATGTTGGCATAGTAACTCAGTTCGGAACCGGCAACAGCTGGATTGGAAGAAAACGACGATGGCCAGGTGTCTGTCGTGCGGCCGGATGGATTGATTTCACCTGCCAGAATCCCGGCGAGTACCGAGAATCCTCGCGGGCCCGGAGCACCGGTCCAAAGAACGGCATCGATGCTGTCGTATTCCGAGAGGAACCCGGCTTCCACGGCACCGCCGGAGGCGATTGCCAGGATAACATGGTCAAACTCTTTGCAGACGCTGTCCAACAGCTTGCGCTGTAGCGAACCATCTTCCATAACAGGAATGCCGGTGGGGGAAGGTGTTTTGCTGTCCTTGGGCAGGGCAGAGAGCACAAGCATTGCCTGAGAGGAAAACCCTTTTGCATTTCGAATGACAGAGGCATCTGGCATATGCCAGTCTTCCTGTTTTTCCCGCGAAAAAAGAGCAGTCAGCCGGCTTTTCAATTTGCCGATCAGGTTTTCCGGCTCGGCAAGCAGCTTCTGATACATGCCGGTGAGATCCCTGTTGGTTTCAATTTCGTGATCTGCGAGAGCTTCAAGCAGAGAAACTGTTTCGCCGGAATCAGTACCGGGCAGGAGACGGTAAGCATCATCCCCGAACACATTAAGCTTTTTCTCAGCCAAAGGGAGAAGACCGTTGTCATTTTTCAGAAGAACAAATCCTTCCTCACACAGTTCGGCAGAGAGTGCATAAGCGGAAGCTCTGGCAATGTCAACCTCGGAACCGTTTGTTGTATACTTTGCACTTTTCCGGATTCTCCAGAGCATCTGGGCGGAGGGCCACCCGAAAAATACCAGGCAGGCGATCAGAAGCAGGGCGATGACGGTATTACGCACTCTACGCCCGCGGTGAATACGCCTTTTGAAAGCGCGAAAACCTTTTCTTCGTGCTTTGCGTTCTGCTGCATCAGCAGTGCGGAGACTCGCTTTATACTCTTTTCTGCGCAGCTTCCATTTTGTGCGAAACGCTTTGGCTTCTGCAGCGTCTGAACAGGCTTTTTTTTCTTTCAGGTATTGTGCACCTTCTGCACGGGCCTGTTTCTGATAGGCCTTTACAGCAGTTTTATTCGGTTTGGAAATGTTTCCTGAAGGGGCAGGGGTTTCATTCGCTGAGACGGATTCCTGCTCGGAAATCACTTCGTCAGGTCTTGTTTCGTCCATTTGTGCATCCTTTCTCTATGGTAAAGCTGAAGGCAATTGTTCCTATAAATGATGATAATATATTCTACACTATTTTGAATCGGATGTACACAAAAAAATCCGTTAAGAGCCTGAGCAAAAGCTTGCGTTTTCCGGTATCAAATAGTAGAATACGGTCACTAAACTGGTTTTATACAGGGAGACGAGAGATGGATTTTTCGAACCTCTATATCAAAATGCTGATTTTTTCCGTCCTGCTGGTAATTGGCTATCTGGCAGCTAGGAAAGGATATCTTAGCAGAGACTTTGCCAAATCTGCAAGCTGGCTGCTGGTTAATGTTCTGCTGACATCTTCTATTGTGAATTCAGTGCTGGGCGCCCGGCCTGATCTGCCCCCGAAAGATCTTTGGTTCGCCTTTTTTCTTCTGACGGGGCTTACAGCTCTTCTTTACGCCATTGCAACGTTCTGTGCCCGCTTTGATAATAGGGAAACAGCCCCGCAAACCATCCTGCTCCTGGCAGCAGTCAACACGTTGTTTGTGGGGCTCCCAGTTGTGCAGGTGCTCAAGGGCAGTGAGGCAGTTTTCTATCTTGGCATTTCCTGTGTCCCGTACAATGTTTTGTTTTATTCTTATGGGATCTGGTGCCTGACAAAGGAGAAGAGCGGGAATCATGTTCGCCTTGCCGAGATGATCTCTCCTCCTCTGGTGGCGGCTTTGTTCGCACTGGTGGTATTTGTCTTCCACATTCGTTTGCCGAAAGCCGTGACGGAGTTTTTCAGCACGGTTTCCGCAGGCACGGTTCCTGTGTCCATGCTGGTGATTGGTGCGACACTTGGCCCGGTCAGGCTGACAGAGGCTTTTTTGAATAAAAAACTCTGGTTATTCAGCCTGATTCGCCTGATTCTAACACCAGTTGCAATATACTTTCTCCTGCGTCTGTTCGTTTCCAACGAGGTGTTGTTGCTCAGCGCTGTTGTGATTGCGGCCTGCCCGACCGGAACAGTCTGTACTCCGGTCTCTATCCAGTACGGGTACGATCCCAAATATTCTTCCGAATTTATCATGCTCACCACGGTTCTTTCTATGGTCACACTTCCGCTTCTGCTCAGGGTATTGTTTTAAAATAAGGGTTTCCTTTCTTGACAGGACGGCAATTACGAGTATTCGTTCAACAACTGTGGCGTGACTTCTTCGCACGATTGAACGCCGTTTAGTTCCGCAAAGATCAAGAACTTAACGCAGGCGTATCTTTGGGTCTGAATCGTAGTCTCTGCCTTCCCCCGTTTTCGTTCAACGTCAAGATATTCTATTAGCAGATCTCTACTCCAACTTGGAAGACTATCTTCCGGCTGTCGTCTTGACTTAATCGAAAAGAAACCCTGACTACCCATTTCTTCCGGAATTCCTAAGAACACTGTCAGCGGGGAGCTGTTTTTTGTGGACGTATTTTCTTTTGAGAAAACATAGCGTAATAAAGGTGTACTTTGAGAGCCAGCAATCTGATGCCATATGGTAATTATTTCTTCTGACAGAGAAAGCTCGTTAAGTGTTAAAAATAAGAAGAAACTATTCCAACGTGCTTTGTATTTTGTATAAGCCTCCGAGTTGATAGCTTTCACCTTGTTTTCTAACGTAGAATTTACCCTGACGTACGCATTAGGCACGGTTTCTGTTACTTCCCCTATGTCCGAGTGGATTTTACTAATCCGAGCTTGTATTTCTGGTTCCAGCTCTTCTGTAAAGATCGACCGGGAATTGCCATGATACGCTGAAAACAGTTCAGCTTCCATCCCACTTTTTATGAAGGCCATAAACGAAAAGATATAGTTAAGCCGTTCTCGATAAGCATCGTGTGACCACATCTCTTTTAGATTCAAGAGGTACTCTTTCAACAATGGATAAGAGATTTCTGAATCAGAGGCTATTTTTCTCGAATCAACATAGAATAAGAAATCTGCCACAGCTATCCTGAAAGAATTCTTGCCCGTACCATAATAGTGGGTTACAGCCAGAGCTTCATCAAGAAGCTGTCGACTCTCTTGAGACAAACATGCCCCGCTTTTGACATAATCCTCCACTTTTATTATTGCAGAGAGGCCTTAATGGGGCAAGTTAAAACCCCCGGAAATCGGATCTCCGGGGGTTTT
>JBGUNA010000100.1:0-7631 GCA_045117135.1 Candidatus Limivicinus sp. | reverse complement strand
TGCGGCTCGGTCACGCCACGGCTCTGACCTGCCACCGGCAGGTCATTCACTCCCGTGGCGCCGCTTCGCTGCCCGCCGGGGGAAGGCAAAAAGCGGAAGCAGTAAATCCCATCCCCGATATGCGCAAAGATGCAGCTGTGCCACAGCCTCGGATACGCCGCAATGCCCTGCCCCGGCTCCGCATCACTCAGAAAAAATTGCCCCTTCCGGGAACAGAGCATACCGTTGCGCCAGAGCAGGTTTTTCATCTCCGGGCTCTCACCCGGTTTTAACCGGTAATCCGGATCCCAGAGATTCAGCCCGCCGCATAAATTGCTGTAATCGAGGACATACTCTCTTTTGGGTTTTACCTGATTATTCTTCTGCAAGGTATTCATACGCATTCATTAACCTGATACACCGGTCACACCCGGCGAACTCGCCGTACATGTCCTCATACAGCGTGTCGCACTCCGCACCGCACACCGGGCAACGCGGAATCATTTCTTTAACTCTCGGCGGTTCCGGACGATAATCTTTTATGATCATCTCTTCCTCCCAATTCCTCTATTGCTTTTTTCAATCTCGCCGGTAACTGAACCTCCTCCCTTGCCTGTTTAGCCGCTGCTTCAAAACACTGCCGAAAGCCGGCACGTAATACGCCTTCTTCTTCCGACAGGCAGATATTCTGCCACCCCAGCCGTTCCACCGCCGAACGGGTGACGGGGCTGAGGCTCTCCAGCGCTTTCCTCTCATTCATATAACCGTAACGCCCGATCGCCGTGAGAACCTCTTTCCAGCCCATACCCCAGTCCGGCACACTATTACCGCACATCACGGCAACTCCCTCCCGAATCTCGGAGATCGCCGGGCTGAAAGGGTGGGTTGCCACCCATTTCTGCAAAAACAGATCTGCTGCGTGATACGGGATATCTGCCAGCAACCGGTACCACAGCTCCACAGCCTCCCGGTTGGGCAGGATCTTCTCCTTCGGATACGCCGTGCGCAGCAGATTGGCAAATATACTGAATTCTTTGTTGTTCATCCATCTTTCTCCTCGGCCCACTGAGCCGTCATGGCATAGAAGCTTTCCAGCTCCCCTGCCGCGCTCCCCGGCCCCTGTATCCTGTATCCTGTCCCCTGTCCCCTAACTCCCGGCCCCTGCATCCTGCCTTCCGCCTCGGGCAGGGGATAGACATTCAGCCAGGAATTCATCACCGCAACATTCAGCATCGGCACCCAGTCCCCCGGAGGGAACTGCTGCAGCCTGGTCAGCAGAAGCTGTCTGGCCCGCTCCGTCATCGGTTTGCGCATTTCCTTCCGCATGGCTTCAAAGCCTTCGAGTGCTTCCAGAAGCTCCGCATCCCCGGCGGCAAACTCCTCAAAAGAAACACTCTTTTTTCTGTTCTTCTCTTTTCTCTTCTTCTCTGGGGGGCTAACGTTAGCATCACGCTTAGGCTCACATTCCGGAGAGCTTTCCTCTCCTCCGGAAGCAGCCTTTTGGGCACTTCTCCGCGCACGCATCAGATTCCTCTGATACTCCCGCCTTCTCTCCAGCGCATCCAGGTTCTGGTGCTTCTCCCAGTTCGGGAGCGAGATGATTCCGTCCGTTATCTCTACCATGCCGTACCGCTGAAAGAGCTCCAAAGCCCGCTCCACCAGCGCAACCGGCCTGCGGAAGAACATGGCAAGCATTTCCGTTGTACAGGCAACTCCGTTGCTCATCTCGAAAACGCCCCGGCGGTTCTGCCTGCCCGCCAGGCAAAGAAGCTTTACCCAGAGCACAATCAGGGCATCGGCATCCGGCTCCGTGTCAAGCAGCAGGATCTTCTCATCTTCAAAAAGATCCGTCGCCAGTTTAATCCACTTCACATCAGACATAAAGAATCCCCCTATATATAAGGCGTTTTACCCGGGGTTTGTCAGGCATTTTCGGCAAAAAATTTTCTCATTTTTTTCAGAGCGCCCCGGAGATTGTCATGCACACTCTGGTATGACGTGCCCAGAACCCCGGCGACTTTTCTCAGCGTCGTGCCCTCTTCGCAGAAATACAGGTCAACCGTTCTGCGCTGCAGATCCGTCAGATCCTCTTTGGCCTTTTCCAGCAGCTCCAGGTCCCGCTGCCTGCGCTCCGCCTCTTCTCCCTCGATCCACGCTTCCGTAAAATCCGCCGCAACCGGCTCCCGGAAGCTTTCAGCGACCCCGCCGGCCGCCAGGCGCTTGCGCTCCATCCTCTGCCTGTTCCATTCCAGCCGCTCCTCACAGATGTGGCTGATCGGAATCAGCCAGTGGAAATCCCGGTATGTCGCCTCCGGCAGGATGTGCAGCTTCATCAGGTTGCCCTTTTCAAACCGGCAGGCGACTCTGCACCCTTCCGGTGCTTCCCAGGCATCCTCATATTCCTCTTCCGAGCAGAAAAACCGGTAGACAATCCGTTTGCACCGGTCTACGGCATAGACCGTCGTCCGCAGATGGGAAGATTCTTCCGGCCGGGTATAGGTGAGAAACCCGCTGTCGTAAACCGTGACGTACGTGCTGCCGTCCCGCACGGCAAAGAAAACCGTGCCCTCCTCCGAAAGCTGGGCAGCCGTCGGGATTTTCTGCCCAGCCGTAGAGGGCAGACTCGCTTTCAGCTCACCGTAGGTGACTGTCTCGGGATCCACAAAGCTGTGATTGACTATGATTTTCATTTTCAGTTGTTCCTTTCCGGCCTCTGGCCTTTGATGGCCGGATCCTAACAACTTTCGGGCACACTCTCAGCCACCCCCGCGGGTGGCACTTTTTTGTGATTATTTCGCTTCAAACTGCGCCAAAAACCTTTCATACTGATTACTGATAAAACCATATAAATCTTTTCGGGCAGAATTGTGCCATGCTGCGTTATCAGCCTTGAGAATACACAAAGTATTCCCTGCGGCTTCTGCCTTGCCTGGCGCAATTCTGCTTCGAAAATCTTTTAAAGCGTCTTATCAGTGATCAGTATGAAAACCAACCTATCAAGCACAATAACTAAAAATAACTATTTTACGTAAACCTATACGGGTCAAAAAAAGCCACCCTCCCGGGTGGCAAAACCATCAAAATTTTTTAAATTCAGGGAAAAACTATTGGTAAAACAACAATATCTTTTTCAATCAAAATAACACCTTTATTTTGTGATTGAGATCAAGTTTCATACCAGTTCAATTTCAAATACATAAATGCAGTCCACCACCGTATTTTTTTTACGGCAGGGGATTGCTTTTTTTTCTTAGATATGGCATTATATGAAAGAGGTGGTTTTTATGTTGACTAAATTTTGTGTTGAAAACTTTAAAGGATTTCAAACAAAACTTACATTTGACCTAGGGAATCCGGGAAACTACGAGTTTAATACTGAAGCAATCTATACTGAAGATAATGCTATTTCTAAAGCTATTATTTATGGTTTCAACGGATGTGGAAAAAGCACACTTGGTCTTGCAATGTTTGACCTTATCCTTCATCTGACAGATAAAGAAAAAGGACTTCAGAGCTATGAACCATATATTAATCTGAACAGCCCATATAATAATTCTGTCTGTTTTGAATATCATTTTCGTTTTCACGATTCCTCCGTCATTTATAGTTATAAAAAAGCCGGACTTAGTTTGCTTTTAGAAGAAACACTTGAAATTAACGGGAAAAAAGTTATCTATTATGATTTCAAAAGCCACAAAGGATTTGTGGATTTGGACGGAGCACAGACACTGAAAATCTCTGTCGGGGATAATCAAATATCTCGGGTCAAATATGTTTCCAGTAATGCGATACTTAAAAAAAACAAAGAGAATGATGCTTTTGCTGCTTTTATACATTTTGTAGAAAACATGCTCATGTTTTATTGTCTTGACACGCGAGGCTACCGTGGATTCAGAACCGGAATTGAGAGCATCTCTACCGCTATCATAAATGCCGGGAAAATAAAAGACTTCGAGGCATTTCTCAGAGAAAACAATATTGACTTGAACCTTGTTGAAGGTGAAATCAATGGGCAGCAGACCATATTGGTAAAATTTAAAAAAACTACTGTGGATTTTTTCAAAATAGCTTCTACAGGAACTTATTCCCTTGCTTTGTTTTATTTCTGGTATATCATGCTAGAAAAAGCTTCT
This sequence comes from Candidatus Limivicinus sp., assembly GCA_045117135.1. Lineage (GTDB taxonomy): Bacteria > Bacillota > Clostridia > Oscillospirales > Oscillospiraceae > Limivicinus. The sequence continues at coordinate 3,519 of JBGUNA010000100.1, read as the reverse complement.
TTCGTCTATATGGATGAGTTCGATGCTTTTTATCATTATGAACTATCCGAAAGTATCGTAAATCTACTAAAAAAACTTACGAAAACACAAATAATTATGACCACACATAATACCGATCTGCTCAGCAACGATATACTCAGGCCAGATTGTTACTATTGGCTGGATAACGGTAGTATTAACTCTTTAAACCAACTGACAGAAAAAGAATTGCGGAAAGCACATAACCTGCAGAAAATGTTTAAGGCGGATGCTTTCCATGAGTAAGCACATAGCTGTTATTGTTGAAGGCGGCAAACGAGAAATCGGTTATTGGCATTCTGTGCAGAAAAACTTTTTCCCTGATACTGATATTAATATAGTGCCTCTTTCTGCAGAAAAAAATCTTTACATGATTTGGAACCAGCTAAAGGAAGATAACTTTGAAACTGATACCATCGAACTGATTAGAGAAAGCAGTGATAATAGCAGAGTTGCTCTTGATGGACTAGCTCGTGATGATTTCCAGGAAATCTATCTATTTTTTGATTATGATCCGCAACAAAACAATCTTGGATTAAAAGGAGAAGATGCTGCTGAAGTACTTTCAAAGTTATTACAGACATTCGATAATGAAACAGAAAATGGTAAGCTCTATATTAGCTATCCTATGAGTGAAGCTCTGCGAGATATCAATAATTTGAGCTGTATTCCATTAACTAACTGTTTGATAACAGGTGAAGAACTAGCACATTATAAAACATACTCCGGAACAGCTAATGTCTATTCAGATTACCGAAAATATGATTGGCAGACATGGGGAATGTTCATCTCCATCTTTTTGAAGCGATGCCAATGCTTATTCAAAAAGCCCATAGACACAAAAGATTTTCTGCTTTGGTTTAAGGCATCAATTACACCCAGTGAGATCTACAAAAAAGAAGAATACCTATATAGGCAAAAACAGAATATTTTTATATTAAGTGCATTTCCTGAGTTTCTGTTAGACTATTTTCGAACAGAATATTTCCAGAAAGAATATTTCCTTCCGACAATAACTGACCCCCAATGTGTACATAAAGCATTTTTCTTTAGTGAATAGTATAATTATTATAGCAGATAGCCCAGAGGACAAAATTACTAATATACCAATCTTATCCCCCGCTTACGCGGGGGATTTTCGCATTCTTTTAAAAATAATACTTTCGAAGATACCAAAACACTAATAATATTATTATAAATAATCCGTAAGCGTCAAATAAAGACGCGGATTTAAAAACAAAATAATAATCGTTATAATCTCTCCAGGATAGAAGACAAAACTGGTTAGCACCAGTTAGTACTCGTTAGTGCTAACCAGGGACTGGAGATGTTAATGGAAGTTTTAGCAGTAAGGAGAAATAATCCTGAGACAATCGCCTTATGGACACAGCGTATCGCAGACTGTAAGAACAGCGGAAGACATACATCGGAATGGTGCTCTGAAAATGGCATTAATATAAAAACATATTATTACTGGCACAACAAGATCCATAAGATAGTGAGTAAACAGCAGTCCAATTTCTATGAAGTCCCTGATACGTCTGGGAGCCATGAAAGAGCTGCAGCAACGATACGAGTTGGCCCGTTTCAGGCAGATATATATTCCGGAGCAGATGCAGAAACAATTAAGGCAATCTGTCAGGCAATGAAGACATGCTGAAAGATCTCCGTCCGGGAAAGATCTATATAGCGACAGGATATACAGATCTGAGAAAAGGGATTGACGGTCTTGCCGGATTGATTCAGGAACAGTTTCATCTGGATGTTTTTGAAGACACCCTGTTCCTTTTCTGTGGAAAGCGAAACGACCGCATAAAAGGTCTATATTGGGATACCAACGGCTTTTTGCTGTTGTATAAGAGGCTTGAGGCCGGGCGCTTTCGCTGGCCAAGGAGCACACAGGAAGCGTTGCAGATAACAGTGCAGCAATATGAATGGCTTTGCGACGGCATGGAGATTTTGACGCGGAATAAACCAGTAGATACCAAAGGCTTGAAATTCTCTTAGGCAAAACAGAGAATTTTCATAAGATTCTCCGGGGCATGTTTTCAGCAAATCCTTTGTCAGAACGAACAGGTCAAATTTGAATTAGCAGAATACATTTTTTTCATTTGTAATTGATCCAGACGGGTGAAAAATACAGTTTTTCAAAAAATCTCCATTGGCATAATGACGGAGCATGGAGACTGCAAAAGTGGAATTATTTCCTGCATTATGGTACAATAAATGCATGAAAAATGACATGAATTCCACAACAAAAAATACAGAGTCCATTACGATCTCCCGTGCAGAATATGACAGCATGAAACAGGAGATTGAGCAGCTTGGCAGCATAAACAACTGGTTACGGGAGCAGCTTGAGAACCTGAAGAAGAATCACTTTGGCGCAAAACGCGAAACAGCTTCTGATGAAGTCATAGGTCAGATGATGCTTTTTGATGAACCCGAGGTTTATGCCTATCTGGAAGAGATTACGAACCGCAGAACGGCAGTCGCAGAGCACGAAAGGATTCTTAAAAAAGAACGGGTATTTCTGCTGGATAAGCTCCCTCCAAATGCAGAGGTTCAGGTTGAGGTTCATGAGCTCAATGAAGAAGAACGGAAGTGTCCGGTCTGCGGATCGAAAATGGAAGAGATAGGAAAAGAAGTCGTCCGTTCTCTCGAGATTATCCCTGCAAAGTTTGTTGTACATGAAGACAGGTATATGACCTACGCCTGTAAGAACTGTGCGGGAGAGGAAACGGAAACCGAGATCGGGAAAACACAGATCCTGAAAACACCGAGAGTGCCTTCCGTTTATCCGGGCAGTAACTGTTCTCCAGCTGCAGCAGCATATCTCATGACACAGAAATATGTAATGGGAAGCCCTTTATACAGGATGGAACTGGATTTCAGTCGAAACGGATATCCGCTTTCCCGACAGACTATGTCCAACTGGATGATACATTGTTCTGAGACATGGCTCGCTCCACTATACGAAGAATTGCACCGCCGCATTCTGACGGAAGATATTATTCATGCGGATGAGACAGAACTTCAGGTTCTGCATGAGCCGGGGAGAAAGGCTAAGACAAAGAGCTATATGTGGCTCTACAGGACAGGAAAGTATGCAGAGCATCCTATCATCCTGTATGAATACCAACCTGGGAGGGACAGTTGCTTCCCTACGAATTTCCTGAAGGGATTCAACGGGTATCTGCAGACAGATGGATACAGTGGATATGATAATCTGGATGTTATCCATGTAGGCTGTATGGCTCACCTGAAGAGGAAGTTCCACGAGGCAGTTACCGCATTGCCCAACGGAAAGAAAGCAGGAACTGCAGTAGAAGGAGAAGCATACTGTGAAAGACTTTTCCAGTTGGAAAGCGCTTTCGCAGACCTGTCTCCTGAAGAGAGAAAACAGAAACGGCAGGAACTGGCCAGGCCCGTTCTTGACGAGTTTTTTGCGTGGGGTTCATCGAGAGCTGCTGCAAAGAAATCCAAACTGGGTGAGGCATT
>JBGUNA010000099.1:0-7409 GCA_045117135.1 Candidatus Limivicinus sp. | reverse complement strand
TTTCGTCTTCCGTAGCCTGTCCATTTTTCAGGGACGTCCACCCCATGCATTTCTTTTGGCCTGTCCGTTTTTGTGGGTACAGTTTAGCCTGCATTTAACAATTATATTCATTATACAAAAATAAAGAACACCTGTCAACTTACTCACCATTTCTCTAAGCAACCATATTACGTAAACCTTATATTTATAGATCGTATAATGAAAAACCCGGCACCCTCAGGTGCCGGATTTTCATACCGATCAGGACAGGAACCGGTTAATCCGGAGCCAAAGCCTGAAATATCTTTCCTATAACCTTGTAATAATCCATTTTGAAATCAAATACCAGGATGATTCCACCATGAACAGAATCAATTGTGGTTTTTGTGACCTTCCCATCGCCGACCAGGTATGGCAACTTGTCCCAAATGATGCAACCATCTTTTACTGTACCCTGATAATGATTCTTAAAATAATAGTAATCTACCTTGACACCATTCTTTACTGTCGAATGATCCAGGACAAGTATAATATCCGTTTCCTTCGGTGACGGGCCTCTCTGCAACTTCCCTTCAAGGTAGACTTCATTGCTTACGACATAGTATTTACACGCTTTTTTCTGATTTCCTGTTTTATAACTATCCGCGAATGCCGCACTTTGAAGTGCAAAGCTGAGAATGAATAAACAGACTAAAAATGGCCTTATCATTCTTTTCATGTTTCTTCTCCCTCCATTTACTCGGATGGAAACAGTCACCACTCTCCCACAATATAATTTGCACTCCTGTAAGGGTCTTTTGACGCGTTATACGTGATATAAACTTCTCCCGATTTATATGCAATTTCTCCGACAATAAATCTCAGAGTGCAGGTTTTGTTCAGTTCCCTGGAGGTCGGATCTAACGAATAAGAAATGTCTTTCGTTTGACCCGGCCCCACAGATAAATCATAAGTCCAGCTCATCCAATAGTCATAGCCTTTTATATCAACAAGATTATTGTTGCTGTCTGCCATCCACCAGTAAACACAGATTGCTTCAACGGTTTTACTCGGATCTTTATTGACAAAAGTGAATTTTGCATCCAGCGAAGTGCTGTATTTCAGGCTGCAATTGCGCACCCCATACTCACCCGAAGCATTATTCGTCAATTTATAAGGACTGTTTGCACCGTAAATATCGTTGCTGAACAATGCAGCTTGCGTGAACATTGTAGCTACGCCGGCATAACCGATTTCCCCGGCAAATCCATTCTTCCTCTGGAATTCTTTCACTGCAGCTTCCGTCCTGTCTCCGAATGCACCATCCGCTGATCCGGCAGGGAGATAACCCCAGTCAATGAGTGCCTTCTGCAGATTTCTCACGTTACTGCCGGTATACCCGTTTTTTAGTACATCCCCGCTCAGCCCGGCATAATTATATCCCGATGCGAACGCGTTTACTGACATGCAAAACACAAGTGTAAGAGCCATCAATAATGCAATAACCCGTTTCATTTTCATTTCCCTTCATTTCTTATTTTTGTATCTCCGTGCAATGCCGCGTTGATTACAGTGCCGTACCATCTTTTTACCAGCTGAAAAACGGGGCTCGTCTTATGTAAAGAGCTTGATCATATTGAACCGCCATTTCTGGTTGTCTTTCCCCGTAAACGAGCCGACACGAACCGTGGTATAATCGGAGGCACTGTCGCCGGCAACTTCCAGATAGAGATTGTCCTTAACAGATTTGATGTAATAATATCCGTCCCCGGCGCTTTTAAAGGTCCATTGCTGGCTTTCCTTCCCGTAATAACTGTACCCGTGACCGTATACAGGGCCGGATTCCGCATCATTGTATGGTTTATAGGAATACAGATAGTGGCCTTCACCGCACTCTTTGAGCACATATCCACTGCCCTCTCCGTATACATCGAACATCTGGGAGGAGCCGAACCAGTTCCAGTAGATCTGCGCTTTATCATCGCTGCTGAACTGGAGCGCCCTGTTGTTGTCCATGGCACTGGTTAACACATAGCGCCCGGGACGGGGAACAGAGTCAGTCACCCGGGTGAGCCGCCACTTCTGGCTGGGTTTGTACGTAGAAGAGGAGACGCGGACATTAGCGCCCTCAACGGCGCTGTCGCCGGCAACTTCCAGACACAGCCCACCCAAAGAAGACTTGATATAGTAAAACCCGTTGTCTCCGCTGCGTACGAGCTTCCATTTCTGCGCGGCGGTATTATTGCGCTCATACTGCTGCACATTCGTGCCGGAGGCCGTGCTCCCCCCCTCAACATCCAGCATGAGGGAAGAACCGCAGTTCTTCAGCGTATAAGTCTCACTGCCGGCTTCGGAGATCTGGAACTGCTGGAAATCTATAAAATCGTTCCACCACAGCTGCGCATTCCCGCCATTCTCCGTTGAATAGCCGCCGATTTCCAGCACCCTGTTGTCGTCCATAGCGGTGCTGATGATATAGCGCCCTTCATCGATCCCGGGGTCAAAAATGTGGAACCGCCGATAGGTCACCGTATCAAAGTCCCAGTAACCGAAAGGAAGGTGTAAATCATAATCGCATTTCGGGTACAGGCTGCGGGCATAAAACGTGTTCGGCGTACCGCTATGCTTTCTGAATTCCTGATCGGACAGCCCGAACCACTGAAACCCCGTCATATTGTTGCCTTCGTCAGATGTCGGATCAAACCAGTGGTATGAGTTGTTCACTTTTGCCATAACAACCGCATGCAGAGTGTCCGAAATGGTTTCCGGCGCTACCACAACATACTGCGCATCAATCCCGGCCAGCTCGCACAGATATGCGAAAGTATACGCGAACCCCGCACATACCGTCTCTTTTGTCAGCAACGTGTCATAAGCCAGGCAGACATCTTTACCGGAACGGTAGTAATCATGGAAATCATCCGAGTCGTCATAGTATTTGACGGTCTCTGTGATGTAAGCATACAGGTATTCCGCTTTGTCAGTGTCACTCGTGCATCTGTCCGGTATCATCCCGACGATCTGCCGGGCGATCCCGCTGGCTTTATCGACCTTTTTCGCAAGCTCCTCGTCAGTCTCTTTCCCGTATCTGGGAAAACCGAAGCTTAGCGTGTACATCCCCTTGTCATCTTTATTGGAAATATTAATCCAGGAAAGTGCCGGAAACACGATATTGGCAGATTTCCCGTCTTTTCCGTCCTGCCAATAGTCTTTGACGGTGCGATACTCATCATCCGTCAGCTTGATTTTCAGCTTTACCGTTCCATGCCGGACCGCAAAATCCATGGCGGACTGGACAAAAGACATATCGCAGGCCGGATCATCCATGCAGCTATTCCGCAGCAAAATAGGTTTCCCCTCCGTTTCGGAACGTACAAGACTCAGAAAATATGCCCTGGGACTCCCATTCTGATCGATCAGCCAGATCGAATCGTCGGCCGTATGCGCGTATGCACCGCGGGAACCCCCAACCAGCACTAAACAGAAAAGAGCCATCACTGCCAGAAGCTTCAGAAACTTTTTCATCGCTTATCGTCGAGCAGCTATACTCGACTTTTCACCTCTCTTTAACTCTTTGCTTTCGTCTTTTATTTACGTTGCCTTGATCTTCCGTCAGCCGGCCTTATATCATCCAGATCGGGACAATGAGATTATCCCTGTCAAAGGCGCTGAAATGATCCGCCATGCAAAGGATCGCGCCTGTACCGAGCTGAAGAGGACTTTTATCGATCACTCCGAAAACACGGGTCAGGCGTTTGTCCGGTACGGCGGTCTTCTTGATCTCCAACGGAAAGAGCTTGCCATCGTTTTCGAGCACCACATCGATCTCCCTGGCGTCTCGGTCACGGTAGAAATAGAGAAACGGCTCCAGCCCGGCGTTCTGATAGCTCTTCATGATCTCCGACACGGTGAAGTTTTCGAGCAGAGCACCGTTCATAGCTCCGCTTTCGGCCACCTCCGGGGAAGACCATCGGGTCAGATAACAAACGAGCCCGGTGTCGTAGAAATACACCTTTGGTGTCTTGATCGTGCGTTTCAGCACGTTGTTGGAATACGGATGCAGCAGAAAGATGATACCCAGCGTTTCCAGTATGTTGACCCAGGACTTTGCTGTCGGCATGTCGACGTCAGCATCCTCTGCCAGCGCGTTATAGTTCAGGAGCTGGGAGCATCGGGCTGCAACGGCTGTGACAAAACGGTTGAATTTCAAGGCGTCGACATTGCCGGAGAGGTCCCGTACATCGCGCTCCACATAAGTGAAGAGATAGGATGAGTAGAAGATATTCCGATCAGGAGTCTGTCCGCTGATGAGGCCCGGCATGGATCCCTTCCACAAGCGGGCAAACAACTCCGGTGTCATAATCGGCCTGATCTGATCCTGCTCGACAAGCAGTCGGTCCAGATCCGGCGTAAAGGGCACACAAGGCGCACCGATGATTTCCCGTTGAGACAAGGGTGACATGTGCAACAGAGCGACACGGCCTGCCAAAGATTCCTGAACACCCCGCATAAGACGGAAAATCTGAGAACCGGTCAGCCAGAAATCGCCGGGCTTGTGATGCTCGTCGATGTAGATCTTGATATAGGTGAACAGTTCCGGGGCATACTGCACCTCGTCAATAAGTACAGGCGGTTTGTGAAGCTGAAGAAACAGTGCAGGGTCATTCCTGGCTATATCCCGCTCTGCGAGGTCGTCCAGTGTGACATACTTCCGCCCGATCTTCTCCTCCTCCGCTAAAGAACGCAGCATGGTCGTTTTGCCCGCCTGTCGCGGCCCTGTCAGCAAGATTGCAGAGTAGGACCGGCTCAGTTCAAGAATGCGAGATTCCAGATGTCGGCTGATGTATTCCATAAATCGTCACCTTTTTCGGCTGATTTTGCTTCTGACTATATTTTAGCCGAAAAACGTGGGTCGGTCAACAGAAATATCGGCAGATTTTAAAATTTTCTTCAAATCTGCCGATATTATCGCAGAGCGCAGTTTCTTTATCCACTAATACTTCACTATTTTTCACTTCAGAGCGACGATTCCTTCCGCGCCTCGTCAAAACGGCACATCCATGTCAGCAGGAAAACGCAAGCGTTTCCCTGGAATGACATTCGTGCCGTTTTTCCTCTCCGCTCCAGCTTCGCCTTTGCTTCGTGTGCTCGCTACACGTCGCACACTACGCAGCTCCCGGCTGTCGCGGTAAAGTAAGACCCACGTAAATAATAGTGCGCGGACGGAAACCTGCAAGCGAGTTACAGTGTTCCCTTCCGCGCCATATGCACCGCACTCAGTACCCATGAGCCATTTTGTAAACCCAATACTGTTCCGGGGTCCAGCCCATTGCTTCCAGTTGACTCTCGCTCGGGACGATACCGGCATTCATCATTGCCCGTGCCCCTGCAGCATACCGATCCTGCTGCGCATCCCGGTAAGCAGCTGTCTCAGCCCCGTTGGAAAAGAACCCCGCTGCCTTCACGGCATCCAGTTCCGCCTCCGTGAGGTACTTCCCTACGTTCAGCACATACTCATTCTCCCACTCCCGGAGCTTTGCGTTGATCTCCTGAACGTCGACGTTTTTCTCCTTTGCCCATTTCTCCAGATTCTGCAGCTCACTCAGATACTTGTTGCTGATCTCCAGCACCTTGTCGGCTTTCTCAAACTCACCCTGTGCCCGCAAGTCGGCAATCTGCCTGGCAGTGTCCGTGTGCAGCCTGACCTCGGCGGAGTTGATGACCTGCCGATTTGTGGCAGCCGTGTTCTGAATGCCGCCATACTGCGTCATCCCGATTCCGCCGCGATCACCTCTCGCCTCGGTATACAAAACCTGATTATCCAGCGCTCTGGCTTCGTCCCGATCCACCTGATTCCGCTGCGTCTGGTACAGAGCCCTGCTGTCCTGCAGGTTACGGGTCAGTTCATTTACGCCCTGATTGACCGCATAGTCAGCCGCCAGAACAGCACGGGCCTTCTCCTGATTCTCTCTTGCTCTCAGCTCTGCTTTCTGCTGCGCAATATCCACATAGTCAATCGGAGCGACAGACCCGGTACCGACGTATGCCTTTGCCCCATTCACCATGCCTCTCACGGCATCTGCAGCCCTGTCCTTTGCAATGTACTCACCGGCATTGATTCCGTTCGGAACCCCGGCGGCGAGGGCTGCGTAAAACTTCCGGTCAAACGGTGTCTCCTGCACTTCAGGGCCCGAATACGCTCCTGCATTGCTCCCTGTATTACTGCCGGTCTTTGAACTTGTTGAAGAGGAACTCTTTACCGACGTGCTGCTTGAACTCTTCGTACCTGTACTTCCCTTGGCAGCAGAAGAACCCACCCCGGATTGAGACGAGCTCATAGAACTGTTTGGTGCTGCATAATCGGGATATCTTTCTTCATCCGTAATTGCAGCGGTGATCCCCGCCACAGCCTGATTTCCCGGCCTTGATGCTTTTGCCATAGATAAAATCCTCCGGATTTTCAGGATACAGGATACAGGGGACAGGATACAGAACCCCTTCCCTTCACCTGCTCAAAACTAAGAATTATGCGCGGACGGACATTTAACAGCAAGGTACAGTGTTCCCTTCCGCGCATCACGACGCGCGGGAAGCGTGCGACGTTCCTTGCCTCGCATTGCTTTGCACCTCTCGCATGCATTCACTTCTCCGTATTCCCTGCATCCACAAGCCCCTCACCAACAATATAAGCAATAACCGTGGCTCCTGCCATAATCATGCCGGAGAGCGTTTCCGCCAGTTCGGCATCGCCTTTAAACGCTACGATCAGTTCGGTGACAAACGCTGCCACCGCCAGCCAGAACTTACGGCTGGTCAGTTTTCTGATGATATCTTCTCTGCTCATTTTTCTCTCCTTTCCAGCGCCAGAACACGCTTATCCAGGTCTTCAATCTGCACTTCAACCACCGGAATACGCTGCGCAAAATTGTTGTGCTTCTTCACTTCCTCTGTCAGATGCTTGATTTCATTATTCGTCACGGCAGCCGTATTGCTGTTGGACAGGATCACACCAAACAGTGTCACAGCACTCGTGATCATCGCCACCAGAATTGCTTCACTCATAAGATTTTTCTCCTTTGTCAAAAAATCAGGATACAGGGGACAGGGGTCAGGGGTCAGTAAAAGTGCGCGGACGGAAACCTCATTACGAGGTATTATACTGTCTTCCGCGCAATACCGCCGCACAGAATAAGTACGCCTGTATCCTGTACTCTGTATCCTACAGAAACTCTTTCATGATTTTCAGTAAATCACGCAGGGCTGTAACCACAAGCCAGGCGCGGGAATAAAGGTGGAATTCCCCTTCCGTAATCGTGACCGTACTCTCCTCAGGCATGCCCTCCGGATCTTCGGCTTCCGCCTCGGAAAACTGCTGATAGAATTCTCTCCCGAGATCGGCCCTGTATTTACAAACAGCTTCGCTCTGATCCGCCGGCCTCAGGAACTGCTTT
>JBGUNA010000098.1:0-7513 GCA_045117135.1 Candidatus Limivicinus sp. | reverse complement strand
AAAGCAGTTCCTGAGGCCGGCGGATCAGAGCGAAGCTGTTTGTAAATACAGGGCCGATCTCGGGAGAGAATTCTATCAGCAGTTTTCGGATGCGGAAGCTGAGGATCCGGAGGGCATGCAGGAAGAGGGCACAGTCACGATTTCAGAAGGGGAATTCCGAATTTATTCCAGGGCTTTGCTTGCGGTAATGACTCTGCGGGATCTGCTTAAGATTATGGAGGGGTTCAAAGATGAGTGAAGCAATTCTGGTGGCGATGATAACGAGTGCTGTGACGCTGTTTGGAGTGATCCTGTCCAACAGCAAGACGGCAGCGGTGACGAACAATGAGATCAAGCATCTGACGGAGGAAGTAAAGAAACACAACAATTTTGCACAGCGGATTCCGGTTGTGGAGGTGCAGATTGAAGAATTAACGAAAAGAGTGGAAGCACTGGAAAAGCGTAATTTGGGTTAAGAGGAGGTTTTTATGAGTAAAGAAGATATCATCAGAAAGCTTACCAGCCGTAAGTTCTGGCTGGCCGTGGCGGCGTTTGTCACGGAGCTGATTATTGCATTTAAAGGTGATGCTGAATTGGCTGAAACGCTTTCCGGCATGATTATGGCGGGAGCAACGGTTATAGCTTACATAGCTGGAGAAGGCCTGATCGATGCAGGAAATACGGAAAAGTGAATGCACGAGAGAGGTGCAAAGCAATGCGAGGCAAGGATCGTCGCACGTCAGGTCGCGCGTCGTGAGCAAGCTGGGAACGTCGCACGCTTCCCGCGCGTCGTGATGTTGCACGGAAGGGACAGTGCCTCTCGAAGGCCGGCTCCTGTCCGCGCCTGATTGCTAAAAAAACCTCCCACACCTTTACCTTGTGGGAGATTTGCGATACAGACGTAACCCATGCGCCTGGCTTTATTGTACTAAGCTTTCATGCTCGAGGATCCATTGCAGCAGATCATCATAGTCCATACTTCCGTCCGCAACGGAGAGCCCCGCATAAACCAGCTCATCATCTGTACAATGGATACGTATCCCATTCATTTCAAGGAAGGAAAGCATCACATACATCCCGATCCGCTTATTCCCGTCAACAAAAGCATGGTTGGTGATCAGTGTGTATCCGAGGCGGGCACCCTTTTCTTCCTTTGAGGGATAAAACTCTTTGTCTCCGTATCCGGCAAAGGCACTTTCCAAAGCAGAATCCAAAAGTCCTTCATCACGGACGCCGACACCTCCTCCTGTTGCTTCTGCCATGATTTTATGCAGCAGGAGTACTTTTTCCTTTGAGAATTTTATCATTTTGCAAGCTCCTCAAAAGCTGCTCTGTGCTCTCGAAGAATACGTTCTGCGACGAACTGGATTTTTTCGTCTTCTGTCATTTCAATCTGTGGTTCAGTATCAAGATCTATTACAAGTAATTTAGGCCGATTGTTTTTGAATACAACAACATGTCCTTTTCTTTCAGCCGTTTTTGCAACTTTGGAAAAGTTCTGGTTTGCCTCTGTCGCAGTGACGATAGCGTTGGTGTCGATCATCATTTTGCATCACCTCTGCCCATCAGTATAACATATTATAGGTGAAAATCAACCTAATTTTACGAAAAACACACATAAGATAGGGACTGGTTCTCTATCTTTTATTTTTTATTTAGGAGGTTAAACAACATGGCAAAAGCATCGAGGCCGGGGAATCAGGCGGTGGCAGGAATTACAGCTGCCGTAACAGATGAAGAGAGATACCCGGATTACGTTCCACCCGGTGGTACACAGAGCTCGTCCGCAAGCGGGGCGGGCTCTTCTTCTGCTAAGGGGAGTACAAGCACAAAGAGTTCGTCCAGTACATCGAGTAAGAGTTCCTCTTCAACGAGTACAAAATCAAATACGGGGGTCAATACGGGTTCCAATGCGGGAGGTTATGCGATACCTGAAGTGCAGGAGACACCGTATGACCAGAAGTTTTATGCCGCTCTGTCTGCCGGGATTCCGAACGGGATCAACGCCGGGGAATATATTGCAAGAGACAGGGGAGCTGATGCGGTCAAAGGGGTTGTGGGTAATGCAAAAGCATATGTCGGCACCGGTTCTGTTGCTCCGATTGACTATGTGGATATTGCACAGCAGAAAGCCGAACTGCGGGCAAGAGAAAATCAGGAAAAGACTCGGGCTGTTCTGGCGGCTGACTATGCGGTCAATCAGGGCGTGAATGAACTGACCCGTAATCTGCAGGACAGCCGTGCGCTATATCAGACGCAGCGGAATCAAGTGGATCGGGATGAGGCCAAAGCTCTTGATAATCAGGTTCTCTACGCTGAGGCGAGAGGTGACCGCGGCGGAATCGGGATGACGCAATACGGCGGAATTCAGAATACGGCTGCCAACAGCAGGCAGGTCATCAACTCTGCTGAGGTCAAACTGCAGACGGATACAGCCAGGCAGATCGCTGATTTAAGGGCACAGGGTGAGTTTGAGAAAGCCGACAAGGTGCTGGAGATCAGCAACAAGTATCTGAGTGAACTGCAGAACCTGGAGAAGTGGGCTAAGGAGAAAAACGTCGGCGTCCAGGAGTTCAACGCAAAGCTCCGGGAATGGGAGAATGAGTATGTGCTGAATGTGGGGAAGTATCTCACCGACGCAGAGCTGGATGCGATTAAGTCGGCTGGATTTTTCTCCAATGGTGCAGAGACGGTTGCCTATCGGGATGCTCAGCAGGACCGTTATACAGCAGGGGCAAGAGCGATGATGAATGCGGGTATCGTGCCGAGCGAGAGTCAGCTCGAGGCTATGGGCTGGACTCCGGAACAGTATTGGGTTTATAGAATGGCTAACACTTCGTACTGAGTGCATTCCACGCGAGGCAAGGAACGTCGCACGCTTCCCGCGCGTCGTGAGCAAGCTGGGAACGTCGCACGCTTCCCGCGCGTCGTGATGCTCGGAAGGAGACATGGTACCTCTTAGATACATTTCCGTCCGAGCTATATTTGTGATGTAAGGCAGTTTCCCTGAAGATTTCTCAGGTAGACTGTCTTTCTGCTTTTCAGGAGGAATTATGGAAAAAGAGTTAAATACATACAATTGTCAATTATCATCTGTCAATTATCAATTGCCCTCGCCGCCGGCGGAGGCACATTATACTGTATACAAGCTTACCGATCCGGATGGTAAAGTATATATCGGCTGCACCGGGAAAACGGTTGAAGAGAGATGGAGAAACGGGTGGAATTATAACTACCATTCGAGAATATTTAAGGCCATACGAAAATTCGGCTGGGTAAACTTCGAGAAGAAGATTCTTTGTGAAAAGCTGACGCGGGAAGGTGCAGATAAACTTGAAAAATGGTTTATCGCTTATTACGATAGCGCTAGTCCGGAGAAAGGTTATAATCGTGCGCTTGGCGGCCTGGGGAAAGGATTTGGCATGAGTCAAGCGACCAGAGAAGAGTGCAGTAAGATCAAATGTCTGCTTTATGAAAAAGATCCGGATTATCGGGAAAGGGTAAGGAGAGGCGTGCAGGCAGCATATGCAAAGGATCCGAGTTATCAGAAGAAACTCTCGGAATCTAAAATAAAGCTGTTTGAAAATAATTATGAGTTGTCGAAAAAGAATCAGGCTCTGTCCAAAAAGTATTATCAGACGCATGCGGAAGCGAGGGAGGAGCAAAGCAGACGTATGAAAGAGTACTTGTCAAAACCTGGAAATCGGGCGTTTGTGGAATCATCCAGTAAGCCAAGACCGGTGATTTGTGTCGAGACGGGAGTATTTTACCCTTCGCAGCGTGCTGCGGAAAAGGCAACGGGTTTTAGTAACGTGCATAAAGCCTGTAGTGGGTTGTTACACACCTGTGGCGGTTATCATTGGAAAAATGCTTAGGCAAACGTTAGGGCAGCTATAAAAGATTTTGTGGGTTTATATAGCGGATTAGTAACACACTGTTCGATATAGGCAGAAAAGCTCAAAAAAAGAGGACAGAAGCCTTATATGGTTTCTGTCCTCTTAAGATTCAGCCGGGAGTTTATCTATTTGCTTAGTACACTTTGCAGCCTTTCGGGATCATGGATTTCAATAGTTGGCGGATCATAAGAAATGATTCCCTCCGCTTCCAGTTTTTTCAGTTCCCGATGCAAGGAAGAACGTGATACATTCATAATCATTGCCCAATTTGATACGGAATCAGGTATCCTGATTACATTTTTGCCTGACTGTCTTGTGTTTATCAAAAGATAAAATGCTGCTTTCTGCGCTATTCCGCTGTAGGAGAGCAACTCCAATCGCTGCTGCAGCATGTAGGTTGCAGTAGCGAGCTCTGCCATAAAGTTTTTCATGATGCGCAAATCCTTTTGCAAGAGCATAAGGATATCTTCCCGACGGAACATCATGATTGTAACCGGTTCCAGTGAAATAACATCACAGGGATACTTTTGGCTCCGTGAAAATACAGCCGCAGGTCCGATCAACTCTCCGGGATTACGAATGGATACGTTAATCTGGCTCCCATTCGGAAATGGCTTTTGTGCCTGCACGCGCCCCTCCAGAACAACACCGATTCTGTTTGCATCCTCCATCAAATGAAACACGGTCTCACCCTTGTCGTAGCACTGAATATGATGAGGTACAGCTTCCAGATCGTCACGGAGCTCTTTTGCAGGAACGCCTGAGAACAGGGTGCTTTTTTCAAGTACAGAGTAATCCATTGTCTTCCTCCTCTCTGGGATCTTGCATCTATTATACACCAAAAATGTTTTTCGGTGTATCTGTAGATACAGATTTTTGAATTTATCATTAGTATAATTGGATCAGAACAAGAGAGGAGGATTCCACAATGATTCGCAAGATCATCCACATAGATGAGGAAAAATGCAACGGCTGCGGGCTGTGCGCAGAAGCCTGCCACGAGGGAGCCATCGATATCATAGATGGTAAGGCAAAACTCATGCGGGAAAACTTCTGCGATGGGTTCGGCGATTGCCTGCCAAACTGCCCGACCGGAGCGATTTCGTTTGAAGAGCGTGAAGCTCCGGAATATGACGAAAAAGCTGTAAAAGCTGCGAAGGAGAAAAAGACGATGAACGAAATGACGCATGAACACCATGAGGGCGGCTGCCCAGGTTCGAGGATGATGCAGTTTGCACAGAATGAAGCGGAGAATGTTCCAGTAAGCGCCGGGAAGCCGGATTCCCGCCTTGCACAGTGGCCCTGCCAGATCAAGCTGGTCCCGACCCAGGCTCCCTTCTTTGACGGAGCGAAGCTGCTGATCGCTGCTGACTGCACGGCTTATGCCTATGCCAACATGCATGAGGACTTCATGCGAGGAAAAGTCACGATCATCGGCTGTCCGAAGCTGGATGCGGTGGACTATTCCGAAAAGCTCACCGAGATCATCCGGAATAACGATATCAAGAGCGTGACGATCGTCCGCATGGAGGTGCCCTGCTGTGGCGGACTCCAGCGGGCAGCTGAGAACGCGCTCAGAAACAGTGGGAAATTTATCCCGTGGCAGGTCGTAACGATCTCCCGCGACGGCAACATTCTGGACTAAGGAGGTTTCATCATGGCGTTGCTTTTGACGCTGAAATAAACAGAAAGAAAGGATAAACTCGATGAAGTATTTTGTTAATGATGGCTGCATTGGCTGCGGCCTGTGCGCGGGGACCTGCCCCGACGTGTTCTCCATGAGTGACGATGGTGTTGCTGTTGCCATTGATATGGACGTACCGGAAGATTCTCTGGAAACTGCCGCTGAAGCAAAGGACAACTGCCCTGCCAGCGCCATAGAAGAAGCATAAGGAGACGAGCATGCTGTATGCAGCACGAATGCAGAACTACAGTTCTGGAGACGAAATGCTTTCCTGATCTGCAAGAGCAGTATCTGGCCGACCCCAAGTCCGGCCCATGCCCATTCTTCAAGCCGGGCGATACCTTTCTGCTTAAGCGTACACCGCAGCAGGATGATTTCTACCATCTGATGAACGGGAAATTCTGCGGCGAAGCTTGGGATGCCGTCAGCCGGTATGTCTACGCGGCTCTTCAAGGCGGCTCCATCATGAAGGGCTGGACAAATGACAACCGCATGATGATCGCCTGCTGCAACGACGGTACGAGGCCGATCATTTTCAAGATTGAGCGGATCGACATTCCGGAAAACAATGAGGAACGGGAATGGCTGGCAAAGCAGAATTTCAAGAATTCGGCTGAGGATGCCTATACCGGATAAAGAGGTTAACAGAACGATTCTTCTCACCGCCCGTCACGCCCCAGGTGACGGGCGTTCTTTTTCATTTCAGTAAAAGAATGCTTTTTCAAAAATGCAAGGCACTCTGCGAGCTGCAGAGTGCCGTTTTTTATAGTGGAAAAATCCGTGGTGATGGTGTATAATAAACTACTTAATTCTGCGGGTGTGATGGGAGACTTCATTAAGTCAGGATTGGAATGATAAGGAAGGTGTTCAATGAAGGTCGTCATCATAGGTTTTTTCCCGGAGACAGCAATAGACAGAATCCGTGGCAGTTTTCCTTGTGCTTGGGATGTCAAAATTGTTCTGCCGGATGAGGCTGAACAGGAATTAACAGATGCCGATGTATTGATTCCTGAACACATCCTGATTGACGACGAAATCCTGCAGAAAGCGCCTAAGCTGAAGTTGGTGCAGACAGGAGCGGGATATGACAATGTTGACTTACGCGCATGTACAAAGCATGGTCTCCAGGTATGTAATGCAGCGGGTGTAAATGCCAACGCTGTAGCTGAACATGTCATGGCGTTGATTCTTTGCTGGTACAAAAACATTTTAAAACTTGACAGGTTCTTAAAGACGAATTCCGATGAAGGCGGACTAAACTATTTCGGAGCCGAACTCTCGGAAAAAACAATCGGCCTTGTTGGATTTGGTCATGTCGGGAAAAAAGTGGCAGAATACTGTAATGCTTTTCACATGAAAGTACTGGTTTATAGCCATCATCCAACTGATGCTGCGGGAATAGAGCAAAGAGACTTTGACAGTCTTATCCACGACAGCGATATTGTCAGCCTGCATGTTCCTCTGAATGAAAGTACCCGGCATATGATAAATGCAGATGTGTTTTCAAAAATGAAGTCAGACGCTGTCTTGATCAACACATCGCGAGGTGGGGTTGTTGATGAGCCACAACTTCTGCAAGCATTGGAGAAGGGCCTTATCGGAGGTGCTTGTCTGGACGTTTTTGAAGAAGAACCCTTGCGGCGTGATCATCCGCTTCGCAGAATGGATAATGTAGTCTTAACTCCACATACTGCTGGCCTTCCCGATGGAGTGAAGTATCACAGAAAGCGCTATGAGTTTTTTGTGAAAAATATTGAGCGAGTAATGAAAAACGAAACTCCGGATTGCAGGATTAATAATCTGGTGAAATAGATTCCAGCTTAACTCGCATTATCTCCTTTCCTCGACGGTAGTAAGAACCCCTCAGTTTTACTACCATTTGACTACCATTGACGGCATTGACTTGCCGCATTTTGCCGTATTTTGCTTTTTCCGTGACAGAGTCACAGATTAT
>JBGUNA010000097.1:0-17482 GCA_045117135.1 Candidatus Limivicinus sp. | reverse complement strand
TGGTGGAGATAAGCGGGATCGAACCGCTGACCTCTTGAATGCCATTCAAGCGCTCTCCCAGCTGAGCTATACCCCCAGGTTGCCTCATCCCTGAGGCGAAGATTATAATACCAGAAGTTCATCGCAAAGTCAACTGTTTTTTTCGTTACTCTTTAAATTCCGGATTATAGTGTTTGTAGAACTCTTCGTAGCACATACCGGTGGATTTGATAAAGGTTGCCACCTCGACACCTACATAACGATAATGCCAGGGTTCATCCCACCCTGTACGCAGAAGTTTATTGGTCGGATATCTCTGGATAAAGCCATATTCAAAAGAGTGTTCCTCCAGCCAGTTCCGGAATTCCTCATTCAGATTGGTGTAGGCAGACAAACGTGGGCGTTCCTTATCCCAAATATCAACCGCAAGACCGAGCTGGTGCTCACTGGCTCCGGGAGGTGCAGTAATCTTTCTGGCACGTTCGGCAGCAAGCTGATAGGCATTATACACCTCGGTCCCCTCTTCGGTACCATATTCATCATAGTCTTTGTTGGTATATCCCATTTCCATAAATAAGCCAAAAGCCTTCGTATTGAAGAGCTGGCTCTGATAAGAATACGTACGGTAGGAGCTGGCAATATAGGGTGTAAAACCAATTGCTTCCATATCCTTGAGCATTTTATCCAGAAAAGGTTTGGCTGCTGCATCAAAATACTGCCATTTAGTGCCGTAAATGGGGTCATAGGTCTCGCCGTCTTCCATCATGGCAAGGTCGGGAACAAAAGCGGATGAAAGAAGGTTGCTGTTATTCACGATGGAATACTGGGGCAAAGTGATATCGATATCCGGCCAGTTCAGACCGTCATCCACAACCTCCGGCTCAGCATTGGGATTGGCATAAGAAACATAATCATTCCCCGCAAAGCCGGCAACACCACCCATGATAACCTGTTCCTCTATATTATGGCTTCGCTCCATTACAATGGTATAAAGCGAAATCCCCAGGCAGGCCATTGTTACAAGCCAAAGGGTGCGTTTAAACATGGAGCAACTCCTCTCTATTCTGTAAAACTGTTGCCAGACTGATTGTTCCGGACTTTATCAAAGAAAGAAGAAAGCACGGCCGAGCTTTCCTTAGCAAGCACACCGCTAAAGACCGCTGCTTTATCCGGGAAGCTCTCGGAAAAAAGATCAATAACACTGCCGCAGGCTCCCTTTACAGGATCCTTCGCGCCAAAAACCACGGTGCGAATCCTCGCATTCATAATAGCTCCGGTACACATGGGGCAGGGCTCAAGCGTGACAAAAAGGGTGCAGCCGTCCAGGCGCCAATCTCCCATCACATTGGAAGCTTGCCGGATAGCCTCGATTTCGGCATGGGCAGTGGCGTCATGCTTTTCGAGACAGCGGTTTCTGCCGGTGCCGATGATCTCCCCTGCCGCATTGCAGATTATACATCCCACAGGGACTTCATCACAGGACTCAGCTTCTTCCGCAAGCGTGAGGGCAGTGTGCATATAAGCTTCTCGCATAGTGGAATCGGTAAGAAAAATGGCTCTGCTGTAATTTTTTTCCGCAGAGCCGTTGTTGGAAAACATACCGTTATTTTATCGAACCGTCTGCATTAAACAGCGGGAGCTGAGCGAGAGTGATGATGTCATCCCGATAATAAGCGTCACCCTCAGCAAGCGGAGCTGCACGCCCGACAACTATTCCGCCAGCAGCTTCAACCAACTTCTGTACAGCAAGAATTGACTCGCCGGTAGAAATCACATCATCCACAAGCAGGATGCGCTTTCCGCGGATAAGTGCCGCATCTTCCGAGTCGATAATCAGCTTCTGTTCTGCATCCGTAGTGATGGAACGAACGCTGACTTCGAAGATGCCCGTCATATACGCTTTGGCATGCTTGCGAGCCACAAAATACTTGTTCGTTCCGCTTTGGCGCGCCATCTCATAGATCAGTGGGATTGCCTTGGCTTCCGGTGCCAGGAGATAGTCATACTCCGGGACGCGAGCAAGAAGTTCCTTTGCACAGTGGATCGTAAGCTCCACATCGCCGAACATCACAAAAGCACCGATGTAGAGATCGTCGGTAACGCGGCAGATCGGAAGATGTCGCTTCAGACCGGCGATATCAATTTCATAAGTCATTTTCCATTCCTCCCGTAAAGAGTGTGAAGTATGGAGATATTGTATCGTAAGTGGGTTCGGGAATCAAGTGTTTTTCAGTAATTCCTGTAAAAGGAATAATAGGTAATGCGGGAAGTGTTCTGGGGTACTGACGGGACAGCTTCATCGAGGCAGACAGTGACCGTGATGATCTGTGAATCGCGGTAGACAGTTACCTCCGTCGTTTCGCCGGAAGAGAAGTGCCGCAGCGCTGCTGGGACGTCTGCATAGTCTTCAATCGGATAATCACCAATGCGCATGAGTATATCGCCTGGTTGGATGCCAGCCGCTTCACTGCAGCTGCCGCTCTGGACAGACGAGACAAAAGCGCCTTCAGGCAGACGGTAATATCTGCTGTAGACAGTGTTATATCGGTTATCAAAACTGAGGCCCAGAGATGCTTTCCCGCTGACGTAACCCTTGTCAATGAGCTCGCCGATAACAGGAAGTACGTTGTTGATCGGGATAGCAAACCCGATGCCCTCCATGCCGGAGGAAACATACTTTGCTGTGACAACACCAACAACCCTGCCACGGGAATCGTACACCGGCCCGCCGGAATTGCCGGAATAGACGGCTGCATCAATCTGGAACATCGGCAGGGATTTTTCTGTCTCTTCGGTAGCAATCTGCCGATCGAGTGCACTGATATGGCCCGTCGTCATACTAAACTCCAGAATGCCATACGGGTTGCCTACTGCGTAGATACTGTCCCCCACTTTCAGTTCATCACTGTCACCGAAGAGGACAGGCGTTGTACCGTCTTTCTCAATCTTGATAACGGCAATATCCCGGTCTTCATCCGAGCCGACAATTCTGCCAACAAAAACAGCTCCGTCATATGTGGTGATGGTAACGTTGATGCCTTTTTTGATTGCCTGCTCGACAACATGGTAATTTGTGAGGATATAGCCGTCCTCGCTGATGATGAAACCGGAACCGCTGACAACGGAAGGCGTCTGATTGCCAAAGAGATCATACGAAACCATTTCAACTGCCACGCTGACAACCTGAGAGCATGCATGTTCATATATATCTGCTGCAGAAACCTCGTTCTCTTCAGCATCAGCATAGAACTCTGCCTCTTCATTCATGGCAAACAGCTGCTCTTCAGTGGCTTCATCTGTGTCAAATGTCTGGCCTTCTGTTGTACTCTGCACATAGTCGTCCTTCAGCCAGTGTGTAAACGCATAGGCGCCGAGCACACCCCCGATAATGCCGCTGAGAAAGCAAAGCAATAGAACAGCTGTAAAGCCAGAAACAGCAGCATTCCGGCGACCAGACTGGTTTCCTGAACTCTCAGACCCGTTTTTAGCGCCCGGGCGGTAATATTTCGGAGGAGAAGTGCTTTCGTCAACAGGGACAAAATGTGCATTCGAATATACCTGTTGGGTGTACCCGTTACGGAAGTGGTATTCACCACTCTCTCTGTCTGTTTCTCCGAAGAGCCCCCGGGAAGTACCGTATTCAGTTGCAGGCCTGGCTTCATCCTTATTCTTTCCGCTCATGGCTTTACTCCTGATTTTCAGCATCAGTGTGTATGATACTATGAAAATATGTACAAAGAATGAACAAAGAGGGAAGATTCTATAAATTACCCAAACAAAAAGATCCGGATTTAACCCGGATCTTTTCGTCTGTCTCCTATTCTATTATTCATCTGGAAGTCAGGCAGCAAGAGTATAAATTGTACCATTGGAATTAAACCCGCCGAGGTTACCATAGTCGTCTGAAAAGAGCTCCAGGTCAAGGACCTGCTTGCAGGCTTTATCGTAAAGAACAATGGTGTCAGAAGTGTTGATATTCCATTTCCCTTTGAAAACCTTGTCACCGGCATACTCCACACTTTTGCCGTTTTCTTTGAAAACGTAGTAGTGGTTTGGGTTTTCGGCATTGACAAACTTGCCCGCAGTGAGCTGGGCTTTAAGCAGCTTATAATCACCGCGCTGGTAATAGGTTCCGGAGATCAGATCATATGCTGTCATCTCGTTGACAAAGATCAAGTCATAACGGATACCATTGTTCGTGCAGCGCATATGTTTGTCGGCCACCACACAGGAGGACTCGGTAAAATCATTACGTTTGCCGATGGAAGAATTGTTGTAGAAGCATATGGAAGGCTCTCTGCGTCCGGACGCTGCAACCATAAAATACGATGTCCCTCTTGCTCCTTCGGCATACCAGCATTCGCCGTATTCTCCTTCTGCATCGCCCCAGGAAATAACAGCCGGATCAACGACGGCAACCGGTGTGGTCTTTTGGCCGTCTCCCTCGTTCTCCGTCCTGGCGATGTAGGCGCAGGATGCATACAGCAGATACATGATGAGAACAGGCAGGATCAGGTAGTCCTTATACTTCAAACTGTACACTTCCTTCCATCCAGAAATAAAAGATGGCACATAACGGTGTTACCATAATCTCAAAAATAATATATCATTTATGTTAACTCCAGGCAATGTTTTTTTTTTGTTGTTTTTTGACTTTTTTGTGAAAAAAACAGACCGCATGCATTACGCATACAGCCTGTTTTTCTTTAGATTCGGTCTTTTTTTGTCTATTGCAAACTCACTTTCCTCTGGTTTTGAAGACCCATTTTTTCTGAATAAAATAAGTTACAATAAATAGAATTGTGTCAACAATTATGTTTACTACTGTCGCAGCCCCCGGTGTCACAGCCCGTAACCGTGAAATCACAAGAGAGGTGAATGTCGTAGCGATCAGCGTGCGCGGGATACATACGCAGTAATAGGCAAGCAGATCCTTTGCATATTCCCCTTTTTTGCCGAAGACCCAGTATTTGTTCAGGTGGAAGTTGAGTACTGACGAGGAAAAGGTTGCAACCAGGTGAAAAGCGGACTCTCTAGCCACGCCAAAAAAAGCGACCAGTGCAAGATATATCAGCTTGTCGCATACAAAGGAAACTACGGAACTCGCGGCATATTTTGCTCCAGAGCCCGAGAGGAGGAAGCGCAGCATCACTTTACCCAGTTTCCAGGAATCTTTGAATGCATTATAGTGGGAGGAATAGTCCTCCGGATCATAGACGGTTTCGATAGGCTGCTCGGAGAAAGCAATGCCGCTGCGCTTCATCTGCAGGAGCATATTGGTTTCATACTCAAATCGCTCGCCCGTAATTTCACAAAAGGCTGGCAGAAAAGGAGCCGGAATAGCGCGAAGGCCTGTCTGTGTATCGCTAAGACGGATGCCGAAGAGCAAGCGGAAAGCCTTTGCGGTGAACTTGTTACCCGCAACACTGCGCGGCGGAACGCCTGGCAGATCAAAATCACGGCAGCCGAGAATAACCCTGTCCTTTTCTTTCAGCATCCGGTTTCCGCAGGCAATGATGTCCGTCAGCAAATGCTGTCCGTCTCCATCGATAGTGATGACGCCTTCCGCATCGGGGATGTTTTCGAGCACATAGGAAAAGGCTGTTTTCAACGCCCGTCCTTTCCCTTTATTGACGCCATGGTGCAGCACTGTGCACTGTGGGTATTCCTCTGCCATAGCAAACCACTGCTGATGTTCAGTATCGCTTCCGTCATCTACGATCACGATATTGCGGAAACCACTCTCAACCAGTCCGGAGACCACTCCGCTGAACTTTGCGTCCGGATCGAGAGAAGGGAGCACAACCGCGAGGGAATTGCGGCAATCTCCGATGAGTTGATTCATATGCGTTAACTCCTGCCTTACTCGACGGATACCGCCAGAATCCCCTTGCTGTCCCAACATACAATGAGCCTGCGAGTGTTTGTCTCATTCACGGTTTTGTAAGCAGCATAGTTGGTAGTGTCATACGTCATATTTATGACATAGAACCCGCCACCGAGTGAATATACGCTGTTGATGTTAACGTTACTGACTTCTACGCTATGGAAGTTCAGCCATGCATCGGCCCCTTCGATGAAGAGATCCATGCGCTTGGCAAATTCACTATTGGGTTTAACGTAGTTCTTCAGTTCACCGTAATTAGCCCAGACGTTTTTGGTTCCGGTAAACCGAGCGTATGGTTCTACGAAAGAATAGGCAAAATCGCTTAAAGCACTGACCTCGTCGGCAGAGCATGGTTCCATAAACTGGGAATCGTCACCTGTCGGATCGATCTGCACTTCGTTGCCCTGCGGGTCGTACACAACCGGATCAAGCTTACCGAAAATGTTGCCGACAACATACTTCACTTTCGTCGGCAGGCCGGGATAATCTTCATAATAGGACTCCAGGACATCATAATGGATCCCGGTTTCAGTGATGTACTCGGGGCCTACTTCAATGCCGTTGAGCCGGATCGAATAGGTTTCGGGCACAATCGCAGAAGTGGATGAAGTAAATGTAAATCCTGAAATGTCATAGCTGTCTCCGGTGATTTTCCAGGGACACAGGGAACGAGCATCCTGAATGAACCAGAAGAACTCTAACTTCCGCAGCAGAAGGACAGAATCGATTTTAATGCTGTTCTCGTAGGAAAGATCTCTCTCCATCTGGAACTGCCCGACGGGGTTCCCATTACAGTAGACATTGAAGATTTTCACATTTTCCGCCCCGCTTGGAGTTTCTTTATACTGCAGGGTTTCTCCGAGCATTTTATTGATTATCTCTTCGCATTCCTCGTCAGATTGAAATGGATGCTCCATCTCCGTCACGGCATCATGCACGAGCTGTTCCCATTTAGTATTCTTGAGGTTTTGCATATATTCGGCTATTACCGTATCCGGCTGGGACTTCTCATACGCAACCAGATAATTCTGCCAGTCTGCCAGGACAATATAAGCGATCGTGATCAATACAAAAGCAAAAATAACCAGCAGCACAGTATAAATAATTTTGCCGATCCGTCTTCTCTTTTGCTTGGTTCTCTCCGTCATAGTATACTCCTCTTCTCTCACTTGAACAGCCACGCCGTAGGCAGGTTGCGCGTACCGCCGGCTTGGTTGGAAGGATGATTGATCAGCTTGCCATCCATATACATAGAGGTAGAATTCCCTCCGTCCATGTTCATGGCATTGATGCAGCCGTAATCAAGGAGAAGGTCGGCACAGTCGCCATACGTCAGGCCCTGGCTGTATGCCTGGCGCCCATCTACGGCGAGGAGCAGGATTGCCCCGTCGCCACGCTGTCCGATGGCCGTGCGTGGATTCAGCCCACTGGAAAGCATTTCATCGCTCATTTTCTGCCCGTTCGCAATCAGGATGGGGCCAAAACTGCAGGCATTCTCCAGGTGAAATTGGTTGACACAGAGATCCAGATCATAATCTCCGACATAGAGGATGCCATCAGAGCTTATCCCGCAAACTGACCCGTTTGCATCCGGTTCATATACTTCCCCCAGGGAAATCGTAATCCCTGAAGGCGGCCAACCGGCACCGGCACCGTTGTCATCGACAAAAATGCCCGCATTAATGCCTCCTCGTGCCCCGTACTTTGCGACCATATCATCAAGAATCATACCATAACCGTAACGATCCTGTGGCCCGTTGGCGCAACCCAGAAACACGCGAGAAGGATCGAGGACAACGATCATATATCCAACAGCGCCCTTATAATTGATATTTACAAATATAATACCGTCATTATCATCGTCTACCAGACCATAGGCATCCATACCGTTGACGTCAGTCTTTTCCTCGGTAATAGCAATGAGAGAACTGTCAAAGGTCGGAACCATGACTTCATTATCCAGAGTGCCTTTCCGGTCAATGCCGATTTCATTCAGTTCTCCCTGCGAGAGATACAGGTTGTTTATGAAACCGAAACGACGTGTCTCGGAAAGTGTGCGAAGCCAGAATTCCTGAAACGTAGGCGATGGCCCCTTGATGCACATATAATCAAAAATCAGCAGGCTGAACCCGATTACAAGCACAAAGACAATGATAAAACCGGCGATCCTGTCAAAAAAGCGATTGATGCCGTCCCATACTTCACGATGCTTCTTTTTTGCTCTGGCAGCATCATTTTCTGCTTCTTTACGCGTCACAACAGCTTCATCTTGTGTGTTGTTTAAAGATTTTTTCACGTTACGGAACCTCATACTAATAATAAACTGATAAACATATTATAATAGCACAGGATTACAAAAAAAACCACCCCTTTAATGGGGTGGTTTACAGGTTTTTTAATTAATTACTCGTTGATGCCGATAACAACACCGGAGCCAACGGTACGGCCACCTTCACGGATAGCGAAACGAAGGCCGTTCTCAATAGCGATCGGAGTGATGAGCTCTACGTCCATATCAACGTTGTCGCCGGGCATGCACATCTCAGTGCCTTCGGGAAGAGTGATAACACCGGTGACGTCAGTGGTACGGAAATAGAACTGCGGGCGGTAGTTGTTGAAGAACGGGGTGTGACGTCCGCCTTCTTCCTTGGACAGAACGTAAACCTGACCCTTGAACTTGGTGTGGGGCTTGATGGAGCCGGGAGCTGCCAGAACCTGGCCACGCTCAACAGCCTTCTTGTCAATACCACGGAGTAGGCAGCCAACGTTGTCGCCGGCTTCTGCATACTCGAGGGTCTTGTGGAACATTTCAGTGCCGGTAACGACAGTGTCAGTAGACTCGTCCTTCAGGCCGACGATCTGAACCTTGTCGCCGATCTTTACGCGGCCACGCTCAACACGGCCGGTAACAACCGTACCACGGCCGGAGATCGTGAAGACGTCTTCGATAGGCATAAGGAACGGCTGGTCAGCTTTACGATCCGGAGTCGGAATCCAGCTGTCAACAGCATCCATGAGCTCTTTGATGCAAGCATACTCGGGAGCGTTCGGATCCTTGGACTCGGAAACGAGTGCGTTCAGAGCAGAGCCGCGGATAATCGGGGTGTCGTCTCCAGGGAAGCCGTAGAAGTCGAGCAGTTCGCGAACTTCCATCTCAACGAGCTCGAGGAGCTCTTCGTCGTCAACCTGGTCGCACTTGTTCAGGAAAACAAGAACGGAAGGAACGTTAACCTGACGTGCAAGGAGGAGGTGCTCACGGGTCTGAGCCATCGGGCCATCGGATGCAGCGATAACAAGGATTGCACCGTCCATCTGAGCAGCGCCGGTAATCATGTTCTTAATGTAGTCAGCATGGCCCGGGCAGTCAACGTGCGCGTAATGACGCTTGTCGGTCTCATACTCAACGTGTGCGGTGTTGATGGTGATACCGCGTTCTCTCTCTTCAGGTGCCTTGTCGATGGAAGAGTAGTCGGTGTACTCTGCCTGGCCTTTCATTGCCAGGAACTTGGTGATGGCAGCGGTAAGGGTCGTTTTGCCATGGTCGATGTGGCCGATAGTGCCAATGTTTACGTGGGGCTTGGATCTGTTGTACATCTGCTTTGCCATTTGAAAATTCCTCCATGTAAGAAATTTAATAAATTATTTTGGGGGGTTATCTGAATTTGCTGAAATCAAAGCCAGACTTGTTTGTCAGTGCAGCCTGAAGATTCTTCGGCAGCTCGACAAAGTGGCTTGGCTCCATTACGTAAGTTGCTCTTCCCTGCGTTTTGCTGCGCAGGTCGGTAGCATAACCGAACATCGTAGAAAGCGGAACATTTGCTTCAATCGAAGCTGATCCGTTTCGAATATCGGTGCCTGAAATCTGGCCTCTCCTGCCGTTGATATCACCCATTACGTCGCCCATAAAATCTTCAGGACAGGTTACAACTACCTTCATAATGGGCTCAAGCAGCGTCGGTTCAGCTTTTTGAGACGCTTCCTTAAAGGCCATGCTTCCGCAAATCTTAAAGGCAAGCTCTGAAGAATCCACCTCATGGAAAGAACCGTCAAGCAGCGTAGCTTTCACGTCCACTACCTGATAGCCTGCAAGGACTCCCGAGAGCATAGCCCCCTGAATACCCTGATCCACACACGGGATGAATTCTTTCGGAATTGCTCCGCCTGTAATTTTGTTGACGAACTCGTACCCTTTGCCGGGCTCGTTGGGTTCAATCATCAGTTTGACATGCGCAAACTGACCTTTTCCGCCCGTCTGGCGGACATATCTCGTGTCAACTGTGGCGGCTTTCTTAATTGTCTCTTTATAAGAAACCTGCGGTTTGCCGACATTTGCCTCTACACGAAACTCGCGCAATAGCCTGTCAACAATGATCTCCAGATGAAGCTCACCCATACCTGCAATAATCGTCTGACCGGTTTCGGTATCCGTATAGGTTTTAAATGTGGGATCTTCTTCCGCAAGCTTCTGGAGTGCAATTGCCATTTTTTCCTGGCCGGCTTTTGTTTTTGGCTCAATCGCAACACGGATCACCGGTTCCGGAAATTCCATTGACTCAAGAACAATCTGGTGTTTATCATCACAGAGCGTATCACCTGTCGTTGTATTCTTCAACCCGACAGCTGCCGCAATGTCACCGGAGTAAACATGCTCGATATCTTCTCTGTGGTTGGCATGCATCTGCAGAATCCGCCCGATACGCTCTCTCTGTCCTTTGACGGAGTTCATAACGGTTGCTCCCGTCTCAAATTCCCCGGAATAAACACGGAAGAATGTGAGCCTTCCTACATAGGGATCCGTCATGATTTTAAATGCGAGAGCGGAGAACGGAGCTGAATCGTCTGCTTCCCGATGCTCCGTCTCCCCTGTTTTGGGATTCGTACCTTCTATAGCCGGAACATCCAGCGGTGACGGCATAAAATCAACGATTGCATCGAGCAGGCGCTGCACGCCTTTGTTTTTATAAGATGTACCGCAAGTAACGGGAACCATCTTGACTTCGACGGTTGCCTTTCTGATTGCGGCCCTTATTTTGTCAGCAGGAACGTCTTCTCCTTCGAGATACAATTCCATGATCTCGTCATCAAAGTCCGATACTGCTTCCAGGAGATTCTGACGATATTGCTCAGCCAGGTCACGCATGTCTTCCGGAATCGGTTCAATGCGCATATCCTTGCCGAGGTCATCATAGTAAATGATCGAGTCCATATTCACGAGGTCAACAATCCCTTTAAAGGATTCTTCAGAACCAATCGGAAGCTGGATCGGGACCGCATTGCATTTCAGCCTGTCATGAACCATATCAAGGACATGATAGAAGTCTGCTCCCATAATATCCATTTTATTGACATAAATCATACGCGGAACGTGATAATGATCCGCCTGCCGCCATACGGTTTCAGACTGCGGCTCAACGCCGCCCTTGGCACACAGTACCGTAACGCATCCGTCAAGAACTCTCAGGGAGCGCTCGACTTCCGCGGTAAAGTCAACATGACCCGGCGTGTCTATAATATTGATGCGGGTATCTTTCCAGAAACAGGTTGTTGCAGCCGAGGTAATTGTGATCCCTCTTTCCTGCTCCTGTTCCATCCAGTCCATCGTAGCTGTGCCTTCATGCGTTTCACCGAGTTTGTAATTTATCCCGGTATAAAACAGAATGCGCTCTGTGGTGGTTGTTTTTCCGGCATCAATATGTGCCATGATTCCGATATTTCTTGTTTTTTCAAGCGAATATTTTCTCGGCATTTAACTGTAAGCTCCTGCTGGGATTACCATCTGAAGTGTGCAAAAGCCTTGTTGGCTTCTGCATTCTTATGCATATCTTCACGCTTCTTCACAGCAGAACCTGTGTTGTTGCATGCATCCATGATCTCGCCTGCAAGGCGCTCTTTCATGGTCTTTTCGCCGCGCTTGCGGGAATAATCGACAAGCCAGCGAAGTGCCAGCGTCTGGCGACGTGCGGGACGAACTTCGATAGGAACCTGATAGGTTGCACCACCGACTCGGCGAGCTTTGACTTCCAGGCTGGGCATGATGTTGTTCATTGCTTCTGTGAAAGCGTCAAGGGGTTCTTTGCCGGTCTTATCTTTGATGATGTCAAAAGCGTCATAAACAACTTTCTGAGCAACACCTTTTTTACCGTCGAGCATAACGCCGTTGATCAGTTTTGTGACCAAAACACTGTTATACATAGGATCCGGCAAGATTTCTCTTTTAGGAACGTTTCCTCTTCTGGGCACTTAAGCTTCCCTCCTTCATTAAAAAATGGGATCATAGGTACTCAAACGCACATAAGCGTTTGCTGCGCCCTGAGGTCTATGATCAGAACCTTAGGGCAAATGTGTTTTGCCTGTGGTTGGAATTACTTTTTCTTTGCAGCTTTCGGCCTCTTTGCACCGTACTTGGAACGGCCCTGCATACGGTTCTGGACGCCCTGTGCATCCAGCGTACCACGAATAATATGGTAACGAACACCAGGCAGATCCTTCACACGTCCGCCACGAATCATAACCACAGAGTGCTCCTGCAGATTATGACCGATACCGGGGATGTAAGCTGTAACTTCATAACCATTTGTCAGGCGGACACGGGCGATTTTACGCAGAGCGGAGTTCGGCTTTTTAGGCGTTGACGTACGAACTGCTGTGCATACACCGCGCTTCTGAGGCGAACTGAGATCCGTCACCTTGTTTTTCAACGTATTCAAGCCCTTCTGCATTGCAGGAGATGTGCTCTTATAAGTGACTTTTTCTCTGCCTTTTCTCACCAGCTGGTTAAAAGTCGGCATTGTTTTCCTCCTTTCCTCAAAAATCAATTATAAAAAAGCCTTAATTTTAGGCTTTTTTATCTAAACAGCCCGCGTAGGCGCAATAACCCCACGCGAGCTGGTATTGTAGCATATTGTACAAATTTAGTCAAGAATTTTTGTGAAAAACAGAGAAAATATTTTTTTCACCTACTCAAAATACATCTGCCGTTCCGCATCGGAAAGATTCAGGCAGGTGGAGAGGTTATCGATGACATGAGTGTGATAGCCGTTTTGGAAAAAGGCTTTGAGCTGGTCTACATATTCCTGCCATTGTGCAACTGTTGTATCGATACGCGCACGATCCCGTTCGATTTCAGGAGACAACTGGGCACAAAGATCGTCTATTACCCGAAGCGCGTTCTCATCCGAAAGAGTCGTGCGAAGAGCCTCAGCATATCTGCGGAGAAATTTATCCCGGAATTCAGAGTTTTTGCAAAGGCTTTTAGAAATATCCGTGAGGAACGGTGAAGGTTTCGCATACCCGCCAAAGATGATGTTGACTGCTCCTTCGTTGCGATAAAATGTCTGATCCTGGTCATAGAAAATCAGGCGCCACTTGCCGTCTTCCTCAGGAGACATGTAATACTTTACATTATTATATAAGTCGATATTGCCTCCGTAGGACTGGAGGACCAGATAGTCAACAAGATTCTCGATGTCAAACATCTCACAGAACTGTGCATACAGTTCGGGGTTTGACATGTCATTTTTGCGGCAGAAGTCCAGGACTTCCCATATCGGATGGTCAAAATCCGGATTGCCATTTGAAGTGATCACACTCTCTTTACTGACGCCCTTGATCGATGCAATAAACTGACGGTTAATGTCCTGTTTTAAACTGTAAATACCGTAATATTTGCCGTCAATATAAAGTATACAGTATTTGTTGCTCTGGACGGGCAGCCGGTCTGTCATCTCGTGGCAGAGTTCTTCCATTAGCTCGTTACGGATACAGGAACCATCATATGACCAGTCCTGTCCGGCACGAATGAGAAGTGAGGACCATGTTGTGACCCCGGTATTGAAGAGATCCAGCCCTTCAAGGTCAGAACTGCCATAGCGGTCAGAGAAGTAGACTCCGTAGTTCTTTTTAAAACGATCCAGCACAGCGGTAAAGCCTTTGAGCCTGATCGCACAGGGACGGTAGAAGACCTCAGACCCGTCTTCGATGAGAGAAACACTCCCTCCGCATTCGATAAATTTGTTACCGGAATTGTTGAAGCCATAGAACTCGGAAAAGCTGTTCGCCACGAGGCTGATAATCGGGAATGAGTGATTTTCGTTGATAAAATAGCTGTAGGTTGCGATACGGCTGGAGCAGGCTCCGTCCTCCTTCGTAAGTGCACGCAGAATGGTTGTGGAAGTGAGAGTAATAGGACCGGTATATTCGGTGAGATAATCTTCTGTAACCTCATCACCTGTGGTGTAATACACCTTTCCTCTGCCGGATGGAACGCTGAGTTCAACAGAGATTGACTCCACCCCGTTGTATTGGCCACTTCCAACTGATGCCACAGGGGTATCAGCTATCCGCCTGCATCCTCCGGTGTTTTCCTTTTCGGGTGTGCTGACAGTGTAGTAAAACCAGCCGTTATGTCCGTCTTCTCTTCCATAGCTGCCGTTGATTGGGAGCTGCCATAGAGCAGCGTAATCCAGTACATCACCGTTTGCATCACTCAGCCATAGTTGATCTGAATCCGTTCCAAGAGAAAATGGTGCAAGAATGTAGGAGGATTCCTTCTCAACTGACGCATAGTCCTTGCTGCAGTAAATGAGGATATATTCGCCGCCGGCAAGAGTTTTTTCAGGCAATGAGAAAAGCAGCTTATTGTCCTTTTTATCCGAGAGAAAATACCCTGAAAGGCTAACAGGTTCGGAGGAGATATTGCGCAGCTCAACCCAGTCGGCATATTCATCTTCAATTTTCCGGTTAAAGTCGGTATTTGCAGTACAGATCTCACTGATAACCAGAGGCCCAGAAGGAGAAAAGGCATTGTCACATGCTTTTTCAAACCCATTAACGGAATTCTCAAACCCGGGCGTAGCATAATCTGCCTCATCAAACATACCGTCTTCACCTCGGATGAGAGAGCGATTGCTGATGACAGGATAAAGAACAACTTCTTCCACTGTATTCCCGTTCGGGTCAGAAAAAAGGAGCGTTTCACCTTCAGAAAGTGAAAAACCTGTAGAAAGGCCTGTCTCTGCCCCGGCATAGAGAAACAGATACTCTCCCGGTGCAATCGAAAGATCCGGGAAAGTCCACCTGCCCTTACCATCGGAAAGTGACCAGTCTTTCAGGTTGATAGAGTCAGACGAACTGTTCGAGATTTCCAGCCAGTCGGGGAACGTTCCGTCCTCAGCCATCAGAGTTGCCGTATTCTTTGCCATCACCTCAGAGATATGAAGTGCAGAGGCATTAGCAGAATAATCTACCAGTTGCGGAGTTGGTCCCGGCTGTTCCTCCACATCAGGTTCGAGAGAAGCATACCTCAGTTCGGTGGAATGTCTATGAAGGACAAAGCCCAGGATACCGACTTCTACCAAAACAATAAGGACAAGGAGTACTATCTTCAGTGGAGTGAGGTTGCTTTTTTTCTTTTTTCTTTTGTCATACATATAAATTGTTATTCCCTTGCCATCTGAAATTCGCGGGACTCCAGAGCTTCGCGATTTACTTCTTCAGCGGGATGAAATGTCGGCACAGCGGACTGCAGGGTACAATAAACCGTCTGCGCATCCAGCGTATCACAAGCTACATGAAGCAAAGAAAGCTTTTCTTCAATCTGAGTTGCTGTGAGGGGCACATCATGCTCGATAAAAATCATATCGTTCTGTGTCTTCTCAAGCTTATCAAAGTCAATAAGAAGTTCTTCATAGAGTTTTTCTCCCGGACGGAGGCCGATTTCAACAATATCAATATCGCGGTATGGCTCCAGGCCGGAAAGCCGGATCATATTTTCCGCCATAGTGAGGATGCTCATCGGCTTACCCATATCAAGGGCAAAAAGCTCTCCGTTTTCCGAAAGTGCACCACACGTCAGCACCAGTTGAGTGGCTTCGGGAATTGTCATAAAATAACGGATGATACGTTTATCTGTTACAGTGACAGGGCCGCCGTTAGCTATCTGCTTTTTAAACAGAGGAACAACCGACCCGTTGGAGGCGAGGACATTGCCGAAGCGGGTAGCACAGAATTTTGTATCCGTATGGCGGGAAGCCGCTTCCATCACCATCATCTCACACATCCGCTTTGTAGCGCCCATTACATTGGTAGGGTTAACAGCCTTGTCGGTAGACACCATAAGGAATTTGGAAACCTGATACTGAATAGCAAGGTCAATCACATTGTGAGTGCCGAAAATGTTATTTTCCACAGCCTCGACGACATTATGCTCCATCAATGGAACATGTTTATGCGCTGCTGCGTGAAGTACAACATCCGGATGATAGGTGCGGAAAACATTTTCAAGTTTTCGCCTGTCGGTTACGGAACAGATTTCTACCTCAAAGGGGAGCATTCCCCTCCCATAAGTCATGATGAGTTCCTGCTGAAGATCATAGGCACTGTTTTCATAAACATCCAGCACAACCAGCATTTTGGGCGACATTTTTGCAATCTGCCTGCAAAGCTCACTCCCGATGGAACCACCGCCGCCGGTGACAAGAATTGTTTTGCCCGCATAAAATGCACGGACATCATCATTCATGAACTCTTTTGCATCTCGGAAGAGCAGCTCTTCGACACGGAATTCCCGCAGAGTACGCTTACCAAACTCACTGGTCTGGGAAAGCGGATAGTCATAAATCAGGATTTTGCAGCCGGTTTTTCTATAACGCTCATAGAGTTCATTTTTCTGTTCTGCATGCATGCGGGGAAGCGCAAAAACAATCTCCTCTACTTGCATCGCTTTGAGCTTTTCCTGGATGGTGTCGTCTTCCGCAATGACGGGAATGCCATAGATCTCCCGCTCTGCCTTGCGCATATCGTTATCAACAAAACAAACAGGAGTATATGCAGTATTCTGGTTCGTGAGAAGTTCTTTTACAAGCATTGCCCCGATTCTGCCGGCTCCGACAACAGCAAGCTTTTTACGTTCGGATGGCGGGATCTCTTTTTTCTTTTTTTCCAGAACCAGCTCCGTGGCTTCATCGGAATAATAACCTGTCATAAAATGGACTACCTTGCGGATTCCCGGGAGTGTCCAGATACTGCGGCTGCCATATTCAAAAACATACTGATACAGAAGGCGGGACGAAACTGCTTCCAGCAGGTTGAAGGTAATAATACAAACAGCGCGAATAAACGTGACGCGTATGGGGCCTTCCGGCAGCAAAAGCTGAATAACATAATAAACAATCCCTGCACACACATCTGCTAGAATCAGACGAATGTACATTCTGCTCCCGCCATAGCGCAGGATCTGCTTGTACACCCCTGTTGCAATCCGGGCAGAAAACACACAGACAGCACAGATGACAAACTGCAAAGCTATAATCATCAGTCTTGGGCGCACTTCGACACTTGGAGCCAGATAAAGGAAAATAAACACAGAGAGCACCAGCATCGGAACATCATATAAAACCGCAGTATGGCGGCGGTATTTTAGGGTAGAATGTTTTTCAGGCATAAGGAATTCCTCGTAAAAATAGTTTTTTTATTTTATCATGCCTTAGAAAGCAATTCAACTGTTAACGAGGTAGAATTGAAGAATATAATTGTAGGTATTACAATGATGTGTGACAGTAAGTAAAAAAGAATAGCGAACAGGAGTAGCCTGTATTAAGGTTGAGTTGCTCAGACAAA
>JBGUNA010000096.1:0-6186 GCA_045117135.1 Candidatus Limivicinus sp. | reverse complement strand
TCACATTGACCTCCTCACAAAAATCAGTGAATGCCTTCGAGGTGTATTGTGAGCCTTGATCCGAATTATCCTGAATTTGGTATAATTCGGACTATGCCGAAGAAAAAACTATGCCGAAGAAATCTAAAGTATGTATGAAACATGCCGCATAATCAAATATCTTCGGCATAGTATTCTGATTCAGTCGAGCGAGTAAATGGCCTTTCTCACAGCCTCTTTTTTCCAAAGTTTTTCATCATCTGCCATCTTGGGAGCAGATTTGTTTATTGCCTCGCTCATCATCTCCAACGTAGCGAAAGCGTAAAAGCCGGATGTGGTGGACATACTATCATGGCCCAAAAGTTGCATTATAAAGGGAAGCGGCACACCATTTTTGTAGAGATCCATAGCCTTGGTCTTCCTCATGAGGTGACAATGAACGTTTTCAGGAACAGATTCACAGGACTTCCGGGCAGTATCGGCAGCGTTCTTTAAAATGAGGCTTATACTGTCGGTTGAAAGCTTGTGTGGTCTGCCGTCCATGAGGCTGTAAAACAATGGAGAGTCATCTCCATTAGGATGAAACTCTTTGAGATAGTTTTTCAGGTGCTTCACGGTTTTGGACATCAGAGGAACGTTGCGGCTCTTCCGTCCTTTTCCAACCAGTGTTATGTACGGATTGGCAGCATCTATGTGAAGCGAAGACACCATAAGGTCAGCAAGCTCCTGTACTCTGGCACCACTATCATACAGCAGGATCAGCAGCATGCGGTTACGTCGTTGCTTTGCTGTTTTCAGTCCATAAGCGCTCAGGATTGCAGCAGTTGCTTCCGGAGCGAGATATTCGATAGGCTTTTTATCTTCCTTGATCTTTTTGACAGTGCAGACATCAGTATAAACTCCCCTGAGTTCAAAATCTTCCTCTGAACAGTACTTGAGGAATGAGCGGATTGCGGTCAGCTTCAGATTTATTGTTTTTGCCGAATAATCTTTGTTCTTTAGCCATGCGACATACTCTTTTACATTGTCCCTTGTAAAGGCCTCAAAGGTAACCCCGTCTTCGGCCAGCGATTTCGATTCTTTAAGGAACGACAGGTACGTCTTAAGTGACTGTTTATAGGCATCCACGGATTTATCTGAAAGATTTCTGACAGCAGGCATGTAATCATGAAGATATGAACGTGCAAGCAGCCAGAAGTCCTTGTCCTTCTTCCTGTTATACTTCATAGCCTTCCACCTCCGGTATCAAGTCTTCAGATGATGCCGTCAGAGAGGAATACTGAGGGAAGTAATCAGGAATCAGATGGATGTAATAGTAGGTGCTCTCTAGCGAGGCATGCCCCATATACCTCATGAGATATGGAAGCATCGCCTGGACATCCCTGCCTTCTTCAGACCAGCGCATGATGTTAGCGCAGGCGAAGTGGTGCCGGAAATCATAAGCCCGAGGCTTGATCCTTCCATCCCTTTTCAACCCGGCTGAAATCCATATGTTGCGGAAGTTCGCCGAAACCGCAGAAGAGGAACAGATTCCTCCGCGACCACCAGGAAAAAAGTATTCCCTTTCAGGAAAACATCGCGAGATGGCAACCTCATATTTCCTTAAATAGTCTGTAAGTTCGGCAGAAATATACAACCGTCGGTCCCTGTGAGATTTGGTGTCCAGGATGTCGATATATCCATCGTCCAGATGGACATCATGGCATTTCAGCTTTCTTGCTTCAGCGCACCTGACACCACAGCAGTAGAGGAATCTGTAGAACGCCGGAAAGACATATGGCCTTCCCTGAAGTTTCACGCGGAGCACATAAGAATCGCACTCCTTGAAGAATTTCGATATCTCATCGCTTGTCATAAGATAAACTTCTGCGTGATAGTGCTGGATGGAGAACCTGTCGTCAAGGACGTAGGCACTGCTGTCTCCGATGCTGCGAAGATACCTCCCAAACTCCCTGATTGGAGGCAGAAAGCTCCTGTCTCGAGTTTCAGATTTTTCTGTGTGCTGGATAACCCAGCCCTCAGCCACCTCCTTTGTAAGAGAACTGTTGTTGCCGTGTTCAAGATTATAGCGGTCGAGCTGCAGCAGATAAACGCGGCTTGTCTCATACTTGATGCCGAGAGCGTTCTTATAACTCAGGAAATCTTTGAGCTTTGGCGCAAGATTGCTTGTAAATTCCCTCATGCGTTCACCTCCTTCGAGATGCCCGTCATGGGGAGCACGCACTCCCTGAGCTTCGCTTCATCGGTTGTGATGTATATATCTGTTGTATCTGTGCTTGAATGCCCAAGAACAGCAGCTACTGTTGATACCGGCACCTCGTTCCGCACCATGACTGATGCGGCGTTATGCCGCAGCATGTGCATCCCGAAGATGCGGCCGTCTCTGCTTATGCCTGCTTTTTCGAATGCCTTTTTAACAATGACATAGCAGGACGAATGCCCGCTTAAAGACCCAAATGGCGCAAGATCCCGCACAAAGAGGTAGTCATTATCAGCAGACGGACGATCCTCATAAAGATATCTTGCTATGGCGTTCCCTACAGCTACTGTCAGAGGTATGCATACCAGGTTGCCTGTCTTTGACTGCTTGAAAGAGATGGTCTCGCTGTTCCAATCAATGTCTGAAAGCCTGAGGTTTATGAGATCTATAGCCCTTATGCCTGTCGAGAGCCCTAATAAGATGATTGCAGCGTCTCGGTTTGAGACATCCCCTGATTCAATCGTTTCCTTAAGCCTGGACATCTCATCGTCAGTCAACACAGGAATTATCCTCTTGGATCTGTAGGCATGCATGCCATTAATGACTGCAAAAAGATCCTCCCGCTCAATGAAGGTAAAATACAGCCTGAGCCCGCAGAGGACGGCACGCTGCCGGTTCTGCTTTGTAGTTTTCAGATAATCAACCACGGTTGCTGCAGAGACATCGTTAAGATTGGAGATACCGACAAAATCAAGAAACCTGAAGAGGCATAGAGCCTCATACCTATAGAATGACAAGGTGTTGTTGTTAGGATATTTATCCTCAAGGTAGCTGATATAATCCTTGTAGAGCCCGCAAAGCATCTCATTACCAGGGGCTTCCATACCCCTCTTCATCGGGGATAAGTCGAAGCTGCCGGTGAGACAATAGGAATTTAGTAATCTTGCGAATCTCCCTTGTGAAAAGTAACGCTGTTTGCTAAATTTTCCAGTCTTTTTGCTTATCACATCGTCAGCATAAGCCTGTCCAACATCCGTGCTGTATTCCGAATAGCCCTTTTCCTTGCAAAAGGCCTTGAACCGGCGGATAACGCCACGATAGTTGAACAGAGTGCTCTCATTGAAACCGGCTTCGGCGAGTGCTTCCAACAGAAGCTTACATAAGTTGTCAATGTTCATATGAAGTACCTCCTTGTTGTGAAAGTTTATTAAGGTACTTCAATTGTACAGAATACTATGCCGAAAAAATCGAATAAATAATTTTGTGTAAAGGGCTTATCATGAACTTCGGCATAGTTTTTTCTTCGGCATAGTCCGAATTATCCTGAATTTGGTATAATAGCGATCAGGGGAGCCATTATACAAGCCATAAGTTTATCGATATCATCAAGGACAACAACCTCCGTCAATCCATGTCTCGCCGGGGAAACTGCTGGGACAATGCTCCCCAGGAAAGCTTCTTTGGCAGGATGAAGGATCTGATCGACCTGTCAGACTGCACAGTGTTTGAACAGGTTCAAGCAAAGGTAGATGACTACATCGATTACTACAATCATGATAAGTACCAGTGGGGGTTATGTAAGCTCTCCCCTAATGAGTACTATAGCTTCGTGACAACCGGTGAATATCCTATCAAAGGAATTCCGGCTCCGGCTGTACCGACAGACTTCAAGGATCCGTCAATGATCGGATCTGAAGATAAATAGTAGCACCTTAACAAGAGTAT
This sequence comes from Candidatus Limivicinus sp., assembly GCA_045117135.1. Classification (GTDB taxonomy): domain Bacteria; phylum Bacillota; class Clostridia; order Oscillospirales; family Oscillospiraceae; genus Limivicinus. The sequence continues at coordinate 2,282 of JBGUNA010000096.1, read as the reverse complement.
CAAAAGGCAACGTGATGCATGCCCTTGGGTTTTCAATGTGTCTACTTTCCTGACTCTCGGTTTGTGCGACTGTCCTCAGAGCAGGACTCCCAAAACAGCTTTGTCCACTATATGGGATTCCAACTTAGGATCGTCCGAAAATCGGGAGCAGGGTTTTTAAAACTGTCCTTGACAATGGGTACACTTTAGTTATCATTTTACCAAAATTGTGGGGAAAAGTAAAATTTATTGAATCTATTGGCAATTCAAAGAATCAGCCATATACTATCAATTATAGTGGAGGAAGAATAATGATGAAACGTCTGATGGAATTATATAAAAAACACAGAGAAATTGTTAATTACCTTATCGTGGGAGGTCTTACCACAGTCGTAAGCCTGGCGGTGTATTATGGATGTGTTCTGACAGTATTTGATGCCCAAAACCCAATTCAACTTCAGGCAGCCAATGTCATCTCCTGGATCGCGGCGGTCACTTTTGCATACTTTACTAACCGGAAGTATGTGTTTGAGAGCAGCAATGAGAACAGATTGCAGGAGGCAGCAAAGTTCTATGGCTCCAGGGTCACGACCCTGCTGATGGACATGGTTTGCATGTTTCTTATGGTCACGGTACTTGGCATCAGTGATAAGATTGCCAAGCTGATCGTGCAGGTGATCGTTACCGTGGCCAATTATGTGCTGAGCAAATTTTTGGTATTTCGGTAGCAGCTTTATATATCTTTTACGGCAGTGCTTCCGGCATCTGGTTCAGGATGGTGATCTGGTCCTGGGTAAGCTGGTCTTCATCTGAAGTTCCATTTCCCCAGATGTCTGCTGCAATGCCGTTATTGTTTTGCTCACCGGAGTTTTCTGCTCCTGTGTTTAGGTTTTCTATATTCTCATTTCCGGTATTTTCATTTCCTATATTTTCATCTCCGGATACGCCCTGCCCGGCGGCATATTCCTCGCTGCCATTTACCATATTATCCTGAACACCCCCATTCTGATCGGTACCTATGCCTTCAAAAATGTCCGGATAGAGTACGGTTTGATCTGTATTGTAGATGGTAATCGCACCCGGGGCAATGTCAGAGCTGTTTTCCGGCAATACTTCCACAGGAGAACCGCTGCCATGGACATTGCAGTATTGCTGAGGCTGAGTCCCCACAGCAAATTTTTCCGCATAGCTGTTGCAGACGCCAGGAATGGCTGCAAGGTTAGAGGATTTGCAGATATTCACCGTCACTACATCATCCGGAGCCCGAAAGCTGGAAACCGGCAGGTTTGCATGAATGCGGGACATGATCGAGGACCAGAGTGTCTTGTTGTAGGTGTGATAGATGCCGGCATTGGGCAGGTCATCGTTGTTGTCATAGCCTCCCCATACGCAGCAGGTGTAATAGGGCGTAAAGCCGGCGAACCAGATGTCTTTGTAGCTGGAGGTGGTTCCGGTTTTTCCTGCCACGGGCATATAGCCAAGATCAATGAGGCCGTAGGCAGTACCCTGAGGATCGCTGACTACATCCTTCATGGCGTCGGTCAGCAGATAGGCCGTGCTGGATTTCATGGCAGTGGAGGATACCGGAGAGGAATTGTCCAGCACTACATTGCCGTATTGGTCTAATACCTGGGTGTAGAAACGCGGCTTAATATACTGACCTAAGTTGGCTATGCAGGCATAGGCGCCGCAGAGCTCCAGATTCGTGACTCCCTCTGTGATTCCGCCCAGAGCCAGAGGCTGGATAATGTCTGTGAGGATCTCCGTACCGGTATCGTAGGTTTCGTATAGGGAGGAAATTCCCATAGACTTTGCATATTCGTAGCCAACACGGGGCGTAATTTCCGTGATACATTTTACCGCCACTACATTGATGGATTGGGCGATGGCGGCCCGGATGGTGGTGGGCCCGGTGTAATTATTCAGATCCCAGTTGCTGACGGGAGTGCCATCCTCGTAAGCGTATGGTTCATTGTCATAGGTAGAGATCAATGTTTTTCCCCCGATATCCAGCGCCGGGGCATAGGTTGTAATAATCTTGAAAGTAGAGCCGGGCTGCCGCTTCGTGTAAGTGGCCCGGTTCAGGGTCAGACTGGCCTCTTTTTCCCCGCGTCCCCCCACAATGGCTTTTACATAACCGGTGGACTGGTCAATAATGACCACAGAAGCCTGGGGCTGTGGCGTGATGGTGACCCGCTCCCCAAGAATGGTATCGTTGTCTTTCAAAACGGAGGCTTTAAAACTTTCCGCTCCCGCTTTGGCCTCCTCCGTGGTGGAATACATCAGGTCGAAAGCGGGGTCGG
>JBGUNA010000095.1:0-112929 GCA_045117135.1 Candidatus Limivicinus sp. | reverse complement strand
TATCAATCCAGTATCAAGAGCCACAGCGATGGGCAAAAAAGCCTGTATTCATGCGGGTTTGCGCCGTTTTGACGGTCATTCCCACTCAACTGTCGCCGGAGGCTTGGAGGTAATGTCATACAGTACACGATTGATGCCTTCCACTTCGTTGACGATGCGGGAGGAAACCCGTTCCAGAAGTTCATACGGAAGGCGTGTCCACTCCGCTGTCATAAAATCCTCCGTATTGATGCAGCGCAGGACAATTGCATATTCATAGGTTCGGCCGTCTCCCATTACACCGACAGAACGCATGTTTGTCAACGCCGCAAAATACTGGTTAACTGCATTGCTGCAGCCTGCCCTATCCATCTCCTCCCGGAAAATAGCGTCTGCCTCCTGTACCATCTTCAACTTTCTTTGCGATACCTCTCCGATAATGCGGATGGCAAGTCCGGGCCCCGGGAAAGGCTGCCGGTTCACAAGGCTCTCCGGCAGGCCAAGCTCTATGCCGAGTTGTCGCACCTCATCCTTGAACAGCATGCGAAGCGGCTCGATAATCTCACGAAAATCAACAACAGAAGGCAGCCCGCCAACATTGTGATGGCTTTTAATCACATCTGAATCCCCTTGCCCGGATTCAATTACGTCGGGGTAAATCGTTCCCTGAGCGAGAAAGTCTACCCTCCCGATTTGTTTTGCTTTTTCCTCAAATATCCGTATGAATTCCGTCCCGATGATCTTTCGTTTTCTCTCCGGTGCATTGATTCTTGCCAGTCTCGTCAAAAAACGACGTCTTGCGTCAACCCGGAGAAATGTCAGTTCCTTATGGGAAAAAGCTTTCTCTATTTCTTCCGCTTCGTTTTTACGCAGTAGACCATGGTCAACAAAAACACAGATCAGCGCATCCCCTACAGCTTCAGACAGCAGCGCTGCTGCTACCGAAGAGTCCACACCTCCGGACAGTGCAAGAAGGACTTTCCCGTCCCCAATTTTCTCCCGCAGGCTTTTTACTGTCTTCTGGCGGAATTCTGCCATTGTCCAATCTCCCGTGCAGCAGCAGATCTTCAGAAGAAAATTCCGGAGTATATCCATCCCGTATTCTGTATGTGTTACCTCCGGATGGAATTGAACGCCGTATATTCTGCGCCTTTCATCATAAATACAGGCTGTCGGACAGGCAGCAGAAGAAGCTGCTGATACAAATCCTCGCGGGACCACGGAAATAACATCTCCATGGCTCATCCATGTTACACATTCTTCCGGAATTCCGGAAAACAGCTCACAGCGGTTATCAATCCGTGTCAATGTTTTTCCGTATTCACGAGCAACGCTTTCCTTTGCCGGAACAACCTCTCCGCCAAATTGCTGAGCCAGAAGCTGGCATCCGTAACAGATGCCCAGGATCGGGATTCCCAGCCTGTAAATTTCTTCTGCCGGATGAGGAGAGTTTTCGTTATATACGCTGCCGGGTCCACCGGAAAAGATAATTCCGCTCGGCTGAGATGCTTTAATCTCTTCCTTTGAAATCGAAAAGGGCTTTACCTCACTGTAAACATGGCATTCCCGCACCCGCCGTGCAATCAGTTGGCTGTACTGGCCTCCAAAATCCAGAATCAGTATTTTCTGGTGGTCATGCTCTGCCACTTGTATTCCTCCCACTCACGAAAAACAATTACTTCTCCCAGACGGGATGCTTCAGTACCCATTCTCCGAGAGCATTTTTCTCGAAGATTTCTCTATTGTAAAATTTATCCACAATCGCCCAGAACTCCGTTTCGGTATAACCGCAAAATGTGCAGAAATCCCTCACACAAAGCGGATCCAACCTGCTGTCATGTTCTTTTACGAGCTGAACAGCCGTTTCCCGATCAATAAGACCATAGCGGATAAAGCGAGAGGCATAATCTGTTGTACTGGTATGCCCGAATTTCGGATATTTCAGCCATGGATGCACAAGATAAGCCCTGCTGTCAACCTGATCAAAGTCCTCCATGCACATGGTTCTGCGCCACTCGTGTGTCAGATCATGGAAACCGCGTGATTTGGCATAGATTGCATTTTTCACACTGTTCCACGGAACAAAATAGGAAATATAAATCGGGTCAAGTGAGTCAATTATGCTCGGGTCCGGAGCCCGTGTCAGAGAGAGGTCTTTTGCTGTTACGCCGGCATTTGCAATCAGCTCCTCTTCTGAAATTCCGGATGCAACCCCGTTGTTCAACTGCTCTTTAGCCGAATAAGTCTCCTTATATCCGGCTCCTCCGTACTCATAACTGATGTTTTCTCCGTAAACCAGCAAAGGGGTGTTGAACCTGGCAGCCATGTAAAGGGGATAGGTATAGATCAGGCGATCGACATACCAGGTTGGCTGACCGTACTGTTCAAACATATATCGCATCAGCTTTTTCTGTGTTTTCATATCCGGCTTCATGCTTATAATGCTGCAGCCGAACTCTTCTGAAATATTGCGGAGATTATGCTTACCTGCCTCTGTCATAGGAAAGTTGTCTTCCACCGTAAAAAGGATAGGATTCATGTGCATCTCTTCCTTCATCAGATGCACCTGGAAGTGAGAATCCTTACCCCCGGATACAGCAATCGCGCAATCATACCCGTCTCCATTCATCCCGCGATATTTATTGCAGATGATCTCCAGTTCCTTCCATCTTTCATCCCAGTCAATGCTTTTCCTGTGTTCATAAGACTGGCAGGCAGAACAGATTCCTTCCTCATTGAAAGTGATACCCGGCCGCGTATCCGGCATAACGCATTTTTTACAATATTTCATCCCAAGCCCTCCTTAAAAATAAAAAACGAGCCAGCCGCGCACAGAGATTCTCTCTGAGACGCCGTTGTCTCTTATAAATATGGATCATACCGCTTCCTCTTTTGAAAGTCAATTGCTTAAGTCTGTATCGCAGTATAAGAATGCAATCGCTATTATTTGAAAAACCTTTGATTGTTCCGTCAGCAGAGGTGAAAAATATCTCAATTCCTGCTTGACATTTTATTAGTTTAATGCTATACTTCGCTAAACCGTTGAAGAAGAGTGAGTAAGCACGGTATTCGCTATCGCAGAGAACTGTCGGTTGGTGTAAGGCAGTATGGCAGGCAGTGCTGAATGGACTTCTGAGGGCAATCAGAAACGGTATCCCCGGAGTATGTGCGACGGAGTGGTCAACCGTAACGATGACCGGCATATGACAGTATGCTTAAAGTGGGCGTGTTTCACGTCAAGCCGGGTGGCACCGCAGGATGTTCCGTCCTGTCCCAGCGAAAGCTTTGGGACAGGGCTTTTTTCTGTCCCGGAAGAAACGGGTGAAAAGCCCAAAAAAGAAAGGAGCATTCCCATGTCAGAAGAAAAGAAAATCCCCTACAAAATTTATCTTGAAGAAAGCGAGATGCCCCAAAGCTGGTACAATGTCCGCGCAGACATGAAAAACAAACCCGCTCCTCTGCTGAATCCCGGCACCCATCAGCCTATGACAGCCGAAGAATTGGGCGGTGTGTTCTGCGAAGAACTGGTACGCCAGGAATTGGACAATGAGACCCCGTATATTGAAATTCCAAAGGAAATTCGAGATTTTTACAAGATGTACCGGCCGTCTCCGCTCGTTCGTGCATATTGTCTGGAAGAAAAGCTCCAGACTCCGGCAAAAATCTACTACAAGTTTGAGGGCAACAACACCAGTGGAAGCCATAAGCTGAATTCTGCCATCGCCCAGGCCTACTACGCAAAAAACCAGGGGCTGAAAGGTGTCACAACGGAAACCGGCGCAGGCCAGTGGGGCACAGCGCTTTCCATGGCCTGTTCTTACCTTGGCCTGGACTGCAAAGTATATATGGTTAAGGTCAGTTATGAGCAGAAGCCCTTCCGTCGTGAAGTAATGCGCACTTACGGGGCTTCCGTAGTGCCCTCTCCGTCGGAAACTACCCAGGTAGGGCGCAAAATCCTGGCAGAGCATCCCGGTACAACCGGGTCTCTTGGCTGTGCCATTTCCGAGGCTGTGGAAGTAGCTGTTTCCAACCCCGGTTATCGTTATGTTCTGGGAAGCGTGCTGAATCAGGTGCTGCTCCATCAGTCTGTGATCGGGCTTGAAACCAAAGCGGCACTGGATAAATATGGTATTAAGCCGGATATGATCATCGGCTGTGCAGGCGGCGGATCCAACCTCGGCGGCCTGATTTCTCCCTTTATGGGCGAGAAACTGCGCGGAGAAGCAGACTATCAGATCATCGCTGTAGAACCCGCCTCCTGTCCGAGCTTTACCCGAGGTGTCTACGCATATGACTTCTGCGATACGGGCATGGTATGCCCACTGGCAAAAATGTATACGCTCGGGTGCGACTTTATCCCGGCGCCCAATCATGCCGGCGGGCTCCGTTATCACGGCATGAGCCCTGTTCTGTCACAGCTGTATGCTGACGGGTTGATGGAAGCCCGTGCTGTTCCGCAGACTTCCGTGTTTGAAGCCGCTGAGCAGTTTGCCCGTGTGGAAGGAATCCTTCCCGCTCCGGAAAGCTCTCATGCAATTCGGGTAGCCATTGACGAGGCTATGAAGTGCAAAGAAACCGGCGAGGAGAAGACTATCGTCTTCGGTCTCACCGGCACGGGATATTTTGATATGGTTGCCTATGAAAAATACCACGATGGTAAGATGGATGACTACATTCCTACCGATGAAGAGCTTGCGCGCTACCGCGCAAAGCTCCCCAAAGTTGACTGATCTTAAAAATTCTTCCTGAACTGCAGCAGAGCCGGGGCTGTGAAAAGCCTCGGCTCTGCTGCTTTTTTCCTGTATACACCGGTTTTGTTATTCGACAGTCACCGATTTGGCGAGATTCCTCGGTTTGTCAACATCAAGCCCTTTCGCCACGCTGGTGTAATACCCCAGAAGCTGCAGGGGAATGACTGCGAGACTCCCGATAAAATGTTTGTCTGCTTTCGGTACATAGATGGTAAAGTTCACAGAGTCTTCCACACTGTAATTTCCATAGCTTGTAAGCCCCATCAGATAAGCGCCGCGTGCTTTGCACTCTGTCATATTGCTTACAGTTTTTTCGATCAGTTCTTTCTGTGTCAGAACTCCGATGACGAGAATTCCCTTTTCCACGAGGCTGATCGTTCCGTGTTTCAGTTCACCGGCTGCGTATGCCTCGGAATGGATATAGGAGATCTCCTTCATCTTGAGGCTCCCTTCCAGGCTGATGGCATAGTCAAGCCCTCTGCCGATAAAAAAGATATCGTGAGCATGCGCATACTTTGCAGCGAACCATTGAATGCGATCACGATCTTCCAGGACTCTGTTCATTTTTTCCGGCAAAGCAAGAAGTTCCCGGACATAATACTCATAGGCTCCATGATCGATCTTTCCTCTAACCCTTGCCATTTCCACTGCAAGTACATAGACAGTCGCAAGCTGCGCACTGTATGCCTTGGTTGTTGCCACCGCTATTTCGGGCCCGGCAAGCGTATAAAGCACATGCTGCGCCTCTCTGGCAATCGTTGATCCGACAACATTCACAATAGCGAGTGTTTTTGCCCCATGCTCTTTCGCTTCACGGAGTGCCGCCAGCGTGTCTGCTGTCTCTCCCGATTGGGAAATAACAATAACAAGATCATTTTCCCCGAGAAGCAGTTTCCTGTATCGGAATTCCGAGGCAAGCTCAACCCTCACCGGTACCTCTGCAAGGTCTTCCAGCACATATTGCGCCGCCATGCCAACATGCCAGGCAGAGCCGCATGCAGCAATATAGACTGATTGTATTCCTTTCAGCACCTCTTCCGTGAGGCCTGCTGCAGAGAGATCTATAGTCTCTTCTCTGATGAGGCTGTGGAGTGTATCACTGACGGCTTTCGGCTGTTCATGAATCTCTTTGATCATGAAATGCTCATAGCCGGCCTTTTCTGCTGCCTCCGCATCCCATTCAATTTCCGTTGGCGAGAGCTGAACTTCGTCACCGTTCAGATCAAAAAAGTGAACCTCACCCGGCAGGATCCGGGCTGACTGCAGATTACCGATATAATAGACACTCCGTGTATACTTCAAAATAGCAGGCACATCCGAGGCAAGAAAACTCTCACCTTCCGATATCCCGATAATCAGAGGTGAATCTTTTCGTGCCGCATAGATTTCTCCGGGGTAGTCCTTGAACATCAAAGCAAGCGCATAACTTCCACGCACACGAACCATCATACGGTTGATGGCGTCGATCGGTCCGATTTTGTATTTCTTATAATAATAGTCTACCAGTTTGATAACAACTTCGGTATCTGTTCCGCTGTAAAACTGATAGCCATTGCGCAACAGCTTTTCTTTCAGTTCCTCATAGTTTTCTATAATCCCATTGTGGACACCAACCACGTCCGATTCCACCGGCCCGGATGCGGAGCCTTTTGCATTGCCGCTCACATGCGGATGAGCATTGATCTGTGTTGGCTCCCCGTGCGTTGCCCAGCGTGTATGCCCAATACCACAGGAACCGGGCAAGGCAGCGCCGTTATCTACCTTTTCTGCAAGATTGCGCAATTTACCTGTTGCCTTTACTACCTCCGCCAACTTTGAGCCGTCACGAACAGCTAATCCCGCCGAATCATATCCTCTGTATTCCAGCTTGGAAAGCCCCTCCAGCAGAATCGGCGCAGCATCCCTTTGCCCTGTATAACCGACTATCCCGCACATATTCATTTCCTCCAGTCAACAAGAAATTCTCGGGAGATTATAGCAGAATTATCTGGGATTTTCCATCCTTTGGTTTCTCGGATGTTTAGAACATCTCTATACAGGCATCGCGCTCTGCACTTACAGAAACATATCGGATCGGACAGCCTGCCAGTTCTTCGAGTGTCCGAATATAGTTCTTCGCTGCCGCCGGCAGTTCTTTAGGCGTGCGACAACTGCTGATATCGCTATGGAATCCCGGTAAATACTCATAAACCGGTTTTGCTTTGTTCAGTTCCTCACAAGACGTGGGAAATGCATTAACTTTTTTCCCGTCAATCTCATAGGCGGTGCAAACCGGTATTCTTTCCATATACGAAAGAACATCCAGTTTTGTCAACGCAAGGTAGGTACTTCCCTGCATTTTCACACCGTAGCGGGAAGCGACCGCATCAAACGGCCCCACTCTCCTCGGCCTTCCGGTTGCAGCACCATACTCTCCGCCTGCTTCCCGCAGCATACTGCCTTCTTCTCCGAACATCTCACAGACAAACGGTCCTTCTCCGACACAGGTGGAATAAGCTTTCATGATACCGATTGTTTCATCCAGACGGGCAAACGGGATTCCCGCTCCGAGCGTCGCATAAGCGGCGAGGGTAGGAGAAGCAGATGTGTAGGGATAAATACCATAATCAATATCACGCAGCGCCCCGAGCTGTGCCTCAAAGAGGACGGACTTCCCTTCGCTGACAGCTTTCCCCAGATAATCGGTTGTATCCCCGATATAGGGAAGGATCGGTGTCCCGAATCGGTCCAGCCAGGCCAACATATCCGCTGCCTTGATCGGCTCACTGCCGTACCCTTTTTCGATTGTAAGATTTTTCCATTCTGTGATGTCTTCCACTTTTTCTTTCAGGGCTTCCGGATGCAGGAGATCTTCCATTCTGAGTGCCTTTTTCATATATCTGTCCGCATAAGCCGGTGAAATGCCGCGGCGGGTAGATCCGAATTTCCTATTACCCAGCCTGGTTTCTTCCATCCGGTCCAGAAGGCTGTGATAGGGCATGCAGATCGATGCCCTGGAGCTGATCAGCAGATGCTCTGGTGAAAATGAAATCCCCGCATCTTCCAAAGAAGCTATCTCTCCATGCAGATGTTCCAGATCAATCACCATACCGGGAGCGAGGACGTTCGCTGTTTCCGGCCTCAGGATACCGGAAGGAAGCAAGTTCATCACAAATTTTCCCTTTTCATTGACGACGGTATGCCCTGCATTGTTTCCGCCCTGATAGCGCACCACGATGTCATAATCACGGCTCAGAAGGTCGACCATACGGCCTTTTCCCTCATCGCCCCAGTTGATACCGACGATTGAAGTAAGCATAATTTCCCCTTTCTTATACAATGATTGGGTCTTCCGGCTTGTTTTCTGTCTCTGTTCTGTTCATCGTCAGGAGAGGATGTATCACCTGATCCAGATAGTGCTCACACTGCAGCTCCGCCACTCCGGTAAACTGCTTCGGATCTGTAATCGCACCTAATTCCTCTGCCGAAAGTGCAAATGCAGGGTCTCCGGCAATGCGATCCAGCAGATCATTTTCTTTTCCGTTCAGTTTGATCTCTTCCGCTGCCTGTAAAGCATGTATTCGGATCTTTTCATGAAGAAGCTGACGATCACCCTGTTTTTCTTTTACGCAGAACATAAGGATGTTTTCTGTCGCAAGGAACGGCAGCTCTTCCTGCAGATGTTTTTTCATAATCGCAGGGAAGAACCTTATGCCCTTCACCACATTGCAGTAAAGGTTCAGAATACCGTCGCAGGCAAGGAAAGCTTCCGGGATCGCAATCCGTCTGTTTGCAGAATCATCCAGCGTCCTTTCCAGCCATTGGGAAGAAGCAGTAACTGCTGCATTCTGCACATCGCAGATCACATATCTGGCAAGCGAGGCGATGCGCTCACTGCGCATTGGGTTCCTTTTATAGGCCATGGCAGATGAACCGATCTGCCCCACTTCAAACGGTTCTTCTGCTTCTTTCAGGTGGCTTAGCAGCCGAATATCCCCCGCAAACTTTGAGGCACTCTGCGCTATTCCGCTAAGCACCTGCAGCACCGAAAAGTCCTGCTTGCGAGAATACGTTTGTCCACTGACTGCCTGGCATTGTTCAAACCCCAGTTTCTTCATGATAAGCTGTTCCAGCAGAAATACTTTTTCTGAATCTCCATCAAACAGTGCCAGAAAACTCGCCGCAGTCCCGGTCGCTCCTCTGCACCCAAGCAGTTTGAGAGAAGAAATCTGAAAATCAAGCTGGTGCAGATCCATTTCCAGATCCTGCATCCACAAACAGACACGTTTCCCGACCGTAGTAGGCTGTGCCGGCTGAAAATGAGTATAGGCAAGAGTCGGAATACCCTTTGTTTTATCTGCCAACTCGGCAAGCGCTTCCATGACAACCAGAAGCTTCTCTCTGATGAGAAGGAGTCCATCCCTCATGTTGATAACATCAGTGTTATCCCCCACATAACAGGAGGTCGCCCCGAGATGAATGATCGGAGCTGCATTTGGGCAGCATGCGGCAAAGGCATGAACATGTGCCATCACATCATGTCGTACAGCTTTTTCTTCCCGTTCCGCCATTTCGTAATCGATATCTTCCTGATGGTCCCGCATTTCCTGAAGTTGGACATCCGTAATGGGGATGCCGAGTTCCTGTTCCGCTTCTGCCAGTGCCAGCCAGAGCCTTCTCCAGGTTATAAACTTTCTGTCATCGGAAAAAATCTGCTGCATCTTCTGTCCCGCATAACGGGTACAGAGTGGATTGACATACCGATCATGCATTTTCCCACCGCTCCTTTTTTTCTTTTTTCTTACTCCACGTCCTGAAGGGCATCATAGCCCTCTTCTCCGGTGCGCACTTTCACAACATTCTCCACATCATAGACAAAGATCTTCCCGTCTCCGATATGGCCTGTATAGAGAACTTTTTTCGCTGTCTCGATAACATCCCGCACAGGAATTTTGCTGACAACGATATCTACCTGCACCTTCGGGCGGAGGTCGGTTTCTACCGCGACGCCGCGGTAATACTCCGCATGTCCTTTCTGTATGCCGTACCCCATCACGTGAGAAACCGTCATGCCAGTGATGCCAAGCTTACTCATGGCGTCTTTCAGGGCATAGAGCCTTTCTTCCTTGAAAACAATTTCAACTTTCGTAAATTTGTGTCCGTCTGCGCGGAAAACAGGTTCCCGCTTTACCGGAATGGCTTCTGCAGCAGGTGCTGTGCCAGTTACAATTGTGATCGGTTCGCCTGAAGAGAAACCCGCATATTTTTCCACTGCCGGAGCAAAATCCGCATAAGCACTGGGAAGTCCATGCTCGCTGATATCCAGGCCGGACAGTTCATCAGACGGGTCTGCCCGAAGTCCGTTCGTTTTTTCAATGATTTTGAATGTAATCAGGAGTGTAACTGCCGCATAGCTCGCAACAGACAGAAAGCCAAGAAGCTGAAGACCAAGTTGTTTGAAGTCCCCTGTATAGAAAAGTCCCCGCAATCCTGCCGGAGCATCAGGGTTTGCCAGAAGGCCTACTGCAATTGTTCCCCATACACCGTTTGCCATATGCACTGCTACCGCCCCCACAGGGTCGTCTATGTGCAGCTTCAGGTCCAGTACTTCAACCACGACTACCACCAAAACCCCTGAAACAAGCCCTACCACTGTAGCCCCGACAGCATCAAGCGCATCACACCCTGCCGTAATGCCGACCAACCCCGCCAGAGAGGCGTTCAGACACATGGACACATCCGGTTTTCCGTTTTTCTTCCACGTGTAAATCATCGTAGTGCAGGTAGCGACCGATGGGGCTATCGTTGTTGTGAGAAAAATGGAGGAGAGTTCTGAAGGTGTGGTTGCCGCTGCTCCGTTGAATCCATACCATCCAAGCCAAAGAATAAAGACGCCGAGAGCCCCCAGGGGAATGGAGTGTCCCGGGATGGCATTGATTTTGTATATTTTCCCGGTATTGTCCTTCATATACTTCCCGATGCGCGGTCCGAGAATCACTGCACCGACCAGTGCTGCAATACCTCCCGTCATATGAATAGCACAGGAGCCGGCATAATCATGGAAGCCCAGCTGTGAAAGCCAGCCTCCGCCCCAGATCCAGTGGGCTTCAATCGGATAAATGAGAAGGGATATCACCCCCGAATAAACACAGTAAGCGGAGAACTTCGTTCGCTCTGCCATCGCCCCGGATACAATCGTTGCAGTGGTCGCACAGAAAACAAGGTTAAACACAAAAGTTGATGCGTCTGTGAATCCGTCTTCAGGCGACGCAATAAACTCTTTGAAGTGCAGGAACAGATCCAGATTGGGTTTCCCGATCAATCCGAAAAACATGTCTTCCCCCATCATCAGGGTGTATCCGAGCAGGGAAAAAACCACTGTACCGATACAGAAATCCATCAGGTTTTTCATGATGATGTTTCCTGCATTCTTTGCTCTGGTAAAGCCTGTTTCCACCATGGCAAAACCTGCCTGCATCCAAAACACGAGTGCTGCACCTATCAAAAACCAGAATTCAACTGACATTTTCTTTCCTCCTTGACTTTTCAAAGTTCATTTGATAAAGTGGAGGACGGCGATGGTGGGCATCTTCGTCCTCCGTTGCTTCCGAGAGATAGCCGTTACTTTCCAGGGTGCCGGCTATCTTTTTGTTTTTCTTTCGTTAAAGATCCGCAGTAATCAAAAGGTGTTCGCTTGCCATATCATAATAGAGTGTGACACCGCTTCCTACAGTTTCACAAACGGAGATAACCTCCTGCAGACCATCGGATTTCGGAACATAATCCTGCAAACAGTTTGTCTGCTGTTTCAGCATCTCCGGATGGAAGGCACGTGTACTGTTGCTCTCAAAGATAGCTGAATACAGAATCCCGGCTTCCACAAGATCCTGAAAAATGTGGCTGCCGTAGCTCAATTCCGGCATATACCCGGCATTCTGCTCTGATACCTCAACAATAGCGTTGAATTCGCTGATATCCGCAAAGGAGGAGGGAACACCCAGCTCCGGGGAGGAAGTGCAGATACGCCCAGGTGTAATGAGCAGGAGGTGAAGATTCTTCTCTCGGCATTTCCAGTTGATAGCAGAGATCGCATCGCGTACGCTGTACTTTTCCCGATAGGGAAGCTGATAATAGGCGATAGCATCGATATAAACGATCAAATCGACCTTATACTTCCGTGAAAACCCCATGGAAACGCCTTTTGTCTCCAAAAGAATTCTGTCGTCAGAATAACTCCGTGGGATTTGGACAGGTTCCCCTTCCGGTGTAAGCTGTAAAGGCCTGCACTGTAGAATGGCAATCATATATTCCCCGCTTGGTGCGATGTTGATGGTATATTCAACATCTACCGGATACTGGTATTCCTCCTGAAGGGCACTGAGGATAGCTTTCATATCCTGCATCAGAGCTCTGTTTTGCACAATACCCTCGCAGGAGACATAACAGACTTCTTCCCGTAATCCCATCTCACGGAAATATCGTTCTGCGTCCCAGTCATGGGAGAAAAGAATGTTAGCGAGGGATGGAGGGATGATTTTGCGGATTTCTTCTGCTTCATGGTTCTCAAGAGCCTCCGACGAGGTTCCAACTGCATCAATCAGACGTTGGGAATACTTATGTTTGTCAGCATCGGAGGTGAGCATTATTTTGGTTGGCTCATCGAGAGCTACCATCCGGGGGTAGGAACCGGTGCGTCGATCCACCGCAGCCGTGCCAAGTCCTGCCACGAGTCGCAGCATGCCGGCTTCCGGATGTACAAGGCCCAGACGATATGGGCTGGAAGAATACCCGACCCCTGCCGCTGATGGCATGAAAAATGCGTTGTAACGGGAACCCGAGACGCGCTGCACGAGAATTCCCATCTGCTCGTCCATTTTTTCAAGTCCTCGGCGTTTACGGTAATCGAGGGCAGACATGCTGGCTGTACTGGCATAGACGGTTTTGACTGCCTGTTCGAACTCCTGCAGACGGCTTTCGGAGGAGCCGCTGCTGCTACAGAAAACGGATTCGTATTTTCCCGCAAATGCATTCCCGAACCCGTCTTCCAGGATGGAGCTGGAACGCACAATAATCGGTTCGTTGCCATAATATTCAATCAGTTTGAGGAACTGTGCCTCTATCTGCAGAGAGAAGCTCCCTTTCATGATTTCCTCTGCGAACGCCTCAGCAAGGGCAAAATATCCATCGTCTGTGCGCTGACGGATTTTCAGATCCCAAAAGCCGTTGTCCACAATATAGGAATAAAACACATCCGATCCGATATAAAACGAATCGTGCGGTTCAATTTTCTGATAGAGCACAGGATCCCTGTTTTCAATAATCTTTCTCGCAAGAAGCATCCCACACGCCTTGCCGCCGATCATACCTGTGCCGATCATGCGAGAATGGATTTCAAAATAATCATAAGGTGAGAAGTTCTTTTTGATAAGCGGACGCAGGCGTTCATCTCTGGTCAGCATAATATCGCAGATCCTGCTGCACTCTTTTGTAACGTCAAGGCCGCTGTCATACATTAGCCGGGTTCGCAGAAAAAAGCGTTCCCAACTGTCGATATTCTGGTTGGCGGTCTCCTTGGCAGCCTGGTTCATCCGCGCATAGAATCGGCTGATCTCCACGCCTTCTGACAACACGCGGAATTCCCCGCTTTCCGGGTCATATCTGTGAGGGCTGAACATGGTCTCAGAATATCGGTTCCATACTTTCATCGGGCGGACATACAGGTTTCCTTTCTGTCCGGAAGCTGCATCCGAATATACATCAAGGAACAGCTGCGTTGTATCACGGATCTTTGCAATGGCGTCAAAGGAGTGCCGCCCGCGGATTACGGGAAAAAATGCAATGGTATCAAGTGAAAAGAGATACGGGCAGGTCAGGTGAAAGAAATCCCCCATAAGGAGGTCGGTAGCCCAGGCCTCTTCCAGCTCAGAAAGGCAGTCAAACACATAGAGGGCATCCTTCCCTTCTTTTTCAATCAGATTGTGGATGTTAACGGTAAAAGTCTCAAATCGGTGCGATAACTTCATCTGTACAATACGCAACCCCTCCATATCATGGAGAATCGGTGGATGACCTGCAAAACGCACATAGATCAGATTTCTCCCTTCGCTGACTGCCTGTCGGGCGAAGGGCTCGGCAAAAAGCCGGAATTCATCCAATGATGAAACTTGCCACACGACATTATCGCCAAGCCGGATATAGTCCAGTGCCTCGTCCATCTGCGGGATACCGGAGCACACTTTCTCGAATGCCGCCATAACCTCTCCTTTCTGATAAAGGCAGAGAATTCTCTCTGTCTTTACTGAAAAACAGAGAATCCCCTGTCTTATAAATACGTATAGCCTTCCAGATAACGGTCAACCTCGTGTGCACATGCTCGTCCTTCGGCAATCGCCCAGACGACAAGTGAGGGGCCACGCCGGACATCGCCGCAGGCAAAGAGTTTCGGATTTTCGGTTGTGCAGTCCGCTGTGCCGATTCTGCCCTTTTCGTCTTTGTGCACACCAAAAACTTGGGTGATACTGTTTTCTGCCCCGGAAAATCCTGCCGCTACGAGCACCATATCTGCCGGGATTTCGGACTCCGTTTCCCCTTGCCGTATGCGGGCAGCGCGCAAGGCGCCGGCTTCATCAGTAAGCAGCTCCTGCACTGTGGTTTCATACAAACGAGGATCATTCCCGTAGAGTGCAGCTGCCTCCTCCTGTCCGTAAGCTGTTTTTTCTCCGGTTGGGCGATAAGGCCAGACGCGATTGCCTTCCGCGGATTGTGGTTTGCGTACCAGCTGGTGTATGGATTTCGCTCCCTGGCGGACGGCGGTAGCAACACAGTCTGTCGCAGTATCACCATTTCCGATGACAAGAACATGGCGCCCGGACGCATTTCTGGTGCTCACACGTCCTTCCAACACTGCTTTCGTACTCTCTGTCAGATATTCCAGTGCAGGTATAACACCGGGAACAGAGGTGTCGATATGCGCAACTTCTCTCATCTGTCTTGCCCCACAGCAGAGCACAACCGCGTCATACTGCTTCAGTAAACGGGATGCGGAAATATCTTTCCCGACCTCAGTAGAGCACAGGAAAGTGATACCCTCGGCTTTCATTTTTTCAATACGACGAGCCACCACCTTCTTGTCGAGTTTCATGGCAGGGATGCCGTACATCAGTAGACCGCCGGGAGTGTCATCCCGCTCATAGACGGTGACAGAGTGCCCTCGCCGGTTTAGGAGATCCGATACCGCAAGGCCTGACGGGCCTGAGCCGATAACAGCAACGCGCTTGCCTGTCCGCACTGTCGGGATTTCCAGCTTTATCAGCCCGTTTGCCCAGGCATATTCGGAAACGAAAAGTTCGTTTTCCCGGATGGTCACGGCGTTATGGAGGTCGTCCATTCCGCAGATGCAGGCATTTTCACATAGTGCAGGGCAAACCCTCCCTGTGAATTCCGGAAAACTGTTGATTTTCAGCAATCTGGAGAGAGCATGGCTCCAGTTGCCTGCAAAAATCTCATCGTTCCACTCAGGGATCAGATTATGAAGAGGGCACCCGTAGGTTGACTGGCAAAACGGAACCCCGCAGTTCATGCACCGCGCTCCTTGTTCCATCCGCTTTTCGGCGGAAAGCACTCCGTGAAATTCCTGAAAACTGGTAATCCGCTTCTGCGGTGATTCCGATGGATTATCGATCCGTCGATAGTCCAGAAAACCTGTCGTCTTACCCATGAATCTCACTCCTTTCCCTGCTGCAGCGCATAGAACGCATCCAGTTCCGCCGCCTCCCGAGAGATACCTTTCTCTTCCAGCCGGCTGATAGCGGAGAGCATAAACCGGTAATCGTTCGGGACGATTTTTTTAAACAACGGCAGTGTCTCTTCCCAGTTCTCCAGAATCACCTTTCCGCGTGGGGAACCGGTTTCTTTGACATGGCGCTCTATCATAGCATGCAGTTCCTGGGCGTCATACTTGGCTGTTACTGCCTCCATCGAAACCAGCTCCTTATTCAGGTTCAGATAGAGCTCATGCCGGTCATCAAACACATAGGCAATCCCGCCTGACATCCCAGCGGCAAAGTTTTTTCCTACCGGGCCGAGGATCACCACACAGCCGCCTGTCATATACTCACAGCCATGGTCTCCTACCCCTTCCACTACAGCTTTTGCACCGGAGTTGCGCACGCAAAAGCGCTCACCTGCCATTCCATTGATATAAGCCTCTCCGGAAGTTGCACCATACAGTGCCACATTGCCGATAATGATATTTTCTCCGGGGTTGATAGCAGAGTTCTCAGGGGGCTTGACGATCAGCCGCCCACCGGAAAGTCCTTTACCGAAATAGTCATTGCTGTCACCCGACAAGCGGATTGTCAAGCCTTTCGGGATAAACGCCCCGAAAGACTGGCCTCCTCCACCAAAGGCACAGATCGTAACTGTATCGTTCGGCAGACCATCAGGGCAGGTTTTGGTGATCTCAGACCCAAGAATGGTGCCGAAGGTGCGGTTTTGACTTGATATTTCCACCGTAATAGCTGCTGGTTTTCTGGTCTTTAACGTCTCCGTAAAAGCGGGGAGCAGAATGCTCATATCCGCCGTCTTCTCAAGATGGAACTGATAGATTGCCTGTGGATCAAAATGAACGGGACAGTCCTTCCCATCATCCAGCAGCTGCTCCGCCAGCACAGTTTTTGCACGTTCACTCTGCAGATCATCCCTTTGCCGGAGCAGTGAACGGCGGCCAACCAGGTCTTCCACGGTACTAACGCCGAGCTCTGCCATAATCTCCCGAAGCTCCTGCGCAATAAAGCGCATAAAGTTTTCCACATCTTCCGGCTTTCCTTTGAAACGGCAGCGTAGTTCCGGGTTCTGGGTAGCAATCCCCATAGGGCATGTATCCATATTGCAGACTCGCATCATAACGCATCCGAGTGCAATCAGTGGGGCGGTGGCAAATCCGAATTCTTCCGCACCGAGGATTGCTGCAATTGCCACATCACGCCCGGTAAGGAGCTTGCCGTCCGTTTCCAGGATGACGCGCTGACGAAGGCCGTTATCAATCAGCGTCCGGTGTGCTTCTGAGAGGCCGAGTTCCCACGGAAGGCCGGCATTGTGAATGGAACTTTTCGGAGCGGCTCCCGTTCCTCCGTCATATCCCGAAATCAGGACGACCTGTGCTCCTGCTTTCGCAACTCCCGAAGCTATGGTTCCTACACCGGCTTCGCTGACGAGCTTGACAGAGATACGTGCATCCCGGTTGGCATTCTTCAGGTCATAAATCAGCTGGGCCAGGTCCTCAATGGAATAAATATCATGGTGGGGTGGTGGGCTGATGAGGCTTACTCCCGGCGTGGAGCACCGGTTTTTGGCAATCCATGGATAAACCTTTTTCCCGGGCAGATGGCCGCCTTCGCCAGGCTTTGCACCCTGGGCCATTTTGATCTGGATTTCTTTTGCCGAACAGAGATACCGGCTTGTCACGCCGAAACGGCCGGATGCCACCTGCTTGATGGCACTGTTCCTGTCAGTCCCTAAGCGCGAAGGTTCCTCTCCGCCTTCACCGGAATTGGATTTTCCGCCGAGGCGATTCATGGCAACGGCAAGGCACTCATGCGCCTCTTCTGAAATAGATCCATAGGACATGGCTCCGGTCTTAAAGCGGCGCACAATGCTCTCCACACTCTCTACCTGCTCAAGAGGAATCCCTCCGCCTTCCGGATAGCGGAATGCCAGGAGCGAGCGGAGTGTCTGCGGACTCTTCGCCTCATTGATTCTCCTGGAATAGACTTTATACTTTTCATAGTCGCCGCTGCGCACTGCTTCCTGCAGTGCAACGATAGTTTCGGCATCGAAGAGGTGCTGTTCACTTCTTTCGCAGGAACGCAGCTTGTGCATGCCCACACTGTCGACCCGTGTGTCAACCCCGAAGCCGAGCGGATCAAAGGCGTGGCTATGATGGAACTCCACAGCAGCACCGATCTCCTCCATGCCGATCCCGCCCACGCGGCTCACGGTATGGGTGAAATAGCGGTCAATAACATCTTTTTTGATTCCGACCGCCTCAAAAATCTGCGCCGACTGATAGGACTGGATGGTTGAAATGCCCATTTTAGAAGCGATTTTCACGATCCCGTGCAGTACAGCACTGTCATAATCACGTATGGCGGTGTGGGAATCTTTGTCGAGCAGGCCGAGCTCAATGCATTCTTCAATGCATTCGTGCGCCAGATACGGGCAAATAGCGCGTGCGCCATAGCCGAGCAGCAGGGCAAAATGGTGCACCTCTCGCGGTTCCGCACTTTCCAGAATGATGGAGACTGCGGTGCGCTTCTTTGTCCGTACGAGATACTGCTCCAGAGCTGACACTGCAAGGATCGACGGAATTGCCATATGGTTTTCATCTACGCCGCGGTCAGACAGAATAAGAATATTTGCCCCTTGTTTATAGGCTTTGTCACACTGGATAAAGAGGCGCTCTACCGCACGCTCAAGCGGAGTATTTTTATAGTAGAGCAGGGAAATCGTTTCCACATGAAACCCCGGCTTTTTGATTGCTTTGATTTTCAGCAGATCGACCCCGGTGAGAATAGGATTGTTGATTTGCAGTACGGTGCAGTTCTCCTGCTGTTCCACCAGAAGGTTGCCGTCTCGTCCGACGTAGACGGTGGTATCCGTTACACATTCCTCACGGATAGCATCAATCGGTGGATTT
Source organism: Candidatus Limivicinus sp. (assembly GCA_045117135.1). Classification (GTDB taxonomy): domain Bacteria; phylum Bacillota; class Clostridia; order Oscillospirales; family Oscillospiraceae; genus Limivicinus. Next base: position 94,524 of record JBGUNA010000095.1, on the reverse strand, counting down.
GTCACCTGGGCAAACTGTTGCTTGAAATAATCAAAAAGCGGCGGATACTGCCGGGAGAGCACGGCAAGAGGAATGTCTGTCCCCATGGAAGCAATCGGCTCGCTCCCGCTGCGTGCCATAGGAATCAACGTGTCTTTGATCTGTTCATAGGTATATCCGAAAGCACGGTATAGCCTGTCGCGCATCTCCTGTGTATGGCGCGGTACTTTCCTGTTCGGGATCGGGAGATCCGCCAGTTGGACAAGGTTCTGGTCCAACCATTCTCCGTACGGCTGGCGGGAGGCGTAATAGTCCTTGATTTCATCATCCTCCAGCAGCCTGCCGCGCCGCGTATCCACAACGAGCATTCGGCCGGGGCGCATTTTGTCTTTCCGGATGATATGTTCTTCAGGTATTTCCAGTACTCCGACCTCGGAGGAGAGAATCAGACGACCGTCATCCGTCAGATAATAACGGGAAGGCCGAAGACCGTTTCGGTCAAGAATAGCCCCAACAATTTCCCCATCGGAAAAGAGAATGGATGCGGGACCGTCCCATGGTTCCATCATAGTTGCATAGTACCGATACAGGTCGCGCTTTTTTCGCGGCATATATTTGTTGTTTTTCCATGGTTCGGGGATCGTGATCATCATGGCCAACGGCAGGTCGATCCCGTTCATCATGAGAAATTCCACGGTGTTATCAAGCATGGCGGAGTCCGACCCGGAGGTGGAGACTACGGGAAAGATTTTGTCCATCTCATCCTGCAGGAGAGGAGAGGACATTGTTTCCTCACGGGCAAGCATTCGGTCAACATTGCCGCGGATGGTATTGATCTCTCCGTTGTGCAGAATCAACCGGTTGGGGTGTGCCCGTTCCCAGGAAGGCGTCGTGTTGGTGGAAAAACGGGAATGCACCATTGCAATGGCGGAGCAGAAATCTTTCTGCTGCAGATCGCTGTAAAAGCCCCTGAGCTGGCTGACGAGAAACATTCCTTTATAGATGATGGATCGGCTCGAGAGGCTGACAACATAAGTGTCATTGTTCGATTGCTCGAATTCTCTTCTCACCACATACAACCGCCTGTCAAAAGGCAAGCCGCACGCCACGTTGTCAGGCTTTTGTACAAAGCACTGAAAGATGGCCGGCATACAGTTTCGGGCTGCTTCCCCCAGGATTTCCGGATGGACGGGTACTTCACGCCAGCCAAGGAACTGCATCCCTTCTTTTTCCGTAATAATTTCAAACATCTTTTGTGCCTGTCTGCGATGCAGCGTGTTATGCGGAAAGAAAAACATGCCGACCCCATAAGTTCCGGCATCCGGCAGGCTGATATTTTCCTTTTTAAGCGCCTTTTTGAAGAAGGAATGACAAATCTGAGAGAGAATTCCGACGCCGTCTCCGATCTGCCCGGTGGCATCTTTCCCCGCACGATGCTCCAGTTTCTCCACGATTTTCAGAGCGTCATCCACAATCCCACGGCTCTGCCTGCCTTTGATGTCTACCACAGCTCCGATGCCACAGGCGTCCCGTTCCTTTACCTGGCCGTACGAAAGCCATTTCTCATCATTCATTTCCTGTCTCTCCTTTTCTGCCGCTGCTCAATGCCGCTGTAACAAACCCCTTGAAAAGAGGATGCGGTTTGTTAGGGCGGCTCTTGAATTCCGGATGGTACTGCACCCCGATAAAGAAAGGATGATCCTCCAGTTCTACTGTCTCAACCAGATTCCCATCCGGTGATTCACCGCTGATGACAAGGCCGGCTTTCTCCAGACCGCTGCGGTACTCATTGCTGAACTCATAGCGGTGGCGATGACGTTCCCGGATCTCCCGTGTGCCATAGCATTGTTCCATTCGGGAACCCGCACGAATCACGCAGGGATATGCGCCGAGGCGCAGCGTCCCGCCTTTGTTGATTTCATCATTCTGCCCGGGCATAAAATCAATCACTTTGTAAAGAGCATTTTCATCAAATTCACGGGAATTTGCTCCCGCAAGATTTGCCACATGTCTGGCAAACTCGATCACTGCGATCTGCATCCCAAGGCAGAGGCCGAGATAAGGAATCCGATGCTCTCTCGCAAACTGAGCAGCAAGAATTTTCCCTTCTATCCCCCGGCTTCCAAATCCGCCCGGAACGAGAATTCCGTCTATATCTCTGAAAAGCTCCCCACAGTTTGCAGGTGTAACCGTCTCGGAATCGATCCAGCGAATAGCAATTTCCGCGCTGCAGGCATACCCCGCATGCTTCAGCGCTTCAATTACGGAAAGATAAGCATCGTGCAACTGCACATACTTGCCGACAAGCGCAACCGTCACACTTTTATTCAGAGATCTGGCCGATTCTACCATGCTCTCCCAACCCTTCAGATCCGGCTCGGGAGCGTCAAGCAGCAGTCTTTTACAGACAATGCCGGAAAAGTTCTGCTTTTCCAGCATCAGAGGGCATTCGTAAAGCACATCGAGTGTACGGTTTTCTATCACGCATTCTGCCTGCATATTGCAGAACATAGCCACCTTATGAAAAACGGAAGGGTCTTCAATCGGTTCATCGGAACGGAGTACAATGATGTCCGGATGGATACCCATACCCTGAAGCTCTTTGACGGAATGCTGCGTCGGTTTGGTTTTATGTTCGCGGCTGCCTCGCAGGTAGGGGACAAGTGTTACATGAATGAACATGGCATTTTCCTTGCCCACTTCCAGCCCAACCTGACGGATTGCTTCGATAAACGGCTGAGACTCAATGTCTCCGATTGTCCCTCCGACCTCTGTGATCACCACATCTGCTTTGGTTTTTTGCCCGACACTGTAGATAAAAGACTTAATCTCATCCGTAATATGCGGAATGATCTGAACAGTACTGCCGAGATATGCTCCCCTGCGCTCCTTGTTCAGAACATTCCAGTAGACTTTTCCGGTTGTGAGGTTGGAATATTTGTTCAGGTCTTCATCAATAAAACGCTCATAATGCCCCAGATCCAGGTCTGTTTCAGCACCGTCTTCCGTGACGTACACCTCTCCGTGCTGATAGGGGCTCATGGTGCCCGGATCAACATTGATATACGGGTCGAGTTTCTGGGCTGCGACTTTCAGCCCCCGGGCTTTCAGAAGCCGGCCGAGGGAAGCGGCAGTGATCCCTTTCCCAAGGCCGGACACGACACCACCTGTAACAAAGATATATTTTGTCATGGCAGAGCCTCCGTTTATTTTACACACCGCTGTTCCCGTAGTTGGCCAGCACACGGGCAGACGGATCGTTGACATTGCAGCCTTCCCACTCTTTGTTCGGCATCCAGAAGTCCTTTACCATTTCAGCCTGCCCGGGATAGTGTTTTTCGAAAAGTTCCCGGTAAAGCAGGCTTTCCTTGGTGAAAGGCTGTGCAAAATCATAGGCTTTGCGCTTCCTCTCAAATTCAGCATCGGTGTATAGTCCTTCCGCATATTCTTTCAGGTCATCCACCATCGAATGGCCGACTGCATCGGAGAAAGCCGCCTTCTGCCTCCAGAGAATGGAATCCGGGAGAAGCTTATCCTTTTCAAATGCTTTCCGTAGCAGGTATTTGCCCATCCCATAACTGTTTATCTTCAGGGCTGGATCAATTGACATCACATAGCGGACGAATTCCAGATCTCCGAAAGGCACACGAGCTTCCAGAGAGTTTACGGAAATACATCTGTCAGCTCTGAGCACATCATACATGTAGATTTCATCGATGCGTTTTTTTGCCTCCTGCTGGAAAGCCTCCGGTGATGGCGCAAAATCTGTATACTTATAACCGAAGAGTTCATCACTGATTTCACCTGTCATAAGTACGCGGATGTCCGTCTGCTCATGAATTGCCTTGCAGCAGAGGTACATCCCCATACTGGCGCGGATCGTGGTGATATCATACGTCCCCAGCATAGCGACCACTTCCTCCAGAGAATCGATCACCTCCTGCCGGGTCATAAATACTTCTGTGTGTTCTGCGCCAATGTAAGAAGCTGCCTGTCTTGCATATTTGAGGTCAATGGCATCTACATCCATACCGATTGCAAAGGTGCGGATGTGCCTGCCCAGAACACGTGCCGCAATGGCACACACCAGGCTGGAATCTACTCCGCCTGAGAGCAGAAATCCCAGTGGGGCATCTGCATCAAGACGTTTATCCACGCCGAGGATCAGTTTTTCCCGGATGTTGCTGCAGATTTCATCCAAATCCCCGTTGATATACTCTGACACGGTGGTGAGATCCGCATACTTTACAAACTTTCCGTCCGCATAATAATGCCCGGGCGGGAAGGGTATGATTTTCTCACACAAACCGACAAGGTTTTTTGCTTCACTGGCAAAAACCATCGAACCGTCTTTCAGTTTACCGTAAAAAAGTGGCCGGATTCCGATCGGATCACGTGCAGCAATGAGCGCGTCCTTTTTACTGTCGTAGAGAACCATGGCAAATTCCGCATCCAGCCGCGAAAACATTTCCAAACCGTACTTATGGTAAAGAGGAAGGATAATTTCACAGTCAGAATCGCTGATAAAATCGTACTCTTTTGCAAGTTCCGCCTTCAAAGGCCGGAAAAGATACAGTTCTCCGTTGCATACGCACATATCTCCGTCAAGGCGGAAGGGCTGCATCCCCTCTTCGTGCAGCCCCATAATGGCAAGCCTGTGAAAGCAGAGCATGCCTTTCCCCGCCTTCTCCATGCGGCTCATATCCGGACCGCGTGATTTGGTCCTGTCAAAATAGATTTTAATCTCTTCTTCATTGATGGACGCGCATGAGGTAAATCCCATAATAGAGCACATTGTTTCTTCCCCCTGTCAGCTTGCTGTTACAGTGCCATTTTGCCTTTTATACACCGAAAAGAAGATCTCCGTACGTCGGAAACGGCCAGTAACTGCTCGCAGTAATCGTTTCCGCCTCATCACAGGCAGCGCGCAGTTCCGCCATTTTCGGGAGTATGATATCCCGGATATGGAGAGCCTGGAACGTCACATTCTCAAGGCTGTCCAACACAATGACAGCTTGTTCCAATTCATCTGCTGCTGTATCAATGCTGTCGGAAAGATCGTCAAGACGCTTGATCAGTTTTGTCTCATAACGGCATACCGCATTCGAATCTACCGCTTTTTTTGCAGCTATACCCCTTGCAGCATCTGTGCTGTAGGCCATAACGGCAGGCTGAATTTCATGTCGCGACATATCGGTCATCGTAAGTGCCTCAATTCTCACCGTACGAACATAGTTTTCCAGCTGAATTTCATAGCGAGAACGCAGCTCGCTTTCCGTAAATACATGCTGTCCGAGCAGCATGTGAATGTTCTTTTCCTCAAGAAGTCTCTGCAAGGCATCCGGAGTAGTACGTAGATTACACAAACCTCGTTTTTCCACGGCCTCCTTAATCCAGGCATCGTCATACCCGTTTCCGTTGAAGATAATCCTCTTGTGGTCAACTATAGTTTTTCGGATGAGATCGTGCAGGCAGGAGTTGAAGTCCTCCGCTTTTTCCAGTACATCGGCAAACTGCATCAGAGCATCTGCCACGGCTGCATTGAGCATCATATTCGGGCAGGCGATAGAGTCGCTGGAGCCCACCATGCGGAACTCAAACTTATTGCCTGTGAAAGCAAACGGTGAAGTCCTGTTGCGGTCGGTTGAATCTCGCGGAAATTTAGGCAGGATATCAACACCAAGCTTAAGCTGTTTCTTTTCCGCGCCAAAATAGGGGGCATCCTTTTCAATAGCATCCAGCACCGCGGTGAGCTCATCTCCGAGAAAGATGGAAATAACAGCGGGAGGTGCTTCGTTTGCACCAAGACGATGGTCATTGCCTGCTGATGCCACACTCAATCGGAGAAGATCCTGATAATCGTCTACCGCCTGGATTACCGCCATCAGGAAGAGAAGAAACTGTGCATTTTCATGAGGTGTTTCACCGGGAGAAAGCAGGTTGACACCCGTGTCAGTGGAAATAGACCAGTTGTTGTGTTTTCCGCTGCCGTTGACGCCTGCAAAGGGCTTTTCATGCAGCAGACAAACCAAGCCATGTTTCCGTGCTACCTTTTTCATCACTTCCATGATCAGCTGGTTTTTATCCGTGGCAACATTGGTCGTGGTATAGATTACGGCAAGCTCATGCTGGGCGGGGGCGACTTCGTTATGTTCTGTTTTGGCAAAGATGCCAAGCTTCCAGAGCTCTTCGTTCAGTTCCTCCATATAAGCCTGGACACGGGGTTTGATGGAACCAAAATAGTGATCGTCCAGTTCCTGCCCTTTGGGCGGCTTCGCGCCGAAAAGCGTTCTGCCGGTATAACGCAGATCTTTACGTTTCAGATACATTTCTCTGTCGATCAGAAAATATTCCTGCTCCGGGCCTACATTGGTCGTAACACGTTTCACACTGTTGTTGCCGAACAGTTTCAGAATACGCAATGACTGACGGTTGATTGCTTCCATGCTACGCAGCAGCGGAGTTTTTTTGTCCAACGCTTCTCCGCCGTAAGAACAGAATGCTGTGGGGATGCAGAGTGTTTTCTCTTTAATAAAGGCATAACTGGTAGGATCCCACGCCGTGTATCCGCGAGCCTCAAAGGTTGCCCGCAGCCCTCCGGACGGAAAAGAGGATGCATCCGGTTCACCTCGGATCAGTTCCTTCCCCGAAAACTCCATGATAGCACGCCCGTCCGGTGCTGAATTGACAAAACTGTCGTGTTTCTCGGCGGTGATGCCTGTCAGCGGCTGGAACCAGTGTGTAAAGTGTGTCGCTCCGTTTTCCACTGCCCACGTACACATGGCGGAAGCCACTGCATCGGCAAGTTTCTGATTCAGAGGAGAACCCTCTTCTATGGTCTGCCGAAGTGACCGGTATGCATCTTCCGGCAGTCTGGAACGCATTACCTTGTCATCAAAGACCTTGCAGGCAAAAATATCGGGTATGCATGTCATAGTACCATCTCTCCTTTTTTATAAAAAGAGACAGCGGCGCCTTGAGGGCTGAACCCCTCAAAAGACGCCGTTGTCTTTTAATGGCGCATATCATACGCCTTCCATTGCGAATCGTCAATGCATGTTTTTTGTATGAAAATGATATAAAAAGGAATTGTTTGCAGTTGCCGCGCCTCTTGCACAGCGAATTGTCTTACGCTAAAATGATAACTAAACTGCAGCGAATCCTCTTCCTGGATGTTCCCCGGAAAGGAGGGACGCGTATGCTCTTCCAGGAAAACACCTATAGCGTTCTGCTGGTGTCTGTTTCCCGAAAAACAATTTCAGAGACTTTGCCGCTCCTTCCTGCTACAGATTATTATCCCGTTGTCAGCGCACGCAGTGTCAGCGAGGCAAAGCGGATGCTGATCGACGAAAGTTTCGATCTTGTAATCATCAACTCTCCTCTTCCGGATGACGCAGGCCTCCAGTTTGCAACGGATCTGTGCGTCAACAGCGATGCAGGCGTGATGCTGATGGTTCCCAAAGATCTTTATGAAGACACTTGCTCTAAAGTGCTTCCTTTCGGAGTTGTCGCGCTTTCCATACCGACAAGCACGCAAATGGTATCCCATAGTCTGCGCGTTTTATGCTCCATAAGGGAACGGCTGCGGAGTGTAAAAACCCGTCAGAAAACGGTGGAGGAGAAAATGGAAGAGCTCCGTCTCGTCAATCGGGCAAAGCTTTTGCTTATTCAGTGCCTGAACATGACGGAGGCTGAGGCTCATCGTCATATTCAGCAGCAGGCCATGGAACGTCAGCTTTCCAAACGCGAAGTCGCAGTAAATATTATCCGTACCTATCAATAACACAGGCTTCTCGGTATTCCTGAGAAGCCTGTGTTTCTTATAAGGATTTTGTTCCTTCCGGAGGAAAATATTCTTTTTCCGGCATCAGGTAGGTTTGTTTGCCCAGCCGCTCTTCCTCCTGACAATCCTCCACAAAATTGAGGAATTCCTGAACAAGTTCTGTGTTGTGCTGTCCCCGGTTTCTGATAAGGAAGTATTCAATCTGTCTGGCACTTTCTACAATGATCTTTTTCACCAGAAGATTGTTTTCTGCATACGTTGTAAGCGGGTAGATACAGATGCCGACGTTCTGTTCTGCCAAGGCCTCTGCATCAATATAGTTGGAGAGCTCGCACACAATGTTCGGCTCCTCTCCGATCTCCTCGAACCAGGCCCGGATTGCCTCCGCACGTGAGTGTCTGCTTGGCACAATCAGAGGTTCTCCCGCCAATGCTTTGAGCGGAATAAAGTCTCCCTGCTCTTGAGCCAGGGGGTGACTTTTTGACAGAATGGCTACCCATGGCTCTCTCCCGACGGGAAGCCCTTCCAGTTCTTCAACATCATAGGGCGCCGCAATCAGGGCGAGATCCGCCAGTCCGTGCCGCAAGCGATCAATCGCCTCATCCCCGTCTCCGTTCCACAAACGGAACGTAACCTGTGGGAACTCCATCCGAAACCCCGCAATCCATCTCGCAAGGAGGTATGGAGCGCGCCCCTCTACCAGGCTGATATTGATGCTGCCTTTCAGCCCCTCAAGAGATTCCATCTCCAGCTTTGTCTGCTCCGCCAGTTCCAGGATCTGCTTTGCACGTCGGTAAAGCATTTCCCCGGCATCTGTCATTTTAAGGCTTCTTTTCCCACGGATCAGAAGCTGTACATGGAGTTCATCCTCCAGGTTTTTGATCTGGCTGCTCAGTGGCGGCTGGCTCATTCCCAATCGTTCTGCAGCGCGGGTCATATTCATCTCTTCCGCTGCCGTAACAAAGTACTTCAATGCACGAAGGTCCATACTTTCCCCTCCGGATTCCAGCTGTTAATTTTTTCATGCAATTATAACATGTTGGAAGGCAGCAGGCAACATCATTCTATACTCTTCTGGATAACATAGACGGTAGGGCTGTCATAAGGAACGCCGTAAACAGTCTCCGCTTCTTCGCTGTAGTAGCTGCCGCCGATAAGATCTTCCTCTGTTGCTGCTCTGATAATCGTCACATGCTCTGCCGTACAACCGGTAAATACCGTTACCGGTATATCGTATTTCTCTTCTTCGTACCCTCCGGCGTATCCTGTGATGCTGCCGATCCAGGCGGCATTTTCTCCGGCTGTTAGGACGACGTTGATCACTTTGCAGTTGGTAAATTCCTCGGCTCCGAAGCCGCATCCGGAGATTCCGCCGATCCCGTAACAGTTGTTCCCAGCTGTGACGCTGCCGGTTGCCGTGCAGTCAATTACAGATGTTTTCTCAAGCCCTCCGCCAATAATGCCGGCGTTTGCTGTTCCGTCGGGTATAATGATATCTGCCTGTGCACTGCATTCAATGATCCTGCCGCCCAGCCCCGCTCCGACGATTCCACCCACCATTCCTTCTCTGCTGATTTCAGTATGGTGTGTTGTCACGCTCCCATTCATGAGCGTGACATTATAAACCGTTGATCGGAAAGAATAACCCACCGCATCTGCAGCCATTACAGTACCTTCAACGGTAGCATTCTCAAGTGTAAAATTCCCGATCGATGCATTTGCGATGCAGCCAAATAAGCCAAGTGCAATGCCTTCCGGCTGCCGGATAACCAGGTTGGATATTGTATGGCCGTTACCGTCAAAGGTGCCTGTAAAGGCGTATCGCTGAGAGGGGGTTACCTGTTCTTCCTCTTCCTCCCCGGATGGTATATAAGTACCGAGAGGAATCCATTCTTTTCCTTCAAGATCAATATCCGCAGTCAGGATGTAGTCTGCCGAAAGACGATCTGCTATTTCTTTCAGTCCCTCTGCAGTCGATATTTCAATCGGCCCCTCCGGTTCTTCTTCCACAGCAGACGCTGCCGGGGAAACCTCTGTTTCTTCAGCCGAAACAGCCTCTTCAGACGTTTCTTCCGTCACAGAATCTTCTGGGAATACCTCATGATCCTCTTCTGCAGCAGCAAACATACCGGCAATGAACAAAATCATCAGAGACAGGACGATTGCTAAAACCTTTTTCATAGTTTCCTTTATCAGAACAACCCGCTGATAACTCCGTTTTCATCTACATCAATTCTCTCAGCTGCCGGAACCTTCGGAAGACCCGGCATGGTCATAATATCCCCGGTAAGCACAACAATGAATCCCGCGCCAGCAGAGACCTTGACGTTTTTCACTGTTACGGTGAAGTTCTCCGGCGCACCGAGTTTTGTAGGATCATCGGTAAAGCTGTACTGGGTCTTCGCAATGCAGATAGGCAAGTCGCCGAATCCAAGCTTTGTGAGCTCGTCGATTTGCTTCTGCGCGGCGGGTAGGATGCTGATATCCTTGCCGCCGTAGACACGCGTAACAATAGCGGTGATCTTCTCTTCGATGCTGCCATCAAGCTCGTAGGAGAATCGGAAATTACCTTTTTCTTCTTCGCATAGCCGCACAACTTCCCGGGCAAGCGCTTCGCCGCCCTTGCCGCCTTCCGCCCAGACAGTGGAAAGAATTGTGTTGACGCCGAGTTCCCGGCATTTCTGAATGATGAAATCAATCTCTGCGTCAGTATCCGTCGGGAAGCGATTAACTGCCACCACACAGGGAAGGCCATAAACATTACGGATATTGGAAACATGGCGCAACAGGTTCGGGATCCCCTTTTCGAGGGCTGCAAGATCCTCTTTAGCAAGCTCTGTTTTCGCCAGACCCCCGTGCATCTTGAGGGCCCGTACTGTTGCTACGATGACAACCGCGTCTGGTTTGAGGCCTGCCATACGGCACTTGATATCAAGGAACTTCTCTGCACCAAGATCCGCACCGAAACCTGCCTCTGTCACCGTGTAGTCTCCCATCTTGAGGGCAAGGCGGGTTGCCATGACGGAGTTGCACCCGTGTGCGATATTTGCAAAAGGACCGCCGTGTACGAAAGCGGGAGTTCCTTCCAATGTCTGCACCAGGTTCGGCTTCAGTGCATCCTTCAGCAATGCTGCCATCGCACCGACAGCTTTGAGGTCGGCAGCTGTCACAGGATTGCCCTCGTAACTGTAGCCGACTATGATGCGCCCCAGACGTTCCTTCAAATCGGTGATTGAGGAAGCAAGGCAGAATACCGCCATAATCTCGCTTGCCACTGTAATGTCGAAACCGTCTTCCCGGGGGGTGCCGTTCGGTTTGCCGCCGAGACCGTCTACCACAAAACGCAGCTGCCGGTCATTCATGTCCACACAACGCTTCCAGGTAATACGGCGCGGGTCGATATGCAGGCTGTTTCCCTGCTGGATGTGGTTGTCGAGCATTGCGGCCAGCAAATTGTTAGCTGCCCCGATGGCATGGAAGTCACCGGTAAAATGAAGGTTGATATCTTCCATGGGAACCACCTGCGCATACCCGCCGCCGGCTGCACCGCCTTTAATCCCGAACACCGGGCCGAGAGAGGGCTCTCGCAGGGCAACTGTCACATCCTTACCGATACGCTTCAAGCCGTCCGCCAGGCCGATGGTCGTAGTGGTTTTTCCTTCCCCCGCAGGGGTCGGTGTTATGGCAGTAACCAGTACCAGCTTCCCGTTTTCCCGATTGCTCTCACGCAGCAGGGCAGGATCGACTTTTGCTTTGTAACGCCCATACTGTTCCAGATACTTCTCATCAACATGTGCCCGTGCAGCGATCTCCCCGATGGGGCGAAGTTTACATGCCTGTGCAATTTCAATATCGGTTTTATATTCCATCCTGTACCTCCGGATTATTTAAAATACTGTACTGCCGCTTCAAACATGCGGATATTATAGTTGCCCGGCACATTGCGGTAGAGTCCGCTGCCGATGCGTTCAGAATGGCCCATTTTGCCAAAAACACGCCCGTCAGGTGAGGTAATGCCCTCGACACCGAAGAGGGAACCATTAGGATTGAAGTGTACATCAGTGCTGACGTTCCCCTCCAGGTCAACATACTGTGTAGCAACCTGTCCATTAGAGGCGAGGGTACGAACCAGCTCTTCACTTGCGAGGAAGCGCCCTTCGCCATGGGAGATCGGAACACTGTAGATCTCGCCTACCTCTGTGAGCGATAGCCAGGGGGATTTATTTGACGCAATGCGCGTGCGCACAATGCGGGACTGATGACGACCGATGCGGTTAAACGTGAGGGTTGGGCTGTTTACATCTGTATCTACAATCCTCCCGTAGGGAACAAGGCCGAGTTTAATGAGTGCCTGAAACCCGTTACAAATACCGCACATCAGACCGTCACGGTGGTCCAGCAGCTCTGTTACGCCTTCCCTGACAGCAGCAGCACGGAAGAATGCAGTAATAAATTTACCGGAGCCATCCGGTTCATCACCACCGGAAAAGCCGCCCGGGATAAACACCATCTGCGTGTTTTTCAGTACCGTAGCAAAACGGTCTACACTTTTGGCGATGCCGTCAGAAGACAGATTGTTGATAATCAGGATCTCCGGTTCGGCGCCTGCGTCACTGACAGCTTTCGCGCTGTCATATTCACAGTTCGTTCCCGGGAAAACCGGGATCAGTACTCTCGGCTTCGTATTTTTGATAATCGGAGCGGAATGCCCTGATGTACGGAACGAAAAAGCCTCCGTATTCCGATCGGGATTCGGGATATTGCAGGTATAAACCGGTTCAAGCCGGTCTTCGTAGAGTGCCAATAACTCCGTGAGTGGAATGCTCTCCGTTGCTAATGAAAACAGTCCGTTATTCGTAATCGTGCCAATGCATTCGGCACCCGGTATGTTTTCTGCGGATTCAATCAGAAAAGCGCCGTAATCATACTGGAAGAGTGACTCGACTGACAGTCCCGATTCAAAACAAAAACCCAGACCGTTGCCGATACACATTTTGAAAACAGCTTCTGCAATGCCGCCCATACCGGGTGTATAGCAGGCGGAAACACACTCTTCGCGCTGCAGCTGGGTAACCCGGTTGAAAAGGGCAACAAGCGAATTCGCCAGAGGTAGGCCGTCGGCACCGTAGTCTGGTGCGACACGGTAGATTCTGTGCCCGGCTTTTTTACACTCCGGAGAGATAACATTCCCAGCCTTCTCTGTAGTGACTGCAAACGAGACCAGCGTAGGCGGTACATCGAGTTGTTCAAAACTGCCGCTCATTGAGTCTTTTCCGCCGATTGCGCCGACACCGTATTCCATTTGAGCACGGAAAGCTCCGAGCAGTGCCGCGAGAGGCTTACCCCACCGTTTTGCATCTTTGCCGAGACGTTCAAAATATTCCTGGAAGCTCAGGTAAACATCGCTATATGCCGCACCCGATGCAATCAGCTTGCAGATTGATTCAACCACCGCAAGATAAGCTCCGTGATAGGGGCTTTTTTCTGAAATAAAGGGATTGTACCCCCAGGCCATCAGGGAGCAATCGTCGGTGTGTTTTTTCTCAACAGAAATTTTCTGTACCATAGCCTGGATTGGGGTGAGCTGGTATTTTCCGCCGAAGGGCATGAGCACGGTACCTGCACCGATGGTAGAATCAAAGCGTTCAGACAGGCCGCGTTTTGAACAACAGTTCAGATCGGATACAGTGGCACGCAGATTTTCTGCAAAGCCGCCGGATATTGCTTTCGTATACTTCTGAGGTGCAGCAACCTCGGCAGCTATATGTTTGCTCGCGCCGTTGGTATCGAGAAATGCACGGCTGAGATCCACGATCGTCACGCCGTTCCATTGCATTCTGAGACGCGGCTCCGCCGTAACGACAGCCACCGGACATGCCTGCAGGTTTTCACCCTCTGCAAGTGCGAGGAAAGCGGCTACATTTTGCTTTTCCACTACAACTGCCATACGTTCCTGCGATTCACTGATGGCAAGTTCTGTCCCGTCAAGTCCTTCATATTTACGCGGTACCTGATTGAGATCAATATCCAGTCCCTCGGCAAGCTCCCCGATGGCAACAGATACACCGCCCGCACCAAAGTCATTGCAGCGTTTGATGAGCCGACAGGCATCTCCGTTCCGGAAGAGGCGCTGGAGCTTACGCTCCTCGGGTGCATTGCCCTTCTGCACCTCGGCTCCGCAGGTTTCAACGGAATGAATGTTGTGAGCCTTTGAAGAACCGGTCGCACCGCCGATACCGTCCCGCCCGGTGCTGCCTCCGAGAAGTATTACAACATCTCCCGGTTCCGGGCGCTCACGCCTCACGTTTTCCGCAGGTGCAGCAGCAATGACCGCTCCGATTTCCATCCGCTTAGCTGCGTACCCGGGGTGATAGAGCTCATCCACAATTCCGGTTGCAAGTCCGATCTGATTTCCGTAGGAGGAATAGCCCGCTGCAGCGGTCGTGACGAGCTTCCGTTGCGGGATTTTCCCGGGGATAGTCTCACTTACAGGAACCGTCGGATCCGCCGCTCCGGTAACACGCATTGCACCGTAGACATAGGCGCGCCCGGACAGGGGATCGCGAATCGCACCACCGATGCAGGTAGCCGCACCGCCAAAAGGCTCTATTTCTGTGGGATGGTTGTGCGTCTCATTTTTAAATAAAAGCAGCCATAATTCGGGTTTCTCGTCCACGTCGACTGTAATCTTCACCGTGCAGGCATTGATTTCTTCACTCTCGTCGAGCTTTTCAAGCCTGCCGCTCTTACGCAGATGTTTGACTGCAAGCGTTGCAAGATCCATAAGACATATGGGTTTTGTACGCCCGAGCGCCTCTCGCGTACAGAGATAGTCTTCATAGGTACTCTGCAGAAGTGCATCTTCAAAGTGTACGCTGTCGATGACTGTATTAAAGGTGGTGTGCCGGCAGTGATCCGACCAGTAGGTGTCAAGAACTCTCAGCTCTGTGATAGTAGGTTCGCGCTGTTCTGTGCGGAAATACGCCTGGCAGAACGCTACGTCATCTGCATCCATGGCGAGGCCGTAACGGCGCACAAATTCCTCGAGTTCTGTGCGATCTAAGGACGTAAATCCTGTCAGAGTTTCAACACCGGTAGGAACCGTATACCGGAGAGTGAGGGTTTCCGGTTTCTCCAAAGATGCCTCGCGCGCCTCAACGGGATTGATAACATATTTCCGAATCTCTGCGAGTTCTTCGCACTTGAGCTCTCCGTAAAGGGCATAGACCTTTGCCGAGCGCACCAATGGCCTCTCGCCCTGAGAGAGAATCTGGATACATTGAGAGGCGGAGTCTGCCCGCTGGTCAAACTGCCCCGGAAGATACTCCACAGCAAATACCGATGCACCCTCAAGCGCTGGCTCCTCATACGTAAGATCAAGCTGAGGCTCGGAGAAAACTGTGCGCACCGCATAATCGAAGAGTTCACGGCTGATTCCCTCAACATCGTAACGGTTGAAAAGCCGCACGGTTTCGAGATTCTGTATCCCAAGCAGAGAACGGGCATCATTCAGCAGAGATCGGGCTTCATTGTCCAACCCCTGCTTTTTTTCAACATAAATTCGATAGACCATCTCAAACCTCTTTTGCCGCCAGCGCTCTCGCACCGATGTCACGGCGGCAGAATTTGTTTTCAAAGCGAACCCGATCCGCAATTTCATAAGCATCACGGATTGCATCCGGCAGTGTTTCGGCAACAGCCGTACAGCCGACGACGCGTCCGCCGTTTGTAACGAGCCGATTGTCTTTGAGGGCAGCTCCTGCTATATAGACCTTGTCCTGTACCGTTTCGGGGATCTCCAGCGGGAACCCTTTTTCATATTGCTCCGGATATCCCTTAGAAGCCAAAATGACACAGCAGGCGTATTTATTGCTGAAGCTCACTTCCACTTCCGCGAGGCGTTCTTCCGTCACGGCGCGCATCACTGTCAGCAGGTCGCTCTTCATCAGTGGGAGAACCACCTGCGTTTCCGGATCGCCAAAGCGGCAGTTGTATTCGATCACTTTCGGCCCGTTCTTCGTAATCATTAGGCCGAAATAAAGGCATCCTTTGAAACATCTTCCCTCGGCATTCATAGCCTGGATGGTCGGGAGGAAGATTTCCTTCATACAGCGTTCGGCAATCTCATCCGTATAGTACGGATTCGGTGCAACAACCCCCATTCCTCCTGTGTTGAGACCTTCATCACCATCAAGCGCACGTTTGTGATCCATGGATGAGACCATGGGTATAAGTGTCTTTCCGTCTGTAAAAGCCAGCACTGAAACCTCCGGCCCTTCAAGGTATTCCTCGATAACAACTCTCTCACCGCTCTTGCCGAATTTGCCGCCCTGCATCATATCGGTAATAGTCTGTATGGCCGCTTCCCGGCTTTCAGCTATAATCACACCCTTACCGAGAGCCAGCCCGTCGGCCTTGATCACCATGGGCAGGGGTGCATTTTCTGCATACCGCAGTGCATCCTCAACCTTGCTGAACGTTTCAAAACGCGCAGTCGGGATATTGTATTTTTTCATGAGGTTTTTGGAAAAGACTTTGCTGCCTTCAATAATCGCGGCATCTGCACGAGGGCCGAAGCAGGGGATTCCTGCCGCCTCCAGCGCATCCACACACCCGAGCACAAGAGGATCATCCGGTGTCACGACAGCATAGTCGATTTTCTTCTCTACGGCAAAAGCCTGAATGGCAGGAATATCCTTTGCGCTGATATTGATGCACTCTGCATCTGCAGCAATACCGCCGTTGCCGGGAAGGGCAAAAATTTCTGTGACCTCCGGATTCTGTTTCAGTTTTTTGATAATGGCGTGCTCACGTCCGCCGCCTCCAACGACCAGAAGCTTCATTCCCGGTTCTCCGTATCAATGGTGGAACAGGCGCATACCGGTGAAAGCCATAACCATGCCGTATTTATTTGCAGTTTCGATTACATGGTCATCCCGAATGGATCCACCTGGTTCAGCAATGTACTGCACACCAGACTTTCTGGCGCGTTCTACATTATCACCGAAGGGGAAGAATGCATCAGAGCCACAGGTTACCCCACTCTGAGTAGCAATCCATGCCTTTTTCTCATCCTCTGTCAATACCTCAGGCTTCACTTTGAAGATCCGCTGCCATTCTCCCTCGCGCAGTACATCCTCATATTCGTCAGAGGTATAGATGTCAATGGCATTGTCACGATCAGGGCGGCGGATTCCATCGACGAACTGCAGACCCAGCACTTTCGGGTGCTGACGCAGGTACCAGTTGTCGGCTTTCTGCCCGGCAAGACGTGTGCAGTGAATACGGCTCTGCTGCCCGGCACCAACCCCGATCGCCTGTCCGTCCTTGACATAGCAGACGGAGTTGGATTGGGTATATTTGAGCGTGATCAGGGCAACAATCATGTCGACCTTTGCCTGCCCGGGAAGTTCTTTGTTCTCTGTCACAAGATTTGACAGCAGATTCTCGTCGATCTTGAAGTTATTGTGTCCCTGTTCAAAAGTCACACCGAAAACGTCCTTGCACTCCTGCTCAGCCGGGATATAGGCAGGATCGATCTGCACAACGTTATAATTTCCCTTTTTCTTGGTGCGGAGGATTTCCAGGGCCTCTTCAGTATAACCGGGAGCGATGATGCCGTCGGAGACCTCATCCTTCAGATAGGCAGCTGTTGCGGCGTCGCAGATCTCACTCAGGGCAGCCCAGTCACCGTAGGAGCAGAGACGGTCTGCGCCGCGGGCACGGATATACGCACAGGCGATAGGTGAGAGTTCAGCGTCCTTCGCAACAAAATAGATCTGTCTGTCCGTCTCCGTTAGCGGCAGGCCGACAGCAGCGCCAGCCGGCGAGACGTGTTTAAACGAAGCGGCGGAGGGCAGGCCTGTGGCTTCTCGGAGCTCCCTGACCAGCTGACAGGAGTTCAGAGCATCGAGAAAGTTGATGTAGCCGGGGCGGCCGTTGAGCACTGTAACGGGCAGTTCCGAGCCGTCTTTCATATAGATTCGCGCCGGTTTCTGATTCGGGTTGCAGCCATATTTGAGTTCAAATTCTTTCATGATTCAATCCCCCAGATGTTTGTTGAAAAGCCGTACCTCGCCGTTCACATTCGAATAGAGCGAGACTTTGTTGTCAGAATTCAGTGCCTGCCAGACCTGTTCAGGTTCAGGCATATCGATCTGCATTGGTTCACCGGAAAAACTTGGCAGCGGAGAGCCATCGCCCTGATAAGTGCTGATAAAGTAACCCTTCCCCTCATCACAGCCCTCATAGTCATAAGTACAGCGCAGGCAGCGTTCATCCACCCGCTTCAGGATCGAGAGGGAAAAGCTTCCGTCCCCGTTCAGAATGGCAGAGATGCGCGGTGTCCAGTTCGGATCGTCTGGTTCGTACTCCCGTGTTGCAAGTGCTGCGCGGAAATCCCCCATTTCACGAATGGTGTCGGTCTGATTGCCGTTTGTGACAATAAGGCTTGTGCCCATGGACCGTACCGGATGATAGATAATCAGGCTGGGGTCAGTGACCTTTGCAGGGTCAAAGGCTTCCGTGCGGATCCCATCGTCTGTCAGGGTAAAAATGCGGTTGCGGCTGTTCTCACTGCGCCCCATGATGAAGTAGTAAACCCTGTTTTTTCCGACGGCAATGCCTCTGCCGGGGTAGGATGTGTTTCTCAGAAAGTCCAGAAAATCTGTCATATCTTGCTCTCCTTGTTATTCAGTAATTTCGCGGAAACCAATTCGGCTGCTTCAGGAAGGATACGCCACTCCGCCTGTTCCATGACGCGTCTCTGCAGCCTTTCCGGCGTATCGCCGGGCTCTATACAGACGGCCTTTTGAAGAATAATCTTCCCGCCGTCCGGGATCTCATTAACATAGTGGACGGTCGCACCGGTAACTTTCACACCGTATGCGAGTGCCGCTTCATGTACGTGCAGGCCATAATAACCTTTCCCGCAAAAGGAAGGAATCAGCGAGGGGTGAATGTTGATGATTCGATTCTCATAATGCCCGGTAAAGCGAGCAGAAAGAATGCTCATAAAACCCGCAAGCACGATGAGCCCAATATTGCGGGAATCGAGTGCCTCCATCAGCGCCGTCTCGAAACGCTCCTGGTCGCCCCAGTCCGCGCGGGAGATCGTTATTGCTTCAAGTCCTGCACGTTTTGCACGCTCAAGGGCGTAGGCTCCGGGTTTGTTCGACACAACAAGCGTGAGTTCACCGCTGTGCAGCTTTCCGCTTTCCTGTGCATCGATCAACGCCTGCAAATTTGTGCCACCACCGGAGACAAGCACGGCAATTTTAATCCTGTTCATGTGCTCCGCTCTCCTTTCAATGCCTGTAGAGCCGGAATACACAGCCCTCCGAGGCTGTTGCCCAGCACTACGAGAACAATAAACACGAAGCTTCGTAAAGAATACAGTCCGGCCGTCGAAAAATAAAACATATCGGCAACAGAGTGTTCAAAACCGGAGAGTATAAAGACCGGGATGCAGAAGAGGATTCCGGAAATGCTTTTTTTCTCCCGGTAGATCCAGACGGCAGTATACATCAGTATCCCGCAGAAAAAGCCGCGCAGCAGAGTCTGCAACGGGAGCTGTGTAAGCCGTTTTTCACAGGCGGTGAGCGCTGCTTCGCGCAGAGCGGGGAGTGCTGCAGCGATCAACAACCCTGCGATAAGAGTGCCAACTAGATTGCCGAGCAATCCGAGGAAAACCGAAGAAAGTTCAGCCCTTGAGTGGTTGCGCAGCAGAAATCCGACCTTCCCGGTATAAAGATTAAAGCTGAAGTAACAGATTGCGAGCAGCGCCACAGAGAACAGCACTGCGCCAACTATGCGGTTCTCACAGGAGAGAAGCTCTGCCCCTCCGATGGAGACCATCAGCCCTGCAAGCACTCCGTCGAGCAAGGGTATTTTTACAGAAGGCACAGTTTATCATCCCCTTTTCGGATCTCGCCGATCGGATAGGCAGCAACACCATAGCTCGACAATGTTCTTATCGCACAATCGGCACTGTCACAGGAGACAATAATGCTCATGCCAACACCCATATTGAAGGTATTGAACATATCCCGCTCCGGGATATCCCCTGCTCTCTGAATCATGCCGAAGATTGCCGGAGTGCGCAGCGAAGCTTTTTCGACAGCGGCACAGAGCCCGTCCGGGATTGAACGGGGAATATTTTCATAGAAGCCGCCTCCGGTGATATGGCTGATCCCGTGGACCTCTGCCGCTTCGAGAACGGCAAGAACCGGTTTCACATAGATACAGGTCGGTGTCAGCAATGCTTCACCCAGGCTCATTCCAAGCTCCGGGATCTCCCGCCTGAGATCGGTGTTTTCCACATCGAAGACCTTCCGAACAAGAGAGTAGCCGTTAGAATGGATGCCGCTTGAAGGAAGTGCAAGCAGTATGTCACCGGGCTTGACGCTGGCATTGTTGAGAATTTTAGATTTATCCACGATGCCGACGGAAAAACCCGCCAGGTCATAGTCATCCGGCTGCATGGTTCCTGGGTGCTCGGCAGTCTCTCCGCCAACAAGGGCACAGCCGGCCTGCACACAGCCCTCCGCCACGCCTGAGACCAGATCGGCAACCTTTTTCGGATCGTTTTTTCCGATCGCGATATAGTCCAGAAAGAAAAGTGGCTTTGCACCGCAGCAGACTATATCGTTGACGCACATGGCCACGCAGTCAATTCCAACTGTGTCATGTTTTCCCATGATTTGGGCGATGCGCTGCTTTGTGCCGACACCGTCAGTTCCGGAGACGAGCACCGGCTCACGCAGCCCTTCCAACGATGGAGCAAACAATCCTCCAAAGCCACCGATTTCAGAAACGACCCCGGGAATGAACGTACGTTCAACATGCTGCTTCATCAGGCGCACACCTTCATAGCCGGCTTCGATGTTAACACCGGCCGCAGCATATGATGCGGAATGTGAATGTTCCATGCTCTATTCCTTTCCGTTCCAGCAGTAGGTGCAAATCTTGTCCCGGTCGATCCCGATTGCCTCCAAAAGGCTGTCAAGCGATTGGTATCCGAGAGAATCAAAACCGAGTTTTTCGCAGATGGTATGCAGCAGACACTGCCCGCGTTCGGTAGACGAGTCGGCATACTCATCGAGATGTGCCTCCCCTTCTTCTCCTTCCAGTTCGCGGATAATTCGGCGGGCAAGCAGATCCATATCGGAGTTGTTGCGGGAAAAATTGAGGTATTTGCAGGCATACATGATGGGCGGGCAGGCAGAGCGCATATGAACTTCTGCCGCGCCGGACTCATAGAGAAATTCAACTGTGCTCTGAAGCTGTGTTCCGCGTACGATCGAATCGTCCACAAACAGGAGCTTTTTGCCTTCTATCAGCTCGGGCACGGGGATCTGTTTCATCTTGGCGACTTGATCGCGTATGGACTGCTGTGCAGGCATGAAGGAGCGTGGCCAGGTCGGGGTATATTTGACAAACGGGCGGGCAAAAGGTTTCCCGCTGCGGTTGGCATAACCAATGGCATGGGGCACGCCTGAATCGGGCACGCCGGCAACATAGTCCACCTTCGGCAGGCTTCCGCGCGCCACTTCATCGCGTGCCATAATCTCCCCGTTTCGCATGCGCATAATCTCAACGTTCACACCCTCATAGTTCGAGTTCGGGTATCCATAGTAGGTCCAGAGAAATGCACAGATCTTCATGTCCTTTCCGGCCGGGGAAAGCACTTCCCATCCGTCGGCAGTAATGCGCAAGATCTCTGCCGGTCCCAGCTCATAAACGGTCTGATAATTGAGTTTTGTGTACGCAAAAGACTCAAAAGATACGCAGCAGCCGTCTGCATCTTTTCCAAGCAGCACAGGCAGCCGTCCGAAACGATCTCGCCCGGCTATAAGCGAGCCGTCAGCACACATAAGCAGTACAGATAACGAGCCGTCAACGACCTCCTGTGCATGGCGGATCCCTTCCGTCAGGGTTTCGCACTCATTGATCAGTGCAGCAACGAGCTCTGTCGTGTTGACGCGCCCAGAACCCATAGCCATGAACTGGTGTCCGTGATCGGAAAAATATGTATCCACGAGAGCCTCAGCATTGTTGATCTGTCCCACCGTAATGATAGCATAGAACCCGAGATGGGAGCGGACCAGAAGAGGCTGCGGATCTGTATCACTGATGCATCCGATGCCGACGTTCCCGGCAAAGTCCGGAAGATCTTTCTCGAAGCGGGTACGGAAAGGCGTATTGGCGATGGAATGAATTTCCCGGGTGCAGCTGCCATCCTGATTCAATACGGCAATCCCTGCGCTTCGGGTCCCGAGATGACTGTGATAATCTGTACCGAAAAAAACATCCAGTACGATGTCGCGGTGTGAAACCGCGCCGAAAAATCCACCCATTATGCGAAGAAGAGCCCGGAGAGGGTCATCGGGTCGATGTAACTGCCGTTCTTGTAGACGCGCATATTGCCCGAAGCGATCTCGTCAATGAGCATAACCTTTCCATCAGAATCATAACCATACTCAAATTTAATGTCGTATAGTTCAAGGCCGCGTACCGCCAGTTCGTCAGCAACAATCCGGGTAATTTTCTGGGTCATATCCTTGATTTCGTCGTACTGCTCGCCGGTCATGACACCGAGCACAATAAGGCCGTCTTTTGTGACAAGCGGGTCGCCTTTCTCATCGTTTTTGAAGGTCATCTCCACATAAGCAGGCAGATCAGCACCTTCCTCGACATACTCGCCGTAGCGGCGCAGGAAAGATCCGACCGCTTTGTAACGACAGATAACCTCAAGCCCGTGTCCGAAAACCTTGGCAGGCAGCACTTCCATCGTGGTCTCTTTCAGGTCTGCGCTGATGAAATGCGTGCGGATGCCCGCAGCATTGATTTTCTCGAAAAAGTAGACCGACATGCGCAGGTTTACATCGCCAACACCTTCAATCGTAAGGCCGACAGAGTTTTCACCGGGATCAAACACCCCATCTTTGCCGGTGCAGTCATCTTTGAATTTGAGCAAATAGTTTCCGTTCTCAAGGGCATATACATTCTTGGTCTTTCCGGTATAAACGAGCTTTTTTTCCATGGGTTTCTCTCCTTTATATAAAATAGGGGTTCTTATAATCTTTCAGCGATGCCTGCGTCCTTTTTGAGAACAGCATCACTGTCGCGCTGGCGTTTCAGCTGCAGGACAGCCGCAAGTTCGGCATCCTCCACAGCAAGAATTTCAGCTGCAAGCAGGGCAGCATTTGCCCCGTTATTCACGCCGACGGTAGCTACCGGGATCCCGGATGGCATCTGTACCGTGGATAAAAGTGCATCCAAACCGTCCAGTGCAGGTCCTTTACAGGGAATCCCGATGACAGGCAGCGTAGTGTTCGCTGCAATTGCACCCGCCAGATGCGCTGCCATCCCCGCAGCCGCAATGATCACACCAACGCCGTTTTCACGCGCATGCAGAGCAAAATCCCGTGCCTCCACAGGTGTGCGGTGAGCAGAATAGACATGTACTTCAAAAGGAATGTTCATCTCACGCAGGATGCTGACCGCTTTTTCGATGACAGGCAGATCACTGTCGCTTCCCATAACGATACCGATTTTCTTCATTCCGCGCTCCTTTTATTTAATGGCCGGCGAAGTGTCCTTCTGAATGACATCGTGTGCACCGCCCTCGACGATGGATGTGGAGGACACAAGCGTAAGTACAGCCTTTTCCTGAAGTTCAGGGATATTCATCGCACCGCAGTTACACATTGCGTGACGTACCTTGCTGAGCGTGAGGGCAACATTGTATTTCAGGGAGCCTGCATAAGGAACATAGGAATCCACACCTTCTTCGAAACTGAGCTTTTTGTCACCGCCCATGTCGTACCGTTGCCAGTTGCGTGCACGGGCAGAGCCTTCGCCCCAGTATTCCTTGTAATAGGTCCCGCCGATATTGACCTTGTTGGTGGGGCTCTCGTCAAAACGTGCGAAATAGCGTCCGAGCATCACGAAGTCCGCCCCCATAGCAAGGGCAAGCGTAATGTGATGGTCATAGACAATGCCGCCGTCTGAGCAGACCGGGATATAGATACCGGTCTCTTCAAAATATTTATCCCGTTCTGCACACACATCGATGAGAGCAGTTGCCTGGCCGCGGCCGATGCCCTTTGTCTCACGTGTAATGCAGATGGATCCTCCGCCGATGCCGACTTTCACAAAGTCCGCACCGCAGTCGGCAAGGAAACGGAAACCTGCCGCATCCACAACATTCCCTGCACCGACTTTGACTGTATCACCATAGTGCTCGCGGATCCAGCCAAGCGTGAATCGCTGCCAGTCATTATGCCCCTCAGACGAGTCAATGCACAGTACGTCTGCACCGGCTTCGAGCAGTGCAGGGACCCTCTCCTCATAGTCGCGGGTGTTGATTCCCGCGCCAACAACATAGCGTTTGTGATCGTCCAGCAGTTCATTGGGGTTCTGCTTATGGCTCTCATAGTCCTTGCGGAAGACAAAACAGCTCAGACGCCCGTCCTCCGAGAGAATGGGGAGAGAGTTGAGCTTATGCTCCCAGATAATGTCGTTGGCTTCTTTGAGCGTCGTGCCCTCACGTGCCCAGACGAGTTTTTCAAAAGGCGTCATGAATGCGGAAACCGGCGTGTCAAGATCCATACGGCTCACGCGGTAATCACGGCTGGTAACAACACCCACGAGCTTTCCGTCGGCGGTCCCGTCTTCCGTAACGGCTACAGTGGAATGCCCGGTCTTCTCCTTGAGTGCAAGTACATCACGCAGTGTATTATCGGGGTGGAGGTTCGAGTCGCTCTGAACGAAGCCTGCCTTATAGCTCTTGGCACGGCGAACCATTGCCGCTTCGTCTTCCACACTCTGAGAACCGTAGATAAAGGAAATACCGCCCTCGGTAGCAAGTGCGACAGCCATGCGATCGCCGGAGACAGATTGCATAATGGCCGATACCATGGGGATGTTCATGCTGATAGGGCATTCCTCCTCGCCCTTTCGGAACTTTACAAGCGGGGTCCGGAGTGAAACCTTGTCGGAACGGCAGGTGATGGGAGTATAGCCGGGGATCAGCAGATACTCGTTAAACGTATGGCACGGTTCATTGATAATTCTCGCCATAATCTTTCTCCTTTTCTCTTTCAGTTGGCTTTGGTCTCGCAGTAAAAGCAGCGATAGACCTTGTTGTTTTTATCTGTCAGTTTGAAAATATGTCTGAGCTCCTGTTCCGTAGAGCAGATACACCGGGGATTTTTGCAGAAGATGACATTGGTAAGTGTTTCGGGCATATCGATTTTCCGTTTCTCTACAAGCATACCGTTCCGGATGGTATTCACGCTCACACCTGGGTCAACATACCCGATCACATCGAGATTTACGGGAATATCGGCATCAATCTTGATAATGTCCTTCTTGCCGAGCTTTTCGCTGTGTGCATTTTTGATGATGGCAACAGAACAGTCCAGCTTCTCAAGCCCCAGCAATTCATAGAGCCGCATCCCCTGTCCGGCAGTGATGTGATCAATAACGATACCGTTCTGGATAGAGTCAATATTCACAGTGTTCCGGCCTCCTTCAACAATTTCAGGATCAATGCCATGCGCATATACTTGCCGTAAAGAACCTGCTTGAAGTAACAGGCCCGGGGATCGTCATCAATAGCGACGCTGATCTCGTTGACGCGGGGCAGCGGATGCATAATGCAGAGATCCTTTTTTGCATTGTAAAGACGATCCGGTGTAAGAATATAGCTGTCCTTGAGACGAAGGTAATCTTCCTCGTTAAAGAAGCGCTCTCTTTGGACTCGTGTCATGTAGAGAATATCCAGCTCTGGCATAACGGCTTCAAGATCAGTGGTTTGCACATAAGGAATTCCCTGGGCTTTGAGAATCTCCTTTTTCACATAACTCGGTAACTTAAGCTCTTCAGGGGAAATCAGGACAAATCTGACCCCCTCATAGCGGCTGAGAGCGGCAATCAGAGAATGAACCGTGCGGCCGAATTTCAGATCGCCGCAAATGCCGACCGTAAGATTGCTGAGGCGTCCCTTCTCTCTGTAGATCGTCAGCAGATCTGCAAGCGTCTGCGTGGGGTGGTTGTGTCCGCCGTCTCCCGCATTGATCACAGGAATTGAGGCATTCATTGCAGCCACCAGCGGAGCACCTTCCTTGGGGTGGCGCATCGCGATGATATCCGCGTAGCAGGAGATGACCTTGGCTGTATCAGCTACACTCTCCCCCTTGGCAGCAGAGGAGCTTTGTGCCTCAGAAAAGCCGATTACAGAGCCGCCGAGCTCAAGCATTGCAGCTTCAAAGCTGAGTCGCGTACGGGTTGAGGGCTCAAAAAACAGTGTTGCAATTTTCTTGCCGCGGCAGAGTTCACTGTATCCGGCAGGATTTGCGATAATATCATTCGCAGTATCCATGAGCTCCTGCAGCTCTTCCACTGAAAAATCCTGAATGGCAATAAGGCTTCGTTTCACGCCTTCCCTCCGATCCAGCTCTCATCTGAGGGATTGTCGCGAAAACGCAGCAGCCGTTCTACATCCTCTGGTCTGATATAACCCTCGGCGGCGGCTACGCGGGCAACGCAGTCGAAATCCGTGAGCGAATGGTTTTCAACTCCTGCTGCAGCCAGACGCTCAAGGCCGTTTTTCATGCCGTAAGTGAAAATGCTTACTATACCGAGCACTTCGGCACCGGCTTCGCGTAGTGCGTTTACAACGTCAAGTACGCTTCC
The DNA here is from genome assembly GCA_045117135.1 of Candidatus Limivicinus sp. Taxonomy (GTDB): domain Bacteria; phylum Bacillota; class Clostridia; order Oscillospirales; family Oscillospiraceae; genus Limivicinus. The sequence goes on along the minus strand of JBGUNA010000095.1, from coordinate 68,060 downwards.
TCCGGTTGAGATCAGGTCCTCGACCACAACAACCTTCTCACCCGGTTCCAACTTTCCCTCGATGCGGTTTTTCCTTCCGTGGTCCTTGCTGCCGGAACGAACATAACCCATCGGCAATTGTAGCAGATGACCCGTGATTGCTGCATGTGCGATTCCGGCTGTTGACGTGCCCATCAGCACCTCGGCATTTGGATAATATTCCCGGATCATTGCGGCCAGGCCGTTTTCCACATCATTCCGTACTTCCGGAGATGTGAGGGTCAGCCGATTGTCACAGTATATGGGGCTTTTGATACCGCTCGCCCAAAGGAAGGGTTCATCCGGCCGAAAGAAGACCGCGCCGATAGAAAGCAGATCTCTCGCAATTTGTTCCTTCATTCCAAAAACTCCTTTACACATTTTCTGTAAGCAGCTACAGGGTCATCCGCCTGAGTGATCGGGCGCCCTACCACAATATAGTCTGCACCGAGCTCCCTCGCTTTTTGCGGAGTGGTGACACGTTTCTGATCACCGGTGTCGCCTTCTGCAAAACGCACACCCGGTGTGACGGTGAGGAACCCCGTACCACAGGCTTCATGCACACGGCCTGCTTCCAGCGGGGAACACACCACTCCGTCAAGTCCTGAGGCGGCAGCATTCTGAGCATATGCTATTACCACATCCTCAAGTCGCTTTTCGATCAGCAGCTCCGACTCCATAAGCTGCTGATCGGTGCTTGTGAGCTGCGTGACGGCAATCAGCAGAGGGCGGCTTCCGTCAGGACGCGTCAGCCCTTCGATTGCCGCTTTCATCATGTTTGAGCCACCCGCTGCGTGCAGGTTCACAATATCTGCATCAAGGCGGGACAGTACGGCCATAGCCTTCCTGACTGTGTTTGGGATATCATGCAGCTTCAGATCGAGAAAGATTTTGTGCCCTCGCCGCTTGATTTCGCGCACGATAGCCGGCCCCTCAGCATAATACAGCTCCATCCCGATCTTGACGAAAGGCTTTTCCTCTGAAAAGCGGTCAAGAAAACGGAAGCATTCCTCCGCACTTGAAAAATCGCACGCAATGATAACATCTTTAGCCATGGGCTCCTCCTGTAATCTCTCTCAAAGTGTTTATCTGATATCTGTCCATCACGGCAGGCAGGTTTTCAATAATGTCGCGGCAGGCAAATGGATTTACCAGATTGGCGGCTCCTATCTCCACAGCTGTCGCTCCTGCAAGCATCATCTCGATCACGTCTTCAGCACTCCTGACTCCGCCGAGACCGATTACCGGGATTTTCACCGCCTGCGATACCTGCCAGACCATGCCAAGGGCTACCGGGAAGACCGCCGGCCCGGATAGCCCGCCGGTGACGTTTGCAAGAACAGGCTGTCTTGTATTCAGATCAATTCGCATTCCCTTGATCGTGTTGATGAGGCTCAGGGCATCTGCCCCTGCATCCTCACAGGCATGTGCAATGGAAGCAATGTCCGTAACGTTCGGGGTGAGTTTCATGATTACGGGTTTTGTAGTCACCGCCTTGACCGCCTTTGTGACCGCTGCAGCTGCCTGCGGGTCTGTTCCGAAACTCATCCCGCCGCCGTGCACATTCGGACAGCTGATGTTGACTTCCAGCCAGCCGACCTGCTCCTGTTCGTCGAGCCTGCGGCAGGTCTCTGCATACTCTTCAACAGAAAAGCCGCTGACATTGGCAATAACAGGCTTATGAAAGCACCTGGCCAGTTTCGGCAATTCTTCTGCAATTACCTTTTCCACGCCCGGATTCTGCAGCCCTACAGCATTGAGCATTCCGGCCTCTGTTTCCGCAATGCGGGGCAGAGGATTGCCGACACGCTCTGCCAGAGTCGTACCTTTGAAAGAAAAGGTCCCAAGGCAGTTGATATCATAGAGATCGGCGAATTCATAACCATAACCGAAGGTACCGGAGGCGGGGATGACAGGGTTTTCCAGCTCGATACCGCAGAGGCTGACGCTTAATCTTCCCATACGACCTCCTCACTGTTCAGAACCGGCCCGTCTTTACAAATCCGCTTTGGTCCGTTTTTCGTCAGTACCGTACAACCCATACAGGCTCCGAATCCGCATCCCAAACGTTTGCCAAGGCTGATCTGTCCGGGAGTTCTGCTCTTCTCACAGACCGCGTGCAGCATCGCCTCTGTCCCGCAGGCATAGAAATATGTATACGGAAGCTCCATGGCTTCTGTGACAAAGCCCCGTACGCCGCAGCTTCCGTCCTCAGTGGCGATAATCGGTTCTATTCCAATTTCCTGGAATTCCCCGCTATAGAACACTTCCTCTGCTGTATGAAAGCCAAGGATCACCGAAGGGTGACCACCGCACTTCAGTATTTTTTTTGCCAAGCCATAGAGAGGGGACAGGCCTGTCCCGCCGCCGATCAGCAGCGGTTTCTCCCCGGCCAGGCTGAGATCAAATCCGTTGCCGAGGCCTGTCAGCACATCAAGCCTTTCACCGTTCGGGAGCGTTGCCATTTGTTCAGTACCCCGGCCAACACGTTCGTAGAGAACTGTGAAACTCTCATCATCCCAGTCGCAGACAGAAAGCGGACGGCGGAGAAAGAGGTTCTCCAACCTGATATCGACAAACTGCCCCGGCTGTTCTATACCGGATGTATCGCCGGCAAGCTGCATGCGCATAACCTTGCTGGTCAGTGCAGTGTTTTCAACAATTTCAAAAACAGACTGTTTCATAGATCAGGAATCTATCGTGGAAACGGTGATGGTAGTTTCTTCCAGCACATCCAGCAAAACGCTCACGGTATCCAGCGAGGTGAAAATCGTCACATTGTTCTCTGCTGCACAGCGGCGGATAACCACTCCATCCTCAAAGTGCCTGCCGCGCTGAAGAGCGCGCGTGTTGATAATATAAGAAACATAGCCTGCCCGGATGGATTCAAGGATTTCTTCGCTTCCCTCACTGATCTTGCGGCGTACCCGGGTGCGTATACCGTGCTCTTTGAGAAAAGCAGCCGTCCCCGCTGTTGCTTCAATATTGAATCCCATGTCATAGAAGCGGCGCACGAGAGGCAGAGCCTCTTCTTTGTCCTCGTCCGCAAGAGTCACAAAAACTGTTCCGTAGTTCTGCAGCTTCATCCCGGAAGCCTGCAGTGCTTTGTACATAGCACGGGGCATTTTGTCATCATAACCGATGGCTTCGCCTGTGGACTTCATTTCGGGGCTCAGATATGCATCGAGCCCTTTAATCTTATTCCAGGAAAAGACCGGAACCTTGACATAGTGGCGTTTTTTCTCCTCGGGGTACAGGTCGAAGATTCCCTGCTCCTTGAGGCTTTTTCCGAGGATAACCTCGGTAGCGATGTCGGCCAGCGACCAGCCTGTCGCCTTGGAAAGGAAAGGCACCGTACGGGACGAACGCGGGTTGACCTCGATAATATAGACGCGTTCTTCCCTGTCCACAATAAACTGAATGTTGTAAAGCCCGATAATCCCGATGCCGAGCCCCAGCTTTTTGGCATACTGCAAAATGATGCCCTTGACACGGTTGGAGATAGATACGGTTGGATAAACGCTGATGGAGTCTCCGGAATGGACGCCGGTGCGCTCTACAAGCTCCATAATACCGGGTACGAAGACATCCCGTCCGTCGCAGATAGCGTCGATCTCCACTTCCTTGCCGAGGATATACTTGTCAACCAGCACCGGCTTATCCGTGTCGATCTCCACGGCAGTCTTCAGATAGTGCCGCAGCATTTCCTCGTTGGCAACGATCTCCATCGCTCTGCCACCGAGCACAAAGCTTGGCCGAACAAGCACAGGGTACCCGATCTCGGACGCAGCCTTTACACCATCTTCAATGCTGGTAACGGCGACTCCGGGCGGTTGAGGAATGTCAAGTTCGAGCAGCACTTTTTCAAAGCTGTCACGGTTTTCAGCCCGCTCGATAGCGGCACAGTCGGTTCCGATGAGTTTTACACCGCGGTCCATCAGTGGTTTGGCCAGATTGATGGCTGTCTGCCCACCCAGAGAAGCGATGACTCCTTCGGGTTTCTCATAGTCAATGATCGCCATGACATCTTCCGGTGTCAGCGGCTCAAAATATAGCTTGTCCCCGGTAGTATAATCGGTAGAGACTGTCTCCGGATTGTTGTTGATTATGATGGCTTCATACCCGTTGCGTTTGATGGTCTGCACGGCGTGAACCGTGGAATAATCAAACTCTACGCCCTGTCCGATGCGGATCGGCCCTGCACCGAGTACGATTACCTTTTTCTTGTTTTTGAGTCTTGACTCGTTTTCTCCGGTATAAGAGGAATAGAGATAGGCAATGTATTTTCCGGTGTGCAACGTATCGACCATGCGGAAAACCGGGGTGATACCGTGTTTTTTCCTCTTTTCGTAGATTTCTGTTTCGCTTAAATTCCAAAGTATGGCAATATATTTATCTGAAAAACCCATCTTTTTTGCCGCTTTCAGCGTTGAGACCTCATTCACATGGGCTTTTAGAGTATTCTCCATCTCCACGATACGCTTCAGCGCTTCCAGGAAGAGCGGTGTGATCATCGTGATCTCATGGAGCTTTTCCACTTCAATGCCGCGGCGCAGCAGCTCTGTCACAGCGTAGATATTATCATCCCGAAAACTCGCGATATACTCAAACAGCGCTTCGTTTTCCATATCGGCAAATTTACGGCTGAAGAAATGGCAGACCCCTGTTTCAAGCGAGCGGACAGATTTCAGGAAGCACTCCTCCAGAGTTGACCCGATGCCCATAACCTCACCGGTGGCTTTCATCTGCGTGCCGAGAGTGTTCGGTGCGTCGGGGAACTTGTCAAACGGGAAGCGCGGAAACTTGGCAACAAAGTAGTCAAGTCTCGGCTCCATCGCCGCTGTGCCTCCCGCAACTGGGATTTCTTCCAGCGCCATGCCCATCGCGATCTTCGCCGTCACACGGGCTATGGGGTAGCCGCTTGCCTTGGAGGCCAATGCTGAGGATCGGGAGACACGAGGATTAACCTCAATGAGGAAGTATTCACTGTTCTCAGGGTTCAGTGCAAACTGCACATTGCAGCCTCCCTCGATTTTGAGTTCGCGAATGATCTTGATTGCGCTGTCGTTGAGCATCTTGAGATCATGATCATTCAGGGAGAGAATCGGAGCTACAACGATGGAGTCTCCGGTGTGTACCCCGACGGGATCCACATTTTCCATCCCACAGATGGTAATAGCGTGGTCGTTGGAATCTCGCATGACCTCAAACTCGATTTCCTTGTACCCTCTTACACTCTTTTCAATCAGCACCTGGTGAACGGGAGAAAGACGGAAGGCATTGGTGCCGATCTCTACAAGCTCCTTCTCGTTGTTCGCAAATCCGCCGCCCGTTCCGCCGAGCGTAAAAGCCGGACGCAGTACAACGGGATAGCCGATTTCCTCGGCAGCCCGCTTTGCGTGCTCCAGGTCGTAAGTAATCTCAGAGGGGATGACCGGCTCACCGATGGACTGACACATCTCCTTAAAAAGTTCACGATCCTCGGCACGTTCAATGCTCTTGCTGCTGGTTCCGAGCAATTCGACTCCGCACTCACGCAGGATACCCTTCCGTTCGAGTTGCATTGCGAGGTTCAGCCCTGTCTGTCCGCCAATGCCGGGGACAATAGCATCCGGTCGTTCATAGCGCAGTATTTTGGCTACATAGTTGAGTGTCAGTGGCTCCATATAGACCTTGTCAGCTATGGAAGTGTCCGTCATGATAGTGGCAGGATTGGAGTTGACCAGCACGACTTCGTAACCTTCCTCCTTAAGCGCCAGGCAGGCCTGCGTGCCCGCATAATCAAACTCCGCCGCCTGGCCGATTACAATCGGTCCCGAGCCGATGATAAGTACTTTTTTAATATCCGTTCTCTTTGCCATATTCATTCTCCTCACAGTAGACTGCTTTCCCGTGACAGACCGTCAGTAAACACCGTCCGCAGACTGTATGACCTGCAAAGGGTGTTGCCCGGCCCAGGGAAAGAAATTCCTCAGGGTTAATTACATACTGCCGGTCGAGATCCCAGATTGAGAACTCATTCCCAAGTGGAATACCGAAACGCTTTCGCGGCTTTTCACATAGCAGCTCCACCAGCGTCTCAATGCTGAGGACACCTTTCTTAACAAGTCCGGTATAAAGCAGGGGAAAGGCTGTCTCAATGCCGACAATGCCGAAAGCACTTTTTTCCAGGCCACGGTTCTTTTCCTCTCTGCTGTGCGGAGCATGGTCGGTTGCAATCATGTCGATTGTCCCGTCCAGCAGGCCTTCAATCAGCGCTTCTCGGTCTTCCGATGCACGCAGGGGAGGATTCATCTTGAATCGCCCATCCTCCTGAAGGTCGTTTTCATCCAGAAGCAGGTAGTGCGGTGCGGTTTCACAGCTTACATCCACTCCTGCACGTTTTGCTTCACGGATCAGCGCAACGCTCTCCTTGGTTGAGACATGACACACATGATAGGCACATCCGGTCTCCGCGGCAAGTCGCAAGTCGCGTTCGACTTGCCTCCATTCGCTCTCAGAGCAGATCCCTTGATGGTGGTGCTCTTCAGCATAGCGCCCGCTGTGGATATAACCGCCACAGAGCAGGCTGTTGTCCTCACAGTGCGCAACGATCATCTTTCCGAGCGCTTTTGCCCGTTTCATAGCATCGCGCATCATACTCTCCGATTGCACGCCTTTCCCGTCGTCTGAAAAAGCGATAACCTCGGGTGCCAGTGCTTCCAGATCGGAAAGCTGCCTGCCTTTCTCTTCCAGCGTGATAGCTGCATACGGCAAAACGTCTATCACGGCATCCCGTTGGATAAGCTCTTTCTGTAATGCCAGATGCTCAGTGTTGTCACAGACCGGGTTCAGGTTCGGCATCGTACAGACAACCGTATATCCGCCTCTGGCGGCAGCAAGGCTTCCGCTGTGGATAGTTTCTTTGTAAGAAAAACCCGGCTCGCGAAAGTGCACATGCACATCGCAGAAACCGGGTAAGAGTACATATGAATTTTTATTATAGACATCTAAGACCACGCAGTTCTCCCCTATGAAAAACTGGGTTCCCTCATCGGAGCAGATTTTCTTGACCTTGTCAAAAAACGGCATTCGCAAGTCCTCCTGTCAGAGTGGCCGTATTATATAGGCAGTGGACTGTCGTTGTCAATGGTCAAATTGTACAAAAACCCCTGCCGTAGGGGTTTTGGTGCTCTTCTTTCAGTCGGATACGACTCATCAAATCATACCCCCGCAAAGCTTTGGAGTATTACTTTGCGGGAGTCGTAATTTTACTGTTGTACTCAACTTCCGAGGTCGCTGTTTGCCTGTTTGGGAATTGTCCCGCATCTTCCACAGGCGCTGCAGCTTCCACAGGCTCCGCAGCCTGCGCAATTACCGCCGCAGGAATGGTTTCCTGCTTTTTTATCTCGGATCATGCTGCGGATCAGCAGACCTGCAATCAGCACGATGACAGCAATGAGTGCAATATTGATGAGATTTAAGGAAATCCAGGTTAACATAGAGTCACTTCCTTTTTGAGAGGCGGCAGTGCTGTGAGAAGGAAGATCGAAATCCCACAGCACCGCCATTTGAAGCAAGATAAGCTGGAGGGTCACTTTACAGTCAGCTTCTGCGCTTCCTTATAGGGTTTGAAGAGCTGCCAGCAGATCAGCGCCAGCATCACCAGGGCCAAAATCAGACCAACGACATTCATGCCTCCCGCAAACAGACGGCCGAGCTGCCATACGATGAAAGCTGTGACCCAGGCAAAGCCGCACTGATAGCCGATGGCAAACCAGGTCCACTTTTGGCTGTTCATTTCACGCTTGATCGCGCCGATGGCTGCAAAGCAGGGTGCACAGAGCAGATTGAAGATCATAAAGGTATAAGCCGCGAGTTTGCCGTGACCGCCGGAGAAAGCATTGAAGTCCTCGGCAACGCGGTCCCAGATCTGGTCACCGTTCTCCTCCAGTTCTTCCTCACCATCTTTATCATCATAGGCATACATGATGCCGAAGTTGGCAACGACCTCTTCTTTTGCCACAAGTCCGGTCACAGTTGCTGCGGTGGGCTTCCAGTCGCCGAAGCCCAGCGGCTTGAAAACAATGGAAACGGGCTGCGCCACGCGTGCCAGTATGGAGTCATCCATGGGTTCAACTTCGTCCTCGGGGATTCCCATGCGGTCTGCCACAACTCCGACATACTCATCGGTTACAACAGTCTTGTCCTCATAAAGATCGTGTACCATGCCGAACTTGCCGTTGACCGAGCCGAAGCTTGTCAGGAACCAGATCACGATGGAGGAAATCACAATAACGGTACCGGCACGTTTAATGAAGCTCCAGCCGCGTTCCCAGGTGCCACGCAGAACATTTCCCCATGCAGGCAGGTGGTAAGCCGGAAGTTCCATGACGAATGGAGCCGGATCCCCTGCAAACATTTTCGTTTTCTTGAGCATGATACCGGAGAGGACAATCGCCGCAATGCCGATGAAGTACGCAGATGTGGCAACCCATGTGCTGCCCCCGAAGAGTGCGCCTGCAATCAGGCCGATAATTGGCATTTTGGCGCCGCAGGGGATAAAGGTCGTAGTCATGACCGTCATGCGGCGGTCACGTTCGTTTTCAATGGTTCGGGATGCCATGACGCCGGGGATTCCGCAGCCCGTCCCGACGAGCATCGGGATAAAACTCTTACCGGAGAGCCCGAAGCGGCGGAAGATTCTGTCCATAATGAAGGCAATGCGTGCCATGTAGCCGCAGTCTTCCAGCAGGCAAAGCATCAGGAAGAGAACCAGCATCTGAGGCACAAAACCGAGAACCGCACCTACACCTGCAAGGATACCGTCTGAAATCAGGCCGACCAGCCAGGGGGCAACGCCCCAGCCTTCCAGAATCGCACGGGACCCGTCGGTCAGCCATGCTCCGCCAAGCACGTCATTGGTCCAGTCAGTCAGAAATGTTCCGATGGCGATGCCGCCGTCTGCAACGGAAGAACCCATTGACAGGGCATAAACCAGCCACATAACCAGTACAAAGATCGGCAGTGCAAGAATGCGGTTGGTGACGATCTTATCGATCTTATCGGAAACAGAGAGTTGTCCCTTGCCTTTCTTCTTATAGATCCCCTTGAGCATTTGAGCAATGTATACATAGCGTTCATTGGTGATGATGCTTTCCGCGTCGTCATCCAGTTCCTTCTCTGCAGCTTCGATGTCCTTCTCGATATGCGTTTTGACTTCTTGGGTCAGATTCAGGCTTTCAAGAACCTTTTCATCACGCTCAAACACCTTAATAGCATACCAGCGCTGTTGCTCCTCAGGCAGATTATGTACTGTGACCTCTTCAATGTGAGCCAGTGCGTGTTCTACCGGACCGGAGAAGCGATGCTGCGGGATAGTTTTGCCGTTTTTCGCAGCTTCGATAGCTGCCAGTGCTGCTTCCTTCACACCGTCGCCCTTAAGGGCAGAGATTTCCACAATCTGGCAGCCCAGCTGTCTGCTCAGTTCTTTGACATTGATGCTGTCTCCAGCTTTTCTGACCAGATCCATCATGTTCAGCGCAATGACAACCGGGATACCGAGCTCAGTCAGCTGCGTAGTCAGATACAGATTTCGCTCCAGGTTTGTGGCATCTACAATATTGAGAATAGCATCTGGCTTTTCCTCTATGAGATAGTTTCGTGCCACAACTTCTTCCAGGGTATAAGGAGAAAGGGAATAAATGCCGGGCAGATCTGTCAGGATGACTTCCTTGTCGACGATCAGCTTGCCTTCTTTTTTTTCTACTGTCACGCCTGGCCAGTTTCCGACGAATTGCGCCGAGCCTGTCAGCTTGTTGAACAGGGTTGTTTTGCCGCTGTTCGGGTTGCCTGCAAGAGCAATGCGAATCTGTTTATCCATGGCTTCCTTCTCCTTTTATTCGACTTCGATCATTTCCGCGTCAGCCTTGCGGATCGACAGTTCATAGTTTCTCACATTTACCTCGATGGGGTCTCCCAGCGGGGCAAGTTTACGTACGTATACTTCAACGCCCTTGGTGATGCCCATGTCCATAATGCGGCGTTTAACGGCTCCCTCACCGTGCAGCTTAACAACTTTGACGGTCTCGCCGACTTTAACGTCTCTGAGTGTTTTCACGTGTTCTGCTCCTTTATCTTCATTTTGATCAAACCATGATTTTGGAGGCCATTTCCTTGCTGATGGCCACCCGGGATTCCTTGATCTTGACGATCAGATTCCCACCGATGGTGTTCATCACCGTGACGGCACCTCCCGCCACGAAACCCATATCCTCCAGATGTTTTTTCATGTCGGGGCTTCCGCCGACTCGTTTGATGATAGTTTCTTCGCCTGTATCTGCCAGAATCAGGGGCATCATCGTATGTCCTCCTCTCTTAATCTACGCAAACAGATGTTAAAATACCTTAACTTTTGGCCGCTAAAAATGTTAGTTCTATCTAACGTTTTTGTAGTTTATCATCTTTAATTTAAATTGTCAATAGTTAACTATCGTTTGGTTTATTTTCTTTATCTCTTAGCCATATCCAGAATCATTGTCTGGCCGAAATCTGCCGCGAAGAGCAGAACACCTTGAAAATAAGATCCCAACGATCGGTAACCCACATTCTGGGTACTGCTTCGTTGGGATTTTTCAAACTTTATTTAGTGTTGTATTTTACCGCATATTAACCATTATTCTTCCTTGAATGGTCTCATTTTTTCGTCATCATGGTTTAATGATTTCCAACTGTCCATCAGCGAATGTTCAATTCAAAACAGTGCTGATCGTTCCGCCGCCCAGAATCAATTCTCCCTGGTACAGCACAACAGCCTGACCGGGCGTCATTGCTCGCTGTGTTTCGTCAAAGATTACATGGATTTGTGAATCAGAAAGCGGGTAAACAATAGCCGCAGCCTCAGGTTGGTGGTAGCGTGTTCGTGCCGTGACCCGAATTGGGCCGTCCGGCTCCGGGATCGACAGCCAGTTGAAATTGTCTGCTATAAGTTCTTTGTGAAATAACGCTTCTTTCGGGCCGACAGTCAATGTGTTGCTTGCGAGATCCTTCCCAATCACATAGACTGGTTCCTCTGCTGAAACCCGCAGGCCGTGTCGCTGGCCGATCGTGTAGCGAATCAGACCGCGATGCCGACCTACTGCACGGCCACTGCAATCAACTATCTCTCCCTCTGGGTAGCTTCTCCCTGTCCATCGCTGGATAAACTCGGTATAGTCGCCGTTGGGGATAAAGCAGATATCCTGACTGTCTCGCTTCTCTGCAGTGATAAGCCCGCTTTTTTCCGCCAGGCTCCTCGTGTCAGATTTCTGCAATTCTCCCAGTGGGAGGCAAAGATGCGCCAGCTGCTCCTGTGTCATCATATACAAAACATAGCTTTGATCTTTCTTCTCATCTGCAGCCTTGAGAAGCTGCCAGCGTTTCAATTCTTCACAGTAGCGTACGCGGGCATAGTGGCCTGTAACCAGAACATCGAAACCCTTTGTTTTCGCCTGTTCCATCAGCGCTTCAAATTTCAAAAATTGATTGCAGTCGATACAGGGGTTTGGTGTCCGGCCGTTTTCATATTCCCGGATAAACTTTCGGATTACCTTTTCTTCAAACAGTCGGGAAAAGCATGCCGGTTCATGTGGGATTCCCAACTGATGGCATACGAAAGCCGCATCCTCCTCGTCGGCATCGGAACAGCAGCTTCTCCCGCAACTGCTCACATGAGCAGTTTCCCGGAACAGCCGCATGGTAACACCGGCACACTCATATCCGGCTTCTTTCATCAACAGTGCCGCGACAGAGCTGTCCACACCGCCGCTCATGGCAATCATGGCTCGTTTCATTCCGCTTTTGCTTCTCCAAAGGACATGCATATGCTTCTGTACGTGTGCATCATAACAGTATTCCATTCCAACTTTCAAATTACGCTTTCTCTATATACCTATCTTTCCTATTGACTTGATAGGTTTTATTGTTTATACTTCATTTACAATATTTTGTCAAGAGGAAGAAAGGGGCTGAGCTTGTGACTATTCAGGTGTCCGGTAAGCGCATCGAAGTTGAAGACGGCATTACCGTGATGCGGCTGATGGAGCTTCAGAAAGTGGAGACGCCTCAAAGTGTTACCGTTACACTCAACAATATGTTCCTGCCCGTAGAACGGTATGAATGCTATGCTCTGCAGGAGGGCGATGCAGTGGAGTTCCTCTGTTCCATGGGAGGCAGCAGCTGTTGTACTGACCGGTAAGCAAACGGATATGAACCTTTTTATGAAAGGATGAAAAATTAATGGATCAGAAAGCAACTATTCTCGCAGTTTGCATCAGCGAAAGGAAGGGAGAGCAAAAGCATCCCATAGATAGGATCGTATTGTGTCCCCATCTCGGTATTGTTGGAGATGCTCATGCCGGAGACTGGCACAGACAGGTGAGTTTGCTGGCGAAGGAAAGTGTAGACCGCCTGCAGGAGAAGGTTTCGATTCGTCTGCTGCCCGGCGCTTTTGCAGAAAACATTCTCTGCGAGGGAATCACTCTTTGTGCGCTTCCCGTTGGAACAAAACTTCAAATTGGAACCGCCCTTTGTGAAGTAACCCAGATTGGTAAAGAATGCCACGCTGATTGTGCGATAAGAAAGCAGGCCGGAGACTGTGTCATGCCGAGGGAGGGTATTTTTGCCATCGTATTAAAAGCCGGAGAAGCGGGCCTGGGGGATGATATCGTGGTCATAGACGATGTGATACCCGGCTTCAATGTCCCGTCGGAATCATAATTGTATTCAGGAACAAAAGAAAATCTCACCGCCGGAGCCTTCCCATAAATCTCCTGCGGTGAGATTTTTATCATATTGTGGATCTTATTTTTCCCCTGCCAACAGTGTTGAGCCCGAAAGCCCCATCAATTTTGCCTCGCCGCGTGACATAAACATTCCGTTCGTAGTGTCGATCAGTTCAACCTTTTCATAGCCCATACGGCGGAGTTTTTCGGCAAAGGCTTTCATGTCACCGTATTTTGCCTCTGACATGATGTCGTGGATAGCAAAGCAGCCACCCTTTTTGAGTACCCGCAGCGTCTCGAGGAGGATCTTCTGCCGGTCGTTGCTGGGGATATTGTGATAGACATAGTTACTGGTGACTGCATCAAAGCTCTCGTCGGCGAAAGTAAGCTTCAATGCGTTTCCCTGCCGAAAGTCCGTGTTGCTCACGCCTTCTGCCGCGGCATTAGCTTTGCATAAAGGCTTGTTGAAAGAAGCGTACTCTTTTCCCCAGCGGTCGATACCGATAAAACGAGCCTGTGGATTCCGTTTGGCGCAGGCTATAGTCAGCGCACCGCTTCCGCAGCCCACGTCAAGTCCAACGCCCCCCTCCGGCAGCGTCACATATTGGGCGATCCCTTCGATGATCTGCCGGGACATCTGTCTCTTCCCGTCATAGGAAAAGGCTTGATAGAGTAGTGTCATCCACAGTGCTGCTCCGCCTGCAGCTATCCCTGAAAGAAGCAGGGCATCCGTTGCCGCGGCTTTTGCTTTCTTGTTTTTAATCAATCCCGTACAGCCGCAGAGGGCAGACATGCCGAAACACCCGACAGCACCCGCCAGCGTTCCAAGCACCATGCCTTTTGGCATCCAATTTTTATAATCTGGTTTTATAACATTTTCTCCTTTCTGCTTTTCTGTCCTGCCATGCCGTTTATTTATAGCTGTTGTCCTGTGTAAAAACCGGAGGCCAGTACGTGAGAGGTTTTGCATCTGTTTTCAGCTTGAAATCGCAGTAGTCACCATCTTCAAAACAGGTGTGTTCCCGAAACAGTGGAACTCCTAGCACCCCAAACATTACATAGTCCAGATTACAAAGATAGGGCATATATTCTTCATAACCTTGCATTTTTGCAAAGTTTGCCAGCGGACAGACAAGATTATGGTAGCTGAAGTCATAACCTTCCTCTGGCGGAATCATAGTCTTCGTTTCAAAGCTGCCAGGATTATTCTTTGCATTAGCGGCGTTCTGTGCATCTTTCTTTGTAAAAATCTTGTTGAGGAAACTCACGTTGGTATAGGATTTATGCATGATCTTTTTTACTATTCCTGGTATTGAGGAAAACTTGCGCTCATAAGCCTGCACCATCAGATGACCGATCTCATCCATTGACAAACCGTATTTCTTCAACACCTCGCCCATCGAAACAAAGCAATATGCACCGGTTAAATTCTTTGTACCGCTGACAGCATCTCCGCCGATATAAGGAAAATGCTCCAGCATGTTTTTCTCATAGTGCTCCCAGATCTCTTCTAATAGGCTGGTATAGGACTTGCTGCTCTTCATTTCCAGTTCTCCGGCGATTGGTTTAAGGAAACCGTTCATGGCTTTTTTTAGCTTGGGAGAATTCTTCCTGTAGTATTCATGCATGCTCGTTTTTCTCCTTCGTCCTTCAGTTAGTTATATTTAACGTTTATGCTTGTGTATACTCCGTTTATAAACGGGGCATGTTGCTATGATATAAAAATCCGGTTACAATAACTGCTCATTCACGTAATCCTCACTCAGCAATATCGTACCAGCGAGAAACAATGCGATTTTTCCTGTAGTTTTTATAGAGAAGTTTTGCTCATCGGTATATTATGTATTACTAATATTAAATATATATAACTGCTGCAAATTATAACACGTATCATACTGTCCTGCAAGCAGTTTCTGTAATGATGTTGTCTTGAAAACCTTTATGCTGATCCGGGTACAGAAAGAGGTCAGAAAACAATGGCTTCCAAAGTACTGCTGAATTATTTCGCAGAACCTCGGAAGCCTCGGTGGCACAGAAACCTCACACATGCATTGTAGATCGCCCCAATTATTGCTTATTGGGATCATACCTTAACCGGTAATCGCAACACTCCGAGCCTTCAGAAACGGCCGACGTTCGATCATACCGGATATGATGGAAACCCTTCATATAAGCCTTGTCCATGTGACATATGCAGAGTACAGCTTTCTCCGCTCCAAGTTCCTTTGCAAGTTCATGATAGGGGCAGGAGAGAATATCAACGCCGTACATGGCAGGGGGATCTGAAACGATGCGTCGTTTGTATCCCAGAGCCTGGCTGCTCATCCTATCCATGATACTGTCGACGTGCTTCCAGATCATATGGGAAACACCGGGGATGACGGTAATCCCGTGAACAATGCCGGCAAAACGCTTTCCCATATAATCCCCGTAGGAGTTCAAAAGTGTTTCTGCATCTTCCCCAACAACAGACAGAGTTCTGTACAATGCGACAGCAGGAAGCACCATAGCACCCTTATGGGCTTTCATGTCAGGGTGCTCCGAAAGGATACGGTTATATTCGCTGCCTGCCTCCTTCCACAGCTTTTCTGCCCGATCAGCGGGTAGAGAATTGCCCAGTGTTTTTCTGAAACCTTTAAAAAACCATTGTTTGTTCAGTGGATTCATGTGAATGTCCTCACTCTACTGATCGCCTTTTCCGATTTGCTGTTCCCAAAACGGACGATTATGATCTCTTCGTCTCTGACGCTTGTCATTTCCGGCGCTTGCCCTCTCAGTGGATTTCTCGCTTTCTTTATTTCTCTACGCTGATCCAGAGGCCGTTTTCTGCTGTTTTTAGTTTGTACTTCTCCGCGATCGGATTCTGATCTCCTACGATGCAGTAATCACAGCACTCCGCTGTACAGCATGTGCCTTTGCGGATTAAGGCTGCATGGAGTTTCTTCATGGCCATATGATCGCAGTTACACATCACCGGAAGCACATTCTCCATTTGATGCCGTTTAGCAAATTCCGCGTTTGGGCATTGCGTAAAGCTGTAACGGACTACACCGTTCTCCCTATCGTAATAATACCCTCCCATGCGGAAGGATCCCGGAAACTGTTTGATTTCCTCCTCCCGTATATCACTTGTTTTTTTAAAGATCCTGCTTGCCAGTCTGTTGTCCGGTTTTCGGTTCAGGTTGAATATCTTTCCAAGTAAGTCAAAGCTCCCCATAAAACAGTCATAGATATCCTGTTGGATATCTTCGATTGGAGGCTTATCCGGAATAACCGTATACCAGGCAAAGATCAGAATCGGATCATAAATACTGACCGTGATCTTCGATCCCGCAAGCGCCGGCTCGTCTTTCAAATACTCACAGTATTGAAGTTGTATCTTCTCCCAGAGTTCAGTTGAAGTTTTTTCATCATAGTAGCGACGCAAAAGCTTTTTCACGCATTTCTTTGCATTCTTCGTGTAGACTGTATGCTTTGTGCGGTCAACCGGTAGATCTTTTTCTTTCATCTTTACGTTTTCCTGATATAAAAATCGCAGCAACCCGCACCTTTTCCAAGTGTTCCCGTACGTTCAAACTTTAGGCCTGGCAGGTTGCCGTATGTCCTCTCATCATTCTCACAGAAAATCTTTGTCAGCTCCGGGCAGCCAAGTTCTGTGAAGTACCGATTGTAAGGACAGGAGATAATGTCCATCCGATATTCGCCTTTCTTCTTCGGATAAAATCGATTCTGAAAGCCGTTGCTGGCTCCAAACAGCTTCTTCGTCATCGGATGCCAGGCCGCAACAAACAGGCTTCGCGTCCCTGGTACTATCAGCAGCTTCCGAAGCTTCTTCGCAATCTCTTCACAGCCGCGGACAGCAGCGTCTTCTATGATGTGATAGGCTTTTTCTTCACCCACGATATCCTTCGCCGTCAGGTAAATAGCTGCTGCGGGAAAGATTCTTTCCGTATGCACCCGCAGTCCCTTGGGCAATGGACCGTACTGATTTATGATTGAATCCAATTTTATTGCCGCCTTTTGCCAAAGATCATTACTTTGTTCCCCAGACATGATTTTGCTCATCTCAGCCCTGTAAACGGCCTTTTTCTGAAGCGTCTTCTCTGCTGTAGTCACCGCTCTTGCATCTCCTTATCTTACGCATTCATTTTTTGTCCACCATATAGCCACAGTCGTTTCTGCTCGTGATCCAAAGACCGGAATGTCAGCAAATACGCCTCTGTTTCTATAATCTTGTGCGAATATATATTAACCTTTTGTTAGTATAATTTAACTGCCGGTTGTAATAAAAGCCCATCACACAGCCGTCCATCTTCGACTATGCTGTATCATGAGCGAAAAGACTTCGTCCGTTTTTTATTATTGTACTACACAAACTTTGCTTTTTCAAGGAGAACAGAGAAAAATTTACGCAGGAAAACCCAATATTGGACGAACCAACATTGGGTTTTCCTTTCATAACAACGCTTTGAAATGTTTCAAAGCATTTCCTTTTTGCCTTCAGTAGCTCACAGGAACGTTGATCGGCTCTGCCCTGCAATTTACAAGTTCAAACTGTGTCGGCTGATCGAACGGCGCGCCGTTAGCAGCCAGCACGTCGCTGAAAAATCCGCTGCCAACTACATCACCGATGCCCTCAGCATTTATCCCGGTGTTTACTGTCACGTTCAGCGTCTGGCAGTTGGTGAAGACCGTTACAGGCATGCCGAGCTCCTCGACGGGATATCCTCCGGCATAGCCGGTAATACCGCCGATCCAGCGGCAATCGTCACCAACAGTAATAATCACATTCTGCACAGTCAGGTCAGTAAACTGTTTCGCAGCGAACCCGCAACCTGAAATTCCTCCGATTCCATAGCAGTCGTTTCCTGCGGTCACAGAGCCTGTAGCTGTGCAGTTGACAACATCGGTCATTTCCAGGCCGCCGCCCACGATGCCCGCGTTGGCAGTACCGTCCGGGATTAAGATATCAGCCTGTGCGTCACAGCCGGTAATCAAACTGCCCATACCTGCACCCGCGATGCCGCCGTACATGCCTTCCGCGCCCATTTCCGCATAATGGGCAACGACCTTGCCATTGGTCAGCTTTACATTGGATACAGAAGAACAGTAAGTGTAACCCACCACGTCAGCCGCCATCATCATGCCGTCTACGCTTGCGTTTTCCAGTGTGAAGTTGCTGATTTCCGCGTTTGCGATGCAGCCGAACAGCCCCACCGCCCAGGCTTCAGGCTGATTGATTACCAGGTTGCGGATGGTATGTCCCTGCCCGTCAAATGTTCCGGTAAAGGCAGTTGTCATGTCAGGAACTTCTCCCTCTTCTCCGCCACCGGGAACGAATGCACCTATGGGTGTCCATTCTGTACCCGCCAGATCAATATCTGCTGTCAGAACGAAATGACCGGAAGGATTCTTGTTGATCGCTGCCAGCTCTTCCGCAGAGCCAATTTCAATTACCTCTGCAGAAGATTCTGTTTCCTGTCTGACCCAGCTGATGACGCCGTCATTTGCTGTGAAGGTCAGGATGGTTTGTCCATTCTCGTTCACCGTTATGACATAGGGAGCCGACTCCGCCTCGTGCTCAAGGTTACTCCATGCCACATACAGCCCCTGACCGTCGCCTTTCTCGCCGCTGTCCACCGCGTATGCTTCGAAGTCAGCTGTCTGTGCTCCGTTCATGGTGGTAATACCGTGGCCGTTTTCATCGATTGCCATGGAAAGGTCAACAGCAATATACTCCTCCCCATAGGCACTCAGATCTGCCTGCCATTCGCCGACAAACCCCAAGTCCTTCAATTGTGTCAGGGCTGCTTCACTGTGAACGGAGTAATCCATATTTTCCGTGCAGAAAAGATAGATTACATTTTTAATCATGTCTGTGTCCGCATCCACCGGGAACCCGGCAGCCAACCAATAGGCATACGGGCCTTCGTTGTATTTGGTCAGATCTTCGATATTGCTGCCATAGCGGAATTCCAGGTGATAAGTAGTTGCAGGAGTATCAGGCATCATAAAGAAATACCTGAACTCACCGGCGTCCTCATCAGTGCTTTCATAGAGGTAACCTTCCATCATTCCCCCGAGCATTAGCTTGCTGACATAAGCATATTCGTGGCTGAATACCGGGTTGCCGTTCTCGTCTTTACCGCTGATAACGCTACCGTCGAAGGTAATGGTGGTGACACCGTTGATAAACAGGCAGTCAAATTGCGCTCCGTTGGAACCATCGCCAAAAGCGGCAACAGCTTCTTCTCCATAGATCGTGCCGTTGCAGGCTGCTTTCAGCACCTCTGCCATTTGGGCTGCGTTCTCTTCACCCAGAACAGCGCTGCATGCATCAAGCCACAGCTGATCGTATTGCGGATCGGTAATTACCGGAAACAATGCCTGGTAAGTGCCTTTGATGTCATTCAGTAATGAGATCGCCTCTGCTTCCTCCGTGTCTTCTGCTGCAATCTCACTGTTCAGTGTCGCTTCTTCAGGAATACTGTTATCTGTTTGAATGGTAGTTTCAGCCTTTGAAACACCGCTAAAGGCAATGATTAAGCCCAAAACCAGCATGGCAGAGATCACTTTATTGATAATCTTCTTCATGTTTCTTATTCTCCTTGGTTAATATGAAAGTAAATGGCTTCATAGCCATCCGTAACTGCACAGGTCATCAGCTTCTTTTTGCAGCAGCCTGGGCTTATCTCATACCAGTGCTTTCCCGAGCTCTCTGCAGGCTTCAGCGTCTGCGCCTTCTGGCGCGCCGTTGGCCAGGACGCTCTCGCATGCCAGCTTTATGCCGCAGGCGCGGCAGTCATCTTCCCAGTTGCGCATCCACTCTCCGTCTCCCCAGCCATAGGAGCCGAAAAGCGCAATTTTCTTACCCGAGAGATTCTTTTTGACGTTGTCAAACATGGGTTCAAATTCGCTGTCCTCCAGCTGCTCGGAGCCCATAGCCGGGCAGCCGAAAGCGATTGCATCATACCCCGAGAGATCCGTAACGGAATTGCATTCAAGCAGGTCCGCCTGTGCGCCCGTGCTCTGCATTCCCTCCAATACCAGATCCGCCATGGCGGCCGTGTTTCCCGTACCGCTCCAATAAACAACTGCTGCTTTCATGATCTTTTTTCCTTTCCAAATATTTTTTACGAAGCCACGGCCAGCTGCTCCAGTCGGCACCCCTTCCGCCACATCCGGCAGTAACATTCTGTGCATTTTTTGTATCTGGCGCACAAATGCCGGGCTCTCTTCTCATCATCATACACTTTCCAGAGACAGATTGCCTTGTAGTTGTCCCGGTCGGTCAGAAAACCTTTGACATCCTCCGGTGGGTAGCTGAGAAAGAGACCAATCTCATGCGGGAACTCCTCCCCGCAATGAAAACGTTTCAGCAGATGTCGAAGACATGCCCCGCAGCCCGAACAAGGATATCCTGCACGGTGGAGAATCTCACACGCAGTGCCGTCAAGGAGATCCTTTTCCAGCTCTGATGGCCGGAACAGGTACAGCAGCGCTGAGCGCTCTGTCAGCCGCAGCAGCACCAGGCGCAAACCGCGTGGGATCAGCAGGCGGTTCAGTCTCCCCATTTCTTTTCCCAGTTCCTCACGGCTCGTATAATAATAAGGGAAAAGGCTGCCCGTTTTGATCCCCGCAAGAGTTGGGGCTGCCATACGTATAATTGTCTCTTCCATTCCTTCACCTCCTGTGCAGCAGATTTGCACCGGGTCGAGGATCTGATCCTCTCCCCGCCGCAAACCTCCGGAAGGTACGATGTGAGTTGTTTCGAGACATAGTATAAAAAGAAACTGGAGCCCTATCCGCTCCAAAACAAGCGGGTAAGGCTCCAAATTGGTTAGTTGCATCTAACTATCTGTCAGGTGGTGCACAGCTGTCCATATCCATGCCGGCCCGGTAGCTGTTGGGAGATACTCCAATCACGTCCCGAAAGGCTTTGGCAAATTTGCTGGCATTTTCATAGCCGAATTGGCTGGCAACATCCAGCACTGTTCTATCGCTTTCGCGCAGCAGCTTTGCTGCAGCGTGCATTTTCTGCGCACGGAGAAACGATGCCGGGGGCATGCCGTAAACGCCTCGAAAGCTTGAATTGATCAGGCTCGGTGATGCCCCGAACCTGTGAGAGAGATCTGTTATCGTAATTTTCCCTTCTGTATTATCCAGCAGATACTCGCTGACTTTCTTCGCAAGAGCAACCTGAGCGTGAGAATAGCTTTGTCTCATTGGTTCGACAGGTAGGGCGCTCAGGAATAAAAAGAGCTCCAGGATCTTGACTTTGAAATAGCCTTTGCGGATCTCCGGCGGAACATGATACAGCTCCGAAAACACATGCTCAATACTGGCGGAGGAACGTGCGGCAAACCACGGTGAAAAAGCGCAGAATTTTTCCGACAGTGTGCTGATCCTTACATCCACATCCTCCAGAATGCAGGACAGGCAATCTGGCGAACGTGCAGTATCAATCTGCACCGTGATACCATGGTAATGCCCTGTAGGAAAGCGTGCAATCGCAAGTTCAGCACTGGTTCGGGATACAGAGAGATCGCCCGGCGCAAGAAAGAAGGATTCCTCGCCGTTTTGATATTCGATTCTCCCTTCGTGACAATGATTAACAGCAAGGATACTGTCTCTGTTGTGTTGCTGCAGCGGCAGGTCTGTGTGAATGTCGTTATAGATGAGCTCGATGCCAGGAAAGACGGTATAAGCAGTCATCCGTACCTTATTGTTTTCTCTGGCTTCAAATAGTTCCATAGGATCACGACCTCCCGGTCAGGATGATAGAAAATGAAAGATCAATCTCTCATTTCTCCAAGGTTAAACGCATTTAACCATATTATACACAGTTTTTCTGACGAGTCAACGCATTCTTTTTTCATGCATGACCATGTGAATATATCGATATATCAAAAAAAGTATTTCCAAAAATAAAGAGATGTGCTATACTATGATGTTAGTTAGTTTTAACTTATGTAAAAACTATCATACAGAAACCGATGAGAGCGTATTAAACAGCGTGGAGGGTTTTCTCATGTCAAAGAAGGATTCCATTTTTCAGAAGAAAGTAATGAGTTGGGGTTATCGGGGCAAAGAAATCTTCAAGCCCCTGAATACCGGGTGGATCGATGAACATGTTGCCTGCGTGCGAGAATGGATCGCCAACATTTTCTTTTACACGAAAAACGGCACAACGATTATGATCGATGCCGGATATAACTATGACAGGCTGCGGGAAAAGATGGGCTGGCTTAACATTGACCCCTCTTCTATTCAACACATATTGATCACGCATCAGGACACCGACCATGTCGGCGCGCTGGAGCGTGACAGTGACGGGTTGTTTCGGGGTGCAACAATCTACCTCAGTGAAATTGAAAATCGCTATCTTACCGGTGCGGTTCGCAGGAAGGTCATGTTCGGCACATATAAGCTGCCCTTGTTTAAGACCGACAACAAGCGTGTTCTGCTGACAGCCGGGCAGGTGCTGGATATTGACGGAATCAGGATAGAGTGCCTTCTCTGCCCCGGCCACACTTGGGGACATATGGTCTATCTGATAGACGATGCGTATCTCTTCACCGGTGATACGCTCTGGTTTGGTGCCGACGGAGGCTATAGTTTTATCCATTCCTTGGCTGAGGATAATAAGCTTGCCAAACGCTCTCTTGCCGCTTTGGAGCAAAAACTTCGAACCCGCGATCTTCACCCTAAAATTATTACCGGGCATACCGGTTGGACAGATGATCTTGACTTTGCATTCCGATATAAAGATAAGGTCTGTAATTCTTTCAAAAAGCAGAAGCCCCATGACCCGGATGCGCCGTATGATGGCTATGAGGAATCGGACGATACGGAGCAAAATGCCCGCACGGTTAAGTTGGAGAAGCAAAAGGAGATTCGCTCATGAAATACCTCGGTATGCCCGCGGGGATGTGGGCGCTGTTTGCCGGGAGTTTTCGGAAAAAGCTGACAGATGTACTCAAATACGATCGCAATGCATCGATGCAGATAACAAAGAAAGCCCAAAGGCATTATCAAAAGCTGATTCACAATCTCCCGGATTTTGAAAAAGGCGACCGTTTTCAGATGAACATTGTAAGCTGTGCCATGTTGGCTGCCTTCGTTCTGGAAATGCCAAAGCGCCCGAACCTCGATGAACTGACGGAGTACTATGCCTCAGCCATGATGACCGGACCGATGAAATGGTTTTGTCGAAAAAGCGGAAAAAAGAAGTTCAGTCCAACGGACATCAATGGTATGAAGCGTACAGCCGCTTTCCGTGCAGCGGATCGCAATCCTTATTCGTGGAACATGGAGTTTTTTCCTTATGCAGATGGCAGTGGCTATGAAGCCCGTTTCTCTAAATGCGGGATCTGCACTCTGATGGGAGAACTCGGTCTTTCTGATCTCGTCCCTGCCATGTGTCGGCTGGACTATACAATGAGCGATGCAGGTGGTACTACGGAATTTGTTCGCGAATATACATTGGCTTCCGGTGGGCCGTACTGCGACTGCGGATATAAAAAGAGGAGATGACACCATGATTAAAACGACACTGAAAATTGACGGGATGATGTGCTCTATGTGTGAGGCGCATATCAACGAGGTGATTCGTAAAACCGTTCCCGGGGCAAAAAAAGTCTCCGCTTCTCACACAAAAGGCGAAGCCAGCTTTCTGACAGAAGAAGGTATAGACGAAAATCGCTTGAAGAAAGCTGTTGCCGCGACGGGTTATATCTGCACTGGTATAACATCGGAACCTTATGAGAAGAAGGGCTGGTTTGGACGAAAATGAGTACGCTGATAATGGGGTTGGCAATCCCCTTCATTGGGACGGCTGCCGGATCTGCGTGCGTGTTCTTTCTTCGGAAGGAACTCTCCGTTTCACTCCAGCGGGCGTTGACCGGCTTTGCTGCCGGCGTGATGGTTGCCGCCTCGATCTGGAGCCTGATCGTCCCGGCAATCGAGCAGTCACAGGTGCTGGGGCGCTGGGCTTTTCTGCCAGCTTTTTTTGGCTTCTGGCTTGGCATTCTGTTCCTTCTTCTGCTCGACCATATAATCCCGCACCTGCATCGCAACATTGGCCAGACAGAAGGGCCGAAAAGCCGTCTTACACGGACAGCGATGCTGGTTCTTGCCGTGACGCTGCATAATATCCCTGAGGGGATGGCAGTAGGTGTCGTCTATGCTGGGTTGCGAAGCGGCTCGGGAGAGATCACCGCGGGCGGAGCATTGGCTCTGGCACTGGGCATCGCCATCCAGAACTTTCCAGAAGGAGCAATTATCTCTATGCCGCTCTGCGCGGAAGGGAAAAGCAAAGTAAACTCATTCTGGCTGGGAGTTTTGTCTGGAGCGGTGGAGCCCATCTTCGGTGCTCTGACAGTCCTTGCTGCAGCGCTGATTGTTCCCGCCATGCCGGTACTGTTATCCTTCGCAGCTGGGGCTATGCTCTATGTGGTTGTGGAGGAACTGATCCCGGAAATGTCAGCCGGGGAACACTCAAACATTGGCGTACTGCTCTTCGCCGTAGGCTTCAGCCTGATGATGGCGCTGGACATAGCGCTGGGATAAGGAGATGGCAGCATGAAATATCATATTGAAAAGAACAGCATCCAGGAGACTCTGATCATCCCGCTGTTTGGGCGGCTGATATGCTCTGAGCACTACCCGCAGCTCTTTTCTGACCCCGAGGCCAGGCGGATCTGCAATTGTCTGGACTATAACTTTACCGAGAAAAGAAAGAAAATGGAATCTCCGGCTGGGCTCTTCGGTGCATTGGAGGTAGCTCAGCGCCAGTATGACCTGCGCTGCGAGGTAGAAAACTACCTGAAGGAGCATCCAAAGGCAGCCGTCGTCAATCTGGGCTGTGGGCTGGATGATACGTTTTCAAAGGTCGACAACGGTCTGTGCCTGGGCTATAATCTCGATTTCCCCGACGTGATTGCCGTGAGAAACGAGCTCCTGCCCGTCAGAGAGCGGGAAAAGAATATTGCCTGCAACCTCAATGATTTCAGTTGGATGGATACGGTTGATGCCTCAAACGGTGCAGTGTTTTATGCTGCGGGAGTGTTCTATTACTTTAAGACTGCAGATGTGAAAAGACTCTTTGACACAATGGCAGAGCATTTCCCCGGTGCGGTTCTGGCCTTCGATTCCTGCAATGCATTCGGTGCAAAGCTGATGCGGAAAACATGGCTGAAAGAGGCAGGGATTACGGATATAAGCGCCTTTTTCTCATTGGAAGATGAAGCAGAGATTCGCACCTGGAGTGATCATTTTGCCTCCGTTACAGCAAAGAGCTATATGCGCGGTTATCGGGATATCTACAAGGATGTAGGGCTGTTCCACAAGCTGATGATCCGCTTCTGCGACAGCCTGGTGAAGATGAAGATTATTAAGATTGAATTCAAGGGGTAAAGACATGACAAGAAAAGACCAGATCAAAAGTGCGTACCGGTTGACCGGTGGACACGCGAGCTTTTACGATGGGATGATGACATATTCCACCGTGCCTGGCAAGACGATCTGCCGTCTGGTGTGGAACATGGATGGGGAAAAGAACCTGCGGTATCTCGAGCAGGCTCTCTCCGGCGTACCCGTGGATTTTAGCGGGAAGCTTCTGGAGGTTCCGGTAGGCACGGGTGTGCTGACAATGCCGGTCTATCGCGAACTGCCAAAGGCGGACATCACCTGCCTTGACTACTCGGCAGACATGATGGCCACGGCACAAAAGCGAGCGGAGACCGCCGGGATTGCAAACATCACGTTCCGTCAGGGGGACGTAGGTGCACTGCCTTTTGAAGACGAGACCTTTGATCTTGTCCTCTTACTTAATGGTTTTCACGCCTTCCCCGATAAGGAGGCAGCATACCGCGAAACCTTCCGTGTTCTGAAGCCGGGCGGTGTTTTCTGTGGTTGCTTTTATATCCGGGGAGGCTGTGCGAGGACGGACTGGTTTATTAATCATCTGTACGTCCCAAAGGGCTTCTTTACTCCACCCTTTGAGACGGAGAGCAGTCTGCGCGAGCGTTTGAAAGGACTGTACAGCGAAGTTAATGTGACAAGCGTCGAGGGGATCGGCTGCTTCCGCTGCAGAAAGTGAGAAATACCGATGGGACTTCTTAGTGGAAGAAGTAAGGGGTTGACAACAATGGTTTTTAAAGTAGCCGGAGACGGTTTGCTTCCTAAATAGTTCTTGATGTCCCGGTTCCTTTCCTGTACAATATATTAATCCATCCGCTTCAGGGAAGGAAAAATATGACAGGGGACGGAGCCAATGGAGCATTATCTCATTTATCATAATGATATTCCGCCTTTCCTGGACGCCTATGCGCATACTCCCGTTGTTAAGAGGCTGCAAAAGATCGGCATGAACTGCGGATGCGAATATACAGCCTTTCCTTTGTTCCGCAGATTAGACTCTTATTCCCGGTACGATCACAGCCTTGGTGTTGCCCTGATTGTCTGGCATTTTACGCAAAGCCGGGCACAGGCGGTTGCGGGGCTTCTGCATGATATCGCAACCCCGGTTTTTGCTCACGTGGTAGATTTTATGAATGGAGACTATCTGGTTCAGGAATCTACGGAAGCCGGAACCGGTGAAATCATCGCCGGCTCACCGGACCTGCAGGATCTCCTGAAGTTGGACGCTCTTTCCACGTATGATGTTTGTGACTACCACCGGTATCCGATCGCAGATAACGATTCTCCTCTCCTCTCTGCCGATCGGTTGGAATATACCTTGGGAAACCTGCTCAACTACGGTATCTGCACCTTTGAAACAGTAAAAGAGTATTATGCAGACCTGACCGTCGGGATCAATGAATGGAACAGGGAAGAGCTTATGTTCAAAACCCGGGAGATAGCTGAATCGTTTGCATTGGCAGCTCTGAAATGTTCGGTTGTCTATGTCTCTGAAGAAGATCGTTATGCCATGCAGATTCTCTCCGAACTTCTGCGGTATGCGCTTGCGCACCATGTCCTGGAACCGGCGGATTTGTATACGACTGAACCGGAAGTGATTGCCAAACTGAACCGGCATCCTCATACAGCTTCCGCATGGGAATCGTATTGCTCCCTCTCCCGAATGATTCAGGCAGACGTGCCCGGTTCCTCGGGAGAATGGCGCAAAATCTGCGCGAAAAAACGCTGTATCGATCCTGAGGTTTCCCGCTATGAACGGGTCAGCAGGTTTTCTCCGTCTTTCCGTGATGCCCTGAACACCTTCCTTCACAAAAAGCAGGATGAATGGCTCTGTGGGGTAACAGTCCATGAATGATAGCTGTTGCTGCACCGGCTGCTGCATAATTCTATCACTGGTATCGGATCCAAAAAACCGACAAACAACATGAGGCTTTTTATTGCTATTAACCTGTCCGATGAAATGAAAAATACCCTGATCTCCGCACAGAACACGATGTATGATCGCGGAATCCGGGGCAACTTCACTTCTGAAGAGAATATGCACCTGACGCTGGCTTTCATTGGAGAATACCCGGACGCGGATCTCGTTCTGGATGCTCTCTCTACCGTTTCCTTTACACCGTTTGATATCACACTGGAGGGGATTGGCTGCTTTGGTGATCTCTGGTGGGCTGGGCTGAAAGAATCCGTCCCGCTCATGTCTGTCGTGCGCAGGATTCGCAGAGCACTTGCCGAAAGCGAGATTCCCTTTGACCGGAAGCGGTTCTCCCCGCATATCACACTGATCCGGAAAGCCTCCGGAAAGATGCCGGGAATACAGGTTCAACCGGTAACCATGACCGTTAGCACGATTTCCCTCATGCGCTCCGATCGTGGAAGAAACGGTATGATCTATACCGAACTTGGAGTAAAAGAAAGTTAGGCACAAAGTCCACTTTATGGACTTTGTGCCTAAGCATTTGCGACGCTACGTTGGTTGATCCTCTCGGACTTATTCCACCACGGGAGGCCGGTATTTCTTTCACACGTTGATTACCTTGGACGAGGTATACAGAATTTGCGGCACAAGCTCGTCGTAACTGCTGATGGAAAAAAGTGCAAACAGCATCGTCCGGTCTCCTGCCAGGGCTCTGCGCATCATCAGATACACCAGCCGTGCGTGGTATGTTGGATAAAGCCCGTATTTTTCGAGCAGGATGCTGTCGATCTTTTCTCCGGTTAACGCCTGAATATCCTCTTCCGTAAAGTCAAATCCGTCATCCTCTTCCGGCATCGGTCCTTGCAGCATCAGATCCGCCAGCTTTTTCAGGTCATTGATGGCTTCATATCGTGCCAGTTCCTCCGGCCAGGGAATATCGTTGTAGCTCACATGCTCATTGATTTTCCGCACAGTCTCCTGTGCAAGATGGTGCTCCCTTGCAATGGATGCGACCGACCGTCCTCCCAACAGTTCCAGCCGGATCATGTTCAGCTCTGCTACGGATACTTTTCTGTTTCCGTTTGCAGAGATTTTTCTTTTCTTTGCCTTCGGCAGCGGGAAGTACTCTTTCGGTAGTGCCGCCAGCACATCCTGGTAGGTTTTCCCATCTCGGATGTTGCGGATGACATGGTCGGATACCCTGAGCCGCTTCGCAACCGCCGTGACGGTTTCCCCTTCATGCAGTGCTTTTACAACGTCTTCCACCTGCTCTGCCGTCAGTGCCCTTGCATCCGGATTGCTTTTTCCTTTTCGTGCTTCGCTTACCTTCCGGATCTTCTCCGGCGTCTGTGGCATGGCGAAGGCATGCAGGCGCGAGTGTTCCTTCCAGTCCATCACCTGCAGGTTTTCCGGCCGGTTGTCCGATTTGATCCCGTTGATATGGTGCACCACCTGGTCTTCCCTCAGCGTGATCCCGAGCAGATTCTCTACCACCGCACGGTGTTCCGTTATCCGTTTCCCGTCCTTGACGGTATATTTGTATTCTGACATGGTTTTCTTTATAAATCTCCGAAGCCTCTTTTAAATAGCCCGTGCATCCCTCATTTTTTTGCAGCGTTTCGGAACATAAAGGCGCGTGCTGCCTGAATGGCAATCTTATACGGCAGAGGCCGCAGCGCTCTATCCGCCTCCTGCAGCTTTTCCCGGATCGGGATACCCTGCGGACAGTGCTGCTCACATTTGCCGCAGCGGATGCACTGGGATGCAAAAGCCGGCTCCCGTGTCAGCCCTACAGTTTGTATAAACTGGCTGCGTCCTCCGCTCTTGGATTCGGTGTACATTGTGTTATAGCAGCGGAAGATGCCCGGGATATCCACGCCTTTCGGGCATGGCATGCAGTAACGGCAGCCTGTGCAGCCGACCTTCTCTTTTTCCCGGATGGCGCGCTTGACCTTTTCCAGCGTTTCAAAGTCAGCCTCAGTCAACCTGCCTGCTCCCGCTTCGCTTGCAGTGCGGCAGTTGTTCTCCACCATTTCCAGCGAATTCATTCCGGAAAGGACTACCGTTACCTCCGGCTGATTATACAGCCAGCGCAGCCCCCATTCTGCCGGGCTCCAGTCCCGGCCGCTGTTTTTCATAGCCTTTTTGGCTTCTTCCGGCAGCATGTTGACCAGTTTTCCGCCTCGCAGCGGCTCCATGATCATCACTGGAACTCCCTTGGCTGCAGCAGCCAGCAGTCCTGCTTTGCCCGCCTGTGCTACCTCGTCCAGATAGTTATACTGAATCTGACAGAAATCCCAGTCATAGTCATTCAGGATCTTCAGAAAATTCTCGGTATTCCCGTGATAGGAGAACCCGATGTTCCGTATTGCTCCGCCTTGCTTCTTCTCCTGGATCCACTCCAGAATGCCGACTTTCTTGAGTTTTTCCCACATGGCTACATCGGTCATATGATGCATCAGATAATAATCCACATGGTCTGTACGCAGCCGGCTTAATTCTTCGTTAAAATAGCGGTCCAGTGCAGCCCGATTTCCGATCAGGTACTGGGGCAGCTTGGTCGCAATGTTGACCTTCTCTCTGATGTGATTGCGCTCAAAGATTTCCCCGACCGCGGCCTCACTGCCGGGGTAGATATATGCCGTATCATAGTAATTAACTCCTGCACGATAGGCTGCCAGAAGTTCCTGCTCGGTTTTGTCAATGTCGATGCCGCCGCCCTTTTTACTGAAGCGCATGCACCCATAACCTAAAATGCTCAGGTCATTTCCGTTTCGGTCTTTTCTGTATTGCATCTGAATGTCTCCTAACGTCTTACGAACCGTTGTTCTCCCGCAATCTTTTCTTCTTTCCAAATATTACATAATTGATATTTTTTTAGTAAGTAGTTACAGTATATCCGGTTCATTTCCCGTTGTAAAGGGATTTTTCCTATAAAGGAGATAGGCGCTCACAAACAACGAATCTGTGATCCGGCAACGTCATTGTGTATGCGCCTCTGGACATATGCTCCTTTCTCCTGAACATCTGGTGGGATACGTGCATTCTTGACAAAAATGGATGCCGGATGCTATACTTTTTTACACCACTCGTTGCTTTATTTTAAGTCAAAGGAGCTTTTTTATGAGCAGTTTCAAAGATCTCCGCATTGTGGATAATTTTTATCAGACCAGTTCCTATTATCCCATGCCCACCGTTATGATTTCCACTCTCGCAGAAGATGGCAGCACCTCTGTGGGTTCCTACTCTCTGTGTTTTCCTTATTATATTGCGGGAAAGAACTACTATGCAATGATTCTCGAAGCACGAAATTCTTCCAATACGGCACAGCATCTGCTGGCTGGTCGGAAGCAGGTAGCTATCAACTTCATGCCGGAGGGCCGTGGTTATCATAAAAAGATCGTTGCCCAGGGCTGGCCGGGCGATACGCCTGCTGAAAAAATGAAAAACTTCGGCTTCAGGCTCGAAGACGGGCTCTGCATCCGGGAGGATCCTTCCACGCCGCGCCCGAAAGTAGTAAAAGAAGCCTATCAGGTCATGGAATGCACCTGGATGAGCGATCTGGAAAATGCCGATGAGGACATTGGGCGGCAGCTGGAAGACGGTTGCTACCCGCCCCCCTACCGGAACTTCAACGGTATCACTACGCAGTACGGTGCTCACTTCATTCTGCGCATTGATAAAATTCTGATGAAGCCAAAGTATCACAGGAACATCATCGATGGCGTCAAGGGTCGGAACTGGCCGAACGTGCTGATCTGCCACGGCTACCGTGACAGCAAAAACTTCTGGTTTGCCAAAACGCCCCGCCTGGTGCCGGAGCTGCTTCCCATCCGCAATGCCACCCTCTCCTCTGTGCGCTACGCGGCAGACCGTACCGATCCGACTGTCCATTTCACCGACGATGCACTGGAGAAGCTGCTGAATGTGCCGCGTATCTTTCTGCCCACCGTGCTCAAAGGCTGTGTCGCCTGGGCAAAAGATAACGGGATAACAGAAATCACTGCCAGAGAAATGGATATCATCAACGACAAGCGAGCCAGGGAGAAGGGCAAAACAAAATAGTGTATGGAGCTGTGCAAAACATAAATTTTGCACAGCTCCAAAACTTTTTGCAACGCTTTTGCCAAAACCGTTTCCTAGGTAACGGAACTTAAAAATCTGCCTATTGTGGAAGAAAGGCCTCTTGGATATACTCAAATTAAGATACGGGAGTTACCTAACAGAAAGCCCATATGGACATCTTTAAGAAGCTTGAGAGCGGTGAGGCAGTAGATATGTATACGCCCGAATATCGTTCTGTAGTGGAAGAGCTGCACCGGATACTTTTCTCGGTTCCTCTCTCCAGTCGGCAAGGAGGGCAATCGATCAGGGTATTCTGGGGGACATTACCGGCTTTTCAGCAACGGTCAATCGCAACAATGATGTGCTTCTCAGCATGTTCCCGATCGGGCGATTTCCCGGTGCAGGGATTTGTATGGATTTTGGCGTCTACTATATCACTGCGCTGGTCAGTCTCTTGGGACCGGTTTCAGATACTGCCGCTTTTGTTCGCGCCCCCTACCTGAAACATAAGAACATCCTTCTAGGCAGCCCGGAATATGGGCAGTGGTTCGATTCTCCGAATGAGAGTGAAGTATCCGCTATTCTTCGTATGAAAAGCGGTATCACGGGGAGCATCCATCTCAATGGTGACTCGAACACGAAAGAACAGGCAAACTTTATCATACTCGGCATCAAAGGCATGCTGTATCTCACAGATCCGAATTGGTTCGGAGGAACGGTCCGGTTCCTGCCCAACATCTTGGATTTCAATGCTCCCGATGCATTCGAAAATCTTCTTCCCGGTAATCAGTATTCCGGGAATGAACGCGGTCTCGGGCCCTCTGAAATGGCTGAAACGATCATAAACGGCAATTCTTGCTTCCGTACTTCAAAGGAACTCGGTCTGCACGTCCTTGAAGTGTTGCAGGGGATGCTGAAAAGCGGAGAGGATAAGTCAATCCATACCATGACGACAACCTGCAGTATTCCTCTTCCGTTTTATGACTAAACCGCAGCAGACGTTCATTTAAGCCTCGCGTCTCGTCTGAATTGGCGGGGCGCTTTCTTTTCCTGTTATTGGGGGCTGGTAGATAAACCCCTGACATGTTATACTATGTTGAAAATGGAATGCACATTCCATATGTTTAAGAAGAATACGAACTAAAAGGTAAAAGAGGGTATAATTCATGGATCGACAGATTGAAGCCAGGAGTCTGAACTTGGTAGAAAACTACAGTATTTTGTCAGAAGGGAATAAGATGGAGTTTCCTGAGATGGTTCTGGCTTGTGCTGGGATTTTTCTTGCGGCCGGAGTAACTCCGGATATGAACAGAGTGGCCGCGTGCAAAAAGCTTCTGAAAAGCAAAGCGGGTATTTTCTCAAATTTCCGCGGTTCGGATGAGCTTCTTGTCCGATGCAAAATGGCTCTCTCCGCAGATTCTGAGCTCTATTTTGAGAATTTGGAGAGAGAGTACCAGCGTATAAAAACTTTTTTCAGCGGAGAGCAGACTGTGCTCGCTGCCATGATTCTGGCCGAGCAGGGCTCTTCTGTCGAAGACTTGGCAGAAAAGACGAAACAAATCTATAAAGATATGAAAGAAGCTCACCCTTGGCTGACCTCTGAAAACGATCTGCCTTTTGCCGCACTGATGGCAGTGTCCGGGAGAGACGCATCCTCTGTTTACGCGGAAGCGGAAGAGATCTATGCTCTTCTCGGGAAAAACCTGCATGCGGATAAAGACACCCGGCAGATGCTCAGCCATATTCTTGCCATTCGCAGCGGCAGTGCAGAAGAGAAGTGCGAAAAGCTGTGCGCACTTGCCGACGGTTTGAAAGCAGCGGGGCATTCACTCGGCAGAGGGAGCAGGCTTGCCATTCTCGGCATCCTTGCCGATTCCACCCTGCCTACCGCCTCTCTGGTTGAACGGATCTGTGAGACTGATGACTTT
This sequence comes from Candidatus Limivicinus sp., assembly GCA_045117135.1. GTDB lineage: Bacteria > Bacillota > Clostridia > Oscillospirales > Oscillospiraceae > Limivicinus. The sequence continues at coordinate 34,968 of JBGUNA010000095.1, read as the reverse complement.
CTGAAGCAGTACAAGCCCTTTCACGGGATCTTCGGTGTCGGGAAAGACTGCCGCAGAATGTTTGCTGTGCAGATTGTTCACTCTTCTCTCTCCAATGAAGACAGCCTCGGTACATCAGCGATGGTGGCCGCCTCTGTTGAGCTGGCAATCATCACAATGATCCTCCTGATGATCATCGTGAGCACCTCCGCCTCTTATCATGCCACCAGTCATTAACTCGATTCCCTGCTGAGAAAGATCAACAAAAATATGACCGGTCGACTTATATCGGCCGGTCATTATTTATTGACATATGTCTAAAATAGTGATAGTATGATTTTCGACATAAGTCAGAAAAGAGGTGCATCTATGCCCAGAAAACAACGCTGCAGATGGATCGAAGCATATCCCGACCATTGGGAATTTTCTCCTGAAGAAGCTTCGAACAGAGAACCGATCGTGATGACCCTGGATGAGTTTGAAACGATACGGCTTCTTGATCGGGAAGGAATGACTCAGGAGCAGTGTGCAGAGCGGATGGGTGTAGCCCGCACTACTGTTACCGCCATCTATGAAAGTGCACGCCGGAAAATCGCGGAAGCGCTGGTAGACGGGAAACAGCTCCTGATTCGGGGCGGTAATTACCGTCTCAGCAATCAGGGACCGGAAAATATTATTCAGAAAGGAATTGACTGTATGAGAATCGCAGTAACCTATGAAAATGGAGAGATCTTCCAGCATTTCGGCCACACGGAGCAATTCAAGCTTTACGATGTGGAGAACGGGAAGATCGTTGCAGAGCAGATCGTCGACACGAACGGCAGCGGTCATGGCGCGCTGGCAGGCTTTCTGAAGGCCGCCCAGGCGGATGCGCTGATTTGCGGCGGTATCGGTATGGGTGCTCAGAATGCACTTGCCGAAGCGGGGATTAAACTCTACGGCGGCGTTTCCGGTTCTGCCGATGCTGCAGCTCTTGCACTTGCAGAGGGAAGACTGGAATTTGATCCCGATGCCAAATGTGACCACCACGGCGAGGGGCATGCCTGCGGGCATCACCACAGCGAAGGCCACGAATGTGGTCACCATCACGGTGAAAGCCTTGATTGCGGCCACCGGGAGGGCGATGAAGGCTGCCGCCGCCATCACGGAAAGTAATAGAAAGACACACCGTGATATCCTGTCTTGCTAATCTGCACCTGATTGCCCTGTGAAACAGCAAATATAATACGAAGCTGGTCTCTGATTTTGAATAATATTATCAAAATCGGAGACCATTTCTTTTTGATTTTCATATGTTGTTTTGGAAAGATTTTTGTATTTGCTTCAGGAATCGCTCTGCGATTGGCGTAAAGCTTTGGTACTTGTTCCAGATCAGATACATCTTCATCTCAAGGCGGGGCGACAGCGGCCGGAAAACCAGTCCGCTCTCAGCAGAGGTGTCGATCAGGTTATTGAGCGTCAGAAGGATTCCCAGGCCTTCCTTTGCGAACATGGAGCCGTTATATGCCAGACGGAAAGATCCTTCCAGGTGAAGAGTAGAAAACCGCTCCTTTGCCCATGGGCGAATATCGTTTTCCCAGCTCTGTTCCGAGCAGAAAAGGGGCATCCCTGCCAAATCGCCCGATGTGATGCTCTCTTTTCCGGCCAGCGGGGAATCTGTCGGTATCGCTGCACCGAAATAGTCTGCTTCCGGGAAAGAAACAAAGTGATATTTCCGTTCATCCGGTGTCTCACAAATCACCGCAAAGTCCAGCAGCCCCTTGTCAAGCTTTTCTGTCACCTGTTCGGTGTCCCCGCTGGTGATGTGATACCTCAGTTCGGGGTAGGACAGTTTAAACGTTCTGATCTCCCGCGCAAGGTAACGTATCTGATAAGATTCCGCCAGCCCAAAATAGAGTTCGCCGCCTTTCAGTTCATCCAGAGATAGAAACTCCTTCTCAATCTTGTCAGCCATGGATACCAGGTCTTCTGCCCGGTTGCGGAGCAGAACCCCCTCTTCCGTCAGTGTAATGGAAAAGCTGTGCCGTGTGAACAGCTTTTTCCCGAGTTCGTCCTCCAATGTCTTCAGGGCTTTAGACAATGTGGGCTGCGTAACGTGCAGCAGCTCGGCGGCGCGGGACATGTTCTCCTCCCGTGCAACAGCGAGAAAATATCTCAGTGTTCGTATCTCCATGTCAGCCTCCTTGATATGCTTTTTTAGAATATCATGATATTCATTATAGCCATTAGCAATCTGATTTGCAATATGTTATTCTCTGTCTGTAAAGAGAAGTCGGGAGGAAAATCGATATGGTCGAGTGGACAAGCATGAAGGAGTGTATGACAGATGCGGGCTGTAGCGACATAGCTATACAGCGTGCAGAACATCTCTATCAAAACGGCAACTCCGAGGATTTGGTCCGCTGTCTGCGTTCCTGCCGCTGCGATACTTTGGAAGAACTCCATGAAAAGCAGAAGCAACTGGATCGGCTGGATAAGCTGATTCGCGATACCAAAAACAGGTGAAGGAGAATACAGGATGAAATTTGAAGATCTGAAACTCACGCAGGAATGGGACAAAACTTTTCCGAAAAGCGAAAATATCAATCACAGCAAAGTGACCTTTATAAACCGCTACGGTATTACGCTTGCGGCCGATTTGTATATTCCCAAAAATACTGCCGGAAAGCTCCCCGCAATCGCTGTTTCCGGGCCCTTCGGAGCGGTCAAGGAGCAGTGTTCGGGTCTTTATGCTCAAACAATGGCAGAACGCGGTTTTGTAACGCTGGCCTTTGATCCGTCTTTCACCGGCGAGAGCGGTGGCAATGTCCGTTATATGGCTTCTCCGGATATCAATACGGAAGACTTCATGGCTGCTGTGGATTTTCTGTCCCTGCATGAACGGGTTGATCCTGAGCGCATCGGTATCATTGGCATCTGCGGTTGGGGCGGTATGGCACTCAATACCGCTGCTCTGGATACACGCATCAAAGCAACGGTAGCCGCAACCATGTACGATATGACCCGCGTCAATGCCAAGGGTTATTTCGACTCTGCCGACAGCGAAGGGGCTCGCTATCAGGCAAAAGCAGCCATGTGTGCTCAGCGTCTTGCCGACCTGAAAGCGGGAGAATACAAGCTCGGTGGTGGTGTAGTTGATCCCCTCCCGGAGGATGCACCCTTCTTTGTGAAGGACTATTACGATTACTACAAAACCTCACGCGGTTATCATCCCCGCTCCCTCAATTCCAACGGCGGCTGGAATGTCATCGGCTGTGAGAGCTTCATCAATCAGCCTATTCTGCAGTACTCCAATGAGATTCGCTCGGCGGTGCTTCTGGTCCATGGTGAAAAAGCCCATTCCTGCTATTTCAGCCGCGATGCCTATGCCGACATGGTAAAAGACAGCAAATATACGGACAACAAGGAACTGATGATCATTCCCGATGCGGTTCACACCGACCTCTATGACGGTGGTGGGAAGGGCGCCATCCCGTATGACAAACTGGAAGCCTTCTTTATCCGATATCTCAATTAAGCAGGAGGATGGCTAAGCATGAAAAATAGTTCTGTAAGGCTTTTATCGTTATGCGTGGTCTTTTGCCTGTTTCTTGTCGGATGCGGCGCTGCTGACACAAGAGCTGGCAACGTTGAAGTATCCGCACAGAATCCTTCATCAGAGCAGGAAAGTGCAGAGAATGTGCAGCTGAAAGCAGAAGCAGAAAGCGAGGACGCTGAACCGATGTTGCAGATGAAAATCGGAGAAACCCCCGTAACGGTGGAGTGGGAAGAGAATGAATCTGTAGAAGCACTGAAGGAATTGTGTCTGAACGCCCCTCTGACGATTCAGATGTCCATGTACGGCGGTTTCGAGCAGGTCGGCCCCATTGGGCAGAGCCTCCCCAGAGAGGATAGACAGACCACCACACAGGCCGGGGACATTGTTTTGTATTCCGGCAGTCAGATTGTCGTATTCTATGGCTCCAATTCCTGGGCTTATACCCGGCTCGGGAAAATCGCAGACAAATCCGCAGCGGAGCTGAAAGATCTTCTTGGAAATGGTGATGTCACCATCACCCTGACTTGGGAATAACAGGAGGAACACATGAAAAAAGTACTGATCATATCCGCAAGCCCCCGCAGCAACAGCAACTCTGAAGCACTGGCAAAAGCTTTTGCCAAAGGTGCGGAAGAAGCCGGGCACGAAACGGAGCTGATCTCCCTGCGCGGCAAAACCGTCAATTTCTGCCGCGGCTGCTTTGTCTGTCAGGAGAAGCTGCGCTGCGTGATCCGCGACGATGCGGATGAGATATGCCAAAAGGCACTGAACGCCGATGTGCTGGTCTTTGCCACACCGATCTATTACTACGAGATGTCCGGCCAGCTCAAGACCCTTCTTGACCGTCTGAATCCGCTTTTCCCCAGTGACTATGCTTTCCGTGACGTTTATCTGCTGACCGCTGCCGCCGAGGATGAGGAACATGTGCCGCAGCGGGCAGTAAGCGGAGTTGAGGGCTGGGTGGAATGCTTCGAGCGTGCCTGTCTCGCCGGGACAGTTTTTATGGGTGGCGTTACAGCACCCGGAGAAAACCCGGAGCACCCGGCGCTGACGCAGGCATTTCAGATGGGAAAAAAGATTTAAATCGGTCAGCTTGCCGTTCTTTTTTTCCGAAATCATATGACGGCAGCCGGCTCTTACAGAAGAGTCGGCTGCCGTTTTTTATTCTTTTTTCCGGGCTGCTGTTTAGGACAGCCTTGTTTGTTACACGAGAGAACTCAGTTCTTGCCCTTGTTTGCCATACGCATCAGCAGGTCAAGAATCTTCAGATACACCCAGGTCACCGTGAAGACCAGCCCGAAAGCCGCAGCCCATTCGTATTCCTTGGGATAGCTCTGTTCAACGCAGTTCTGAATAAGGGAGAAATCGCTGATCAGGAACAAGGCAGCGATCACAACACCGATCACGTCAAGGGTAATGCTGAGGCCCGCATTCTGCAGCATAGCAATCGCATAGGGGCGGGTGACAGGGATCAGAACAGCCACGAAGGACAGCAAAGCAATTGCAATGGAACCCACAAACAGGGTCAGCAGGACGGTGCGGTACTTCTTATTGTCTCTGATACGGTTGGAAGTATACAGCCAGCTCATCACTAAGACTACAGCAACGGTAAGCAGCAGTGCTTCCAGACCCAGGTATTCATATCCGGAGAGCACATTGAAAACGAGGAAAGAGATCACATAACCCTGGCCTGCAGCGTAGATCGTACCGGAAACAGGAATTGATCTCCGGATGAAGATGCCTGCGAATTCAGCAATTAAAGCGACCGTCGTAATGACGCCAAAGATTATGGCCTCAGGCTTTGAAAGCGCAAGGGTAAAATCTTCGTAGATCGTAATCGTCTGCCAGACGGGTGCCCCTGCAAACAGGGCCTTTGCCATAAGCTGTGCCACAACTCCGACTAATGTAATCAGGAGGAAGAAAGCGGTCTTAGAGGCGATGCCGGCATAGGTTGCAGCCCCGTCGTCCACCCGTTCGGTAACCCTGCTCAGGCGGGTCAGTACCGGGTTGGAATAGAACATGGAGCGAGAAGAAGTGTGTTCCATAGCGAGTGTGTTCATTGTTCAGATCTCCTTTGTCATTCAATCATTTATTCAATCATTAACTTTTGGTTTACACGCATACTGTACCACAGCAAATATCACACAACGATCACACATTCCCGGAAAAATAAAAAGTTTTTCAGGCTCTTTCGGAATAATAAAAAGAAATCCTGAACCGGGCGTGTCCCAGTTCAGGATTCTCGATGTTTTTTCTTCCGCAGCGTATCCGTAAAATAACTGCGTTTTGTGCACATTGCTATGTCTTCCATTCAAATGATTCTCTTTCCTCCGAAAGCATGGATAGTCCTGGTTCCTTCTGCCACTCGTCCATGATGCGGTGTCTTTTTGGGGATCAGCAGCTCATCCCCGGAGTGCAGAATATGTTCTTCCCCGTTGAAAATCTCCACATATTCCCCGGAAACACAGAAAACATATTCATCGAATTCATGGATATTTTCTTTTGAATCTCTGTCCGCATAATAGCTCCAGAAGCAAATCTGGCTGCCGTCGGCCCCTTCATAATAATACCCGTCGATATCCGGCGTATTCTGCTGACTGGGGTTGATATGATTCAATTCGTTTTTCATAAATTCAGGAAAATCGTTCATATTCCCTCCGCTTATGGTTAAAAGTAAGAACATTATACTTATTCCCATCAATTCCGTCAACGAAAGAAACAGGCCGGCCCCATTGGCAAACAGACCTGTACTATGGTATAATGATTATTATAGAAGAAAACCCGGCTGGTATGCCGGACTTCCGATTGAATCTATTGCATGAGGAGGCAAGGAATCATGCCGCCCAAAGGTCACAGTTCAAGTTCACACAGTTCCGGTTCATCCCGCTCTTTCTCCGGTTCCCGAAGCTCATCCGGTTCTTTTTCCAGAGCATCCTCTCGGCCAAGCTCGCATTCTTACAGCAGCCACTCTTCCGCCTCGTCAGCCTCATCCGGCAGGTCTTTTGGCACTTCCTCATCCGGCAGGCCGAGTTCCCATTCCGGAACCAGCCATACCGGCTCTGCTCCGAAAACCGGAATGGCTTCACAGTCGCGGCACGGTCCCCGGCCCCGGATCAATCAGCCGATCGGTTTTGTCATATCAGCCGGCAGGAGACCGGTTTATCATTACGCCAGGCGACACGACTATGTGTATTATCCGGTCGCATGGACAGACAGCGACACTGGTATGCATTACGAGCGCGGCTATTATGATGAAATCGGCCGCCGTTACGACAGTGTTGCTTTCAAGAAAAACGGGAGATACGAAAATGTTCGCTGCCACTGTCCATACTGTGAGCAGGATACCGTCATCTCAATGGAAAGCGATTCACCGATGCAGAAAGAGCTTGCCTGCCCACACTGCGGCGGTATGATGGAAATTCAGTCCGCTCTGGATGAATACACAGAGGCAGGCAGCCGTTCCGGCTATGCATCCAAAAGGGAAAACAGGACGCTGAAATGGGTCATTCTTGCGCTTGCCATTCTGCTTTCCGTCTTCTCCATTCGGCTCAGCTTACAGAAAAAAGAACCGGCCCTTCCGGATGTACAACCGATTTCCGTTGTGGATACGAATTCAAATCCGCAGCAGCTGGCTCTTCTCGGCGGGGAACTGCATCTTGTCCGGCACAGTGACGGTACTTACGGGATCCTGAACGATCCGATCCGGGAATACGATAAGGTGCTGGAATATGAAGCAGAAAGCGGAAATTATTATGATAAGGAAACCGACTGCTGGCTCTGGCAGAATACCGACGTCACACCGGCAGTCTGGCAGTATTGGTTCGAAGGGATTTCCTCGGATTATGGGGACTATGGCTGGATGGAATGGGACGATTCGGAAAACACCTGGTATATCGAGGCATCCGAAGGCAACTGGATCACTCTTCCCGCAAAGTATGACACCGGTCGTCTCTGGCATATTTCGTCACAGTGATTTCCGTCATCTGATCCCTCTTTTTTTCAGCAGCATAACAGCAGACAAAGAATCATAATAAAAGGAGGCAGACCCGCATGATTACAAGTATCGCTCATACCGCTGTCACGGTCAAAGATATGGACGATTCCATCCGCTTTTATACCCAGGTCCTTGGGTTAAAGAAAGCTTTTTCAATTCCGCATTACGTCACCGGTGAACCCTGGATTGAATATCTGAATGTTTCTCCCGGCCAGTTTGTAGAGCTTTTCTACGGCGGTGTCGAAGAACATCCTTGGACGGATGCCCTAGTCGGGTTTAATCATTTGTGTTTTCAGGTAGACGACATCAATACTTCGGTTCAGAAAATCCGGGACGCCGGATATTCTGTTGATTCCGAGCCAAGGCAGGGGGCTGACCATAACTGGCAGGCTTGGGTCACAGATCCGAATGGAATCAGGATTGAACTGATGCAGATTATGCCGGGCTCTCCCCAGAGCCGGTTTGGATGACAACATCGGCGCATTCGGGATCAACTTCCGAATGCGCCGATGGGCAAAGGAAAGGGACAACAGGCACTTTTATTCTTCTCTATATAGCTCATTCAGTCATCAAGAAGAATAAAACCATAATTTATGGATAGCTTGTTGATATGCCTCTGCATAGGTTTGTCTTGCAGGCAATGCGGTTATGCTCCAATTTCCCTGGCTATCATTTCTGTCATGTAAACACAGCCGTATAACCAGTTGACAAGTTTGTATGTGGGTTCATCGTTCTCTTCGTCTGCTGTATAAGTGTTCTCGGACAACTCGTGCACCTCATCGGAATAACTGCCGCTCGAATCAAGTATGGACGAAATCGCAGTCAGCATTCTGAACAGAGTCTCCGCACCGAGGCGCAGCTGATCAAGATCACTGCTGGTGCCGGACTTGTCAGCCTTGCTAAATGCCTCCAGTTCTGCATTGATCTGCTTTACCATACCCTGATTTTTACAGAATCCCCGAGCAATAACAGATGTAACAATTACGCTGTGGTAAAGCCCGTTGACAGCTTGTTGTTGCGCTCCTTCCGCCTTTTCGTCATTTGCGAGGAAACTGTCGAAAATCCGCTGGAGTTCGTCTGCATATTTCCCCTCCGGATCGACCTGCTGCTGGAAGATCATAAAAGCCTCAAAAGTCTTCGCGGCACCCGCAGCGAGTTTGCGCTCAACGCTTTCCTCCGGTACATCAACTCTGGCAAGCATATCCAGGATCTTGTTCAGATGATCCGCTTCACCCTGTGTCTCAATGCTGAGATTATCAAGTGCTGTAACCATCTCTGCCAGACGGATGGCACCATTGGCGGCTTGCTCTCCCACCGTCTCGCTCGCCTCGTCTCCCTCGATCAGCCTCTCAAGGACCAGGTCTGTTGTGAGCTCGATTTCCTCCTCCGCATATCCGGTGATGCCGAGCGATAGGATCATGAGCATTGCCATAAGGAAGCTGACAATTTTTCTCATTTTGTTTTACCTCCTCGTTTTTAAAGTTCTTCACACTTTTTCTGAATTGTTTTTTTATACTATCAGATCATACCTAGGATTACAAGGATCAATTTCAAGCTCAAAATAATACGATTAATTCCCTGTTCTGAGGATATTCCTATATAGGAGGATAAAAACATGAAGAAAACAATTGCCTTTCTTCTCAGCTTGATCCTTTTGCTTTCTGTTGCTAGCCCGGGCTATTCTGAGTATGCCTTCAGCCAATACACTTCGGGCCTTCCCGAAGATGTGGCGATCCATTGTTCTGAGTCTGTTATGGACGTGATGGGGATCGAAGACCTCGCAAAACTGGTCGAAATGATCAAATACAGCGCAGAGCCGCAGGCTGTAGAACTGCTCAGGACGAGCTTTCCCGCTTTTGAGGAAGCCGCCCGGAACAATCAGCTCGGTACGCAGATCGGTCTCAACATCGAGTATGACGATAACCACGCTCCGATGGCTAAAGTTATCTGTTCGTTCGACATGGATGACCAAGATAGGCTCTTCTGCAGCTATTGTCTTATTGTGAACGCGTTTACTCTTGCCGAGAGGGATGAGGCCGGAAATCTTGTCTGGGATCCCGTAACCGGGAAACTCCGCCTGACGACGGATCCCACGAACATGGACGCGTTTTCCTGCATCCTGACGCACGAGATGATGCATGCTTTTATGGACGACTATAACCGCAGCGGTATGACAGGCATCATTGATCCCGATATGGCTTATCTTCCCGCGTACGCCACGGAGAAGGATGCTGCTGCTTTGCTGGCACAGCAGCAGGTTATCGAATTTCCAAAGTGGTTCTCGGAAGGGACCGCGACAGCGGTTGAAAATGCTTTCATGTGCCTGCAGGATAGCTATGACGAGCTCAGAACTTATGGAGGGGAAGGAATCGACGGATGGTACACCCCGGAGGACCTTCAGTACGCGTTTGCGGCGACAGCCCTTCCCACCGGTATGGATCCGGAAGAATATGAGGAGATGATGGTGCCCTGCTTTGACATCCGTGTGAGCGCTTATGTCTCCGGATACCTGGCCTGCCTGTATCTCGCGGAGCTTGCGGCAAACAGCGAGGGCTTCAGCGCCTGCTCTGTCACCCCTGACGGCTTTGAGGTAGTCGACAGTGCGGTACTCCGCTTTGGCCTCAATGACATTCTCAGGATGCTGCACGAGGGAGTAACGCTTGATGATATTATCTATAACATCTCAAACGGGCGGTTTTACGACACTGCGGATTTCGAAGATGCCTTTATTGCTTACGATGACGACTCTGCCATATTCACCAGCATTTTGCTCAATTATTTCCTCCGGCTCTCTCGGGAACCCGGTCGTCGCAACCCGGCGAACGGTTCTCTCCTCTACCCCTTCGATGTGGATTATCTCACGCAGATTGACTGTACGAAAAATGCACAATCCGGGCTTTATCAGATCATAAACAGCAGCGATGTCGTAGACTCCACAGCGGATCTGCGGGATGTGACTGACGCCGGGAAATCCCTGTCCTCCTGGGGGTATTGGAACAACGCAATGGCTGGGGCAGGCTCGTATTATGATGATTACACCGGGATGTACAGCGGTCCCGGTTATCCCGTCTTCCCATACGGTGCCTGACTCTTCCGGTTGGAATGAACAACTGGCATACAAACACTCTCGCAGCTGTACGTTGTGGGAGTGTTCTTTTTCTCTGTACCTATTATCTCCTGTCAATCTGGAAAGGGATCGCGGCAAGGCGGTTTTTCCCGGTTTTGGCGGGTTGTTTCCCTGTCTTGAAAAGTCCTGCCTTTCGGTATATAATAACAGCACTTCATTGACAAGGTGCATCTCATGAGCAACAAATGTAAGGTTTCCATCTATTGTACCGCCTATAATCATGAAAAGTATATCCGCGATGCGCTGGACGGTTTTCTTGCCCAGAAGACGGATTTCCCGTTTGAAGTGCTTGTGACGGATGACGCTTCGACGGATCAGACCACTTCCATTCTCCGGGAGTATCAGCAGAACCATCCCGATGTGATCCGCTTTTTCCATCAGGAAAAGAATCTCTTCTCACAGGGCATCAACATCTACGAAACGGTCATGTATCCCAACACCCGCGGGGAGTATGTTGCCTATTGTGAGGGGGATGACTTCTGGACAGATCCTACCAAGCTTCAGCAGCAGATTGATTTTCTCGATGCCCATCCGGACTATTCTGCCTGTGTCCACAATTCCCTGTATCGTTTCTGTGCAGGGAATCGGCCGGACGCCCTTCTTCTCCCCGAATCGGGGGACCGGGACGTCCCGTTTTCCACCATTATCCGCGGTATGAGCTTCTGTTTCCACACCAGTTCTATTGTCGGCCGGGCGAAGTGGATGTGCAATCCGCCTGATTTTCAGCACGTTGCCTTTACCTACGGCTTTACGGATTATGCCATTGCTCTCTGGCTCTCTCTCAACGGGAAGATCCGCTTCCTGGACAGCCCCATGTCCGTTTACCGTGTCAACAGCAATCCCTCCTCCTGGTCCAGCGGGCGGGACGGTGCTTATGATAAAAAGATCGCCTTTGTCACGGGCGAAATAGAAATGATGAATGCGCTCCTTCCGCATCTTGATGGCGGGAAGCGTGCTCTCACCGAAGCGGAGCTGCTCCGCCGCAGGTATGAGATGCTTTATCTCAGCGGAAAGGTTGAAGAAATGACGCGCCCTCCCTTTGATGTTCTGTTCAGGCAGGAGCCCTTTTCTTTTCGTCTGAAAACCACACTCAAATGCATGTTCCCCGCGCTGCATGCGGCTTATCGCAGCAGGCAGGGGTACAAGGAGTAGCCTTATGGCCGATGTAAAAAATATCCTCGTTTTTCCCGCCGGGACGGAAATTGCCTTTGAAATCCACGACGCGCTGAAAAACTCAAAATTTGTCCGTCTATTCGGTGCCACAAGTGTTCCTTGTCATGCAGAGTTCGTTTTTCAGACCTGTGTGACCGGCCTTCCCTTTGTCGATGATCCCACGCTCATCCCGGCGCTGAATCGGGTGATCGATGCCTACGGCATTGACTATGTCTATCCCGCTCACGACAGCGCTCTGCTGCGCTTTTCCGAGGAGCGCGATGCTCTTCATGCGAATGTTGTCGCCTCTGCTCGTGAGACTGTCGGGATCTGCCGCTCTAAAACCAGGACCTACCGCTTTCTCAGCGGTGCTCCGTATCTCCCTGCCTTTTATGGCTCTCCAGACGAAATCCCCGGTTATCCGGTGTTTATTAAACCGGCCGTCGGGCAGGGCTCCCAGGGTGCCCGCATAATCAGAGACCGTTCCCATCTTGAAGAAGCGCTTTCTGAAGGGCAGGAATACACCATCTGTGAATACCTGCCCGGTGAGGAGCTGACGGTGGACTGTTTTACGGACCGCCATGGTTCTCTCCTCGTTGTCAGTCCCCGCTCCCGGGAGCGGATCCGTGCCGGGATTGCCGTCCGTTCCCGCAACCTTCCTCTCACAGAGGACCTTCAATCGATTGCGGAGGATATCAACCGCCGGCTCTCCTTTAACGGTGCCTGGTTTTTCCAGGTGAAGAAAAATGCCGCTGGTCAGTTCCGGCTTCTGGAAATTGCTCCCCGTATTGCCGGCACCATGGGTCTGACCCGCAATCTCGGCATCAACATGCCGCTTCTGACGCTCTATAACTTCTGGGGCATTGATGTTTCTCTGATTCCCAACAGGGAAGATCTTCTCCTCGATCGTGCCTTTATCAGCCGCTTCCAGACAGATCTCTCCTATTCTTCCGTTTATGTCGATTTTGATGACACCCTGATCGTCCGCGGCAAGGTCAATGCTTTTCTGATGATGTTCCTTTATCAGGCATTCAACCAGGGCAAGCACCTCTGCCTCCTGACGCGCCATTCCACGGATATTTTTGCCGATCTTGAAAAGGCTTGTATTCCTTCCTCTCTTTTTTCCGAGATTATCCGGCTTGACGAAGCCGGTGCCAAGACGGACTATATAGCTCCCGATTCAATTTTTATTGATGATTCTTTTTCCGAGCGCAAACGTGTCCGTGATGCGCTGGGGATTCCCGTTTTCGATCTTGATATGATCGAAAGCCTGATTGACTGGAGGTCATAACGTAAATGGATCAGAAACGAATCAACGTCGCCCGGTCCTCCATGCCGGAATTTGAAGAATACTGTGAAGAAATCCGCGACCTGTGGGACAGCCGGTTTCTCACCAATATGGGTTCCAAGCATCTCCGCCTGGAAGAGGAACTCCGGTGCTACCTGAACACTCCGAATATTACCCTCTTCACCAACGGGCATCTCGCTCTGGAAAATATCCTGACCGCCATGGATCTCCATGGAGAGATCATCACCTCTCCTTTTACGTTCGCCTCCACAACGCATGCCATTGTCCGCTGCGGCTGCACCCCTGTCTTCTGTGACATCAATCCCCGGGATTACACCATCGATGCCTCAAAAATCGAATCACTCATCACCGAAAAAACCGTTGCCATTCTTCCGATCCATGTTTACGGCAACCTTTGCGATACAGACGCCATCGAAGCTATTGCCAGGCGGCATTCCCTTAAAGTGATTTATGACGCCGCACATACCTTTGGAGTGACAAAAAACGGCGTCAGTTCCGCTAATTTTGGAGACGCCGCCATGTTCTCCTTCCATGCCACAAAAGTCTTCCACACCATTGAAGGCGGCGCTGTTTGCTATGCGGACGATTCTTTGAAGACCAAGCTCAACGATCTGAAAAACTTCGGCATACACGGCCCCGAAAGTGTTCCGGACGTCGGTGGAAATGCAAAGCTGAATGAATTCTGTGCCGCAATGGGGCTGTGCAACCTGCGCCATCTCGACGGGGAAATTACAAAACGCAAACAGGTTTATGAGCAGTATATTTCTCTCCTCTCCGACGTCCCCGGTATTCAGCTTAATCCGGTTCAGCCCGGGGTTCGCTCCAATTACGGGTATTTCCCTGTCGTGTTTGACGGCTATCGCTACTCCCGGGATGAAATCTTCGATCTGTTAGCCGCAGAGAATATCATTGCCCGCAAATACTTTTATCCCATCACCAGCTCCTTCGATTGCTATCGGGGCGTTCCCGGGTTTGATCCTGCTTCCACCCCGATTGCCCGCCATATGGCCGACCATGTTCTCTGTCTCCCGATGTACGCCGATTTGGCCCCCTCCGATGTGGAGCACATTTGTTCTCTCATTTTACACTGATTCTTTTCCCGCTTCCGCGAATAAATAAAAATATTTCAGATTTAGTCAAGGAAAATGACATTTTTCCTTGACTTTTCGTTAAAAATCGTTATAATAGTTTAGCCTGCCCTGTGGCAGACAAATCCTTGCTCCCGTTCAGAGCGGGGGCCAAATGACCAGAAGGAGGTGCAAACCATGGCAAAAGCAAGCGAAAAGTATGAGGTTATGTACATCATCAACCCCAACCTCACCGAAGAAGAAGCAGCGGCTGTTGTTGAGAAGTTCAAGGCACTCGTTGAGGCAAACGGCACTCTGGATGAACTTGAGGAAATGGGCAAGCGCAAGCTCGCTTATGAAATCAACTATATTTCCGAAGGCTACTATGTCCTCATGAAGTTCACCAGCGGTCCGGAATTCCCGGCAGAGCTCGATCGTATTCTCGGCATTACTGACGGTATTCTCCGCCGCCTGATTACTCTCAGGGCAGAGTAAGGAGTCTCTCATGCTGAACCACATTACTATCATGGGTCGCCTGACACGTGATCCTGAGCTCCGTTATACAGCCACGCAGACCCCGGTCACATCTTTCACGCTGGCTGTAGACCGCGATTATGCAAATCGTGAAACCAACGAGCGTCAGACGGATTTTATCGATTGTGTCGCCTGGCGTTCCGCCGAGTTCGTCAGCAAATACTTCCAGAAAGGAAGTCTGGCTGTCGTATCCGGTCGTCTCCAGATTCGTGACTGGACAGACAAAGAGGGAAACAAACGCCGCAGTGCCGAAGTCAACGTCGATAACATTTACTTCGGAGAAAGCAAACGGCGCGACAGTGATTCCGCACAGAACACTTTCGCTCCCCCTTACACCGGCAATGACTATTCTTCGCAGACTCCCAACTCTTCTATGGCCGGCGGCTTTGAAGAGCTTTCCGATGATGACGGTGAGCTTCCGTTCTAATATTTGACAGGAGGATACAGCTATGGCTTTTGACAAAACTAACACCAAGGCTCCGCGCAAGCGTAAAAAAGTATGCCAGTTCTGTGTTGAGAAGAAAAACTTTATCGACTATAAAGACACTGCCACTCTTCGCCACTATGTGTCTGAGCGCGCAAAGATTCTGCCGCGCCGTACAACAGGCGTCTGCGCGATGCATCAGCGTGAGCTTACAGAAGCTATTAAGAGAGCCCGCCAGGTTGCTCTGATGCCTTACGTAAGCGACTGATTAATTTCAACCGAAAAAGGTGTGCCTTTCAATTCGAAAAGCACACCTTTTTTAGTCTGATTTTACGGCACACTTTATTGAAAAACCCCTGAAATCTAGGCGACTTCAGGGGTTTTGGTGGAGAGTGGCGGACTCGAACCGCCGACCTCTCGCGTGTGAGGCGAGCGCACTAACCAGCTGTGCTAACCCTCCATGGCCTGAATATGATAGCACATTCGATGATGTTTTTCAAGTAATAATTTTTTCACCACAAACCTACATGATTTATCACTACAAACCTACACTTTTTTTCACCATAACTAAGTGCTCTTTTTTTGAGATATGTTTTTTCTTTAAAAGACTTTGAAGTGAATATTCCGATGCGGCGGAACTACTGGGTAGCTGGCTCAGAGTGCTACAGAATACTCATGACGTATTCTTGCAGGACGTTCATCATTTTTCATCTTTTAACGGAAAGGGGCAGGATTAAAACAACTATATTAAACGGCGGGAGAATCTGTCCAGAAAAAGAATTATTTCTTGAGAGAATCTGTAAATTTTTGTTGACAAGTCGGACATTCTTTGCTAAAATCTATAACGCTGTTTCGACATGGCGGCATAGCTCAGCTGGCTAGAGCATGCGGTTCATACCCGCAGTGTCCCCGGTTCAAATCCAGGTGCCGCTACCAAACAAGGCGCAGCAGGAAAACTGCGCCTTTTATACGGCCCGGTGGTCAAGCGGTTAAGACACCGCCCTTTCACGGCGGTAACACGAGTTCGATTCTCGTCCGGGTCATGGATTACAACCTCTGATTTCAGAGGTTGTTTTTTGTTGCTCAGATTCTGGTGCAGAACAGGCAGAAACGTATGGATTTGGTATGGATATCATAGAAAGAAAGTATCGATTTTTTTTCGTTATACATTGAAAACCGTCAGCCGGCGTGGTAAAATATGAAATAGATTAATTGTGATATGAGGATTTGTCATGTCAAAAAAGATGTACGTGCTGATCGGGAATTACGGGAGCGGGAAAACGGAGCTTGCACTGAATTTTGCTATCGGTGCAGCTGCACGCGGAGAGCGCACGGAACTGCTTGATTTAGACATGGTAAACACCTATTTCCGGCTCACGGAGCCGGGTCGCCTGATGCGCATGAAAGACATCCGTGTGGTGTCGCCGAACTTTACCAATTCCAGCGTGGAAACGCTCTCGCTGCCGGCGGAGGTTCAGTCCGCTTTTGCGATGGACTGGGATACCGTTGTCTTTGACGTCGGCGGAGATGCGGTGGGATCCACTGCTCTGGGGCGGTATCATCAGGATTTTGAAGCGCTGGATCCGGCCAATCTGCAGGTGCTGAACGTTGTGAACATCCGCCGCCCGCTCTCGGGGACCGTGGAAAAAATCATCCGGCTGCAGGAAGAGATGGAAGTGCACTCCCGATTGAAAATCACCGGTATGATCAACAACACCAACCTCGCCCAGGTGACCACGCCCGAGGAACTCCGGGACGGGTATGAGATGATCCGGAAGGTCTCCGAAAAGACCGGCGTACCGGTGCTGTATACCTCCGGGAAAAAAGCGATGCTGGATCTCTTCCTGGCGGAAGGACATGACCCGCGGTATATCGGAACCCCGTTCCCCATCGACACCTATATGGCACGCGACTGGGAGAGTTGGGTCAGAAGTTTGTAAGTATCCTCTGAGGAACCGGCTGCACGGTTCCCCATTCAGATAAAATAACACGAAAAGAGGGATTGGAATTACTATGATCAAAGTAACCATCAACGAGCTTCTCTGTAAGGGATGCGGACTGTGTGCCCGGGCCTGCCCGAAAAATGTCCTCGCCCTTTCCAGGACGAAGCTCAACCTGAAAGGGTACCACCCGGCGGAAGTCGTCGATCAGGCAGCGTGCATCGGGTGCGCTTCCTGCGCGCGCACCTGCCCTGACGTGGCGATCCGGATTGAGAAAGAGTAAGGAGGGGAAACAGAAATGTCATTAACACTTATGAAAGGCAGCGAAGCCGTTGCGGAAGCTGCCATCCGTGCAGGCGCACGTTTCTTCTTCGGTTATCCGATCACCCCGCAGACCGAAATCCCGGAATATATGTCCGCCCGTCTGCCCGAAGTAGGAGGATGCTTCCTGCAGGCAGAGAGTGAAGTTGCAGCCATTAACATGGTATACGGCGCCGCCGCAACCGGCGAGCGCGTCATTACCTCTTCCTCCAGCCCCGGCGTTTCCCTCAAGCAGGAGGGTATTTCCTACATGGCCGGTGCAAGGCTTCCGGCCGTGATTCTCAACGTCATGCGCGGAGGCCCGGGCCTCGGCAGCATCCAGGCCTCGCAGGGCGATTACTTTCAGGCTACCAAGGGCGGCGGCAACGGCGACTACCACCTGATTACCTATGCCCCGGCCTCCATCCAGGAAGCCATTAACATTATGATGTTTGCCTATGACAAGGCGGAAAAATACCGGGTGCCCTGCCTGATGCTGGCAGACGGCATTATGTGCCAGATGATGGAGCCCGTGGAGATGCCGGAGATGGTGGACTTCAAGGTCGAGCCGGAAAAGAAGCCCTGGGCTGTAACGGGCTGGAAACCGGGCGATGATCCCGCAAAGCGCGCCGTGATCAATTCCCTGTTCATCACAACGGAAGAGCTGTCCGTCCACAATGCCGTACTGCAGGCCACTTACCGCGAGATCGAAAAGAACGAGAAAATGTGGGAATGCTACAAGACGGAGGATGCCGACTACATCATAACCGCCTTCGGAACGGTTGCCCGCATTGCAAAATCCGCCACCGATCAGCTGCGCGCAGAGGGCCTCAAAGTCGGCTTGTTCCGCCCGATCACGGTATGGCCGTTCCCGTACGACGAGCTGCGGGAAGCCACAAAGGGTTGCAAGGCCATCCTGGATGTGGAAGCAAACGAAGGACAGATGAAGGAAGATGTTCTGCTTGCCGTCGCCGGTACCAAAGAGGTGCAGTATTTCGGCCACTGCGGCAGCCAGATGCCCACAACGGATGAGATCGTGAAAAAGATCCATGAGATGAAGGAGGGCAGGTAACATGTCTGTACTATTTGAAAAAACGTCTTATCTGACAGAGAAGCCGTTCCACTACTGCCCGGGCTGCAACCACGGCATTATCCACCGCCTTGTGGCGGAATGCCTGGAAGAGAGCGGAATGGGTGAAAAAATCGCAGGCGTGGCGCCTGTCGGATGCTCCGTGTTTGCCTATGATTACTTTAACTGTGATATGCTGGAAGCTGCCCACGGGCGCGCTCCCGCCGTGGCAACCGGCGTAAAGCGTGCAAAACCGGACACTCTCGTCTTCACCTACCAGGGTGATGGCGACCTCGCCTCCATCGGAACGGCAGAAGTGGTACACGCGGCACACCGCGGCGAAAAAATCGTCACGATCTTCGTCAACAACGCAATCTACGGCATGACGGGTGGCCAGATGGCCCCGACCACACTGGTCGGCCAGCGGACGACAACTTCTCCCTACGGCCGCGATGAAGCCTGGTGCGGTGCACCTATCAAAATGAGCGAGATGCTCGCACAGGTTCCCGGTGCCTACTATATTGAACGCTGCGCCGTCAATAACAATGCCAACATCATCAAGACCAAGAAAGCTATTAAAAAGGCCTTCGAATATGAAAAGGCAGGCCACGGTTTCTGCATGATCGAAGTGCTCTCCACCTGCCCGACAAACTGGGGGCTGAGCCCGGTGGAAGCCATGAAGTGGCTGGAAGAAAATATGATCCCGTACTATCCGCTCGGTGTATACAAAGACAAGGGGGCTGAGGGCAAATGACGAAAGAATTCATTTTTGCCGGCTTCGGCGGGCAAGGCATGTTGCTGATCGGGAAATTCCTCGCGATGGCCTGCATGCTGGATGGGAAACACGTCTCATGGCTGCCGTCCTACGGACCGGAAATGCGCGGCGGCACCGCAAACTGCTCAGTGATTGTAAGTGACGACCCTGTGGCATCTCCGCTGGTGGACAAAGCTGACGTTATAATCGCGATGAATGAGCCGTCTCTCGACAAGTTTGAATCCCACGTCCGCCCGGGCGGGTTGCTGGTTATCAACAGCTCCATCATTGATCGCAAGGCGTTGCGTGACGATATCGAAGTTATCTACTGCGATGCCCAGCACATTGCGGAAGCAGTCGGCAACCCGAAAGGTGCCAACGTGGCCATTCTGGGCGCGATGATGGAGAAGTGCGACATCATCGATACCGACAAGATGATTGAAGCCATCCGCATAGAACTCGGTGAACGCAAGGCAAAATTCCTCGAGGGTAATAAAAAAGCTCTCCTCGCCGGGAAAGAAATGGCGAAAGAGCGCTGGAAAGAATTGTAATTCAGTTCGCAATCTGTGCGCTGCATATTTCTCGCGAAGGCATCATATACCTTTGATATCAGTGCTCCGTCGCGAGCTAATCAGATAAACCTCGGTGTGCAGCGAAAAGCCCTCTGCCGAAATCGGCAGGGGGCTTTTCGTCAGATCTGCTCCGAAAAATCAGAGCTGCTTCTGGGCGTTGATTTTGACGCCGGGGCCCATAGTGGAGGCCGTGACGCAGGAGCGGATGTACTGGCCCTTTGCGCTTGCTGGCTTCGCCTTGATGATGGCGCTGATCAGAGCGACATAGTTCTCCATCAGCTTTTCCGAACCGAAGCTGACCTTGCCGATGGGGCAGTGGATAATATTCGTCTTGTCCAGACGATACTCCACCTTACCGGCTTTGGCTTCCTGGATGGCCTGGGCAATGTTCGGGGTCACCGTGCCGGCCTTCGGGGAAGGCATAAGGCCCTTCGGGCCGAGGATTTTACCGAGACGACCGACAACACCCATCATATCGGGGGAGGCAATCACGGTATCAAACTCAAACCAGTTTTCCTTCTGGATCTTCTCTACGAGATCCTGACCGCCTGCAAAGTCTGCACCGGCGCCGAGGGCTTCCTCTACGCGCTCCGGCTTGCAGAATACCAGCACGCGGACCGTTTTGCCGGTGCCGTTCGGGAGAACGATAGCGCCGCGGACCTGCTGGTCGGCATGACGACCGTCGACACCGAGCTTGACATGCAGCTCGACCGTCTCATCGAACTTGGCCTTGCTGGCATCGCAAACGAGCTTGAATGCGTCCTGTGCATCGTAAAGGACGGATTTATCAACGAGCTTGGCGCTCTCTTTGTAATTCTTGCTTCTGAACATCTTTCTGCAACCTCCTGTCAGTCTCCGACGATAACGCCCATCGAACGGCAGGTGCCGGCGATCATGCTCATGGCGGAATCAATATCCGTGCAGTTCAGGTCGGGCATCTTCTGCTCGGCGATCTTACGGACATCTTCCTTGCTGATCGTTGCAACCTTGTCTCTTTGGGGGACACCGGAAGCAGTCTCAATTCCGCAGGCCTTCTTGATGAGGAGGGCAGCGGGAGGCGTTTTGGTAACAAACGTGAAGCTGTGGTCAGCATAGACGGTAATGACAACCGGGATCATGAGACCCATATCACCCTTGGTACGCTCATTAAAGTCCTTCGTGAACTGACCGATATTGACGCCGTACTGGCCGAGGGCCGGGCCGACTGGGGGAGCCGGCGTAGCCTTGCCGGCGGGAACCTGGAATCTAACGTATCCTACAACTTTCTGTGCCAAGTGAAAGCACCTCTTTCTTCATCAGTATTTATATTTCACGCATCCGTGAGAGGTTCGACCTGGTCAAGCTCCAGCTCTACCGGAGTCTCTCGGCCAAACATGGAGACAACTACGCTGACCGAATTGCCTTCAATGTCAAGCTCCTCAACCTTGCCGAGGAAGCCCATCAGAGGCCCATCCGCCACACGGACGGTATCGCCGACCGTGTATCCGACGTGGATCTCTTTGTGTTCGACACCCAGATCGTAAATTTCCTGCTCTGTCAGGGGAATCGCTTTGCCGTCTGCGCCGACAAAGCCTGTAGCACCGCGAACATTATGAACAAGATGCCAGCTGTCATCCGTCAGGATCATTTTGATGAGGACATAGCCCGGGAAGACCTTGCGTTCCACCGTCTTCTCACCGGCATCGGTGAACTCCGTCACCGTTTCCATCGGGATCTTCACTTCCTGGATCAGATCCGTCATCCTGCGGTTTTCCGCCGCTTTCATCACCGCAGCGGCAACTGCATTTTCATACCCGGAATAGGTATGAACGACATACCATTTCGGCGTCTCTGCCATTGCTCTTAACCTGCAAGGGTGAGCAGAGCCTTCACCAGCAGCTGGGCTATCTCATCGAAACTCCAGATCACAACGGAAGAGATCAGGATCATACCGAGTGAGACAAGGGAGTTTTTGACGAGCTGATCTTTCGTCGGCCAGATGACCTTCTTGAGTTCGCTCTTCATCTCACGGAACCATTTGCCGATCTTCTGCCAGAAGGTCAATTTGGTTTCGTCCTTCTTAACGGCGGTGACGGCTTTTGCGGGGGCAGAATTGGTTTTGGTTTCTTCAGCCATTTTCACACATCCTTTCAGAAGTTACTTCGTTTCAACATGCTTGGTATGCTTTCTGCAGAAGGGGCAATACTTCTGAAGCTCAACTTTACCGCTTGTGTTTTTCTTGTTCTTCATCGTATTGTAGTTTCTCTGCTTGCATTCCTCGCATCTGAGTGTAATTTTAACTCTTGCGTCTGCAGCCATTCTTACGGCACCTCCTACTAAATTTTTGCTGTTTGGATTTCAAGCCTCATCGGAAGCCATCAAAAAACGCCTGACAGCCGGAGAACCGGATGCCGGGCGAGCGCACGACAGGCACCTGTTCGTGCCTGTGAAAACAATTGCGGCTTCGCCTGAGGCATGCCTCCCTGAAACGGCCGAATCATCGATCCGCACAGGTAAAGTTAGAATAGCACAGGAGAGGAAGAAAGTCAATCAATTTTTTATGATTCTGTTGTTTTTCTTGCAGAATTTTGATGCATATATTATAATCAGGGGACAGGATTCAGGATACAGGGGACGGAGAAATGAACTATAAAGAATCTTTGGAATATATCAACTCTACGGCATGGTTCGGGGGTGAACCGGGGCTCGGGCGCATCCGGGCACTGCTATCCGCGCTCGGCGACCCGCAGAAAGCCTTCCGGACTGTCCACATCGCAGGGACCAACGGGAAAGGAAGCTGCGCTGCAATGACCGCCTCCGTGCTGAAAGCCGCAGGGTACCGCACGGGGCTCTTCACCTCCCCCTATCTGCACCGCTTCAACGAGCGCATGCAGATCAACGGAAGGGAGATTGAAGATGAGGCGCTGGCAGAGCATGCCACCGCCGTCCGGAAAGCCGCAGAGGCCATGGCAGAGCACCCCACAGCTTTTGAGATGATGACAGCCTGCGCCTTCCTCTGGTTTGCCGCACAGCACTGTGAAATTGCGGTGCTGGAAACCGGACTCGGCGGGCGGTATGACGCTACCAACAGCATAGAAACCCCGGAGGTCTGTGTGATCATGAACATCGGGCTGGATCACACCAGGATTCTCGGCAACACGATCGCGGAGATCGCTGCGGAAAAAGCCGGTATCCTGAAGCCGGACTGTGACTGCGTGCTTTACCAGCAGAGCCGGGAAGCTGAAGAAGTTATTGAAGAGACCTGCCAACGACTCGGCACAAGGCTGCACCGGGCAGACTTCTCCCGGATTGAACCGGAATTTGACAGCCTGGACGGGCAGGTATTCTCCTACCGGGGAGAGCTGTATGCCATCCCGCTCGTTGGGGCCTATCAGCGCAAAAATGCAGCCACCGTGATTGAAACCGTGGAAGTACTGCGCGGAAGGGGCTGGAGGATCAGCCGGGAAGCACTGGAGCACGGACTGTACGCCGTCTCCTGGCCGGCTCGTTTTGAGGTGCTCGCCGACGACCCGTACTTCATCCTCGACGGCGGGCATAACCCGCAGTGTGCGGAAGAGCTTGCCGCAAATCTGCTGCAATACTTCCCCGGGCAGAAACGGATTCTGCTCGCCGGCGTGCTGAAAGATAAGGATTACGCCGCAATTTTTTCCCGCCTCCGCTCAGCAGCTGATGAAGTCTGCTGCATCACCCCGGCAAGCACGAGAGCTCTGCCAGCGGAGGATCTCGCCACATATCTGCAGTCAGCCGGATGGCCGGCCAGTGCATACCCGTCCGTTGCGGAAGGTGTTTCCGCTGCTGTGGACCGGGCGAAAGAAACCGGCGGAATGGTCTGTGCCGCAGGTTCACTCTACCTCGCCGGCCCAATCCGGGAACTTTTTGGTTGTTATTGAGGTATAAAAGTATGAGAATCATGGCAATTGACTACGGCGATGCCCGCATCGGCCTCGCCGTCTCAGATCCGACCGGCACCATCTGCGGTGACGCCTGGACGATGGAAGAATGGAACATGGAACGCGCCGCAGCGCGAATTGCAGAAGAGGCGGCGGCCCGCGGTGCGGAAACTCTTGTGCTCGGCCTGCCGAAGAACATGGACGGGACGGAAGGGTCCCGCGCAGAAAAAAGCAGAGCCTTCAAGGCTCTGCTGGAAACAGCCTCCGCCCTGCCGGTTATCCTCTGGGATGAGCGGCGCAGCAGCATCGAGGCACATGCCATTCTCCATGCTAACGGGAGAAAAGAGAGAAAACATCGCAAGACAGTGGATGCCGTTGCTGCCAGCCTGATTCTGGAGGGATATCTCGGGACCGCGAGAAACAGTCCCGTTTCTTAACAAAGCAAAGGATTGCATGCTAACAGCGAGCGCAGACTGTGTTTTTTCAGTCTGCGCTCACTATTTATGAATACCAGTCTTTTAGTACCGCTTCCGCGCAGCGGATCCCGTCGACAGCGGCAGAGGTAATGCCCCCCGCGTAGCCTGCCCCTTCACCGCAGGGATAGAGCCCGGAAACGGAAACCGACCGACAGTCCGCATCTCGTAAAATCCGCACCGGTGAAGAGGAGCGGGTTTCCGGCCCGGTGAGGACGGCTTCAGGATCGGCAAACCCATGCAGCTTTTTCTCCAGCGCAGGGAGAGCCTCCGCCAGGACGGAGGTGATTTCCTCCGGTAAAACTTCGCGTAGGTCCCCCCAGCAGACACCGGGCAGGTAAGTGGGCTGGACGCGGCCTGGGCCGATACTCGGCCGGCCAGCCAGGAAATCCCCCGCCAGCTGGGCGGGGGCCGCATACGGCCCCGCAGAGGAGGCATAGCGATACGCTTTCCGCTCAATTTCACGCTGCCAGTACATCCCGGCGAGGGGACCATCCCCCGGAAAATCCTCCGGATGCAGCGTCACCAGCAGCGCGGCATTGGCATTGGTCCCGCTCCTGCCGGAGTAGCTCATGCCGTTGGTGCAGACGCCGCCCTTTTCACTGGCGGCAGCAAAGACATATCCGCCCGGGCACATGCAGAAAGTGTAGGCACTTGCACCATCCGGCAGATGGACGCTCAGAGAATAGTCCGCCGGCGGCAGCAGTTCTGCACTTTTGCCGTACTGTGCAAGGCTGATCTCCCGCTGAAGATGCTCAATGCGCACACCCATGGAAAAGGCTTTGCGCTCCATGGAAATCGCCTGGGCATGCAGGGTGTCAAAGGTGTCCCGTGCGGAATGCCCGACAGCGAGAATAGCAGAAGTGCAAGGGATCGTATATCGCCCTTGCGAACTGCTTACCTCCAGCCCGGCCAGTTCCCCGCCTTTGAGACAAAGCCGTTCCAGCTTCGTCTCAAACAGGACTTCCCCGCCAAGCGACAGGATCTCTTCCCGGATACTACTGACAACGCCGGTAAGCACATCCGTGCCGATATGTGGTTTTGCATCGTACAGAACCGATTCCGGTGCACCGTGCTCATAAAACGTCCGCAAAACAAAGGGGATACGCCCGTCATGCGTACCGGTGTTGAGCTTCCCGTCGGAAAATGTGCCGGCTCCCCCTTCTCCAAACTGGACATTGCTCTCGGGATCCAGTACACCGGTGCGCCGGAAGGCCTCCACCGCTGCCTGCCTTTTGGAAACCTCCTGCCCGCGCTCGATTACCAGAGGCTTCAGACCGGCGCGAGCCAGCACGAGAGCGGCAAACATCCCGGCCGGACCGAACCCGACGACAACAGGACGCTCCCCAATCTGTGGGGCAGCCTGCCACTGCGGGAGTTCCGGCTCCCGATACCGTTCAACATCCCGACTCTTTACCCGGGAGAGAAGTGCTTCCTCATCTCCCCGCACCGCAAAGGCTGCGCTGACAGTATAATGGATCTCCTGCTTACGCCGGGCATCCAGAGAGCGGCGGATGATACGCACATTCCGGATCTCCCGGCGGGGGATCCGGAGTTTTTTTGCGCCTTTCTCCGGCAGCGTCTCCAGGCTCTCGCTCGGGAGAAAGGTTAGATTGCGAACCAGAATCATCTTCCGAGCCTCCCCGCCTTCCGCCCGCTGGCCCAGGCCCACTGGAGGTTGTAACCACCGCAGTCCGCGTCCACATCGAGAACCTCGCCGCAGGCGAAAACACCCGGCACAAGCCGACTCTCCAAGGTATCCGGGTCAAAATCGTCTGTACAGATTCCTCCCACGGTTACCTGTGCATTGTCAAAACCATCCGTCCCCGTGACGCAGAGGCGGAAGGATTTCGCTGTCCGGACAAGAGCGAAAATCTCCCGGTCGGTCAATTCTCCAATGACGCCCGACGGCCGCACGCCGGAGGCGCGCACCACCGCCATGCCAAGCCTGCTGTGGAGCACCCCGGCAAAGATACTGCTGTTTTCGAGCTCCGTGGACAACTCCCGCCGGCGGCAGAGCAGAGCAACCCCTTCCTCCTCCGTAATGCCGGGCAGAAAATCGAGAAGAAGTTCCCCACCCCCGACAGAAGCCTCCCGGGATACGTCAAACGCCGCCGGTCCGGAGACACCCTTTTCGGTAAACTGCAGTTCCCCGCGGCTCTCTCCGCAGAGCCTGTCTCTCCGGATGAGCCGGACAGCCGCCTCTGCCCGCACCCCTTTCAGAGAGCGGGGATAGTCGGTATCGGTTCTGATCGGAACAAGGGCGGGGCTGAGCGGCGTGCACCCGTGGCCGAGAGAGGAGAGAAGGTCATACCCGTCGGAAACACCTCCGAGCTTTCCCCCCGCTTTTCCGCCGCAGGCGATAATCACCGCGTCTGCCCGGTAGGAAGCTGCGTCCGTGACAACCGTCAGCTTTCCACCGCGATAAGCCAGATGCTTTGCCGATTCCCCGGCATGAACATCGACCCCGGCGGTATCCAGTGCAAAGCGCAGCACATCCAGCACACTGCCGGCCGAATCCGACAGCGGGAAAACCCTGCCTCCATACTGCTCTACTGTGACAAGGCCCAGAGAGCGGAACCAAGTGAGCACAGCTTCCGGCGGAAAGGCGCACAGCGCCGGAATGGCAAAGGCGGGATTACACCCGTGATAGTTTTCCGGCGCGGCACCCGTATTGGTGAGGTTGCACCGGCCGTTGCCCGTGGCTAGCAGCTTCCTGCCCACACGGCTTTGCCGCTCCAGCAGAAGCACGGTATTTTCTTTTTCTTCCGCGGCTGTGAGGGCTGCAACCATACCGGATGCCCCTCCGCCGATGACCACAACTGTTTTCATATCCGGAAAACTTCCTTTATTGTTTCTAAATGCCATTATAACAAGCAATGCCGTTTTTCGCAATGCGGCATTATAAACGGAATTGACCGCATGATCGAAATCCTGTATAATAGAAAATATGGAACAATCTCTGACAAAATGACATAAAAGATATCCTTCCTTAGGATTCCTATCTCTATGAAAAAATCAATTCTGAGCCTTTTTATTCTTCTTTTTTTTCTCTGTCTCCCGCTGGATGCGTTCGCACTGGAAGAACCCGCTTCTGTCCCGCTGCAGGCCGAATCCGGGCGCGGACTGGCATGCCTGTCAGAAGTGATGACAAAAAATAAAGCCGCTTTCCGAGATCCGGACGGAGATTTCTCCGACTGGGTGGAAATCCGGAACACAGCCGGAAGGAACATAGACCTGGAAGGATGGTCCCTCTCCAAAAACGGAGGCAAAAATGTGTGGGTCTTTCCCTCCTGCCCACTGCAGGAAGGCGAATATCTCGTGGTATTTGCGGCGCGGAAGGAGAGTGCAGGATCTGCGCTCTGTACCGGCTTTGCTCTTTCGGACGGAGACAGGATTTCGCTGTGTGACCGGAACGGCACCCCGGTCAGCCTCTGCAGTATGGAAACCGACCGAAGTGACTGGTCCTTCGCATCCGACGACGAGGGGATCTGGAGCATGACCCCCTACCCCACACCGGGAGAACCGAACACCCCGGAGGGATATGAATCCGCTGCTTCTGTCCGTCGCCCTGAGGGGCCGCTGGTTATCAACGAGGTGTGCGTGGATAACTTCTCATCCTTTTATCAGGAACCGCTGGGCTATTCCGACTGGGTAGAGCTGAAAAACATTTCTTCCGAACCGGTCGACCTCTCCGGGTTCTGCCTTTCGGACAATCTCGATATTTCCAACAAGTATACCCTCTCCGGTACGCTCTCCCCGGGAGGTTTTATCGTAATTCTCTGCGATAAAGACAGTGCCCGCTTATCCTCTCACGAAATGCAGATGGCTCCCTTTTCCCTGGATGCCGAAACCGATCAGATCTACCTCAGCACTGTAAATGGGGAGCTGACAGACTATGCTTCCCTGCGGGAAATCCCCTATAGGGGCACATATGGCCGTATTCCGGGCCGAGAGGGCTTTTTCTACCTGAAAGAGGAAAGCCCGGGGTACGAGAACGGCTCCGGGGAACGCAGGGTTTCCGCCATACCGGCATCAAAGGACCGGGACGGAATTTTTGAGAATGTCTCCTCCGTCTCCGTTACGCTGACGGCATCAGGGGAAATCCGCTATACACTGGACGGCAGTCGGCCGACAGCGTCTTCCGCCCTGTATACCGACCCGATCCTCCTGACGCAGACCACCGTTGTGCGCGCCGTCAGCATCGAATCCGATGCTCTGCCTTCCCGTCCGGTCACGCTTACCTATTTTATCAACGAGGGCCACTCTCTGCCGATAGTGAGCCTGGCATCCGACGACTGCGACAGTTTCCAGAATATGTATGCCGAAGGGGTAAAGGGGCTCGAGCTGCCAGGGAACATCGCCTGGTATCAGGGAAATCACTCCTTTTCTCTCGGGTGCGGCATTAAGATGCACGGTGACACCAGCCTCGTCCTCCCCAAGAAGAACATGAGTGTGCGCTTCCGCGGTAGCTACGGGGGCGAACAGCTGAACTATGACCTTTTTGATGGGGGAGTGACCTCCTTTACCAATCTTCTGCTGCGGGCCGGCCAGGACCAGAGCAACACCATCGTGCGCAACGAAGCCTGTTACGCTTTGGCCGCCGACTTTACGGATGCTGTTGCCACGGAACGCTTTCAGTATTGTGTACTTTACATCAACGGAATGTATAACGGGATCTACGCGCTGATGGAAAAGCCCAACGAGGCCTTTTATGCCTCCCTGCACGGAATCGAGAAAAGAGATGTGGAAATGGAAGAGGCTTCCGTTTACCGCGGAAACCTGTATATCAACGCTTTTGTCAATCTGTACAGCGATATGCGAAAAGACGAAAACTTCCAACCGTTCGCCTCTGTTCTCGACCTGGAGAGTCTGGCAGACTGGAGTCTCTTGGAGGGAACTTTCAGCAATTATGACCTGGCGGAAGGGAATCTCCGCTATGCGCGAAATGCTGCCGACGACGGGAAATGGCAGCTGGTTTTCTACGATCTGGACTGTGCATTTCTCAGCAGCGAATACTGCATGCACAATGTGCTCACCTACGGAAACCAGGTCAGCACGGTGAATGCAAAGCTTCTGGAAAATCCCTCTTACCGTACCCTGTTTCTCTCCCGCGCGAGTGACGCGTTCCGCGGCGTGCTCACACAGGAGAACATCTGCCGAAAGCTCGATGAGCTGGCAACCGTCGTCGCTCCGGAGGTAGAGAGAGATTCCGCTTTCTCCGGCATGGATACTTCCTCCTGGCAGGAGCATCTCGAAAGCCTGAAGACCCGGATTCGCTCCGGTTGGACAGAGCTGTGTGTAGAGAGGATCTGTGACTTCTGTGAAGTCTCCCCAGAGGAGCGGGAGCTGTACTTCAGCGATATACCGGATTTGACTCAGAGAACAGGGGACAGGGAACAGGGAACAGATTTACCCTGAATCTTTCCCTGCTTACTGTATCCTGTATTCTTTACCCTGTCCCCTTAATTTTCTCCCAATATGTCTTTGCCGCCTGCTCAGTTTTGTTGTCACCGTATTCATAATACCTCGCATTTTTCAGCTCATCAGGCAGATACTGCTGCGGTACCCAACGGTTTGGAAAGTCATGCGGGTAAAGATATCCCTGTTCACGTTCAAAGCCCGTGCCGTCGGCATGGACATTCTGAAGCTCACGGGGGATGCTGCCGGTCTTCCCGGCGCGCACATCGCTGAGGGCGGCGTCAATAGCCACGCAGGCAGTATTGCTCTTCGGGCAGGTAGCAAGGAAAATACAGGCTTCCGCCAGCGGGAGGCGTGCTTCCGGCAGGCCGAGCTGCAGGGCGCTGTCCACACATGCTTTCACCACCGGCACCGCCTGCGGCCAGGCAAGGCCGATGTCCTCACTCGCCGAGCACAGAATGCGCCGACATGCCCCAGGGAGGTCCCCGGTCTCCAGCACCCGTGCCAGATAATGGAGTGCGGCATCGGGATCGGAACCACGGAGGGATTTCATCAGGGCAGAGAGAATATCATAATGCTCATCGCCGTCCCTGTCATAACGGACGGCGCTTTTCTGCGTCACCGCAGCGGCATCTTCTGTCGTAATGACCCCGCCGTCCTCCGCAGTAGAAAACAGCAGTTCGACAGCGTTCATCGCTTTCCTGACATCTCCTCCGCAGGCAACGCTGATGCGTTTTACGGCACCCTCCTCTATGGTGACAGGATTCGCACGGCGGGTATTGGCGATATCGACTGCACGCAGAACCGCCTGCCGAACCTCTTCCGGCGCGACAGGCTTAAACTCAAAAACCGTTGCCCGGCTCAGCACTGCGCCGAAAACACAGAAATACGGGTTTTCGGTTGTGGAGGCAATGAGGGTAATCCGCCCGTCTTCCATAAACTCCAGAAGGCTCTGCTGCTGTTTTTTGTTGAAGTACTGGATCTCGTCGAGATAGAGCAGAACACCGCCGGGCGTCAGAAACGTATCCAGCTCATCGATGATCTGCTTGATATCGGCAATCCCCGCAGTGGTGGCGTTGAGCTTGCGGAGGGTGCGGCTGGTACGTTCGGCGATGATGCGGGCAACCGTAGTCTTTCCCGTGCCAGACGGCCCATAAAAAATCATATTCGGCACCGATCCGCTGAGGACGATGCGGCGCAGCATGCCGTTGGGACCGAGAATATGCTTCTGCCCCACGACATCCTCCAGAGAATCCGGCCGGATCTCATCCGCCAGCGGCTTATACCTTTCGTCCATATCTGTATTTCCCCCTCACGAACGCCTCATCCATCGCCGTACCCGGCGGTACCTCTTCTCTGAATAGGAAAAGCTATATAAGGCGCTGATTTTATTTGTCGCGCGGATGGTGCTCCATAATCGCTGTACAACAGACTCTTCCGCGCAAGAGGCTCTGCACCAATTACAAACTACCGGAAAAAAACGGAGGGCTTCCGCCCTCCGCTCTTTTTTATGCTCTGCTGAGATATTCACCCGTACGGGTGTCCACCCTGATTATCTCGCCGGTTTCGATGAACAGAGGAACTTTAATCTCTGCTCCGGTTTCCAGCGTTGCGGGCTTTGTGGCATTTGTTGCCGTGTTGCCGGCAAAGCCGGGATCAGTAGCCGTCACTTCAAGGTCTACAAAGAACGGCGGCTCCACGTTGAAAACTTTTCCTTTATAGGAATAGATTGTGCACTCCATGTTCTCCTTGACGAACTTGAAATTGTCCCCCAGGACAGACCCGTCAACCGGCTCGAGTTCGTAGGTCTCCGGATTCATGAAGTAGTAAAGATCTCCGTCGTTGTAGCTGTATTCGGCCGTCATACGGTCAATCGTCGCCGTTTCAAACTTGGCGGTGGGGTTATAGGACGTCTCCGTTACGGCACCGGTAATCACATTCTTGCTCTTGGTGCGGACGAACGCTGCGCCCTTGCCCGGCTTGACATGCTGAAATTCAACGACCTGCTTTACCTGGCCGTCTTCCTCGTACGTAACACCGTTGCGGAAATCACCCGCTGTAATGGTACCCATCTATCATGACCTCCCATAAATAAAAGAATAAATCAGCAATCTGCTTTACCGGAATATTTTACCTGATTGCAGCGTACTTTGCAACACTTTTTTCTTCTTTCCAACCCGCGTGTTTTCTTTGACTTTGCCATCTTCATTCGATATAATAATTATTAATAATACTATCAGGAAGAAACGCCCATGAAAACAAGTCCTTTTCTTTCTTTTCTCTTACTCCTGTGCCTGTTCTTTTTCACTGTCGCTCCGCAGGCAGCTGCACTGACTGCGCCATCCGTCACAGCAGAGGCGGTGCTTCTGGCCGACCTGGCTTCCGGAAACATCCTCTACGAAAAGAACATGCATACGAGACGCTCGCCTGCAAGCCTGACCAAGATCATGACAGGCCTGCTTGCCGTAGAGGCAGTGGAGCGCGGAGACATCAGCATGGACACTGTAATTACAGCTCCGGCTGATTGCTGGGAGGGACTGGATTCCGACAGCAGCAATGCCGAAATCTCCCCGGGAGAACAGATGCCTTTCGGAGATTATCTCTACTGTGCACTGGTAAAGTCCGCCAATGAAGCATGCAACGTCATCGCATCAGCTGTTGCCGGCAACATTCAGAACTTTGTCAATCGGATGAATATGCGTGCTTCCGAACTCGGCGCCGTAAATACCTATTTTTCCGATACCAACGGGCTTTCTTCCGATCACCACTATACGACAGCCTATGACCTCTTTCTGATTTCACGGGAAGCAATGCGTCACAAGCTCTTCGTCGAGATCTCCGACACCCTCACTTACGAGATTCCGCCGACCAATATTTACAAGAAAACCCGAACCCTGAAAAACTCCAATGCTCTCATCTGTCAGGACGGCGTTTACGGAGACGATTATCTCTATTCCGGGGCTTCCGGTGTGAAAACCGGATACACCAGTGTAGCCGGTTACTGCCTGGTTTCAACTGCCGAAAAGGACGATATACGGCTACTGGCTGTTCTGCTGGGCTGCAGCGGACCCTTGAATGCCGACCAGGAGGACTATGGGAATTTTTCCGGAACAATTTCCCTTTACAACTGGGCTTTCCGGAACTTTACGTATCGCCATGTACTGTCCGTCGGGGAAGAAATTACCAAAGTACCGGTCGCTTATGCTGCAGGCAATGCCCCGGCAGTTCTCCGTTCTACGGAAGAAATTTCACTTCTTCTCCCGAAAGACACGGAAGAGCAGGACATTCAAATTGTACCGGACGTAAATTTCCGGAACCTCACGGCACCGGTTCCAGCCGGGACCGTACTTGGGACAGCCTCTGTT
Source organism: Candidatus Limivicinus sp. (assembly GCA_045117135.1). Taxonomy (GTDB): domain Bacteria; phylum Bacillota; class Clostridia; order Oscillospirales; family Oscillospiraceae; genus Limivicinus. Next base: position 2,060 of record JBGUNA010000095.1, on the reverse strand, counting down.
CTGATCGGGGGAAACACCTATGCCACCATCCGCCTGGCCACCACAGAAGCCGTGGGGCTGGACCGGAACGCTCTGTTCAAAGCTCAGCTGCAGGAACAGCTTGCAAGGCCTTGGGTCAAAACCGCCGTCATCGGAGCCGCCGGGGTGCTCCTGGTGCTTCTTTTCATAATACTCCGCTTCCGTGCCCTTCGACGACGCCACCTTCGGGAACGGCAGGAACAGGAGGAGCGCCGGGCTCTTGAGGCACAACGAGAAGCCCGCCTGGCGGAAAGTCGTGCCGTTCAGGAGGACATGATGCGCTTCCGCGAAACTCTGCCACCGGAAGAAAGGTCTCCTTCTCCCACAGAAAAATACCGTGTTACGGCTTCAAATCCTTCTGCTTCAGAACCAGCTATAGACAATACCCTAACCGATCTGTTCTCAGGTAACCCTTAAATGAAACGGTACATACGATTCCAACAATCTCGTATGTACCGTTTTTTTAACTGATGACAGCTGAAACTCATATTCTTTTGATGAAGGGGCAATGAATAAAAATGGACTTTAAAACCTCTGTTATTCTTCCTCCATGTCACTGAGCTCTGCTGCAATTTTTCCAACTTTTTCAGAGAGATCTTCCGGGGTACTCTCTTCTCCGGCCACTGCCCTGAGAAACTCTTCGTGGACGCGCTCAGATTTTTCAATCGCATAGGTGCTGATTTCTTTGAGCATGGCAAAAACGCGTTCCATCCGTTCCACCGTTTTTTGCCGTTCAAACCGGGCTTCATTGAGGATCCGATCCCTTTCCGCTTCTGCACGAGACAGAATTTCGGCAGCTTCCCGTTCCGCTTCTTCCTGCAGATGAGAGGGTGCTTCCTCTTCGGCATGGATTTCTTCGGATGGTTCCTCAATCTTCTGTTCTGATTCTTTCTCTCTGATAACTTCCCCGTGTTTTCTCGGCTCCGGCAGTTCCTCCGTCAGGAAATAGAATTCCTCGCTCTCCTCCCAGGAAGGAGTTTCTTCTGCCTGCCCTTCTGGGAGAATCGGTTCTTCCTCTTCTTTCTCCGGAATCAGAGAGGCTTCTCCCGCCTGGGCCGCTCTCAGCTCTTCGCGCAGAGCCAGGATCTCCTGGCTGAGCGCTTGCCCCTTCAGAAAGAGTTCATTGTTTTCTTCCCGCAGAGCTTCAGCGGTTTTCTCCGCTTCGGCCAGTTTTTCACGGGAAGAATAGACTTCTTTGTTCAGGGCATCTGCCCTGCTGCGAATATCCACCAGAAGCCTGTCAACGGCTTCGACATCATAAAATTTTCCTCGATGTGTATTTAACCGAATGCTGTTGAAATAACTCCTGTCAAGTTCCATCTGTTTTTCCTCCCGTTCGGAACGACTTTGGTAAATTATGCCCATTGATTATCCCATCTTTACCTCTTCACCTGATTTATCTTGATGAAAAGAGGGTATTCAGGAATATTTTCTTTTATGATTTTTCCGATACGATCAGACGCCAGTAGTATCTTCCGTTTGTCTGATCCAGCCGGAAAGTATAGTCCCTTCCGGTTGCTCCCTCAACGGCAAACCACTCTTCACTGTCAAGAGAGTACTGCCACTGATAGGTATATTTATCGGCTTCTTCATCCAAATTCTCAGCAAACAGACGAATTTCATTGCCTTCCCTGCGTTCAACGGCAATTGTAACTTCGATTCCTTTAGCTTCTTCAACAGCCGCTTCTTTCGCATTCGGATCGGGATAGGAGAGATTCAGCGTATAAACAGCGTCCGTGATGGAACCGTTCGAAGCATCATAATAGCCGGCTCTTACAGAGGCTTCAATTCCCTCAAAGTACGCAAACGGAGTCAGAAGCCAGTCACCATCCGAGCTGCCCGTAGCAAAAAACCACCCGTCTGTATCTCTGGTTACTTCCAGTACCATATTGACCGGAGCTCCGACTTCTTTCAGAATAGAGAGGACCGAAACCGTCCCATTGCCTGTAAACTCGTACTGGATCGGCACAGCGGGATCATAATAGACCGGTTCTTCTGCCGGTTCCTCAACAGCTTCTTCTGCCGGTTCTTCAGCTGCTTCC
>JBGUNA010000094.1:0-7233 GCA_045117135.1 Candidatus Limivicinus sp. | reverse complement strand
GCGAGTGGTGGAATTGGCAGACTCGCTAGATTCAGGTTCTAGTGTCCACTCCGGACGTGCGGGTTCAAGTCCCGCCTCGCGCACCATCTATAAAAGCCTTATATTCTTGCAAAATCCAAGGATTTAGGGCTTTTTATTATGTTTTGGTTGCTCTTGCATGCTCTTCGAAGTTCCTTTTTAGTCGTCAAAATAGTCGTCAAAGTCGTCAAAAAAGTCGTCAGAATTTTTTCCACTTTTTTATACTTACATTACCAAGACCAATTCTTCTGAAAAGTTTTTATTTCTAACAGTTTCAGGGCTCTGCTCGTCCACTTGCGCCACAGCTAACTTGTGACGCTTTCTTATTTAGATTCGAATTAATAGTTTCTCCGGTTATTGCTCTTGTGCTATGTCATGTAAAATGCTAATATGATAATAAACGTTAGGTGATGTATTTGTATTTTTCTGCCGTTATCGTTTTATTGATAACCAATTCGTTCAGAGGTGTACATGATGAAAAAGCTTTTTACCATCATCTTATGTATGTTGCTATGCCTGGTCTTTTTGGGCACATCGGTTGCCGCATCGGCAAACCTGCCGAGAGTCACTAAAGACCCGACCGATGAGACGGTTCCTGTGAATGGGAAGTGTCAGTTTGTCACAAGATATGAGAATGCCGAGTTGGCTGAATGGCATTTTGTAAGCCCGGATGGTGATTGGGATCTGGTCTACACTGATGCTCAAAAGCTGTTTCCAACGCTTACGATTATCAATGGCTATGCAAAAGACATGACACTCGATAACATTCCGGTCGAACTCAATGGATGGCAAGTCTACTGCCGTTTCACCAACAGTTCGGGATCTACAGATTCCGGTTCAGCCCGCATAACGGTTCTGGGTGCACAAGAAAACAATACTCATGCAGAGGCAGATCCCTATGGTACGACAGATTATCTGTCGGCGTATAGGAATGTGCTGCTCAATTATCAAATGGTCCTGAAAGATGAGCTTGAAGGATCAGTGTTTGAAGAACTGGGAATCAGCAGCCTGGTGAATCAATTTTATAGACAGAACCCTTTGGAGGAACTCGGATATTCGTTAAGCGACTTAAATAATGACGGCATCCCGGAACTTATTATTGGTACAGTAAATGATAATGTCTTATATGGGAAGAATCTCTTCGATGTATATCGCCTGTTTCCCGCCCTTGGTCATTGGGGCCCGCCTGTAAAAATTGTAGAGAGCAATTATCTTGATCGCTGGTTTGATATTGGTGAGGGTTTTCTGCTCAAGGAGTCGTATGGAGTTAATACAAATCAGAGCTGGTCTGTCTGGCGGATTGATCGTAATCAGCCTCAACCTGTTTTTGTCGAGGGTATACTTTTCCAAAGTACGATAGGAGAATCAGATTTGTGGTTTTCAGTTCGTTTGGACAAAGATGAAATAGTTCCTGACCAACCTTTGAAGGAGCAGGAGGTTAGTGAATGGCTGGCTCAATATATTGATCGTAAAACGAGGCATGATATCACGCCATTTGCTGCATCCACGATTTCTTCCCAGTCGAATTCGGATGATGCCCAACCATCAGCGCCTCCCATAACCCTTAATATTCCTACTCCTCCCCCTTCTCTTCCTACACAGAAGCCTGTTCTAAACCAGAAGCCTATCACACCGGAATATGTTGAATATACATATGTTCCACCTATAGAAGTGACACCCACTCCCGGACTTCCTGTAATCATTACGAGCTATCCAACCGATGAAACACTTTCAGTCGGCGGAGGAATATTATTTACTGCCGATGGATATAACATTTGGACGGTGTCATGGCAATTTGTTGATCCGGATGGGAACATTTATTATTCTCTCTATGATGTTGAAGATATGCATCCGGGGCTTATCCTGAATAGCTATCCTAACGCGCTTGAGATAAGTAATGTACCTCTCTCGTTTAATGGTTGGGCAGTTCAGGTAAGATTTGACGGGAACCGTAATTATGCGATTTCACCGCCGGCAATTATTTCTGTACACGAAGATAATAATTAGTCTGCTAGATTTTTTCCTCCGCTCGCCCGCCTGCGCCACAGCCAACCTGTGGTGCAGCTTTTTATACTGTGAATCGAATTCAGTTCTTCCAGCCGCAGCCTGTCAATCGGCTGGGGAAATACAGTGATTTCGTCCATACGGTTTATTCTCCTATAATATTGACATGATGAGGGTTTATGATAAAATAATCTCGACGACTCGGAAGTTGTAAGGTTAAAATATATGGCTTTTTCGGAGGCTGACCATGAAGATTACAATAAAACGTGTAGGCGAAAACAGTATCATTGGCAGCTTTATCCGCGATGAATTCTCTTCTCATGCTGAACAAAACAATATAGATATGAACTATAGCAAATTCTGTTTTGTTGCGGAATCCGATGAAGATGAACTCTTAGGTGTCATCACAGGGCATGTGATTTACAATGAGGTTCATATAAGTGATTTGATTGTTAAAAAAGGCTATAGGAAATGCGGGTTAGGAAGTAAACTGATTGCTGCAGTTGAGGAAACATATACAGGCGCGGGATATGAAAAAGTCACACTTTCGACTTACGGATTCCAGGCCCCTGCGTTTTACGAGAAGCTGGGATATCGAATTGAGTTCGTTCGGGAAGACAGAGATCCAAAGCTGCAGAAGTATTTTTTTGCAAAGCCAATAACCTGACAGATTCCGGTTTGCCGGCAAGAAAGCGAAAGTAAAAATCCATGAGAAAACTGCACTGGATAATGAAAGAGCATCTTTGTGGACAGATAGAATATGTCTGTTCCCGATGCGGTGCGGAATTTGATGATCCCTGGGAAGAATGTCCGTTATGCGGAGTAAAATATTAGTCGTCTTTCAGCATTTGAGTAATATATATCATAGTGTTTATAATGCATGATACTACCTCCCCGCTCGCCCGCCTGCGCCACAGCCAACCTGTGGTGCAGTTTTTTACATCTGAGAATTGTGCTCAGTCCTTCCACCCGCGACCTGTCATGGGTTGTGGTATAAAATCGATTTCATCCATAGTTTTTCTCCTGCAGATATGGTATAATATATAAGATCCGGAGCAGATGTCCTGAAAGAGGTGTTCCCATTGAAAAATCTGAAACTGAAAGGTCTGGGCAAGTACATTCTTTATGCCGTGATCTTCATCGTCGTTTATAATCTTCTTGATCTTCTCCTGGCGCTTATACAGAAAAGCAGCTATCATTTCAACTTAGGAACAGACCTTCTCATCCCGCTGGTTATTTCGGCGCTCTTCCTGCGAATCCGTGAGAAGGAAGACGCACTCGAAGAGATAGTGAAATCTGACGCCCGAGATATGGATGAAGAATAATTTAGGCGACTTAGAATAACGATGGGGAGAATTGACCCCGATCGCCGCTCGCCCGCCTGCGCCACAGCCTGCACCGGGCATCCCAAATTAATAAACGCTAATCCCTATGTGGAAGACTCACCCCGAGTTTTCCACATTTCTTTTTGCAGGCTACGGCTTTCGGCAGGGCTCGCTCCTGCGTCAGTGATCTCCACCCTTCAGCCACGATCCCACAGCAGCGGTTTATGTCCTTAACTTCCACATAGACCTTCTACCGTCGGCTGGCCCTCCGGGCTCCTGTGCCGGGCAGTTGACACCGCCCGTCCCATCCGCCCTGCAGGACAGCCTCGGCCTGCGCTAATTTCAGTGCTCAGCATAGCGTATTCTTTCCATTCCGCTTTGTTTTCAACATTTCTGTGGCCCGCGGCCCTCAGCTCCGGTCAGCGCCGTTGGCGCTTCCCTCCGTTCGGGACGCTACCCACTGCGTCATTTTTGCCCAGACTTTCAACACTCAGCTTCGATTCGGCCCTACTTTGCTTTCCGCATCTTCGGATCTCTGTACTTCCGCTCCGCCGCCTTCGCCCCAGCCCTCCTCGCGGGGGATCGTCGGGCGCAGGCTTCGGCAGCTCCGCTACTGCGTTGCAGACTTTCCACATTATGCTTCACACGCACTGCAGTCGTGTGGCGTTGTCGGGGTCATTCCCTCTACAATCGGGCGGCCTTCCTGCGTCAGGACGCCCTCGCTTCGGCAAAATTTCAGTGCACGCATCCTCCACTCAGCTGCAGCCTCTCATACACACAAGTCCTGCGGGACGCTGCGCGACCCGCTGTCCGGGCGCCTGCGGCGCCCTGCTGCCGGCATACGGGAGTTTGTTAGGACTCGCGCGGCGGCTGCCCAGAATACAAGGCAAGGCCAGCTCGCCGCGCTCCCTGGTTTATACGCTTGTGTCTCTACCGTCGGCTATCCGGGCTGGATGACTTCCCGTATCGAGGCGCTTTCTTTCATTTTCACAGCACCTGTGCGACGCTGTCGCGGCGTGTCTAGGGTACAGACATCGTCTTCTGTTCCGCTGTTTCCAGTTTCTTTTTCCTTACCGCTGTCCTTTTCAATGCTGTATACCTCACAAGTGCAGAAAATAAGACCAATTATTTAACAACAATCTATCAATCCTGTTTTTCTTTATTGGTATCGTTATATAGTATTTATATGATAACGAGAATAAACTATTTCTGAGTATGTATTATACTTTCCATAGATGAGATTTGGTGATATAATTAGTAAAAATAAAGGTTTGGAGTTTATAACGTGAGCTACAAGACTACTGATGGCCTTATGCGTCATTTACGTAACAATGGAATTAATATTAGCGGTACTTTTCAAAAACGTCAGCTAATGAATACTGGTTATTTCCATGGTTATAAAGGATATCGCTTTTTCAATTCTCCTAGTAATCGCTTGCCATTTACTTCTTATGATGAGGTCTATGCTACAGTACAATTTGATGCTAAGCTGAAAGCTTTGTTTTATGAAAAGATTATGTTCATTGAGACTGCAGTAAAAAACTATGCTCTCGAATGTATTCTAGGGATTGATAAATCTGAGAGCATTCAAGCGATGTATGATAAAGCTGTTAGTAGTTACCATTCAACGCCTGTCGGTGCAACTCAAAAAGAGAAGAAAAAACGTCAATCTGATAAGCTAAATCTTCAGTCCAAAATCCAGTCATATCTTTCAAGAGCATACCAAGAGAGTAATCCCAAGATCACTCATTTTTATAATAATATGGGATATAGTGGTGTACCGATCTGGGCTTTATTTGAGATAATGACTCTTGGAGATTTTGCTTTCCTTTTATCATGTTTAACTTTCGATGCTCGTGACGCCATTTCGAAAAAGCTTGGAATGAAGAATGGTGCAATAGATACAAATCGAGAGTTGATATATAAGTACCTCTACACACTTAAAGACCTCAGAAATGCTATTGCACATAACTCGGTCGTATTTGATACGCGTTTTAGGAAAATTGATCCCACTAAAGCAATGCAACTTAATCTCCAATCAGAGATCGGTCTCCCGTATGTCAATTTCAAGTCTCTTACTGATTATCTAATTCTTGTTTGCTATTATCTAAAGAATCTGAAGGTAACGAAGACTGAAATTAAAGCTTTTATTAGAGAGTATGAAAGGATAATCAGTGAATACCAAGCGATAGTAAGCTCAGCTGTTTCTGCAATTGTAATTCATCCCGACACTGCAAGAAGATTAACAGCCTTAAAGAATTATCTGTAACCAGCGGTTGTTAAGAAGTTTTTACAAACTTTTCACGATGCTGTATTGCAAAATTGTAGAGATGTGCTATAATAATACTACTAATTGGGGTATGCGTTTGCGGATGCATACTTAAGGAAGTCGGCCCGTTCCGGCTTTCTTTTTTTACCAAATATGTACTGCCCACTAAAACATTCTGGTTTTGTTGACAAAGGTGTTGCAGGGGCATACTTTCAGCTGGTACCCGCCTCGCGCGGTGAGCAGGCGGGTGTTTTTTCCCATGTGCCCCGCGGGCGGTCGCATTTGCCTGTCGGCAAAAGCTGTTTTGGTCGTTTACATGCCGGCCGCTTTGCTCCGGCATCTCACTGCCTGAAGCAGTGGCGTATCTACAGCAGCTTCTGCTGTGGCGGTGCAGACGCAGAAAGGCCCGCCGATGAGGGCGGGCGAATGTTTAAAAGTTTGGCTCCTGTGGGCCGATCCCACAGCTTAGGATCACCCATTTCGGGGCAATCTCATCCCAATCCGGCCAGATCCCGGTCTCTTCCTCAATCAGTCCTTTCATCAGGTCAATGGCGGCATCTGCCATTGTGTAGCCGCTTTCGGTCAATGCATGTGCAAGCTCTCTGTAGGTCATGCTGCATACCCCTTTTATGCGATGCTGAACCGTCTGGTGGTGGTCGTCACGGAGTAGCGGTCATAAAGAGCTTTGTTCTCAGCTTTAAATGTTTTACTGTCAAACCGGGTGCTCTTCACGTTCTTCCAGGTGCACTTCCAGTCCGTGCCGCTGATCTCTTCTTTGTTTTCGGCTGTCATGTGGGCTTTGATTTCGTCTGTGATGGCTTCCATCTGGGCATTGATTTCATCTGCCATACGTTTCAGTTCACGCAGTTCGTGCACTCTGGCGGTCAATGTACTGTTGCTCATTGCAAAAATCCTTTCCGCCTGCTATAATGTGCAGGCAACATATGGTGTGTTGTAGCTCGTGGGTTAGCTTGCCGGCGTCCACGGGCTTTATTATTTGGGCAGGGCTCCGGAGTTTGTGCCGTTTCCAGACGTCTTTCTCTGCCCCCTTACAAGTATTATTATATCACTAATAAGTACATTTTACAAGCGTTTTTGTACTTGTTCATGATTGTTTTTTGTGTTATAATGTTGGCTAGAAAGGGGCTGATGAAATGCCAAATACTTATACAGAAGCAAGAGCAAGAGCCAATCGAAAATATGAAGCCAAGGCATATGACAGAGTCTCTGTGATTCTTCCGAAAGGAAAGAAGGTGGAGATCCAGGCGGCAGCCGGAACAGCCGGTTTGAGTGTCAATGCATGGATCGGACAGGTCATAGAGGCTGCTTTGCAAAAAGAGAACGCAGAAGGGTGATCCTCCTGCGTTTATTTTTTCTGTGCAATGTTTGACTAGATAGTGATCAACAGCTCCCCCTTCCGAGCAAAATTGATACAAACACACGATGAACCCAGGCTGAACCCAAAACAGCCTGGGTTCACTATCGTTGGGTTCAAACCCGCAAACGATTGTGCATACAGGCAGAAAAAAGGAACACTGCTCCATGAAAAGAGGACTGCCATTCTGACAGCCCTCAGTTATGTTAAAGATGAGAAATTTCAGATCACTTGGTATTCCC
>JBGUNA010000093.1:0-14130 GCA_045117135.1 Candidatus Limivicinus sp. | reverse complement strand
TCCGGTTTTTATACCTTTTTTGTATCTATTACCAATTCACAACTTTTTTCATTTTGGGCATTGACTTTTAATAGTTAGTCTCCATTTATAATGATTTTTTTGTCTTCAACTTCTATGATGTGCACTTCCGCGTCAAACGTTTCCTGAATAACGAGTTCCGTCACAACCTCTCGGTTGCCGTCATGCCGGATCTGTCCATCCTTCATAAAGAAAAACCGGTCTCCCAGATCCAGTGCCTGATTCAGATCATGCAGGGATGTCAGAATACTGATGCCTTTCTCTTTAGCAAGCCGGCGGGCTTCTTCGATAATCAGCTGTTCGTTAGCGATATCCAGATTTCCGGTTGGCTCATCAAATACCAGCAGCCGCGGTTCTTGAGCAAGTGCGCGGGCAATAGCTATCTTCTGTCGCTCCCCGCCGGAAAGCTGTTCAACATTCCTGGCAGCGAATTCCTCCAGCCTCATATCCTGCAGGATCTGCCAGATGATTTCCTCATCTTCTCTTCCTGCCTTATAGCCGAAGTAAGAAATGCGACCCATCAGCACAGTGTCAAAGACGCTTAATCCCCCGAATTGAAAGCTCTGGGGCATATAAGCGACTCGTCGTGCACGTTCACGTCGGTTCATCTTCAACAGGTTTTCTTTATCAAAGCGAATACTTCCGCTTTCCGGTCTCAGGATGCCCAGTATGTTCTTGAACAGTGATGTTTTGCCTGAACCATTTTTCCCCAGCAGTATGCCGATTTCACCGTCCCTGAGGGTTAGATCTACACCGTTTAGTACCGGGGGACCGCGGCGGGAGTAACGAAAATGCAGATTCTCAATCTCCAGCATCAGTCATGTTCTCCCTTCCGACTAAAAATAATAGCGAGGAAAAATGGAGCGCCGAGCAGCGATGTGATGGCTCCGACCGGCAGAGCTGAGCCATTTCCCAGGCAGCGAGAGGCAGTGTCAGCCAGAAGCAGGAGGATGCTCCCGCTCAGAGCTGACGCAGGAATAGAAATTCGATGATCCTGGCCCATCAGACGTTTTGTTACATGGGGGCAGATGATTCCCACGAAACCGATAATTCCGAGGAAAGAAACGCAGACTGCTGTGATAATCGAAGCCAGCAGCATCGACACAAAGCGCAGCCGATCCACAGCTACCCCCATGCTCTTAGCCGCCGCATCACCGCTCAAAAGGGCGTTGAACTGCCAGCTCATAATGAAGAAAAACACAAAGCCAACCAGTACCACAACAGCCATAATGAGATCCGTACGATAGGTTGCCCGACCCAGATCTCCGAATGTCCAGATCACAGCGGCAGAAAGGCCTACGTCGGTGGCATAGAATTGCAGGATGGTTGTCGCCGCAGTCCATACTGAGCCGATGGCGATACCGGCCAGCACCACCACTCCGGGTTGGAAGGCGCGCAGCCTGCAGAGCCCCAGAATCAACAGAATGGAGAGCGCGGCAAAGATAAAAGCCGTCAGAGAAGTCGCATAAGGATTTGCACCAACGGTATAGCTTGAAAGATGATTTCCTGTATCCAGAAACCCGCCTGCAAAAGCAATAATCGAGAGGTTTGCACCGAACACTGCTGCATTCGAAACTCCCAGTGTGGAAGGTGAGGCCATCGGGTTATTCAGGTTCGTCTGCATGATGAGCCCGGACACTGAGAGTCCTGCGCCGGCAATAATGGCAGCTATCACGCGTGGGATGCGGATGTTCCAGATGATCCGCACCTGGGCGGCACTGCCTTTCTTGAAAAGTGCATCGAAGCATTCAGCAACACTCATATGGGACGAACCCACAAACAGACAAATAAAAGCCAGCACCAGCATCCCGACTATTAACAGGATGAGTGCAGCCTGATTTTTCCTTCTGATTTTTTCATGATCCGTCATCTTTTTCATAGGGAGATAATACTCCCCGTTAGTATGTTTCACAACCCCCCTGGGGGGATACTATTTTTTTGACTTGATTTGACATTTTCATAGATACTGACCTGAAAACAGCCCGTTCCTCCACTTGTTTTCTTTTCTGCGTTTTTCTTTATCACATTAGCACAAAAAAGTGTGTTTGTTCTCTGTCAATTTTTGTCAGTCAGAGAGAAAGTGTTTTTCCTGCTTGACAAATAAAAGAGAAACGGTTATATTGGCGCACAAGATAGAGGCGCGAGGTTCATCAGTAAGCTCCAGACAAGGAAGCAGCGTTTCCGGAGTCGAAAGGGGACATCGCCGAAGTGAAGGGTAAGCAGCTGCGCTTTTCTTCGCTGGGTCGCCGGACAAGATCCGGCGGACTGTCACGCAAGTGGAGCGCTATCGAGTACAAAAGCCTGGGTACGGTTGTTTTTTCCGATCCCTTGACTGTTTATTAAATGCTTTTTGTGCCGTAAATGCTCTGTGAGCGTTTACGGCTTTTTGTTTGCGCTTCTGTCAAATTCAATTTTGAAGGAGAACCCAAAATGAACACCACAAGAAGACTGATTGCCCTGTTCCTTGCTTTGATGATTGCTCTGTCCTTTGCCGCTGTAGCAGCAGCGGAACCGGCAGAAGAGCTTGCCTATCTCAACGGCCAGCTCCGAGTAGGCATGGAGTGTGCCTATGCTCCCAGCAACTGGCAGGAATCCGCACCGTCCGATACAAATGTTCCGATAGAGAATGTTCCCGGGGCCTATGCGGAAGGTTATGATGTGCAGATTGCCCGTATCATTGCAGACTATCTCGGTCTTGAGCTTGTCATCGTAAAAATGGATTGGGACGGCCTGATTCCCGCTCTGAATGAAGGGCAGATTGATGCGATTATCGCCGGTATGGCTGACACGGCCGCCCGTCGTGAAGCTATTAACTTCTCTGATCCATATCACTCCACAATTTACGGAATGATGGTTAACGCCGGATCCCCCTATGAAAACGCCACCAGCATTCAGGACTTCAGCGGAGCAAGCGTCCTCGGTCAGAGAGACACAATGCTTGATGTCGTGATCGATCAGATTGAGGGTGTCAATCACCTGACAGCCGTTTCCAGCGTTCCTGATATGATAGCCCGCCTGAATCAGGGTGCCTGCGATGCCATTACCGTCAACATGGAGAGTGTGCCGGTGTATCTGGCAGCCAATCCTGACTTCGTTGCCATCAGCTTTGCAGAGGGTGAAGGTTTTGACCTTGGCTTTACCGGTTCCTGCGTCGGCCTTCGTCAGAGTGATGAAGCATTGCTTGCACTTGCAAACGAAGCCCTCGCCACTGTTGACCAGGAAACCCGCGATGCAATGTGGGACACCGCTGTAAACAATCAGCCCACCTGATCATCTCTGAAATAGTTTTTTCCCCGGGGTTTTACAGCCCCGGGGAAAAGGAAGGAAACACCAGTTATGAAACATCAATCCGGGGGCAGCTTTCTCACCCGTGATTATCGCTATGTCTATCTCGGCGGAAGTTTTATTTCTCTGCTTGGGCTCAGCCTCCTGCACAGTGAAGCTCATTCCTACAGCTTTCTGACTCTTTCAAACAGTTTCGGAATTCTGTGCAGGATAATCTTCTGGGCTTTTCTCGCGCTCAGCGCAGTTGCCCTGGTTTTCAAACTCACCCATTGGAAAAATTACGCTGAGACTCCGATGAAGCGTTCCACTGTTGTCCGTGCAAGCCGCTGGGCTTCCTATCCGGTTGCTGTTGCCTTTATCCTTGTTCTGATTGACCGCGGTCTTTTGCGGTTAATCTATACAATACAGCTGTGCACCGGTCTGGAAAAAAACCCGCAGAGCTTTGGTTCATCCATGATTTATATGAGCCTGAAGGGGAAAGACATGCTTCTTACAGGTATCTGGACGACCGTTCGGATTGCTCTCATGGGAACAGGGATTGCTTTTATCCTTGCAATTTTCATGGTTTTCCTTCGGATTCAGGAACCGGACAAGCGGGATAATGACGCTGTAAAAGCTCTGAAATGGGTTGCCAGCCACTTCGCCCGGTTTTATGTTTTTGTCATCCGTGGTACTCCGATGATGGTACAGGCTTTGATCTTTTACTATTTCGGTTTTAACCTTTTCAAGCGTACCAGCATGACTGTTACTGAAATCAACCATGTCTGGAGTTTCTTTATCTCTGGTCTATGTACGGTCTCTCTCAATTCAACTGCATATCTCACCGAGGTTCTGCGCGGAGGAATCCTCGCTGTTGACAGAGGTCAGACCGAAGCTGCTCGTTCTCTCGGTATGACAAACTGGCAGACGATGCTGCGGGTGGTTTTTCCGCAGGCTGTAAAAAACTCCATTCCAGCCATCGGGAATGAATTCATCATCAACATCAAGGATTCCTCTGTTCTTTCCGTGATAGGAGTCATGGATCTGATGTATGCTACCAAGTCCGTCAGCGGTATTTACTTCCGTTCTCTGGAAATCTACTGCGTTGCGGCAATCCTTTACCTGATCCTGACCTGGTTGTCGTCTCTTTTGCTCCGTTATCTGGGTAAAAAACTTGATACACCGGTCAAGGGCATTCCCAGTTCGAATTAGTGGAGAACATGAATGAACGATTGTGTGTTGAAAATTGAAAAGCTGGAGAAATCCTTCGGAGATCTGCACGTTCTCAAAGGGATCGATCTTGAAATCAGGAAGGGTGAAGTCGTCTGTATTATCGGGGCTTCGGGATCGGGAAAATCTACCTTACTGCGCTGCATCAATCTCCTGGAAGAGGCAGATTCCGGCAGTATCTGGTTCGACGGCCAGGATCTGATGGATCTCCATGTTAATTTGAATGCTCTTCGTCAGAAAATCGGGATGGTCTTTCAGAGCTTTAATCTGTTTAACAATAAAAATGTGCTCGATAACTGCACCCTCGCTCCTATGACCGTACGCAAAATTTCTCGAGCGCAGGCGGAAGAAACCGCAATCCGCAATCTGAAAACCGTCGGTCTCGGAGATTTTATCTACGCAGATTCCACCCGGCTCTCGGGCGGCCAGAAACAGCGTGTCGCGATTGCCCGTGCGCTTTGCATGGAACCAGAAATTATGCTTTTTGACGAACCGACCTCTGCTCTTGATCCCGAAATTGTCGGCGAAGTCCTCGACGTCATGAAAGCTCTTGCTTCCGAAGGCATGACCATGGTCGTTGTCACGCATGAAATGGCGTTTGCCCGTGAAGTCAGTGATCGGGTTGTCTTCATGGATCAGGGCGTAATTCTGGAGCAGGGCAATCCGCAGAAGATCTTTGTAAACCCTGAAAATGAACGTACCAGAGAATTCCTCAGCCGATACCTGGAGGACAAACAGCCATGAAGTCTGTTGCAGAACATTTTGCACGGGAGGACTTGTATCCGGATCTGGATATCACCCGGGCAGTTGATCATCTCTCTGCAGCAATTCGCTGCAAGACTATAAATGATGCCGACCACAGCCTGACGGACTTCCGTGAATTCGACCGCCTTCAGTCCATCATCCGCGAGAACTACCCCGCAATCATGGCCAGCGGATCCTTTGAGTTAATCGGCCATGCAGTACTGATTACAATTCCCGGCTCTGATCCTGCCCTTCTCCCCTGTCTTTATATGTCCCATCAGGATGTCGTCCCGGTCGTTCGCGGCACGGAGCAGGACTGGACTTACGATGCTTTTTCCGGGGCTGTTGCCGACGGGTACATCTGGGGCCGCGGAACTCTCGATATCAAAGATATGGTTTTCGGCATTCTGGAAGCAGTCGAGTATCTTCTCCGTCACGGACATCGGTTTCGTCGAACCGCCTACCTTGCCTTTGGAGATGATGAAGAGACGCTGAATGAAGGCTCTCTTGCAATTGCTGAAACGCTCCGGAGCCGTGGGATACGTCTGGAATTTGTTCTGGATGAGGGAGGCGGTAAAATAGAAGACGGTGCTGCCTTTGGAGCTCCCGGAGTCAGTATTTCGATGATCAATCTCATGGAAAAGGGGTATGCCGATCTCGAGCTCACTGTAAAAAGCGAAGGCGGCCATTCCAGCCGCCCGTGGGGAGGAAGTTCTCTTGAGCATCTCGCCTGTGCTATTGCAGCCATCTCCTGCCAGCCCTTTCCGCCCCGCCTGCCGGAACCGCTTGCTGCCACTTTTCAAACACTCTCCCCGTATATTACCGAGGATCCTTTGCATTCTCTGGTCCAGGATGTATCCCGTAACCGCGATGCCATTGCCGCCTGCTGCATGCAGCGAAAAGATACCTTTTCTTTTGTTACAACGACGATTGCTCCCACCATGATTGAGGGCGGCAGTTCTGCCTGCAATGTTCTGCCGCAGAACATGCGCGCTGTCATCAATTTTCGGCTGAACCAGGGAGAAACAGTCGAAAGCGTTATGGCTCACTGCCGCAGCATTGTACAGGATGAAAGTGTCTCTCTCCGGTTTTTACAGGCCAACAATCCTTCTGCTGTTGCCCGTTGTGACGGCCCCGGTTATCAGTGGCTGACAGAATCTCTCTCCGTTTTCTATCCGGAAGTTGTGTTTGTTCCGTCACTGACGGTTGGCGCTACTGATGCCCATCAGTATGAACGGATCTGTGATACCTGCCTGCGCTGCAGTCCCTTTATGGCAGAATCCGCTGACGTGCTTACAGGTGTTCACGGTACCAATGAGCGCATCCCCATTCGCTCGTACGCTCAGGGCATCCGTGTTCTGATCCGTCTGATGGAACTTGCAAACCTGTAGTTACTGCTTACGGATTGATTTGTTTCCCGTCCAGATACCGGGCGATTATATTCCTGTCATCTCCTGCATAGCAAAAGCGCTCCAGTTGTTCTTCCGGTGTCAACGGTGAAAAATCATCAGCCAGTCCGTCAAGCACAAGTGCGTTGAAACGGTATCCGGGTTCCAGAGAACCGACTCTGTCAAAGATGCTTCCGCCGGCTTTTGTTGCCATATAAAATGCCTCTGCAAAGGAAACTGGTTCATTTCCTTCTGGTTCAAAGAATGCCTTCAGCTTTGAAAGCTGCACAGCTCTTGCTATCTGGCGGTAAACTGCCGGATGAGCTCCTGCCCCGATATCCGTGCCCAATGCAATATTCATCTCATGCTTCCGCAGAGTTGCCGCAGGCATAATCCCGGCTGTGACATTGGCAGTCGCATCCGGGCAATGTACAGAAATACTTCCGGCTTTCTGCAGAATGCTGATATCTTCCTCCGTTGGGAAAATGACATGTGCAAAAACGGTAGGACCGTTTTCCATCAGCCCTGCCTGTTCGTATATGGCAGTTTCACAGCTGTAACCAGGAAAAAGCTTCTTTGTCCATGCTGCCTCGGCGATGGACTCCACCAGATGCGTCTGTACCCCGCAGGCGTATTTTTTTGCAAGTTTTCCCAACCCCTGTATCAGTTTTTCTGAACACGTCGGTGCAAAACGCGGTATGAGGATCGGCTTAACGGTTGCACACCCCTGATGTTCCAGAAGGAAACGTTCTGTATCCCGCAGGGATTCTTCGGTCTTTTCGCAGAGATAGTCCGGAGAGTTGCAGTCCATGTTTACTTTCCCGGTATAAGCATAGAGTCCCCTTTCTGCCAGCTTTCGGAAAAGACAGTCTGAAGCTTCCGAATGGATTGTCGTGAAAATACTGGCATGAAAAGTACCGTGCCGGATCAGATCTTTTACAAGTGCATCATATACTTTTTCTGCATAGGAACAGTCAGCAAATTTAGCCTCCTGCGGAAAGGTATAGTCATTCAGCCAGTCAAACAGTAGTTTGTCCATCCCGATTCCTCTCTGTGCATACTGGGAAGCATGAATGTGCAGATCGGAAAAAGCCGGAATAATGAGCGCATCCCCAAAGTCCTTTACGGCTATTCCCGTATAGTCCTCTGGCAGATTTTTCAGTACATATTTCACAAATCCGTCTTCCACCACAACGTACGCACCCGGATATACCGTGAATCTGTCCTTTTCGGCAGTAAAAATTGCTGTTCCACGATAAATCGAAACTGTCATTATCCCCTCCTGTTTTTCAACTTTCTCAATTATATTTGTTTTAGTCGATTATAGTTGCCTAAATTTGATAAAAAAGAAGTTTTGTTTTAATCTGTTTTTTAATATACAGGCAAAAAATACAAAAAAACCGGAAAATTCAGTATTTTTAGGCAAAATAACGCTTGCTTTTTCTTACCGGTTTCTGTATGATATACGAAATTCTATTATTGGTTTAAAAAGGAGGCCAGCATGGATAAACGTATCATCCGGACAAAGCGTGCCATCCGATCCGCATTTCTCGAACTCCGCAAGGAGCAGCCCCTCGAAGAAATAAAAGTAATTGACATCTGTGCCCTGTCGGTGATCAATAAGACGACCTTCTATAAATACTATACGGACATTTTTGATCTGAATGCCGCTATTGAGAATGAAGTGTTTTCCTCTTTCATGGAGGACTTTACGTCATTCCATTCACTTTTCCTCGATCCCAGCGGTTTTGTACGGAACATGAACCAAGCTCTGGTCAAGCAGGGTGAAATTTTCAATACGCTCTTTTCCGATCGCGTGGACAAATTTTTCAGCATGCTGGAACACTCTATGAAAGCATATTATCTGGAAAACCCTCCGTCCAACCTCTCTCTTCTGAAAACGGACTTTATTCTGGTTGGTGTCATCCATACATTTAAGGAAATGCAGCTGAACCGCAACTACGATATGGATCTTATGATTCATGAACTTGAAGAGATTATCCGCGCAGTCTCTGTTTATTCCGGTCAGTAATCCTTTTTATCGGCTTTTATAAAAGCTGCCGCTTATAACGGCAGCTTTCTTTATTTCACGGATAGAGAGGAAAACTTCTGCAAAGCTCCAGTACTTGCTCTTTTACAGTCGGCACAGCTTCTTCCCCACGCTCGATCAAATCGGCAATGAGCCTTCCGATTATTTTCATTTCTTTCTCTTTCATACCCCTCGTCGTTACTGCCGGGGTACCGAGACGAATACCGGAAGTGAGTTTTACCCCCTGCGTATCAAACGGAATCGTATTCTTGTTTGCCGTGATATTTGCTGCATCAAGCAGTTCTTGTACGGCATAGCCGGTCTTTCCCTTGCTCATGCAGTCCGCAAGCATCATATGGTTATCCGTTCCTCCGGACACGAGGCGGATTCCGTCCCGAATCAGCTCCGCAGCCAGTGCCTGAGCGTTGTCCGCAATCTGCTGCTGATACTGCCGGAACTCCGGTTTCAGCGCCTCCCCGAAAGCAACTGCCTTTCCTGCAATCACATGCATCAGAGGTCCTCCCTGCGAGCCGGGAAAGACACCGGAATCGATCTTTTTGGCAAGCTCTCCCCTGCACAGGATTATAGCCCCTCTCGGTCCGCGCAGTGTCTTGTGCGTTGTTGTCGTCACAACATCGG
The DNA here is from genome assembly GCA_045117135.1 of Candidatus Limivicinus sp. GTDB lineage: Bacteria > Bacillota > Clostridia > Oscillospirales > Oscillospiraceae > Limivicinus. Next base: position 4,818 of record JBGUNA010000093.1, on the reverse strand, counting down.
CATATGGCACGGGAGACGGGTGAATACCGGCTGCCACCAACCCGGCAATATGCGCCATATCCACCATCAGATAAGCTCCAGCTGCGTCTGCAATCTCACGCATTTTTGCCCAGTCAATCACACGCGGATATGCACTCGCCCCGGCAATCACGATACGGGGTTTGTTTTCTTCCGCTATACGGATTGCCGCTTCATAATCGATGGTCTCTGTATCCGGCGATACGCCATAAAAGACTGAGCGGAAATACTTTCCGGAGATGGATGCTTTGGAACCGTGTGTCAGATGCCCTCCGTGTGAAAGATCAAGTCCCATAATCACATCGCCCGGTTTTAAAAGAGCGAGATACACTGCTACATTTGCCTGGGAGCCGGAATGAGGCTGCACATTCACATGCTCCGCTCCGAAAAGCGCTTTCGCCCGTTCCTGTGCAATGATTTCCACTTCATCTACATATTGGCATCCGCCATAGTAACGTGCCCCGGGATAACCCTCCGCATACTTATTGGTCAGATGGCTTCCGACTGCTTCCATCACTGCTTCACTGACAAAGTTTTCAGAAGCAATCAGCTCAATGTGGTCGCGCTGGCGCCCAAGTTCCCGCTGCATTGCCTCATATACATCAATATCCTGTGCTCTGACATGTGAATAGTCCAACATTCGAGTCTTTTTCTCCTTATATTACATAATTAATTTTGTTCAGAATTTTACCGTCATCATAATACTCATAAGAGCAGTGAGACAGAATTGTCTGCGTTCCGTCCGGATACCGTATTGTCTCCAGTACAGGATTCTGCCGGCTGTCGTATTCCACTGACGTGACAGTCTTTTCCGGCGGCCTTCCCTCGGACGATTTCAGTACAGTTGTTATTGTGGTTTTCCCTGCAGCATTATATTCATAAAAGGTCTGCGTCGCTGCTTCTCCCACATACTCTGTGAGGGAGTTCAGCATCCCTCCGTCAGTATATTCATATACCTTCCTGGCAGCTATATTGTCGTCCTTGATCTCTTCGGAAGAATACTCGGTATCGCTGACAATATTTCCCTTCTCGTTGTATTCCAGAAGCTCTACAGTGACAATGTTTCCGAGCGCATCCGTTTTTGTCTGTCTTGTCAGCCTGTTCTCACTGTCATAAACATATGTCCGTGTCTCAAACAGGCGGAAGGTCTTTCCGTCGCTGCTGTGAGAATATCGGTCCTGTAACAGGTTTCCCGCATCGTCATACTCGTATTCGTCAGCTTCATAATCCTCCGGCGAAGATCGTTTTTTCTCTCTGACAGTCCCGTCCTCGTTATAGGTTGTAACGGTTTCCTCTTTTCCGCTGTAGGAATACCCGTTTTCTGCCGGAATCATCCTGACAACTCTTTCCGAAACCAGTGTATTCTTCTGATAAGTCCAGTACCAGACTGACTGTGTTCCTCCGTTCTCGTCATAGAGTACACGCTGTGTGCAGTTATCCCCGCTGTAGAGATAGGCCTCAATCGCTTTGTTCTCTCCAAGTCCCCCGCCGTTTTTCCGGATTGTGGAGATTCTTCCGGCGTCGTTGTAACTGTACTCTATGCTGTAACTGATCACAGCCTTACCGTCTTCATACCGGTAAAAGTCTTCCTTCTGGATCTTTCCGGTTCTGTTATAGGATTCAACGGAAGAAATCTTTGGTGCGGGCACTGCTGTCGGAGGTGCAGTTACAGTATCCGGAACCCGGTCTCCGCTGCTTCCGCACCCTGCCATTGTCAGAAGAGACAAAATACACAGGCAAAATACAATGATTCGATTCATTCTTTTTCCATTCCTGATACAGGTCACATCTTGTTGGATCGTCGAAAATATGATAATATACTATACCATAGGATGACTGAGAACTCAATAAACGTTTTCGCCAAAGTACTATAACGAAGGAGTTAATCATCATGCAGAGCACACGAAGCAATTATACCGTCTCAGATACGGCTGCTGTTCTCCAGGGTATTGCACCAGACGGCGGTCTGTTTGTCGATCCTGATGTTTCGTCCCGTCCGTTTGACGTTGCCGGTTGCCTTCAGCTTCCCTACACCGGGATGGCAGAGAAAATCTTTTCCCATCTTCTTCCGGGATTCTGCGGAAAGGTACACGACATTGTATCCGTCTACCCCGGTAAGTTTTCTTCGGAAAAAATCACACCCCTGACAAAAGTCGGCGAAAGCTATGCCCTTGAGCTCTATCATGGTCCCACTTCTGCTTTCAAAGATGTCGCACTTTCTGTTCTTCCTCTGTTTATTACAGCTGCAAAGGAAATTGAAGGCATCCAAAAGCAGATCTCTATTCTGACGGCCACTTCCGGGGATACCGGAAAAGCAGCCCTGGAAGGTTTTCATGATGTCCCTGGTACTGATATTACGGTATTCTTCCCGGATGACGGTGTTTCACCCATGCAGAAAGCACAGATGGTCACACAGGAGGGATACAATGTCCGCGTCTTCGCCGTGCGAGGCAATTTTGATGACTGTCAGCGTGGTGTAAAAGAAGCCTTTGCCTGTTTTGCCAAAACAAACCATGAAGAGAGTGACCGGCTCCTTTCATCTGCAAATTCCATCAACATCGGCAGGCTTGTTCCGCAGGTTGTCTATTACTTTTCCGCATATGCACAGCTAATGGACTCGAAAAGAATCCGTTTTGGCGATCTGGTTGATTTTATTGTTCCGACCGGCAACTTCGGTGATATACTGGCGGGTTATCTTGCTCGTGAGATGGGCCTTCCGGTTGGCCGCCTGGTCTGTGCTTCCAACGCCAACAATGTCTTGACGGACTTTATCTCTACCGGTGTCTACAATCGCTGCCGCCCCTTCCTGAAGACGAGTTCTCCCTCGATGGACATTCTGGTTTCCTCCAATCTGGAAAGAATGCTCTTTTACGCTTCCCTAGGAGATACTTCTCTCGTCTCTTCCCTGATGAAGTCCCTGAACACAGAGGGAACCTATACGCTGTCCGGTGAACCGCTGAAACGGATCCAGTCCGTTTTCTTCGCCGGATGCTGTTCGGAAGCCGAAACATCCGAAACGATTGCCAGACTCTGGCATGAACATCACTGGCTGAGTGATACCCATACAGCGGTAGGGTTTGCAGTTCTGGATAAATATCGTGCAGATCCTGATTTCTCCGGAAACCCCTGTGTCGTTCTGTCTACCGCATCGCCGTTTAAATTTCCGGCAACGGTTCTCTCTGCGATCGGAGGTATTCCGTCCGCAGATGAATTTGAAACCGCTTTCCGTCTTTCCGAAAAAACAGGTATCCAGGTTCCGCAGAATATCGCCGATCTAAGGAAAAAACCTGTTCTTCATACCGATCTGATCGACAAATCAGAAGTTGTTTCCTATGCATTATCATAAAGAATAAGGAGATTTTCGCAATGACTATTGTATGCCTTGATATGGAAAGTGTTTTGACCCCTGAAATCTGGATTGCTTTTTCCGAAGCAAGCGGAATCCCTGAGCTTCGCCGAACGACCCGTGATGAACCGGATTACGATAAGCTTATGCGCTGGAGAATCGCAACACTGAAAGAGCACGGTCTCGGTTTAAAGGAAGTACAGGATGTAATCTCTACCATCGATCCTCTGCCCGGTGCTCCCGAGTTTGTAGCTAAACTGCGTGAACGTGTTCAGGCTGTAATTCTCAGTGACACTTTTGAAGAGTTTGCGTCTCCTCTGATAAAAAAACTCGGTATGCCTCCAATACTTTGTAACTCTCTGGAAGTCTCCCCCTCCGGTCAGATTCTTTCTCATAAAATGCGTATCTCCCATTCAAAGCTCTCTGCCGTCAAGGCATTCCAGAGTATCAATTATGAAACCATCGCAGTAGGTGACAGTTATAATGATCTTGAAATGCTCAATGCCAGCAAAGTTGGTTTCCTGTTCAATGCGTCACAGAAAATGATAGATGAGAACCCGAACCTGAAGCCCTTTTTTGATTACGATTCACTTTATAACGCCATCCTTGAAAACTTATAAGATATGAGAAAAATCTGTTAACGCAATGCTGTTAACAGATTTTTCTTTACTTATTATTGTTACCATAATACTTAAAATTTCAAAAATAAATCATCATAATTCACTGAATCATGATGATTTACAGCAGGGGAAGAAGGCTTCGAACCCTCGGCCTACGGTTTTGGAGACCGCCGCTCTACCAGCTGAGCTATTCCCCTTTATCTATTTTTAGTCACTTATGGTGGACCGTCAGGGACTCGAACCCCGGACCGACCGGTTATGAGCCGGCTGCTCTACCAACTGAGCTAACGGTCCAGCTTTTTGAAATAGCCGTCACTGCGTGACGGCTATTTCATTTGGCGCCTCCTGTAGGACTCGAACCTACGACACCGCGGTTAACAGCCGCGTGCTCTACCTATTGAGCTAAGGAGGCATCAAAAGACTTAGTTCTAAGTCTTTTGTGTTGGCACTGACCTATCTTTCCAGTCCGTCGCCAGACAAGTATTTTCGGCACCAATGAGCTTAACTTCTGTGTTCGGAATGGGAACAGGTGGACCCTCATCGTTAAAAGCACCAACTTATCAAATACACCATCAGGGACTCGAACCCTGGACACCCTGATTAAGAGTCAGGTGCTCTACCAGCTGAGCTAATGGTGCATACAATGACCCGAGGGAGAGTCGAACTCCCGATTGGGGCGTGAGAGGCCCCCGTCTTGACCACTTGACCATCGGGCCATTTCAGCACCCTGAAAACTGGGTAGAGGATGAAGCGAGGCAGAACCTGCACAATCAAAATGTAGGTCAAGCCCTCGGGCTATTAGTACCGGTCAGCTGAATGCATTACTGCACGTAC
>JBGUNA010000092.1:0-86301 GCA_045117135.1 Candidatus Limivicinus sp. | reverse complement strand
ATAGCAGGTGAAATATTAACATATTTGCGAAAGTTTTTCCTGTAAAACCACCTCAAATACGCCCCCATATATTTGAATTTGCCGAGTTCGAATGAGCGATCATATTGTGGTGAGATATTATTATACTGAATCAATCTGCTCTTTTAAAATAGAAAATTAAAAACAATCGGATCTCTGGGGTATGTGCTCTGAAGATCCGATTGTTGTTATAAAAGCTTTGGGGTTAAGGAGTATTCCCTTCCCGTTCAATTTTTGTAAGCGTGTCCTGAAGGACTTCTTTCCTCAGATCGGTAAGCCAGGCAGAAAATGCAACGGAATCAAAAGCATAAGTCTGATTCAGGGTATACTCATGTTCTTCCCAGGTCTCAAGGGGCGACTCGTTATGCTGGATAACAGCTTCAAGCTTGTCGAGGGCTTTGTATAATCTGGCTTCGGCTGTTTCCTGAGCATCCATTTCCGCATACAACGAAGCCAGTTCTTGTGAAACCTCGGGAGGAAGGCCTGCCACCCATTGGTTCAAAAGAGAATCTTCCGTTTCTCTGTCCTGCTCAGTTTTCCGGAAAGAAGGAATGTCCCCGGTAAAGCATTCTCCGAGATCGTGGATCAGACACATGTCCACCACTTTATCGATGTTCAAATCAGGAAATTCCTGCTTCAGGAGAAAAGCCATGAGAGAAACCCTCCAGCTGTGTTCTGCAACGCTCTCGGGTCTCTTTTTGGATGTAGTGCAGTGACGCGGGGTGTCTTTCAGCCGTTCGGCAACATGCAGAATTTCCAGGTATTCTCTTGCATTCATCAGAAACTCCTATTAACTTTCATTTTGATTAAGTGTTACAGGTTCAGCAGATTTTTTGACTGTTCCTGTTTTCCAGGGCATGGATCAAAGTTACAACCATCTCGTGACAAGGAGCAGAAATGCCAAGTTCCGTTGCTCTTTTCAGGACATAACCGCTGATATAATCTACCTCACTTTTTTGCCCGGTTTTCACATGTGTATAGATCGAGGTGTAGCCATTCTTCCCGTTTTCTATTACTTCGATAACACTTTTTGTAATCTGATCCTCATCAAAACAATCAAACCCGTCGGCTTTAGCAACTTCAACGGCTTCGTGAATCATTTTTCTCATCAGATTATTTGCATACGGATCGTCCAGAATGAACCCGAGAGGAACCTGAAGCACTCCCGTAAGAGAAGATGCTGCCGTATTTACAAACAACTTATCCCATATTTGTTTTTTAATCGACTCGGAAACTGAACAAGGAAACCCGCATGCAGTTAACTCATCCGAAATGAAGCTGATCTCTGAATCTCCGTTTACTGCCCCAATGGTGGTCTTTCCTATCCCACTGTGGAAGATCAGACCGGGCTCGACAACACTGCTGCTATGTTTTGTGGAACCGATGATCGCATGCGAAGAGTCCACATATTTGAGGAGTTTCTCATCATGGCCGGCACCGTTTTGCAGCGTCATCACATATGTATTCGGGCCAATGATAGTTTTACTGCTTTCCAAGACCGTGAGCGTATCCATTACCCTCACAAAAATGATAACAAGATCTGCTACAGGCAGATTGGCACAATCTGAAACGGCATGAGGATAATAATGATTCTCACTTCCATCCCGTTCCCTGACAATAATACCATTTTTATTCAGAACGGTCTGTTTTTCTGGATTATGGCCAACAAGAAAGACATTGTTTCTTTTTGAAAGATAGCTCCCAAACAGGCAGCCCATTGCCCCAGAGCCCAGAACAGCTATATTCATGGTTTCGATTACCTTTACTCAAGTTGATTTTCTGGTTAATAAATCTTTTGATGAGATCCTGCTCCGAGGTAATTATTCTCCCGTCAGGATTTTTATATATTTATTGTAAACGCACATCTTAAAGATTAATCCACATTTCCTGTCTCGCGATAGCTTTTCCAGATAACCTCGAAGAAGTCATTATTTTCCGGAAGAGGACGTCTGTCACGCCAGGATAGTGCGCATTGACCTTTCTGATACGAAACAAGCTGTATGGTTTCATCCAGCTTTCCGTCATCCACGGTAAAGGTGAATTCATCGGGAAGCTGAGCATAGGGCTTGTTGCCGGTCATATCCGTATAGAGCGCACTGCCGCGGCTTTTTCCTCCTGCTTCCGCATAATCCAGCATAGCAGACATGTAGCACTGGATGGAAATCAGGATATCTCTGAGACGGAATACCCACTGCAGCTGGTTTTGGCGGTCTATCTTGATAAGATGAGAGAATTCCTTGGATATTCTATCAATTTCATGCAATGAATCAGCGATTTTTTCTTTGTTTCTTATTGCACCGGCATAGGTACTCATCAGCCCGGATACATAGTCTTTATAATAGAGAACGTTGCTTTCTTCACTGTGGACTGCTTCAGCCAGTTCGGTCATTTCCAGAAGTGCCTTTTCTGACAGGGCTGAAAAGATGGCCTCGTCAACGACGGCATTCATTCTTCTCTTTGCTATATAGTTGGCAGCCCTTGTTGAACCCACCTGTCCTGCATTCAGCGCGGAGCCTCCGGGGCGATAGACGCCGTGACTTCCTGCAACTTCACCGACTGCGAATAAACCTTCCACACCCGTCTGCCAATGGAGATCAATATCCAGACCGCCGTTATTATGCTGAGCACACAGAGAAATTTCCAGCATTTCTTTTGAAAGATCAACGCCTTTATCCAGATAGAAGTCAATCGCCGGCTGGTTCATGATCTTGAGGCGTTCCAGGGGAATGCTGACGAGTGCGTTTGCCTTTTCAAGATACTCTCTTGCCTCATCGGATAGCTTGCTGAATTCAAATTTTCCTTCTGCCGGATCTGTTCTGAAGTCGAGGAAGACCCTTCTGTCTTTGCAGAGCTCCAGATAAACGAGGATGTCAATTATGGAAGATCCTCCATCCACCTTACGGACATCGAACGGCCATTGATACCCTTTCAGGAATAATTTGCTCAGCATTTCTTCTGTATCAGAGAAGAAGTCCAGTAAAAATTCCCGTTCATCTTCGCCATTTTTATCTGTTGAAACGACGCGAGGGAGAACCTGCATATAAGTTCCGGAAACATTCCACCTCGGTTTAATGGAAGCAAGCCCAAACTGCCACTCTGTCAGATTCTTTCCGAGAGCTCCTGCTTCGAAAGCAAGACCACTTGATCCGAACTGAGAAACAGGGTAAACGCTGTTCAGATAAATCCCTGCCGGGCCGCCCGTTGCATAGATGATATTCGGGCATTTAATCAGGACGAAATCCTGACAGGTTGTCCGATCCAGACACAGCAGCCCGAAAACCTTTTCGCCGTCAGAAAGAATCTTTATAACCTGCAGATGATCTCGTACAGGAATGTTATAATCAAAAAACTGTTTCTCCAGGACTTCTGTCATTTTGCGGCTTGTATACGGGCCAACACTCGTAGCTCTGTTTCTCGGATCATGGTCCGTTTTATATCCGATATATTCCCCGTAACGATTTACCGGAAACGGTACGCCGAGTTCAACAAGCCGCAAAAAAGAAGGTGCACTGAGCGCCGCCTCACACAGGGCAATGTCGCCATCGACACATTTTCCGTCAAACAGAGTAGAAGCCATTTCAAACACGCTGTCCGGGGTGTCAGAGGACAGTGTAAGCTTATAATAGGTCTGTTTGTCGCTTCCGGTATTGCGGCTTGTCCCACCCTGAAGGTTTTCGCAGACCAAAAGGATATCATGCTGTCCGTATTGCCACAGTCGGTCAGCTGCATTGTACCCCGCTGCACCGGAACCGACAATACAGGTGTTGACTTCTATTGTTTCTCTGACGTTCATTTACAGCCTCCTGATATGGAATCCGCCGTCTACATCGATATAGTTACCAGTTGTGTACATCAGCTTATCAGAAATGAGCAGGCTTACTGCATTAGCAATATCCTGCGGTTTTCCCCATCGGGCAATCGGGAACTCTCCGGCAGCAATCAGCTTATCATACTTCTCATGTACGGTTCCTGTCATGTCAGTATCGATTACACCGGGGCGAATCTCATGGACCAGAATACCTTCCGGTGCCAGACGGTCGGCATACAGGGTGGTCAGCATGGAGACCCCCGCCTTGGAGATACAATACTCACCTCTGTTTGTGCTGCTGACGACAGCGGAACAGCTGGAGATGTTGACGATAACCCCTCTACGCCCGTTGATGGGTTCCTGTTTGATCATTTGATTTGCAACAGCCTGTGTTAAGAACATGTTGCCTTTTGTGTTTGTTCCGATAACCCGGTCAAAGCTTTCCTCTGTCATAGTAAGCAGATCCGCACGCTGAAGAGGAGCCACACCTGCATTGTTGACCAGAACGTCAATTCTGCCAAAGGCCTTTACTGCTTCTTCTACGATTCGAAGTCTGTCATCATGATCTGCAATATTTGCCTGGACATACTGCACTTTTGTGTCAAACTTTTCGAGTTCACCAATGGCACCGGCATTTTTTCCTTTTGTTCCGGTCGCTACCATCACGAGATTGAACCCTTCGGAACAGAGCTGCCGTGCAATCGCAAAACCGATTCCTCTGCTTGCACCTGTAACGATTGCGGTTTTTTGCATTTTGAAATTCCTCCCATTTCTTCTGCCATTTCTATATGACTGTATTAGAACTGTGTTTTACAGGGTGTTGAATCATTCATTTCTTTCAAATCGGATTGTTCCCTGCTTTTAAGGAGTGTCTGAGGATTAATTCGTGTTTCAGAATATGATGGATAGGTTCCGGCAAGCGGTTCTTTTCATTTTTGAGCCGTATCTGGTCAATGACATCCTGCGCTGCGACAGCGCCGAGATCATAAAACGGCTGGGAAACCGTCGACAGTTCGGGTTCAATAACGGATGACAATTCCACGTTATCAAATCCCAGAACACCGATATCCCCGGGAATATTATAGTTCATTTCGTGGAGAGCATGCATGATGACAATAGCTTTCGGATCGCTTGTTGCGAAGAAAACATCCGGTTTTATTTCAGACGCCATGATCTGCTTTGTCAGCTGATGAAAATCTTTGGAGGAATGTTCTTCCTGCAGAATTAGCTTTTCATCATATTTGATCCCATGGTCAGACAATGCCTGCCTGTAGCCTCTCAGCCTTTCCCGGTAGAAGTAATGAATGTTTGCTCCCATTGCTACAGCAATTCTTCTGTAACCGGATCGGATGAGATAAGAAGTTGCCTCATACGATGCGGTATAATTGTCAATGCTCACGATAGGCAGCCTGTTTATATCATTTTCGTCAAACCTGTTTACAAGAATAACCGGTATTTTGTCTTCCCAGAGGTGATATATACTTTTTTTATCCCCGACAGCTGACGCAACAATGAACCCGTCAACCCATCGCATCCGCATCATTTCGATACATTCCCGCTCAGTATTCTCGTTTTCGTAGGTGTCGCATAGAATAACATTATACCCGTTTTTTCTTGCGACATCCTCGACACCCCTTGCAATAGGGGCGAAGATCAGGTTCTGAATGTTAGGGATGATCAGGCACAACGTGTTGCTGATACGGTTTTTCAGCGACTGCGCAATAGCATTTGGCTGAAAATGCTCTCGTTCCATGATTCTGAGAACTTTTTCGCGAGTTTCCTCGTTAACATATGATTTTTCGTTCAGAACTCTGGATACGGTGCTGACTGACACACCGGCCAGAGCTGCAATATCTTTCAGTGATGCGCTCATAATCAACCCCCAAGATATGCTTTTCTTACTTCATCGGACGCCAGCAATTCTTCGCCGGTTCCGCTGAGCTTTATTTTCCCGTTTTCAAGAACATATGCAAAATCACAGATCGATAACGCTTTCTTTGCGTTCTGCTCGATCAAAAGAACTGTAATACCGGATTCCCTGATTTGCCCGATGAGATTATAAATCTGGTTTACAATTAACGGAGCCAATCCCATCGACGGTTCATCCAGGAGAATAATTTTCGGCTCAGACATCAACCCTCTGGCGACAGCAAGCATTTGCTGTTCACCTCCGGAGAGCGTTCCTGCGAACTGGTTTTTTCGTTCCTTCAGGATCGGAAATAATTGATATTGTTTCTCCAGGTTTGCGGCAAGGCGGCTTTTATTCGCTACTGTTCCGCCAACGAGAAGATTATCTTCAATCGTCAGGCCGGAAAAGGTTTTTCTACCTTCCGGTACATGAACAAGTCCTTCCGCAACGATCTTGTGCGCTCTTTTCGGAAGTGGTTTTCCCTCAAAGTATATCGTGCCGGAAACGGGTTTTACCAGCCCGCTGATTGTTTTGAGCAGGGTAGATTTTCCTGCACCATTTGCCCCGATAATCGAACAGATTTGGCCTTTTTTCACGTCAACGGACACATTTTTCAGCGCTTCGATATGCCCATAGTTAACAGACAGGTTTTCAACTTTTAACATGATCTTTTCATCCATTGCTTGTACCTCGTCTTTCAACCTATTCTTCCGCGCCGAGATATGCCTCGATAACGGCAGGGTCATTCTGGACTTCCTGAGCAGTTCCCACCGCGATCGTCTTTCCGAAGTTCTGTACATGAATGATATCTGAAATACTCATCACAAGATCAAGCCGATGTTCAATTAAAAGAATGGCAAAGCCAAAATCTGCAGACACCTTTTTAATTAATTCTGTAAGCTCTGAAACCTCTGTAGGGGTCAGGCCTGCAGCAGGTTCGTCAAGAAGAAGAACTTTAGGCTTGCAGATTAATGCTCTGGCGATTTCAACCTTTCTTTGATTCCCATAGGAAAGATTCTCAGGTTTTTCATCTTTGTAATCCAGCATCCCGACAACTTCAAGATATTTTCGGGTAAGTTCTCTCCCCCGTTTTTCTTCCCGTATTCTGTTGGGAGTGGGAAGAATTCCTCCGAGGATGGAATACTTGCTTTGCGGATCAAACGCACACATAACATTTTCTTCTACCGTAAGCCCTTTAAAGATACGGATATTCTGAAAAGTTCTCCCGATTCCCATATGGGTTATTTTATATTGCGGCAGCTTGGTGATGTTGTTCCCATCAAGCCAGACTTCTCCCTGATCCGGATGATAGACGCCTGTGATGGTGTTAAAAATAGTGGTTTTTCCCGCCCCGTTGGGCCCGATTATTCCATGAATTTCACCGGGATCTGCCTCCAGAGAGAAATCATCAATTGCCCTTAATCCACCGAAATTTTTATAGATATGTTTTATTTCCAGTAAAGCCATTTCCGTACCCTCCTGTCAGCCTTTCTTCCTGGAAGAGAAAAGGCGCTTCACATTCCGAGGAGATAACTCCCATTCTCCAAATACGCCATTTGGTTTGAAGTTGAGAATAATCAGCACAAGAATAGCATATACAACATATCTGTATTTGTTCAGAGCCTGCATGTACTGCGGAAGGAATGTCAGGAAGGCGCCGCCGAAGATGGATCCTGTAAGGCTGTTCACGCCGCCAAAGAAGACCATGATTACCCAGTCTGCAGATTTCTTCCACCCGAAGTCAGTGGGGCCGACGTAACCGACGTAAAACGCATATAGACAGCCGGCAAAGGAAGTCAAGGCACAGCTCATCAGGAATGCTGTCATTTTCACTCGGGAAGCATTGATACCCATCGCCTGAGCGGCTAATTCATCACCCTTTACAGCAATACACTGTCTGCCGAATTTACTTGTTTTAAAGAATGCTGTAATAGCGATTACAAGGATTGCCGAAATGAGAGTAAACCAGACGTCAACTCTTCTCGGAACACCAATCAGACCAAACGCACCACCGGTATATTGGCTCAGAAGCAAAATCAGCTGTGCGATAGATTCTCCAAACCCTAATGTTACCAGTGATATATAGTCTCTGCGGAGCCGAACAATAGGGAACCCTATAATGTAGCCGATTCCGACAGAAAAAATGATAGCAGCTGCAAAAGCGGCATACATGTTCAAACCAGCTTTCAGGACGAGCAAACCGGACACATAAGCACCGATTGCCATAAAGGCGGCAGAACCAAGAGAGAACATCCCTGTTAATCCTGTCAGGATGTATATACCGCAGACAGAAACCAGCGTTATGCAGACCTGGGTAAGGACGTATAAAAACAGTTTCATGACGCTCCCTCCTTATGCCTTTTCCTGAACATTACTACCCGCAATGCCCTGCGGCCTCACGAGAAGGAAAACAAGCATGAGTGCAAAGGACGCAATAGTAGCCCAGCCGGATCCCCAAAAACTGAGAAACAGTGCTTCCATAATCCCGAGAAGCATTGCTCCGATTACAGCGCCTGTCAAACTGCCAAGCCCACCGATGACAGAGGAGATAAACCCTTTTACCACAAGGGAACCAAGTGTTGATGTCAGGGTGAACTTAATCCCCAGGAAACAACCGGCCAGACCGCCAAAGAAACCTGAAATAGCAAAAACAACCTGAATAATCAGGGTTGAATTAATCCCCATCAGCTTTGCTGTATCCCTGTCGAAAGATACTGCACGAATCTGCCGGCCGATACTGGTCTTTTGAATTACAAAAGCAAGAATGATTAGGGCAACAGCAGAGATTGCCAGGATGATGATGTTTTCTTTTGAGATAACGGCATTAGATATATTTACGGTCGAAACGTCAAAGAAATTGGGATAAACGTAGAAATTTGTTCCTGTTTTCAACGTTACAAGGCCTTCATACAAAGTGCCCAGTGTAATGGAAGAGACAAAGAAATAAGTCGGAGCGGAGTGATTCAGAAGAATTCTTCGAAAACCAATGAATTCTCCGATCAGACCGATCACCGCTCCGGAACAGGCAGAGCACAGCAGGGTCGGAGCAAGGCCCCATCCTTTGGAGGCTACCAGGAAATATGCAATAAATGCAGATGCGGTCATTGTTGCGCCATGAGAAAAATTTGAAAATTTCAGGATATTAAAAACGAGTGCAAACCCGATGGCGATCAGGCTGTAAACTGCTCCTGTCGATATTCCGTTTAATAGTATCTGAAGTGACAAGACAGAATGCCTCCTCTTCAAGGTGTTTTAAGAAAATCGGATCGTATCACGAAAAGGACACGATCCGATTATAAATTCGTTCAGTTCAGATTAATCGGCAGGATATTTCTGAAGCATGACAGGTGTCGTGTTGTCATACTTGTACATGAACATAGGTGTTCCATCGACAGGCATGTGCGTCTCCGGATCAATTGCAATAACACCTGTCATACCGGTGTAAGAATAGGAAGCAAGCTTCTCTGTTACAGCAGCGGCATCGGTTCCTACTTCTTCCATAATCTTTGCGGCCATCTGCATGGAGTCATAGCCCAGGAAGTATTTGTTCGGAGCACCGACTTCGGAGCAGCGCTCTTCAATCATCTTTGCGGTTGCTTCTTCATATACGTCAATGTTGTTGATGTAGTAAACATTGGAGCAGTCGGCACCGACCTGCGTATTGAATGCAGGAGCACCGTCAAGACCCGTAATAATAGCTCCGGTGTAACCGAGCTGATCGCAGGTCTTTTTAATAAGAACCAAAGGAGCGGTGTAATTCGGGCAGTAGATCGCGTCGACCCCGGCATCGATCAGGGGTTTGATCAGAGTGGAGATATCTGTTTCTGTGCTGTTGTACCCAATGATGTTTGCATCTTCCAGGACGCCGCCATTCGCTCTGACGGTATCAATGAACGGATTCAAAAGGGCAACAGAGTAGGAGTTGTCTTTCGTGTAGAAAACACCAAAGTTCTTGAAGTTGTTCTGAAGAGCAAATTCAGCCATAATGGTGCCCTGAACAGTTGTGGAAGGCTGTGCGCAGAAGAGCGTGCTGTAAATATTGCCGTTTTCATCCTTGTAGCAGGCCGGATCGACTGCCAGAGTGATCATCGGAACATCGAAGGTTGCCGTCATTGCCTTCAGGCCATTGACGATATTTGCGATCGGGGGAGCAATGATAAAGTCTACCTCATCGACCGTAACAGCCTTGATATATGCTGCGATGGCGGTATCAACATTGGCAGCAGTATCATACTCGATATACTTTACTTCTTTTCCGCCTATTCCGCCGGCGGCATTGATATCAGCGATAGCGTCTTCAACGCCTTTCTGAACCGATTTGCCGAGCGTTGCCGTGCCGCCGGTGGTGTCCTGCAGGATGCCGATTACAATCGGATCATCTGCGAATGCTGTTGTGCTGATGCATGCAAACAGGCATACAGCAGCAAGAATCATTGCAAGATACTTCTTCATAGTCTGTCTCCTTTTTCTTTTTTTATTTGGCATTGCAAACGTTTGCAATACTTTGGCTTGATAGTAGCACACCCGGTGAAAGATGTCAACAATATAATGCAATTTTAATTGGAAAGCCTTTGGTTTTTTGTGCAGAATAACGAGAATTGCTCGAAAAAACAGTGCGTCCGGAATAAAAATATCCCGGGCTGAGCCCGGGAGCTGCCGTTATTCACCTTCAGCCCAAGAAACTTCCCGCGGGTCCGCCCCGCCGAACAGTTCACCGGAATCATCATCCCGAATGATTGCACAAACGGATCCGAATGTGTTATCCCATTTGCTATATTGATTGACTTTATATCCCATGGCTTCCAGTTCTTTGTAAACCTCTGTATAGAGAGGATCTTCCAAACTGATCTGACCGGGCGCATAAGTATGAGGAGCAAAGGAATCCGGCCAGTTCAGGGAAAGAAAACGAGGTGCGCTGATTGCTTCCTGGACGTCCATCCCGAATACAGTGATGTTCAGAAAAACCTGTACAATGGCCTGCGTCTGAGAATCCCCTCCGGGAGTCCCGAAAGACATGAATAGTTTTCCGTCTTTGGTTACCATGCTCGGATTTGGTGTAATGCGCGGACGTTTTCCGGGTTCAAGGCCATTGACGTGGTTTTCATCGATGTAGAACTGGGTCATACGAGTGCCGAGGTTTAAACCGGTGCCGGGGATCATCGGAGATTCCGGGAAATCGCTGGGTGTGAGGGATACAGCGTTTCCTCGGCTGTCTATTACCGTGATATAGCTTGTATCTTTCCCAAAAGAATAGTTGGATTCCTTCTCTTCCGAGACAACAGCATCAGCGGTCAGCTGTTCTCCGGAAATACCCGTCTTTCCGTATTGCTTCGGATTACCGGCCGGAGGCATCTGCCCGAATGCTTTTCCCGGAGTCATCAATCCACGGCGTAATGCTGCATACTCTTTTGACAACAGACCTTCCACAGGGACGTCTACAAAGGCAGGATCGGCAAAGTAAGCTTCTCTGTCTGCCATAGCCAGTTCGATGGCCTGAAGAACAGTGTGGATATATTCTGGGGAGTTATGGCCCTTGGCTTTCAGGTCGAAGCCCTCCAGCATCTGAAGAACCATCGGCACGACTGCTCCTTGATTCCAGGTCTGGTTTGAGTAGACAGTATATTCCCCGTAAGTTCCTTTCAGAGGAGTTTCCCATCCACCTTCATAGGATGCCAAGTCTTCGTATGTAATAAGCCCTTTATGCTTCTCGTGATAGTCTGCAATGGTTTTTGCAATAGGGCCTTCATAGAAATAGGCACGTACTGCATCAAGCCCTTCTTCACGTGTTCCGCCGGCAGTTAGAACTTCCTGCTCTGCGTCACAGAGAGATTGTAGAGTATTAGCAAGGTCCGTCAGCACCAGCCGTTCGTTGTGGTGGAGAGGGTTCCACCAGGAACCATGGAAATACACTTCCGAGTTATATGGCATAAGGAATGTAAGGCCCAGACGCTCTACAAAGCTCAAATCCATATCATCAAGCATTTGTCCATGAATCGGAAATCCACTGCGAGCAATTTCAATAGCGTCTTTTGCAAGATCTGTGAAAGAAAGAGTTCCGTGCTCTTTCATCACAGAGACAAGAACATCCACGGAAGCCGGCAACAGTTGCCCTACCAGTTTAAACTTCGGAACATTTTTCATGTTATGCGACAGAAAATAGTCCACAGTTGCCTTGGCCGGTGCCTTTCCGGCTCCGATATAGCTTTCTACATCTCCGGTTTCAGCGTTGTACATCAGAATCGGTGCAACACTTGGGAAGCTGGCGGCCTGATTGAAGGTGACATTCAATGTTAACATTGCTGCCATTGAAGCGTCAAATGCGTTCCCGCCGTTGCGCATGATTTTCAACGCAGTCTCCGTTGCCCAGGGAGTTCCGGTGGAAGCCATGTAGTTTTCTGAGACAGCCAGAGAGCGTTCAGTTCTGTATGGATCATCATAAGGTATTGTTTCACGCGGACCTTTTGGCAGACAGAGAAAACCAATGCCGAGAACAAGTACTATGCAGAGTAAAACTATGCCAATTCTCTTCAAGATTTTGCATGTTTTCATAGAAGACCTCCTTTTTGTAAATTATCTCCTGTCAGCGCTTCTGGTTTGCAATGAGTGAAAATGCATCAGGCTTCCAGAATTTTTTGAATTTCAGAAAGATCAGATGCAAAATAGATACCCTGTAGTTTTTTTTCAGAAGACAGACCCATTGTAATCATCTGATCCAGAAGGATCTTCAGCCCGTGATAATACCCGTTCAGGTTGTAGAGAATACATGGTGCATCGAGATCCTGCAAAGCGACTTTGGACATGATTTCTGCGATTTCATCCAGCGTTCCGGTTCCTCCCGGAAAGGCGATAAAGGCATCACCCAGTTCAATCATTTTTGTTTTACGTTCGGTAATGTCGGGTGTGACAATCAGCTCCGTAATGGCATCATAGAGAAAACCCTCGTCTACGAAACGCTGGGGCTCAACACCCGTTACCGTTCCTCCGGCAGCCAGGACGCTCTCCGCAAGTTCCCCCATCAGGCCGGATTTCGAGCCGCCGTATACAAGAGAGTTGCCGCTTTCCCCGATCCAGGTGCCAAGCTCGCGGACTGCAGTTTTCAGAGCAGGGTCATTTCCTTCATTTGCACCGAGATACACCGTTATTTTCATTTGAATTCTCCTATAGGAAAAGCCCGGCTGTTACGCCGGGCTTCTTGAACCTGATATTCTTACCAGAGATCTACAGAACCTGTTTCTTCGCCTTTTACCCAATAAGCCTTGTTCTCATCCACACGGATGTAAACTTTATCGACAGCGCCGACTTTAGCAAGAACGGCTGCCGGAGTGATCTCGCCGCCCATAGCGGACTGGATGATGACTTCAGCGACGGGAGCCTTTTTGGCACGGGGCTTTTTCACAGTTTCTTTTACGGTTTCTTTCATAGCAGTTACTTTCTCCTCTACTTTTTTCTCTGCCTTAACAGCAGCGGCTTTTGCCTTTTTTGCTGCAGGCTTTTTTTCTGCTGCAGGCTTTTTCTCAGCCGCAGGCTTTTTCTCGACTGCAGGCTTTTTCTCAGCCGCAGACTTTTTCTCAGCTGCAGGTTTCTTTGCTGCAGCCTTTTTTGCAACAGCTTTCTTCTCAGCTGCCACAGCAGCGACAACAGCCGCTTCAGCTTTTACAGCAGCAGCCTCAACTTTTTCCTCTGCACCGAGGATCACGCCATAAACTTCCTTGACCTTTTCAGCGATCTTTTCACTGACGTTCATACGGCCGGCTTCAATTGCGCTGATAGCGGAAGTGCTTACAGCGAGAGTTTTGGCAAACGCTGCCTGAGACAGCTTTTTTTCTGTGCGAAGTTCTTTAATTGTCATAGTAAAATATTAATCCTCCAATGAGATTCGGTGTATTCTAGCACTTTTTTCATGCAATGTCTAGTTCTTATCAAGATTTTTTGGCAGAAAAATGAAGAAAAATGTGAATTTTTTTATAAAATGCCAGATTGTAAGTATGAAAATATGCGAATACAGGAAAGAAAACAGTTCTTTTACCGATTAACAGCGAGAAAACTTTCATTTGGAGCAAGGACGATATGCAGATATCCGTTGTCTTCCTGAAGTGATTTTCCATGAATCAGATCGTACCAGGACCTGTTCTGTAACGGCAAACGAATGGAAAGAGAGGCTTCCTTTTCGTCATTATTAACTGCTACCAGAACGCACTCTTCTTCCAGGAGCCTTGCAAAAGCATATTGACGATTCGTTAAGAGAAGTTCCTGATATCGGCCGTTTATAAGGGCCTTTTGCTCTTTCCGAATACGTCCGAGTGTTTTGACCCACTCTAAAAGTACCGGGTCAGGCACAGCTTTCAGTGCCTGTTTCAGGTCAACGGCAGGACGGAGCGGATCATCGTTCCCCCCGACCTTTCTGCCCTGGATTCCCCATTCAGAACCATAATAAATAGATGGGATGCCGGGGAGCGTGAATAAAAGTGTATAGACGGGATAAATATGCCCTGCTGTGTTCAGCTTGGAAGCAATCCTGTCAACATCATGGTTATCCACAAAGGAATAAAGCCTCAGGCCTCTATAGATGCCGCCGTTGGCATCGAACTGCCTGCGGATAGAATGGGCGATCTCGAAATAATTGTGGTCGTTATGGCCGGAATACAGACCTTTGTGCAACTCATAATTCGTCACACTGTTCAGTTTATCCGGAGTGACATAACGGCTGTAGTCTCCGTGAATAACCTCGCCCATAAGCCAGAAATCCGGTTTTTTTTCGTCTACGCACCTGCGCATCTCCTGCAGGAATGAAAACTCCAGACAGTCAGCGCAATCAAGACGAATCCCGTCGATATCAAAAGTATCAATCCAGAAACGTATCACATCCAGTATGTACTGCCGTACCTGCGGCTCCCAGTAATTCAGATTTGCCAGCTCAAAACAATTCCGCCACGCTTCGTATCCGAAACCATCGTTATAGGGAGAATTCCATCCGAAGTTTATTCCCTTGTACCAGGAACAGTACGGTGAATTCTGCCTGTTTTTCAGGATGTCCTGAAAAGCGAAGAATTCCCGACCGGTATGATTGAACACACCATCGACAACTATGCGGATATCTCTTTTGTGAGCTGCTTCTACAAAATGGATAAAATCTGCATTATCGCCCAAACGACGATCCACAAGTTTATAGTCTTTCGTATCATAACCGTGGGAAGTGGATTCAAACAGAGGCCCGATGTATATTGCCGAGCAGCCGAGGGACGCAATATGGGGCAGCCACTCCTCCAGCTCTCCGAAACGGTGGGAAACAGATCCTCCGTCATTTGTTTTCGGAGCACCTGTCATCCCGAGCGGATACATATGATAAAAAACGGCTTCTTCATACCATTTTGCCATTGCTGTGACCTCCGGAGTTCTATCTGATTTTTGCTGTCCCATATTATACGGAGGAAAAAGGAAATAGTCAATCACGAGAAAGGGGACTTTTCATCCCTGACGAAAAATGAAAAACACTCTGCGAAGCGAAGCAGAGAGGATCAGAAAAGAGAGCAAAAACAAATCAACCAATTGACATAGTAGGTAATTTGATATATAGTAAAGGTCCGGAATATGCCAAACGATATCCCGGAGATTGAAAAAAGGAGAAGGGAAACCATGAGAATCTATGCAGATAATGCGGCGACTACAAAAATGAGCCGTGTTTCTATAGACGCTATGCTGAAGTGCATGGAAGAAGAATATGGCAATCCGTCCAGCCTTTACGCGCTTGGACAGCAGGCAAAGGAAGTGCTGGAACAGGCACGTAAGGATATTGCAGCAGTCATAAATGCCGAACCGCGGGAAATTCTTTTTACTTCAGGCGGCAGCGAGGCAGATAACCAGGCAATTCGTTCTGCAGCTGAAATCGGAAAAAAGAACGGAAAGATGCACATTATCTCTACCGCTTTTGAACACCATGCTATTCTTCATACTCTGAAGAGAATGGAAGCTGAAGGCTTCGAGGTAACGCTGCTGGATGTCCATGAAGATGGCCTCGTACGGGTGGAGGAACTGGAAGAAGCTATTCGGGACGATACCTGTCTTGTAACAATTATGTTCGCCAACAACGAAATAGGAACTGTTCAGCCGATTCGAGAAATCGGAGAAGTCTGTAAAAAGCACGGTGTACTGTTCCATACGGATGCAGTACAGGCAGTAGCACATCTGCCCATTGATGTAAAGGCAGATAATATCGATATGCTCTCTTCCTCTGCACATAAATTTCACGGGCCGAAGGGCATCGGTTTTCTGTATGCCCGGAAGGGTATCCGCCTTACCAATCTGATTGAGGGCGGTGCACAGGAACGCGGCAAACGTGCGGGAACAGAAAATGTAGCGGCTGTCGCGGGTATGGCTGCAGCCATAAAAGAGACTGCAGGGAATATGCAGGCAAACATAGAGCACATGAGTGCTATGCGGGACAGGCTGATCAGAGGCTTGCAGGAAATTCCGCATTCCGCCCTGAATGGAGATGCAAAAAAGCGCCTCCCCGGCAATGTGAACTTCTGCTTTGAAGGGATCGAAGGAGAATCTCTGCTTCTGATGCTGGATGACCGGGGAATCTGTGCATCATCCGGAAGCGCCTGCACGTCCGGTTCTCTTGATCCGAGCCATGTGCTGCTGGCTATCGGCCGTGTACATGACGTAGCCCACGGATCCCTCCGGCTGACCATCGGAGAGGACATAACCGAGGAAGAAGTGGACTACATGATTGAAAATGTAAAAGAAGTCGTTGAATATCTGCGCGGATTTTCTCCGGTATGGAGAGATCTGATGAGCGGGAAAACAAAGTTTATACTGTGAGGAGGCAGAAAAATGGCATTATACAGTGAAAAAGTAATGGATCATTTCCGTAACCCGCGGAACGTCGGTGTGATTGAAGATGCGGACGGTGTCGGTGAAGTCGGAAATGCAAAATGCGGCGATATCATGAAGATGTACCTCAAAATAGAGGATGATATAGTCAGCGATGTAAAGTTTGAGACTTTCGGATGCGCAAGTGCGATAGCGTCAAGCTCTATGGCTACGGAACTCATCAAAGGCAAACCGCTGAAGGAAGTAATGGAACTCACAAATAAAGCTGTTGCGGAGGCACTGGATGGACTGCCCGATTACAAGATGCACTGCAGTGTTCTCGCGGAGGAAGCCATTCAGTCCGCTCTGAATGATTATTACGCAAAACATCCGGAGAAAAAGCCTCCTGTCGAAGAATAAAGGTCGAAATATACATAATAATACCAACAAGCCTGCAAAGCCGGTTTCCAGATCATTTTTGGAAACCGGCTTTGATGACTATATAGATATGTATGAAAATGGAAGCTTTGTATTAGAGTTTGCAAAGTCCCCAGAGAAGGATGCACACGAAGAAAGCACCAGCCAGCATGGCAGAAAAGCTGATCCTCCACTTTCCGTTTCTATTAAATCCATAAAAGTCATCCCACTGTGATACTCCCGGTGAAAACACAACTTTCTTCAGGTAAAGACATCCGTATAAGAAGACCGGAGCAATCCCCCAGAGGGAGGAATAGAAAGAGAGCGGATAGGCGCGTTCAAAAAAGCAGAAAGAGATAATAGCAAGCAGAGGCCCAACCACATGAAGATAAAACGCCCAACCCTCCAACTGGCTTTTATAGCCAAGCGTCGGGCCGAGAAAAACCATCACCGTGAGGAAAGTAACCGTTACAGAGGCAGTTCCGATATATTTGAAAAGCCATATTCCATATGGGAGTTCACTATGTCGCAGAGAAAGAAGAACAGAAAGAGATGCAAAAGCACAGAACAGATTGGACAGAAGGGTGAAAAACCGCAGCCTGCGACAACCTTCGGAAAAGGACCAATTGCCCTCTTTATCCCGAAAACAGATTATCGCATGGAAAATTGTACATAAGACGATAGCAAGATTGAAAAGGATGTCCATTCGTTTATTCTACCTCCGTAAAGAGATAAGACTATTATATCGGCTGGCGGGTTTTCCGTCAACTGAAGATCCGGGAAAAGGAACGGTAAGGCCTTGTCACATTCCCTGGGATAGGCTATAATAAGCGTCCATAGAGGATAGAAAAACAATACTTGCAGGGTTCGGTGATTGCTGATGGCGAATATGAGGAAAATTGACTCCAGCCGTATGGGAGAAATGAATGAAGGGAAGCTTCTGCTGAGTATGGCAGTACCCATTATGCTTTCCATGCTGGTGCAGGCTCTGTACAATGTGGTAGACAGTATCTTTGTTGCCCGTGTTTCGGAAGACTGTCTTTCGGCACTCTCTCTTGCATTCCCGGCTCAAAATATAATGATTGGCCTGGGAACGGGAACAGGGGTCGGTGTGAGCGCCCTGGTATCACGCGCATTGGGGAGGGGAGACGGTAAACAGGCAAGCCGTGTTGCGGGGAATGCCGTTTTCCTGAGCTTCTGCTGCTGGGCAGTTATGGCACTTTTCGGGATCTTCGGTGCAGATGCCTTCATCCATTCGCAGACAGACCTTCCCGGTATCCGCCACTATGCGGACGACTATCTGCGCATAGTGACGATTGGATCCCTCTTCATATATCTTGAGATCAGTGTAGAAAGGTTGCTCCAGTCGACGGGACAGACAAAGCTTTCCATGTGGACGCAGATGATCGGAGCGGTGACAAATATCATTCTGGATCCGTTTTTCATCTTCGGCTGGTGCGGTCTGCCTGCCATGGGGACGGCAGGTGCCGCCATTGCTACAGTGATCGGGCAGGCATGTGCTGCAACGGCAGGATTCTTTTTCCACTTCCGGTATAACAGGGAGCTGCCAATCACATGGAATGACTGTAAGCCGGATGGGCAAATTGTCCGGGACATTTACCGCATCGGGTTCCCATCTATTGTCATGATGGTGATTGCTTCGTTTACCAACTATGTGATGAATATCATACTGATTGGCTTTACACCTACGGCGATTGCGGTTTACGGCAGTTACTTTAAGATTCAGAGCTTCTTTTTCATGCCGGTGTTTGGCCTCAATAATGGCTTGATTCCGATTATCGGTTATAACTACGGGGCAGGAAAAAAGGAACGTATTTACAATACATTCCGCTTTGGAGTTCTGTATGCATGCTGTTTTATGTTGCTCGGGCTGGCATTGTTCCAGCTGATCCCTCAGGTGCTTCTGGGAATCTTCAATCCTTCGGATAATATGCTGGCAATCGGGGTGCCTGCGCTGCGGCGCATCAGCCTTTCCTATCTGTTTGCAGGCTTCTGCATTGTGACGGGCTCGACGTGTCAGGCACTGGACAAAAGCATGTATTCCCTGTTTGTTTCCATACTGCGCCAGATGCTTGCGCTGGTACCGGCAGCCTGGCTTCTTGCTCAGACGGGAGATGTCAACATGGTCTGGTGGGCTTTTCCGATAGCGGAAATCATCTCTCTGACCGCCTCCGTCATCTTCCTGCGTTCCGCCTTCCGCGGGATGGAGAAAAAACTGGGAGAAACAATACCGCAGTAGACCAGCAGATGCTTTTAGAGTGTAGCATCGTTTCCTGAATATATAATTTGAAAGTGGAGGAAAACCAATGCAGCATGAACGTTTTCATTATAAGAGCCTTGAAGATGTAAAAAGTAAAGCTTTGGAACTTGGTGTTACACTGCCTTTTGCCGATGATACACATGTTTTGGCGGAGCCCCTGTCCGTTGAGGGCATTGTCTTCCAGAACAGAATGGGAATAGCGCCGATGGAAGGGGCTGACTCTACTCCTGAAGGATCTCCGTCCGAATACACGCTGCGCCGTTATTGCAACGAGGCCGTTGGCGGGTCAGCGGTCATCTGGTTCGAAGCTATCTCAATTGTAGAAGAGGGACGGTCTTCCAGAACGCAGCTGCTGCTGACAGAGAAAAATCTGGATGACTATAAACGCTTTACCGCCGAGATCAAGGAAGCCGGATTGAAAGCAAACGGTTTTGCTCCGTTTCTGATTATGCAGGCAAACCACAGCGGGCGATACAGTAACCCGGACAATAAGCCCGCGCCGATGATTGTTTATCGGCATCCGGAACTTGAGCAATATCGGGCGGCAGATGACAGCTGTATTGTTACAGATGAATATCTTCAGAGTTTGGAGGAACGCTTTGGTGTTGCAGCAAAGCTGGCAAAAGAGGCCGGATTTGATGCGATCGACATCAAGTCAAGTCATGGGTATCTGCTCGCAGAACTTCTCTCCGGATTTACACGGCCCGGGCGTTACGGCGGCAGTTATGAGAACCGTACTCGGCTGCTGAAAAATGCTATACGGGCGTCCAAAACAGAGGAAACAGAGAACTTTTTTGTTACTTCCCGTCTGGGCCTGTATGACGGATATGCATGGCCGTATGGTTTCGGCGTAAGAGAAAACGGAGGCCTTGAAGTAGATCTGACAGAGCCTACTCGATTGGTCAGGGAATTGTATCATGAAGAAGGGCTCCACTTCATCAACCTGACGATGGGAAATCCTTATGCAACCACCCATGTTACACGTCCTTTTGATGCGGGGAAATATGATGCGCCGGAACATCCGTTTGAAGGACTTGCGCGAATGATCAACGGAATCGGACAGGTCAAAAAGGCAGTCCCGGAAATGACGATTTTTGCCTCCGCACCGACGTACCTTCGTCAGTATGCCGATCTGTATGCTGCAGGGGCTGTCGAGCAGGGATTGTGTGACGGAATGCTGTTTGGGCGGATGGCGTTTGCTGATCCGGATTTTGCCAATGAGATTATCAAAAACGGCAGAATTGATCCAAAACGTGTCTGTATGACTTGCGGAAAATGCGGCGATTTGATCCGTGCTCATAAGCCGACAGGATGTGTTGTCCGGGATCCGAAGACTTTCCTGCCATACTACCGGGAATTCCAGGAAGAAAAGAAAACGCTGCCCCCCAACTTTAGAGGATAACTGATACCAAATAATAAAGAGGAGAAGTTACTGTGATGAAAAATACCCCGCTGAAGACACTTCTGCTCGGGAATACCGGGCTAACGGTTACCAAACCTGCAATGGGATGCCTCCCGTTGCAGCGCTGCAGTGTGGAAGATGCTGTCCGTCTTCTGCAGGTTGCCTATGAGGGTGGCATTCGGTATTTTGACACGGCCAATGCCTATACCGACAGCGAAAAGAAAATCGGTCTTGCCCTTTCGGATGTACGCGAAAACATCGTGCTATCCACAAAGTCACATGCACAGGATAAAGCCGGTGTTCTGGCACACATTGAGAACAGCCTGAAGATGATGAGAACGGAGTATATTGACCTGTTCCAGTTCCATCAGGTTGCAGAAGTACCGGATATCAATGACCCGAAAGGCGCTTTCGCCGGCGCACTGGAGGCAAAGCAACGCGGCTGGATTCGCCACATCGGATTTACAAGCCATCGCGTGGATGTAGCAGAAAGGTGTATCGCAACGGGTAGTTTTGAAACCTGCCAGTTTCCGTTCAGCTATCTTTCCAACGAGCGGGACAGCGGATTGCCTGAAAAGTGCAAAAAGGCCGGAATGGGATTTATTGCCATGAAAGGCCTCGCAGGCGGAATGCTGACCAATGCCAGAGCCTGCCATGCTTTTATGGAACAATATGACAACGTTGTGCCGATCTGGGGTATCCAGAAGATGGAAGAGCTGCAGGAGTGGCTTGCAGTGGCAAAAGAAAATCCTTCGATGGATGAGGAACTTGCTGAAGTGATCCGGAAAGACCGGCAGGAACTGGCGGAATCTTTCTGCCGCGGCTGCGGTTACTGTATGCCCTGTACGGTCGGGATAGAAATCCGTAACTGTGCAAGAATGAATATGCTGCTGCGCCGAAGCCCCTGGCAGCAGTATATGACGGACGAATGGTATGCAAAGATGCAGAAGATCAACGACTGTGTCAACTGCCGGATTTGCGTAAGCAAATGCCCATATGGCCTGGACCAGCCGTCTCTGTTGAAATATATGCTGAAGGACTACAACGAGTTTTACGAATCGCATAAGCATCTGCTCTGAGCATAAAAAATTATCCGGCAGCGGTCAGCTGCCGGATATATTACTTTATACCATTTCTTCCGGATGGAAAGCGGCATCGAACTGCGCTTCTGTCAGAAAACCGAGCTTTACGCAGGCTTCCTTCAGGGAAATGTTTTCGGCATAAGCAAGCTTTGCAGTTGCCGCTGCATTTTCATACCCGATGACAGGGTTGAGCGCGGTAACCAGCATGAGGGACTGGTTCAGGTTCTGCCGCATTTTTTCTTCATTCGCCCGGATGCCGCGTACACAATTTTCCGTGAATGCTCGGTTTGACTCTGCCAGAAGGCGTACGGACTGCAGGAAATTATAGGCAATTACCGGCAAAAACACATTCAGCTCGAAATTACCCTGAGAAGCAGCAATTCCAAGTGCCGTGTCATTCCCCATGATCTGAACGGCGACCATCGTGACCTGTTCACACTGAGTAGGGTTGACTTTTCCGGGCATGATGGAGCTCCCCGGTTCATTTTCCGGAATTTGGATTTCTCCGAGGCCACAGCGCGGCCCGCTGGCCAGCCAGCGTACATCATTTGCGATTTTCATAAGATCGGCAGCCAGTGCTTTGACAGCTCCATGAGCGAAAACAAGCTCGTCATGCGAGGTGAGTGCATGGAATTTGTTGTTCGCCGTCACAAAGGGCTTGCCGGTCAGTGCAGAGATTTTTTGCGCTGCGAGTTCGGCAAAACCTGCAGGGGCATTCAACCCGGTTCCTACAGCAGTACCTCCCAATGCGAGTTCGTGCAGTGGCCCGAGAGAAAGACGCAGAAGCTCGAGATCCCGTTCCACACTGCTGCGCCAGCCGCTGATCTCCTGAGAAAAAGCAATGGGAACTGCGTCCTGCAGATGAGTGCGCCCACTCTTAATAATCCCATGGTGCAGGTTCTCCAGCTCTATCAGCGTTTGCACCAATGTCTCTGTAGCAGGGATCAGCCGGTCTTCCAGGGATAAGACGGCTGCAATATGCAAAGCCGTCGGAAATGTGTCGTTAGAGGACTGGCTCATATTCACATCATCATTCGGATGGCAGAGCTTTTGCCCGGCCAGTTCGTTTGCCCGGTTGGCAATCACTTCGTTGGCATTCATATTGGTCTGAGTGCCTGAGCCCGTCTGCCAGACCACCAGAGGAAAGTGACTGTTCAGCGCACCGGAAGCGACCTCGGAGGCAGCTTTCTCAATCACCGCGAGTTTTTCTGCTGTCATTTTCTCCGGGCGGAGAAGATGGTTTGCCTGTGCTGCCGCCCGCTTCAGAATGCCGAAGGCATGGATGATCTCTCCCGGCATCGTCTCAATCCCGACCCCGATGGGAAAGTTTTCCTTGCTTCTCTGCGTCTGAGCACCCCAGTATCGATCTGCAGAAACCTCCACCTCTCCCATAGAGTCATGTTCTGTTCTGTAGTTCATCCTAACAATCTCTTTCCTCTTCCGGCGTAGCTTCGGATACGCATGGCTCCGGCTCTTCGAGGTCTTCCGCAAGTTCTTCCGTTGCCGGTTTTACTTTAATCTCAACAGAGAAGACAAGATTGCTGACATCAAAAAGCGTCCCCTGCTCCCGGCAACGGTTATACTCGCAGGAGAGCAGGTAGTCCACCGTCTTCCTCCCGTATTCGTCCAGCTCGGAATATCGGCGAATGCTTTCTTCCAGATCCCGGATTTTAAACCAGAGCGACTGTTCAGACGTCTCTTCAATCGTCTGCTCCCGTTTCACCCAGGAGATGGGAGAGGCATCATCTGAATAACAGAGAATGTAGTCCGGTTCCCTGTTGAACAGCATGCTCATCGGACGGAGATATTCAAATGTAGGTGTCCTTTTGCCGGTTTCCCACATGGCAATGGCTCCCTTGGAAACGTTGAGTGCTTTGGCCAGCTCAACCTGTGTAAGACCCTTTTCTTTTCTGAGTTCTTTGATTCTGTTTTGTGCCATGATTACTCACCTTCCTTCTGTGAGAAACGATAGCACATTTGTGAGAATTTGTCAAGTAAAAATCTCACGATTGAAGATATTTACCTCTAAAATCGTGAGAAATAATGCTACTTATTCCCAGAAAAGTTCATCCAATGTTTTGTCCAGTGCTTTGCAGATAGCAATACATAGGTTGATGGTGGGGTTATAGTCCCCCTTTTCAATAGCGTTGATGGTTTGCCTTGAGACATTGCACTGTCTTGCCAGTTCTTCCTGAGAGAGATCTTTGGCCGCACGAGCGGATTTCAGGCGGAGGTTTTTCATTCGGAATCTCTCTTTTCCAGGGTATTCTTTACCAGCAATTCGGTTCCCAGAATAAGCATCATGATCAGAACCATGAGGTTGATAAAGGGAACGGTAGAAAAAGTGCCATGTGTCAGAGACCCGACTACCGGAATCGCATTCAAAACAGCGAGAACCAGAAACATAAGCCCGAAACGTTTGCGGTTATTGTTGAGCCCCCAGTAAGCATCGTTCCAGATGCAGTAGCCGGATAACACGAGGCCCCCGAGCACAACACCGGCAAAATGAAGGATGTAATGATCAAAGGGGAACTGAATTTCACTCATGTCAAAAATCATCATCAGAATCTCAAAAATCGCAATGGTATAAAACCCATACTGATATCCCTTTCCACGAACTTCCTTCTGCCGTTCATCATATTGGGTCTTAGCCATATGATTTTTATTTGCAAAGATGCAGAGTATAATAGCCAGGATGACTCCGATCAGGATTCCTGTTGCAAAACCTAAAGATTTCATATTCTTCCTCCTGTTGTTTTGAGTTCATCAGGAGAGTATCATAAAAGCGATAGTTTGTCAAGTATATTTTACAAAAAGTAAGATAAATCTTTTCCTGTATCGGAACAGCTGATCTTGTATGATAATTCTGATTGCTATTATATTATCTTGCTGGTATACTGAATACTAATATCAACCAATACGATTATTTGATTCAGCAGCGGCTCCGGTAAAAGGAGCCGCTGTGTACGGAGGAAATGTATGAGGCGGTTCAACGAAGTGTTCCGGGAGGAATCCGGGTTCCGAGCGTTTTTCGGATCAATTATTACCTTTGCATTGTCATACGGGCTTTATAAAGGGGTTATTGACAACTACCTGGCTGAGGCTGTGTCCATGTCAGGTTTTGACAAAGGGGTTTCGGAGTTCTTCCGCGAGCTGCCCGGTCTTATGCTGGTGTTTATCCTTGCTGCACTCTATACTTTTTCCGCAGAAAAAATTTACCGGATCGGTGCTGTAATCATGATGGCCGGCATGGCAGCCCAGGCAGTTGTTCCGGCAAGCCGGGTACTGGTGATTTTTTGCATCTTTATCTACTCCCTGGGCGATCATATTCAACTCGGCATGCGGAATACGCTCTCTCTCCAGTATGCAAAAGAAGGGCGGGGCGGAGAAGCCCTGGGGCTGCAGCACGCTGTCTATCAGATCGGGACCCTGGCAGGCTACCTGGTTATCATAGGGGTGTTCTTCTTTCGGGAAAGTTCAACAGGGCTCTTTCGGAGTGTTTTCGCCGCAAGTGCGGGGGTCATTGCTCTTGGGTTCCTTGCTACTCTGCATATGACGGGAAGCAGCGTTCCGGATGAGACAAAGCGACGCTTCTATTTCCGGAAGAAGTATACGAAATACTATATGCTGGAGGTCTTTTACGGAGCACGCAAGCAGGTCTTTTTTACTTTCGGCCCTTATGTGCTGGTGCTGTTTTACGGGGCAAGCGCCATGGTGATCAGCATCCTTTTCGCTGTTTCCTCTGTCTGCTGCTTTTTTGCGTCTCCGCTGGTGGGGAAGATCATCGACCGCTTCGGCTACAAAATTGTGATGATTACCGATACGCTTGTTCTGGTGATTGTCTGCTTCTTTTATGGTTTTGCACATCATATCTTCCCGATGCATACGGCATTCCTGGTGTGCTGTGTAAACTATGTGCTGGATTCCATTATTTCCCTTGCATCGATGGCCTCAAATGTGTATGTCCAGGATCTTTCGGACAGCGCTGATGAGGTTCGGGCGACGATCTCTACCGGTGTCTCTGTAAATCATCTCATCACAGTCCTGATTGCACTGTTCGGAGGGTGGATCTGGAAAACGGTTGGCATCGAAATGCTGTTTGTTCTCTCTGCTGTTCTCGGTTTGTGCAACAGTGCATATGCAGCAACCATCAAAACTGGCAAATCAGCCCGATGACATCTCTTAACCCGTAAATAGGAGGAAGCATTGAAATACGAATTTGTTTCTGCCTTTGAAGGGCGGGAAAAACTGATCCCTTTGTTTGAGGAATATGCAAAAATGCTGGTCGAGACGGATCCTGTGTTTTTGGTTTCGCTGGAACAGCAGCATTACGACGTGGAGATTGCCCGTCTGGAAGAAAAATACGCATCACCTCGGGGCCGGATCTATCTCCTCTATGTTGACGAAGCTCTGGCCGGCTGTGTGGGGATGAAGGAATCCGATGCCGACCATGCAGAACTGAAGAGGCTCTATCTTCGGCAGGAATTTCGCGGGCATGGGCTGGGAGAGAAGATGGTACGAAAGATCATGACCGATGCAAAAGAAGCCGGTTACCGGTGGCTGAGGCTTGACACACTGCCCGGATTGAAAACTGCCCTGGCCTTGTATCACCGCATGGGTTTTTATGAAATTAATGCCTATTATGACTGCCTTGTGCCCAAAACCATTTTTTTGGAGATTGCATTATAAACCTAAACGGAACCGATAAATAGCGCAAAACATATTAAGGAGAAAAAAGCATAAAACGAAGTAATCAAAGAAACGCTGGAACGCAGGAGTATCCGCGTCTTCTGTCCGGGTTAAAAATCAAGTATACAGGCATGACAAAATGACAATATTCCCAGAGCAGCGAAAAGATGCTGCCTGGGAATATTATTAGCCTCTGAAGAGTTTTGTCATTTTGTCAGCGACGGTTTATAAAATTTTAAAAAAAGCCATTATGCGGCGCCTATTATTTTTTCCTGGAAGATCAGGGGGTTTGAAATATAGGTCGGATTGTTTGGACGACCGGGTTTTCGGTGTTCTTCCGGATCTTTGATGGTGAAGAAGCCGAGGTCTGACATGTGGTCGAGAACTTTCTGTACATCATCCCCTGTTTTCAGAAAGGAACATTTGCGCATGATATCGCGGACATTAAACTCTTTCAGTGCATTTCTACGAATGGCCGCGAGTACACGCCTGCACAGGATTGTCATCGGATCATGTCCCATGTTGTTGTAGGCTGCTTTTGCATGTTCGATAGCATATCGGGCTATGCGGACGGCATTGCGCATCTGCTGTCCGGTGATTTCATAATACGGGAATCTTTCCCAGTGTTCTTCCGAGACGATCCTGCCGTTCGGGCCGCTTTCTGCCAGGCATAGGAGAGCGGCTATTCGCATCGTTGTACCGACGATTTTGCCTGCCCAATCCCGAAAGCCTGCATAATCTTCCAGTAACTTCCGTTCCACATCCAAAGCAAAAGTCTGTCGTTCCTGCTCTGCTTCCGGGGAAAGGTAGATTTCTTCTGTCTGGCAGATCTCCATCTCAAGAAGGCTGCAGATCAGATCTTCGTATACTTTTCTGACTTCCGGAGATACGGTTTTCGGATTGATATTTCTGCTGCCGATCAGAGATTTCGGAATGCTGTACAGGATTCGGGCATTGAGGCCGCGGCCAAGGAAGTCTTCGTTGCTCATGAGAGAAGAAAGTACTTTCGGCTGCATCATGATGAGCAGGGTCAGAGCCGGGGAAGAAATGGTTTCACCGGTTCTCGTCATACGATCTACACGGATTGGGTCGGCGGAATAGGCTTTCAGAAGTGTGTCACAATTTGTACTTCCGCTGTAGCCCCCTGCAAAATTACGAAAAACACCGCCTTCTGCCGACATGATGGAGCAGACACCGCCGTTTGAGGCCATCTGCGCAGTCAGTTTCTCCGGTGTTACATCATCAAGAAAGAGCCGGATCTTCTCTTTCGGGATGAATTCGAGATCTTCATTGACGGCAGCCGCCAGCTCTTCCTCTGTTCCTTTTCCTTTTGCCAGATTCTTTCTTGCAAGTTCCCGTTTTGCGGAACAGGCGGATTTTACTTCATGGCTTAATTCAATCTCGGCTTCATGGTTACGATTCCAGATTTCTTCGAAGTCTCTGACTGGAGCTGTCATCTCCTTCAGGCAGGGGGACTTTCTCTCGGAAGGATCCGCAACCACCAGCAGATAAAGGTTGATTGGTTCCAGCCAGTCCTCATTGACGCGGACGGCGAACTTTTTCTGAAAACAGAGGGAAAGAACGCCAAGTGCACAGAAGGCAGGCATGTCGGGGTAGACCTGAAGCATTTCCGAAACTTCCAACACAAAGGCGGCGATCGGCTTTGGCAGTGCATCTACCGGGAATTCGGGGAGATCCACACTTTCAAGGGATATCGGCTCTTCCCAATCCTGTGATTTTATCAGGCCATATTCTTCAGGAGAAATATAGCCCGGCATGGAACTGATTTTGTGATAGAATTTCTGTGCACTGTGCCAGATCTGCTCGAGCTCATCCTCCGGAAGCGGAGGGGAACAGCGACTTGCTGTTTCGAGGAACTTCTGTTTTGTTTCGACAGAATCACCCAGGCGTTTGAGCAGCTTTCCTGCAAACTTTGAGAGACGGGTGTTCCGCTCCCCTTCGGGAATGATCGGTCCTTTTTCCGGATTGAGAGAGTTTTCACCGGGAAGCAGTTCCTCTTCAACCGGAAATGGTTCATCCTGTACAGCAAGATACTGTGTAAGATTGAGGTAGCCGGGGTGAAATTCAACCGTATTTGCGTTTGTGCCAAAGAAGAAGCGACCTGCATCCAGCGCATTGTGATCGAAAAAGGGAAGCAGCCTGACGGTCTGCCGCTTGAGAGTTGCATATTCTTCTGCATCGGTAACCCTATCGATCGGGAAAATGACATGGAAACGTGGCCGGGGTGATCTGCCTTCTTTCGGCGCATTGTCATTCCTGCTGGAATAGATGGCATAAGCCACCTCGGGTAAAAGATCTGCCAGATCATCCGGCCAGATCCAATCTTCCCGGACGTCAGAGTGATCGTTGTCACAGTCGAGCACCAAAAGATCAGCATATTCGAAATTCAGATTGCTTCTATGGTTGCCGCGAAATTTCACGAAGACATGGTCCGTCCTAATTGCTTCCCGCAGTTGTTCTTCATTCTCCACCTGTATCTTCTGCGGATAAATACAGTTTTTAGGGTTGCCGCTCGTGTCAGAGCGGTACAGGTTGACAGTAAATTTTTCTCGCATGAAATACCTCCAATACTATTAATCTCACGATAAACCACTATCGTGAGATTAATATAACATATGTGATCTAAATTGTCAAGTGGTTTTCTCACGATTGTTTTCTAAAGTTTTACTAACGTTAGAATTACAAAAGAGTTTCGCAAACCGGCGAATATGACAAAATGACAAAAAGAATTT
Source organism: Candidatus Limivicinus sp. (assembly GCA_045117135.1). Taxonomy (GTDB): domain Bacteria; phylum Bacillota; class Clostridia; order Oscillospirales; family Oscillospiraceae; genus Limivicinus. Next base: position 57,130 of record JBGUNA010000092.1, on the reverse strand, counting down.
GTTGACGGATGAATATTCTTAACGTACTATCGAAAATATCAGGAAGCGGAGAAAGATCCGGCAGGGAGGATAGAATATGGAAAAGTTGACCGACGATCTTATTTATGAAGTTCTCTCCGTTGTGGAAGAGATCCCATTCGGGAAAGTAGCCTCGTACGGACAGATTGCAAAGCTGATCGGCAGAGAAAAGAATGCACGTCTGGTTGGCAAGGTCCTGAGCATGGCGGGTCTGTACGGAGAGTACCCGTGCCACCGCGTAGTAAACCATGCAGGCAGAACAGCACCGTTTTTTACTAAGCAAAAAGAACGGCTACTGGAGGAAGGAGTGGCTTTCCGTGATAACGGTTGTGTGGACATGAAATGTTTCCAATGGGAAATATAAAACGAAAAAGTAAGTTTCTGACAAAATGACAATACTCACAATGGTGCAGATACGCTCTCCCGGAGTATTGTCATTTTGTCAGTTCATGTTCTGAATATTAAGAGATCCGAGATTACCGCGAACAGTTTCCCAAAATAGATTTTTGCTTGACAAAGCAAAAAACAATAATATAATATATGTTATATAACTGAATTTATATAAAGAGGAGAACGAAATGCCTCCGAGAATTAAAGTAACGAGACAGATGGTTGCTGAGGCTTCTTTTCAGGTAGTTCGCACAAGCGGGCACGAGAACCTGAATGCAAGGACGATCGCAAAATACCTGGGCTGTTCAACACAACCGGTATTATACAGCTTCAAAACAGTGGACGAAATCCGGCAGGCAGCTTATAAAATAGCCGATGAATATCATACGAACTATATTCTGCCGAAAGAGACAGATGAGAATCCGATGCTTTCGCTTGGGCTGAATTATGTGAGGTTTGGGCAGGAGGAAAGGAATCTGTTCCGTTTCCTGTTTCAGACGGATAAGTTCGGTGGCTTGGATGTGGAGGCACTCATGAAGAATCCGAATCTGGAGGCTGTTATAACAGTTATGGCGAAGGGGCTTGCCTGCGAAGAAACTGAAGCCCGGGAAATGTTCCTGACCTTTTTCAGTGTGGCACATGGTCTGTCAAGTCTTCTGGCAAACAATTCCATGAAATATGATGAAGGGAAATGCAGAAAGATGCTGGAGAATGTCTTTTTCGGAATGCTCGCTTCCCGGAGAGGAAAACAATATACCTAAGCTGTGTGAACAACATAGAGGGAAAGTGAGATTGTGATGAAAAGGTGTATATTGACTGCTGATTGATGTCTGATACGCTTCGTGTCGCAGATGTGACAGAGCGGTTCTTTTCTTTTTCGTGCTTTTTTGCTACCTTTGCAGTGGCAGCAGGTGCAGCCGGAAAGGATAAAAGACTATGAAAGAAAAAGAGAAAAAAGACTTGCTTACAGGGATAGGGTTTCTTGGTGCATTTATACTGTGGACGATTCTTATCCAGTGCATTGATGTCCGGGAAGTCGGACCGAATGGAACAAAAATCGGTTTTGCAGCTTTCAATGTCTGGTTTCACCGACTTACCGGTGTACATATGGCGCTCTATACGGTCACCGACTGGCTCGGGCTTGTTCCGATTTTCATCTGCCTTTGTTTCGGTGTGCTGGGCTTTTCTCAGCTTATCAGGAGGCGAAGCCTGTTCCGTGTCGATCCCGATCTTCTCCTGTTAGGCGTGTACTATGTTCTGGTCATCATGGCTTATCTGCTTTTCGAGATGATTCCGATTAACTATCGACCAATTCTGATTGAAGGAAGACTGGAGGCATCCTATCCTTCGTCGACAACGTTGCTGGTGCTGAGTGTAATGCCGACTCTGATCTTCCAGATGAAGCACCGGTCCTCAAATTTGTCCCTGAAAGCAGCGACGTTGTCTGCTTCCGTATTTTCGGTTTTTATGGTTATCGGAAGACTGTTCTCCGGTGTTCACTGGGCAACGGATATCGTTGCATCTGTCCTGTTAAGCACGGGACTGTATATGCTCTATCGTGCGTCCGTTCAGTTTTCAGACAGAAAGAAGAGAAAAGATGGAATTTAATGAAAAACTGCAGGAATTGAGGAAAAGCAGATCCCTGACGCAGGAGGAACTGGCTGATGCTCTTTTTGTTTCGAGGACAGCTATTTCTAAATGGGAGTCCGGGCGCGGCTATCCCAGCCTTGATTCGTTGAAGCAGATCTCCCGATACTTCTCCGTTTCGATTGATGAATTGATCTGCCCGGAAGAGATCATCTCAGCGGCGGAAGAAGAGAAAAAGGCGAGTGTGGACAGGATTTTTACATTGACTTGCGGCACACTGGATATCCTTCTGGCTTTGCTGTTATTTCTGCCAGTCTTCGGAAACGGAACTGACAAACCGACATCGGTATCGCTGTTTACACTCACAGGGATCAGCCCTTGGATCAAAACGGTGTTTGCCACTGTGATCACGTTGTCAGTATTGAATGGAATTTGCTGCGTCATCATCAGTCATCTGGATCATCCGGTCTGGGATCGTCACCGTCTTGTAACGGGTATGGTGCTGTCGATTGTGAGCTCTGCAATCTTTGTCTTGACCAGGCAGCCGTATGCGGGCATTACCTCTCTGGCTGTTCTGGTGGTGAAGGGATGGCTGATCGGAAAGGGACGATTATTATGATAAAAACAGATCGAATCAAAATCTGCCTTGCAGGAAGAGAACAGATGGAGCGCATCATCGCTGCCGAAAAGGATGAAGAAACAAAGCAAGCGTATACTCAGATGCTGGAAGGAAGTCTTTCTCATCCCGAGGAGTGTGAATGGTATGCAATGTGGCTGATTGAAAAAGATGACGGAACACATATAGGCGATCTTTGTTTTAAGGGTATTGAATCAGGACGGAATCCCGAAATCGGATATGGTATTCTGGAGGAGTTCAGGGGCCATGGATATGCTGCCGAAGCTGTCAGGCTGGCGCTTGACTGGGCATTCCGGCATGAAAATATAAACGCAGTTGAGGCAGAAACCGCTCCTGGTAATATTGCCTCACAGAGAGTCCTGCAGAAGTGCGGCTTCCAGCGAAACGGCGAGTTCGGTGAGGAAGGGCCAAGATATATTGTGTACAGGGAGAACAGCATGAAAAATAATCAGTATGCCATTCGTTCAGAGAAACGGGAAGACTACAGGGCAGTCGAGAACCTTGTCAGAGAATCATTCTGGAATGTTTACCGCCCGGGATGCAGTGAACATTATGTGATCCATGTACTCCGGGATGATCCGGCGTTTGTTCCGGAACTGGATTTCGTCATGGAAAAAGACGGACGTCTGATTGGTCAGAATATGTTCATGAAAACAATAATTCAGGCGGATGACGGCAGAATAATACCGGTTCTTACTATGGGGCCGATCGGAATCACACCGGAGCTGAAACGTAAAGGTTACGGCAAAGCATTGCTGGACTATTCTCTGGAAAAAGCCACTGAAATGGGCTTCGGAGCGGTCCTCTTTGAAGGCAACATCGGCTTCTACGGTAAAAGTGGCTTCGACTATGCGCGCAAGTTCGGCATTCGCTATCACGATCTGCCGGAAAGTGCGGATGATTCGTTCTTCCTCTGCAAGGAGTTGATCCCCGGTTATCTTGACGATGTTACCGGTGTATATCAGACGCCGAAAGGTTACTATGTAGAGGATGCAGATGTCGAAGCGTTTGACAAAGAGTTTCCGCCCAAAGAAAAGCTGAAACTCCCGGGGCAGATCTTCGGTTGAACGTATTATCAGACAGGAGAGATTTTTCAATCAGTCTCGACCGCTGATGCACTCCCTTATGAGTGCCCAATTTACGGTATCGTTTGTGAAAATGTGTTGTAGTGAATTGACAAAATGACAGAACCCGCAGAAAAAGGATGTTCATTCTGAGGAGTTCTGTCATTTTGTCATGGATGATTTATTTTTATAGATTTGTCTATGAAATAATAGGAGTGAGAAGCGTACCATACTTGTCAAAGCAGAGCGATTCAGGCTCGTCAAGAACCTCAAGACCGGGCCACCGGCCAGCCAGCGCGTCCTGAAGATATGCCTCTGAGAGCATGATCCTGCTTATATGCAGGCTGTTTGGGATGCGGATAACGCGGATATTCTCCGGTGTAACGCGATTGCAGGTACGGATGCAGAACTGGACAGCCTCTTTGTCGGTCCACAGTACAGGCGGCAGCATGGCCGAGCGCACAACCGTGGAAGTCAGGCAGTTGGTATACATGGCGTTGGTGTCAATCTGGTCATAAATGCGCTTGGTGATTGCATCGGCAAGCCCTGCACCGAGGGCGTTGCCGTGGCTCTCCTCAGAAAGATTCAGGAAGCAGCAGCGCTGTACCTGTACTCCGCCGCTGGCATAGGGGGTGGAGAAACGCCCTGTGATGTTAGGGTCTACACCCGTGCCGCTGAAGTTCTTGCCGATACAGTCCACAATCAGCACGTCTCCCTCACCCATCAGAATGGAGGGCATATTGGTAAATGCGATTTTGAGCAGTTCCGGTTCACGTTCCAAGATCTTTTCCGATGGGATGGCTTCGAACATCATTGTCTGATCGTAGGCATTTTCCAGACAGGGTATGGCAAAAAGGATTTTTCCGGTTCCCAGCGTAACCTTTGCCATAGTTGGGATGTTGCGGGCGATGTTGTCCATACCGTCGCTGTGTACCTGTTCCGCTCCGCGCTGCTTGCCGAGACCCACGGTCATCATTTTGCAGGGCCCGCTTTCTACGGGACCGCGGAAAGCATTATGGGGTTTGAGACGACAGGAAAGAATCACGCCGTCAGCCTCAAAGGCATTTTTGTCCATGTAAACGGGCTTTCCCAGTTCACTGGTCCCCAGCAGCACGGTGTCCATGGAGGAAAGAATCGGGCAGCCCATGCTCTCTTCCGTGATGCCGTAACCTGCCAGCATTTCACGCTGACCTTCACCTGTTGCACCGCCGTGGCTGCCCATTGCGGGCACAATGAAGGGCAAAGCTCCCTGGGATTTGACCCATAAGACGACGGAACGGGTAATTACGTCCACGTTACGGATGCCGCGGCTTCCTGCTGTTATTGCGATGCGCATACCGGGTTTGACGCGGTTTGCCACGCCGGCACGGGCAATTTCGTCAAAGATAGTTTTTTCGATATCTTTACGTTCAATATGAGCGTCCGGAAATTTCTGGGCTGCGCGGAACATACGGGGAATCGGAACGTCCCTGAGCAGCCTTGAGACAGTGCTGTCGTTTCTTATCAGCATCTTTCTACCTCTCTTCCCTGCGGAGGCAACAGGGAGGCGTGGATGTGACCACGTCTCGGTGATTCGCAACACAGGCGAAGCAGTCCCCATGACGCGGGCAATCACGCGTACAAGGGCAATTTTTTTCGATCAACGAATTGGCTGGTAGTTCCGGATCTCTGGGGGAAGGATTTGGACTCATATGTTTTTCGGATCATGCATGAAGGCGAGCATTTCATCCCGTTTCTGATCCAGATACCGGCCCCATAGCTCGCTGTCGAGGAAGGGGTTGGGGCCGTCGGGGTTATCAAGCTGCATCTGGCGGCGGCCGAGGGTGTCGTTGTTGATGCAGTGATTTCCGAGGAAAAGCTCTACCTTCTGGTCGCGTACTTTGGCAATGGACTGAAGATAGATCTCGCGGGTTTTGTAATCCGTATCTCCGATTTCAATCAGATAGTCCTTTTGCATGGTGTTGAAGCCAAAACCACCGAAATAGCCACAGCGAACGGTTTTGTCTCCATCATGTGCATCAAAGAAGATCGCAACACAGCCATCGGTGTGGCCGGGCACCAGATAAAATTTCATGGTTGTGTCGCCAAAGGTCAGCACATCACCCTCTTTGATTTCGTAATCAGGCGTAAAAAGCGCATCACAGTCGTTGTAGGCGTTTTGAATGGCGGAGATCCAGGGCTTTTCCCGGAACATAATGGCGTCCGGTTCTCCGAGGTAGAGCTTTGTGCCGAACATGCGCTTAAAGAAATTCGCGCCGCCGATATGATCCAGATGACCGTGGGAGTGAATAATCCACTTCACATCGGCGGGGTTGAAACCTGCCTCCCAGATCGCCTGTACCAGCAGGGCAGTCGCTCCGGCGTTGCCACTGTCGATCAGCAGTAGGCCGTCACCGGTATCAATCAGGTGGACGCAGACCCAGCTGTCACCGACGTACCAGACGTTGCCAAAAATGCGGAAGGGATGTACATAGCGCTTTTCCTGATTCAGCCACAGGGGACCGAAATGGGTGGTTGCCATGTCCTCACGGCGCTGTGCATATGCCTTGTAATCCTGTTCCATACCCATAAAGATTCACCTCATATTATAGATTGCAGCCGGGGCCGGATGGCTCCGGCTGCGCCGGTAGTTATGATTTCTTTTTCAGCTTTGCGAAAAGGGGCTTGATGATCGGAGAAAAGATACACAGAATGGCGATTGCCATCAGCACACCGGAAACGGGGCGGGTGAAGAATTCCGTCCACTTCGGTACGGACTGGAAAGCCTGCAGTGTCTTTGTTTCCAGAGTCGGTGTGAGGATGAAAGCCAGAATCAGAGGGGAAGCAGGCAACTGGCCAAGAGTCATCAGGATGCCGACGGCAGCGAATACCATCATCATGCCGCACTTGTAGAGGTTGCCGCTGTCTACGTATGCGGAGGCAAGGCAGATCACCAGCAAGGCGGAGTACATATACCAGCTTGGTACTTTTAAGATATAGGGGAACCAGCGCTTGCACACGGCCTGCATCAGCAATACCAGGGCGGCCACAACAGACACGGTCACGAACATCAGGTAGACCACGTCCCCGCTGTTTCTGAATACCATTGGGCCCATCTCAAGGCCATGAATCGTGAGCGCGCCGATCAGCAGTGCGGTGGTAGAGTCACCAGGAATACCAAGAGCTGCCATGGGGATCATAGCGCCGCCGATAGCCGCATTGTTTGCAACCTCAGGTGCCCAGATGCCGCCTGCAGCACCGTGGCCGTATTCCTCAGGGTGTTTGGAACCGTTTTTCGCGCTGGAGTAGGCGACGAGGTTGGAAAGGCCGGAGCCCATGCCCGGCAGGAAACCGATGCCAAGCCCGATCAGGAAAGATCGTATGATGTTGACAAGCTCATCTTTAATATCCTTCAGTGTCAGTCCGAAACCGCGCAGACCTTCTTTGCTGACTTCAGGTGGATTGTCGAAGCCCTTGCCAAAGGTGACAAGGATGTGACTGACGGCGAAGATACCGGTGAGCACGACGATCATGCCCAGACCGCCGAATAAATACATGTTGTTGAAAGTGAAGCGGGGCTCTGCATCAATGGGAGAAAAGCCCACGGTTGCCAGCAGGATGCCGATGCAGGTAGAGGCGAGGCCCTTGAACATGTTACCTTTGGAAATCGCCAGCACCATAGTCATGGCGACGAGACACAGAGCGCTGTACTCCCACGGTCCCATAGCGAAGGCGAAGTCTGCTACTGCCTCAGCGAGCAAGCCGCCGATAATGGCGCTGAAGAAAGTACCTACGAAGGAGGCCGTCATACCGATGGCCAGCGCCTTGCTTGCCAAACCTTTTTTAGCCATGGGATGACCGTCCCAGCAGGTTGCCACGGCAGAGGCAGAGCCAGGGATGCCCAACAGAACCGACCCGATAAACGCGCCGGAACAACCGCCAATCCACAGTGCCAGCAGAAAAATAATGGCGGTGGCAGATTCCATGGTGTAGGTCAGTGGCATGAACAGCATAACAGCCATGGTGCCGGAGAGGCCGGGGATCGCGCCGAAAATAATACCCACCGCGGTTCCCGCAACCATCAGCAGCAGGTTCAGCGGCTGGATTAACTGGGAAAAGATATATGGAAGATAGGAAATCATGTCTTTTCCCTCCTTACTCAAACAGCTCGCCCACGGGCAGCTCTAACCCGAAGAGCGGCACATACATGGCCCAGATTACGGCAGTAACAGCCAAAGCGAAAACGATACGTACCCAGAGTTTCGTTTCCACACCGCTGGCTTTGGCAAAATAGGTAGTCAGCCCGTATACGAGGAAAGGAGTTACAATCAGAAAGCCCAGGTATTTCATACCCAGTATGTAGAGGCAGAGTGCGGCAAAGGTGATCACAATGCGCAGCAGCCCGGCTTTGGTGATGATGATTCCGTCCTCAGTTTTCTGACGGCAGCCGTTTATAAAAACACCTGCACCGCAGACCACAAGGCCGAAAGCTGCAATGCCCGGCATAAGTTTGGGGCCTGGGTATTCCAACGTCATGGGCTTTTTGAATTGCCCGATGAGGACGAAGAGAATAATGCCCAGAATAACCAGCACCAGGCCGGTAATCTGGTCACGTTTGATTTTCACGGTTTTTCCCTCACGATCTTTACAAAAATAACGCCTTGCCCGGTTTTGGCCGGGCAAGGCACTGTTTTGATTACTTACCCGTCTTTATAGAAGCGGGGATAATATTACTGGGCCAGCCCCAGTTCCTGACATACGGTGACCAGGGAATCCTGCTGGGCGCGGATGAGCTTTTCACCGTCAGCATAAGGTGCAAATTCCATACCGAAACCGGACTTCTCGAGAATCTCCTTGACCTCAGGATCAGAGGCAGCAGAAGCAAACAGATCATGGATTGCCTCGGCAGTCTCGTCGCTGGCGGTCTTGGGCAGAAGCACATAGAAGTAGGTGCCGAACACAAGGTCATAGCCGAGTTCCTTGAAGGAGGGCACATCGGGCAGGACGCTGTTGCGGCCACCCTCATCGGTAGCAGAGAAGCAGGCGATGGCATTGACCTTGTCACCCTCAATGTACTGCTTTGCCTGATTGGAGTTGACAAGCGCGCAGTCAATGGAGCCGCCGACGAGGTTCGTCAGTTTCTCCGTGTCAGGGCCGGACTCAACAGTACGCAGATCAATACCGAGTTCCTTGGTCAGCATGCCGCTCATGATGTGAGAGGAACCGCCCGTCTCAACGCCGATACGGAGCTCACCGTTCTTCTCCTTTGCCAGAGCAATGAAGCCATCCAGATCAGTCACACCGCTGTCTTTGCCGACGACCAGCACATAGCCGCCCTTCTCAGTGGGCAGGCCGACACCGGCCACTTTGAATTCATCAGCGGGGCTCTGGTTGTAGATACCTGTGGCATACTTGATGAGCATGGTGGTGTGGAAGAAGAGGATCTTGCTGGCATCTTTCTTGGCAGTACGGATGGTCTCATAAGCAACAACACCGCCGCCATCGGTATTGTTCTTGATGGTCATAGTGGTGCCACCGTTCTTGCTGATCCAGTCGGTGAGCTGACGGCCTGCAACGTCCGTACCGCCACCGGCTTTAGCGGGAAGCTGAACTTCGATCTTCTTGGGGACGCTGGCAGCAGCGATGGAAGAGAATGCCATTGCTAAGACCAGCACAACGAGAATAAGCTTTTTCACAATTTTCATGAAACGATTCCTCCTGTTTTTGAGTAAATTTTTTTGTTAATCATATCAATCAACTATATTTAATTATATTTGAAACGTGATAAAAATCAAGTGTTTCTTAAATAACGAACGAGATTAAAAAGAGCGATAGCTGTTGAAGTGAACGTTTCAATCTCTTTTTTCTTTTTTACCTTACAAGGCAGGGCTTTTTGTGGTCATAGGTCCAACCGGGGATCAGGTACTGCATGGCCATGGCGTCGTTGCGGTCATGGCTGGGCAGGCTGTTGTAGAGGCGGTTTGCCTCCTCTACGCGCGCCATATTAAGCGTCACACCAAGACCCGGCTTTTCCGGAACCTGCAGGAAGCCATCTACGATCTGAGGCGCGTCATCCAGCAGGTTTTGTCCATCCTGCCAGATCCAGTGGGTATCCAACGGAGCCACACGCCCGACGGCAGCTGCACCGACCTGAGCGAAAGCGGTGAGTGTAACGTCAAAGTGGTTGTTACTGTGAATGCCGAACGTCAGACCCCAGGGATCAAGCAGCTGGCTCATGCGTACTGCACCGTCAAAGCCCCAGAAGTGAGGATCGGCGAGGATGATATCGCAGGCGTTGAGACTTGCTGTGTGATAGAACTGCCGCCAGTCAGTGGCGATCATGTTGGTAGCGACCTGGAACTGAGTGGCATTTTTGAACTCACGCATGATCTCACGGCTGCTGTAACCGGCCTCGGGACCGCAGGGATCCTCTACGTAAGTGATGATCCCATGCATATCCTTGCAGAGATCGATGGCCTCCTTAAGACTCCATGCACCGTTTGGATCAATATTCACACGTGCCTCGGGAAAACGCTTCTTGATAGCACGTACGGCTTCCATCTCCTCCGTGCCCCGGAGCACGCCGCCCTTGAGCTTGAAGTTTCTCACGCCGTATTTCTCCTGAACAGCTTCGGCCTCTTCCACGATGCGCGCAGGGGTAAGGATCTCCTCACGCCGGAGGCGGAACCAGGGATCTTTGCTGTCATGCTCGTCGATATACTGCATATCACCGGCGGGCACTTTGCGCTTATCGGAGACATAGAACAGATAGCCCAGCATTTCTACCCGGTCGCGCTGCTTGCCCTCACCCAGAAGCTGGCACATGGGGACTTCCAGATACTGACCCAGAAGATCGAGCATGGCGCACTCAATAGCCCACTCGCTGCGTACGACATACTTGAGCTTGGCAATGTCCAGAGTCTGGATCCCTTCCCCAGCCTCGTCAGCGTGGGGATTGATTGCCTTATGGATGCGCTGAAGCACTTCACGGCCCTTGGAGACAGGTGTGCCAACCACGAGCTCACGCATGGCCATAAGCCCGTCGTGGGTGTAGTCACCGCCATGGATCTCACCGATGCCGGTGTGGCCGGCGGAGTCTTTCAGGATTACCAGATTACGCGTGAAGCAGGGTGCGTGACAGCCGGAGAGCGTCATCAGCATGCTGTCGAATCCCGCTACGGGGATGACCTGCATATCGGTTACAATAGGAACGCTTATTTTGATCTCCTCCTTTAAAAAGCGGGGGAATGATATCTGAACAAGAAAGTGCGAAGCCCTTTTCTCTTGCCAGGGTTATCATTCCCCCTGATGTTTACTTATCTAAGGGATGTTATTTGTCTCAGCCTTCGAGAGAAGCAGCGATTTCAGTGAAGGTGTTGAAGTATGCTTCGTCGTTCTTCTCGGAGTCGGCGGAGTTGAGGTAGTAAGGAATTACAGTGATAGCAGAAATAGCATCCAGGCATTCCTGATTCTGCTCCATCTCCTCGACGAGTGCATCAAACCATGCAATCACTTCATCGGGAGTCTCTTTGGGGAAGTAGAAGGAGTAGTCGCAGTCGGGGAATACGAGGTCGATGCCCTGCTCTTTGAAGGTGGGGATATCCTTGATCAGGTCGTAACGCTCCTCAGTAGGTGCGCCGAGAGCGATGAACTGGCCGGTAGCAAGGTAATCTTTGCAGTTGAGGTAAGCAGCGGGCATAACGTCAACCTGTTTGGACAGCATGGCAACGACCTTGTCGGAGGCAGAACCAACGTCGACGATATCGAGGTCAATATCGGCAGCCTTCTCGAAAGCGAGGATGAGATAGTAGGTGTAGGCGCCGACCTCTGTGCAGGCTTTCAGCTTGCCGGGGTTGGCTTTGGCAGCTTCAATAAATGCCTCAAGGCTGTCATACTTTTCAGGGTTGACAAAGAGCTGGTTGGCAGGATTCTTGGCAAAAGTGGGGCCAAGTTTAAATGCGGTGTAATTGTAGTCGGTCACGCCGGCAACGTTGGCAACGTTGACGAGGTTGTGGCCATACAGCACGGTCAGCCCATCGGGAGCAGCGGAGAGAACCTGATTTGCGGCAATGGATCCTGCAGCACCGCTTGCATTGACAACGATAAAGTCAACGCCGGTCATTTCCTTTGCATACTGGGCGAAAACACGGGCAGTCAGGTCAGTATCACCACCGGCACCGGCGGGGATTATGATCGACACGGTGGAGGTGGGTTTCCATTCAGCAGATGCAACTGAGGCGGGAACCAAAGCTACAACGAGGAGGAGTGCGAGAACGAGAGCGAGAGTTTTTTTCATAGAATACCTTCTTTCTCCCCTTTCGGGGTAATTAATTTGAGGAGGATTTTTTACGTCCTCTGATCTCCTTGTAAACAGTCCAGACAATAACGGCGATAGCGATAAAGAAGAACACATCAAAGATCGGGCGGGTGAAGAACGCACCGAAGGATTTGTAGCTCATAAGGCCGCGCCGCAGATAGGTCTCTGTCATGTTTCCGATCAGGAAGCAAAGCACAAACGGAGTCGTGGGCATTTTAACCTTATGGAACAGGTAACCGATTACACCGAAGATGATGATGGACTGTACGTCGAAAATGCGGTTGTTGGTAGCATAGGCACCCACAGCGCAGAGCACAAGGATAAGGGGCATGAGGATGTATTTGGGAACTTTCAGGACCTTGACAAAGCCCTTGATACAGGTCCACTCAACTACCAGCATAATGAGGCCGCAAAGCATACAGGCTGCGAAAATGCCATAGACCACGTCGGCATTTTTGATGAAGAGCAGCGGACCGGCAGACAGACCATGGATCAGAAAGCCGCCCAGCATCATAGCCGTCACGCCGTCACCGGGGATACCCAAAACCAGAAGCGGGATCAACGCACCACCGATGGTGGCGTTGTTGGCACACTCGGTGGCCACGATGCCCTCAGGCTCACCCTTGCCGAAGGTGTCAGGGTGCTTGGACATGTTTTTCGCGGTAACATAGGAGAGCATGCCGGAGGTGGAGCCGCCGATGCCGGGCAGGATGCCGATGCCCGTGCCGATCAGGGCCGAGCGTAGAGCTCCGGGCAGCCAGGAGACAAACTCCTTCATGGTAAAGCCAAACCCTTTGACCTTCTTGACCGGGATGGTTTCGACGCCCTTGCCCATCGTCTCGGCGGAGATGAGAATATCAGCCACGGCGAAAATACCAATCAGGGTAGTGAGAGTGTTGAAGCCTGCCATCAGGTCATTGCTGCCGAAGGTGAACCTGCGTGTACCGTCGATAGGGGCCATGCCAACCATGGCGAACACCAGGCCCAGCATGCCGGCCAGCAGGCCTTTGACCATGTTGCCTGAGCTGAGAATCGCGACCATGGTCAGTGCGAAGAAGCAGATACCGAAGTTCTCGATCGGCGTAAATTGAAGAGCGATATCGGCCAGCTTCGGAGCAAAGAAGGCGAGAATAATAAACGAGAAAATGGAGCCAAGGAAGGAGAACACGATGCCGATGCCAAGCGCACGCATTGCCTCACCTTTCTGAGCCATGGGGTAGCCGTCAAAGGTAGTGGCGATGGAGGAGGCCGTACCGGGCATATTCAGCAGGATGGCGGAGATCAGACCGCCCGAGATTCCGCCGATATACACGGCCACCAGCATGTTCATGCCCAGGGATGAACTCATGCTGAAAGTTAGCGGAAGCATCAGAGCCACCGCCATGGAAGCGGACAGGCCGGGGATGGAGCCGAAGATGATGCCGATCACGACGCCGGCGATCATCAAGAGAAAAGATAGGGGCTGGCAGACAGAAAGCATGGCCGAGCCAAGCTGTGAAAGAGCGTTCATGCGGCACCTCCTACAGTTTGATGATTCCCGTCGGCAGAATGATCTTGAAGCCGTACCGGAACAAGACATATACAACGACGGTAAAAATAAGGCTGATTACGACAAACTTGACAATGTCTTTTTTTGTGCGCTTGTCATTCGGTGCTAGGACGTAGATCTGCAGGCAGAGATAGACGAACGTGGAGATCAGGAAGCCAACCGGCTTGAGTACATTAACGTAAATGGTAGCAAGCACAAGACTTTCCAGCACGCGCCTGTAATCACTTTGATCTTTTTCCTCTTCCTCGGACAGGACGCCGCCCATACGGAGTTTCCTGATGGACTGAACCAACAGGATCGTTGCGAGTACCAGGATGAGGATACCGACGACAATCGGCATGAAGTCCGGACCGATCTCCATGACCTTGGACTTCGGAAGTGCCCTGGCCAGCACGATCATCACGACGCCAAGAATCAGGTAAAACACGCTGACGATCAGATCGCCAAACTTTTTGATGAACACGCCATTCCCTTCTTTCTTATTCGGTTTCTCAGATAGTTGCTGAGAGTATTATATCCAAAGCTTACAAAAAAAGCAAGATTTGACTTAGAGTTTTTCTTCATGCGTTTGTGCAATTTGAAAGAAAATAAAATTATTCTGCCATTTCGCTCAAATCTGTGATGCTCACGCAATCACTATGCTTCCCGCAGCGCGTTGAGCACATCTGCCGCTGTGGGCGGACAACCTTTCACGCAGCGAGCTGCTCCGGAGCAGCAGTTTCCGATCCCCAGGGCATCCGGCGTCTGCCCACGCCACCCCTGCCCGATGACGAGATTGTCTCGAACTGTGATACCTTCCTCCCGTGCCTGATACAGGCCGCGTACCAGGGCAGCGTAGCAGGCGGAACAGGCACGATCTGCCCGGACGTTTCTTGTGAGCTGCCGGACGAGGCCTGATGGAGCGGGATAGCGCTCTGCAGCTGTAGGCTCATTGAGCGTAACGATATCATCGAGCCCGATCTCCGTTGAGCCTGCGCCCCACTGCTCGGCGAGATGAATATAGGGCACGTCTTCCAGCTGCAGACCCATCAGGCGGCAGCCGTAAGCGTCCATCTGCACCGGATCTGTTCCCAACAGCATGCGGTTGGTGTGGACAGGATTTCCACCCTCCTCAAAATTCAGATCACCGCAAATGCTGTCCACGATCACCAGCGAAGGACGAATTGCGCAAGCCAGTGCTGCAATAGGCCGGATTAACCCGTCAGAGTGGAAGCGGCGCTTCTCACGGTCCGGCAGACAGCCCTTGAGGTTTTTAAGCGCACAGGTCATCACGGTCTGGCAGTGCCCCTTTAAAACAGGCAGGTCAATCAGAAAGACCGTGTCCAATGCGCGGCAGGTGATCTCCATGGGGCGCAACGGGGTTTCGACGGTGCGCGTTTTTTCCTTTTTCAGATCGTAGAACGGAACCTGATAATGCTGACAAACCTTGTCATATCCGGCGGTTTTCATAGCACGATCAGTCCGATCACCGACCCAGGAGCCTTCCATTACGCAGATATCAGTAAAGCCCGCACCTTGCAAATATTCGATGCAGCCGGACAGAACGCCGGGATGCGTCGTCGCACCGTCCTCAGGATCAGCGGCAACCACGAGGTTTGGTTTGAGAGCGACGGAAGCGCCTGCGGGGATCATGTCTTTTACGTTTGCCGCACGCAGCAGCGCGAGGGTCATTTCATGGGCATCTGACCCGTAAATCTCATAAATCTTTCCCATGGCATTAAAAGAAACGGAACAGATTCAGGCCAATATCTGGATTGAGAACACGTTCCACGCGGCCGTCGATCACGCGGACTATCATCTCACAGGTTGCGCTGACAACGGCTCTGCTCAGATGCCCTCCGAACACTGCACCGCTGCTCTCCCCGGCGCTCATGTGCAGATGCTGATAAAAAGCACCGTCCTTTGTTGTGATCGTACCCGTCAGGGAAACAATTTCATATACCCCCTGAAAGCGGTTTGAATAGTACTTCTTTTCTACGGTATCAAAGACACCGACTGTGAAATCATTGATCGCGCCCAGCGCTTCGACGCTGGCGAGCTTGATCTGCTCCTTTTCTGCAATTGCACGCAGATTTTCGATGATTTCTTCATCCGGGTCAAGCCGAATGACCAGCGTGTCTCCAAATCTTCTGTAATCCATAAAAATGCCTCCTGATGACTCAGCTCAACCGTGGAGCTTCAGATTTCTATAAGTTGTACTATACAGGGAATCCGTCGTCTTCGCAAGGTAAAAATAGCGAAAGAGCAGAAAGAAAGAGAATCATTTAATAAATATGCAATTTACAATTTCTCTCTGTGCAAGGCAAAATAAGCAGAAATACAGGCTGAAACCTGGTTTTAAAATTCACTTTATAAAAGTAATAGAGAAATACGAATTTACAGCCCCATCAGTCGTTTTTGTGCATTGACTTTTTATTTCGAGTTTAATATAATCAAAGTACACAAGCAAAAAATTTATACCAAATATTGAAGTGAGAGAAAGGACACTACACTATGAAAATCGGATTTATCGGAATGGGCATTATGGGCAAACCCATGGCTATCAACCTCGTCAAGGCCGGCTATGACGTGACTGTCTCCAACCGCAACATGGCCAAGTGCGACCCTGTTGTCGCTGTAGGCGCCAAGGCCGGAAGCTACATTGAAGTTGCAGAGAGCTGCGATGTAGTCATCACCATGCTCCCCAACGGTCCTCAGGTCAAGTCGGTTATGCTGGGTGACAACGGTGTTGCCGCCCATATGAAGGCCGGCTCCACCTTTATTGACATGAGCTCCATCAACCCGGTCGCCTCCAAGGAGCTGTGCGAGGGTGTTGCACAGTACGGCATCGAGATGCTGGATGCGCCTGTCTCGGGCGGCGAGCCGAAGGCTATCGACGGCACTCTGTCTATCATGGTCGGAGGCAAGCAGGAGACCTTTGACAAGTTCAAAGATATGCTCGGCGCAATGGGCTCCTCTGTGGTGCTTTGCGGAGATGTTGGCGCAGGCAACACCACGAAACTTGCAAATCAGATTATTGTAGCCTGCAATATCCAGGCTCTGGCTGAGGCATTGACACTTGCCCAGAAGGCGGGCGTGGATCCCAATCTTGTCTTTGACGCAATCAAGGGCGGCCTCGCCGGCTCCACGGTCATGAATGCCAAAGCTCCCATGATGATCGCAGGCAACGACAAGCCCGGCTTCAAAATCGACCTGCACATCAAAGATCTCAACAATGCTCTCGACTGTGCTCACGCCGTCGGTGCCCCCGTACCCATGACGGCCGCTGTGCAGGAGATTCTCCAGTGGATGCACAACCATGAGGGCGGCAATAAGGACCACAGCGCCATTGCCCAGTATTACGAATACCTGACCGGCATCCAGATCGGCCGCTGAGGATTAGCTATGAACACTGATTTTATCAAGGGCGTAGTAGTGCCAATCCTTACGCCCATTGACAAAGAGGAATTCATCGATGAGGCGGCTTTCCGCCGTCAGATCGATTACGTTATTAACGGCGGCATGCACGGTATCCTGGTCTTCGGCTCCAACGGTGAGTTCTATCAGATCGAAGAGGACGAGATGGAGCGAGGCCTGAAGATCGCTGTTTCCCAGGCGGCAGGAAGAATCCCCGTGTACTTCGGCATTGGCGCGATCAACACCAAAAAGTGCGTCCGCCTTGCCAAAATGGCGGCTGCCAATGGCGCGGCGGCAGTCTCTATCCTCCAGCCCATGTTCTTAAAGCCTACGCAGGATGAGCTGTTCCTCCACTTTAAGACGGTTGCGGAGGCGATCCCTGACACCCCTGTTCTGCTTTACAACAACCCGGGCCGCGTAGGCTACGGGCTCAGCGCAGCACTTATTACAAAGCTTGCACATGAGGTTGACAACATCGTCGGGATGAAGGACACCTCCGGTGACATTACCCTCACGGAGGAATGCGTGCGACTCAACCGCGATATCGGCTTTAAGGTGTTCGGCGGCAAGGATACGCTTCTGTATGCCAGCCTCTGCGTCGGCGCAGTAGGCGGTGTGTGCACAGCAGGCAACTTTATGCCGGAGCTCATCGGCGCAGTTTATGAAAAGTACATTGCCGGTGATGTGAAAGGCTCTCTCGAGGCGCAGTTCAAGCTCAACCCCGTGCGCCTGAGCATGGATCCGGCCTCCTTCCCTGTAGCGGCGAAGGACATGGCAAAGCTCCGCGGTCTCGAGGTCGGCGATCCCTATTTGCCGAATCTCCCGACACCCGAAGGCCCGGTTCTCGATAATATCAGAAAGGCCATGCGTCAGGCTGGCCTGATTGAATAAGGAGGAAGCGTAATGTCTGTTCCCACCATCGTTAAAATGGAAGTGTTCCCGGTTGCCGGGCATGACTGCATGGAGCTGAACCTTTCCGGTGCACACGCTCCGTATTTCACCCGTAACATCGTCATCCTTACCGACTCCGACGGAAACGAAGGCGTGGGTGAGGTTCCGGGCGGTGAGAAGATCACCAAGGCTCTGGAAGATGTAAAGGATCTGGTCCTCGGTACCCGCATTGCCGACTACAAGCAGACTCTTAACAAAGTTCGCGCCTGGCTCAATGCCAACATCAAAGATGATGTACGCGGTCTGCAGACCTTTGACCTGCGCACCGGTGTACATGTGGTCACTGCTATTGAAGCACCTTTGCTTGACCTGATGGGCAAGTTCCTGGATGTTCCGGCTGCGGCCTTAATGGGCGACGGCATTCAGCGCGAGCGCGTTCGCTTCCTCAGTTACCTCTTCTACGTCGGCGACCGGAAAAAGACCGATCTCGAGTACGAGGAAGAGCCTGATTCCGACTGCGACTGGTATCGCCTGCGCCATGAGGAGGCTATGACCCCAGAGGCAATCGTCGCTCTGGCAAAGGCAACGCACGAAAAGTATGGCTTTGAAGACTTTAAACTTAAGGGCGGCGTGTTGGATCCTCATGAAGAGCTTAAGGCAGTACAGGCCATCAAAGCTGCCTTCCCCGAAGCCCGTGTGGATCTGGACCCCAACGGCTGCTGGAGCCTGAAGGAAGCGCTGGAGATCGCCCCCGAGCTCAAGAAAGTCCTGGCTTACTGTGAAGATCCCTGCGGTGCGGAGGGAGGCTTCTCCGGGCGTGAGGTGATGGCAGAGTTCCGCAAGGCTACCATGATGCCCACCGCCACCAATATGATAAACACCGACTGGCGCCAGATGTGCCATACCATCGCACTTCAGAGTGTGGACATTCCTCTCGCCGACCCCCACTTCTGGACAATGGAGGGTTCCGTACGTGTCGGTCAGCTATGCAATGACTTCGGCCTCATGTGGGGCTGCCACTCCAATAACCACTTTGACATTTCCCTGGCTATGGTGGTGCAGTGCGCTGCCGCGATTCCGGGTAAGATGAACGGCATCGACACCCACTGGATCTGGCAGGAAGGTCGCGAACGTCTGACGAAGGAGCCGCTGCAGATTGTAGACGGCTGCATCGACCTTCCGAAAAAGCCCGGTCTCGGCATTGAGCTGGACCGTGAGCAGATCTTGAAAGCCAACGCTCTCTACATGGAAAAGTGCTATGGCAAAGGTGCCCGCAACGACGCCGTCGGCATGCAGTATCTTATCCCCGGTTGGGTCTTTGACAACAAGAAGCCCTGCATGGTCAGATAATTCGATAGTAATAGAAACAACTCAAACGGGCCGGGATCTCTCCGGCCCGTTTTCAGGAGGAACGTAAATGGAAGCACTCACGATCAAAATCAACGAGCGCGACAATGTCGCCGTCGCTATACGCGACCTTAAGAAGGGAACAGCGCTTCCGGACGGAACTGTGACCCAGACGGACATTCCCCAGGCCCACAAGATTGCTCTGTGCGATATTCCCGAAGGTGGCGAGGTTGTACGCTATGGCGTTGTACTCGGCACCATGCGTGAGGATATGCCCCGCGGCGGTTGGATCAATGAGACAAATCTCATCATGGCTCCGGCGCCGGATCTGGACAAAATGGAGTTCGCCACCAATATCGTGACAAAGCTGCCCGAGCCGCCGGTCAAAACCTGGATGGGCTATCCTAACCCCTGGGGAGAGGGGCCCGGCGGCACACGCAACATTCTCTGTATCAACACAACCGTGCAGTGCGTCATCGGGGTTGTGAACGATGCCATCTCCCGTATTCGCCGGGATCTGCTGCCTAAATATCCCAATGTGGACGATGTAGTGACAGTCAACCACCAGTACGGCTGCGGCGTGGCAATCGATGCACCGGAGGCTAAGGTACCCCAGCGCCTCATCCGCAACATTGCTCTGCACCCGAACTTCGGCGGGGAATTCATGCTGGTAGGTCTCGGCTGTGAAAAGTTCACACCTGAGCGCTTCTGTGCACTCTGGCCGGAGCTGAACACGCCTGAAAACGTCATCATCCTGCAGGACCATAAAGGCCATGACGCCGTGATGAAGGCGATCCTGGAAATGGCAGAGCATAAGCTCAAGCGGCTCAACGAGAGAAAGCGTGTCCCGCTTCCCATCAGCGATTTGCTGGTTGGTATGCAGTGCGGCGGCTCAGACGCCTTTTCAGGCATCACAGCCAATCCTACGGCGGGTTATGCGGCTGATCTCATCGTCTCCGGCGGCGGAACCGTCATGTTCTCTGAAGTTACCGAAGTGCGTGACGGCGTGCAGTTCATCGCCCACCGCTGCATTGATGAAAAGGTGGGTGCACGCCTGGTTGAAGAAATGAAATGGTACGACGCATACTTACGTGCGGGTGGTGTGGACCGCGGCGCGAATACCACCCCCGGCAATAAGAAGGGCGGCCTTTCGAATATCATCGAGAAATCCATGGGTTCTATCGCGAAGTCCGGCACCTCCCCCATTGTGGAGGTTCTCTCTCCCGGTGAAAAGCCCACAAAACACGGCGAGATCTTTGCCGCGACACCTGCCTCCGACCTCTTCTGCGGCACGAGCCAGCTCGCCAGCGGCATGGGTTTACAAGTCTTCATGACAGGGCGTGGTACGCCCTACGGTCTTGCTGCGGCGCCGGTGATTAAAGTCTGCTCTCGCAGCGAGATGAAAGACCAGTGGCCTGATATCATTGATTACGATGCCGGCCCCGCTGCCCTCGGTAAGGCGACTATCGCCGAACAGGGCGAAGAAATGTTCCGCTACATACTTGATGTTGCCAGTGGCCGCAAGCAGCCCTATTCCGAGCAGTATCGCTGGCACAACGATATCTGTATCTTCAACCCAGCTCCAATCACCTAAACGGCAAAAAGGAGAATCTTTATGAACGCTTTACTCAGAAAAGATGCCGATCAGATTATAAGAGAGAGTATTGCAGCTGTGCTGCCGGACGAGGCCGTTCGCCGCACGCTCAAGGACTATAAACCCAGCAAAGGCAGAACCCTGCTCGTTGCCACTGGCAAGGCAGCCTGGCAGATGGCGAAAGCGGCAGTGGATACGCTGGGACATGTGGATGGCGGCGTAGTTGTCACCAAGTACGAGCATGTCATGGGTGAAATTCCAGATGTTGCCTGCTATGAGGCAGGCCACCCCGTACCCGACGAAAACAGTTTCGCTGCAACAAAAAAAGCGCTGGAGCTGGTGGAAGGTCTCAGTGCAGAGGACACGGTAATCTTCCTGCTCTCCGGAGGCGGCAGTGCGCTGTTTGAATTGCCCCGCATTCCCGGGGAGGAACTGCAGGATATTACCCGTCAGCTCCTTGCAAGCGGTGCGGACATTGTTGAAATGAATACCATTCGGAAACGTCTTTCTGCCGTCAAAGGCGGACGCTTCGCTCTGGCTTGCGCCCCTGCGAAGGTTTTGAGCATCGTTTTAAGCGATATCCTGGGTGATCCCCTGGATATGATCGCAAGCGGACCGGCTTACCCTGACAGCAGTACCTGCGCTGAGGCTAAGGCGATTGCTGCAAGATACGGATTGAAGCTCAGCGCTGATGCCTCGAGGCTCCTGGACGAGGAGACGCCCAAAGAACTGACGAATGTTGAGACCCACATCAACGGCTCCGTGCGTGAGCTCTGTGCTGCGGCAGCGGTTTCCGCTGAAAAGCTTGGTTACAAACCGGTGTTTCTCACTGATCAGCTCAGCTGCGAGGCACGAGAGGCGGGCAGCTTCCTGGCCAGTATCCTCAAGAGCCATGCTGCGTCCGGTAAATCCATTGCTTTTATCGCAGGCGGCGAAACAGTTGTGCACCTGACCGGGCACGGGCTTGGAGGCCGAAATCAGGAGCTGGCTTTGGCGGCAGCTCCCGGCATTGCTGGTACTCCCGGTGCAGCCGTCTTTTCCGTCGGCAGCGACGGCACAGACGGGCCTACAGATGCTGCCGGTGGCTATACCGATGGGGATAGCGCTGCAGAACTGAGTGAACAGGGCCTGAGCATTTTTGAAGTCCTGAAAAATAACGATGCCTATCACGCACTGGAAAAAATCGGCGGCCTGGTCGTCACCGGCCCTACCGGCACGAATGTGAACGATGTCGCCGTCGCGCTGCTGCGCGCGGAATAAGGAGGGAACGAAATGGCTCTTCATATCAAAGCAGAGGCAAACCGCTGTCTTCTGTGTAAAAGGCCTCTGTGCCAGGAGGGCTGCCCCATCCATACGCCGATCCCCACGGTGATTCAGCTATTCAAGGAAAACAAGCTGATGGAAGCGGGTGAGATGCTTTTCAACAACAATCCCATGTCTGTTGTTTGCTCCATCGTCTGCGATCATGGGAACCAGTGCATGGGCCACTGCATCCAGGGCAAAAAAGGCAACCCGATTCAGTTTTACGAGATCGAAAAATTCATCTCCGACGCTTATCTCGACCGCATGGACACTACCACGCCGGCTGAAAAGAAAGAAGCCGTTGCCGTCATCGGCAGCGGCCCTGCGGGCATGACCGTTGCGATCATCCTTGCAAAGGCCGGTTACCGCGTCACGATCTTTGAAGAGCGTAATATGGTTGGCGGTATGCTTCGTTACGGCATTCCCGACTACCGCTTGCCGAACAGCCTGCTGGACCGCTTCCGTGATAAGCTGCTGGAGATGGGCGTACAGATTCGCACGCACGTGGTTCTGGGCGGTGACCTCTTCATGGAAGACCTTTTCCGCGACGGCTACGCTTCTGTTTTTATCGGGACCGGTGCCTGGAGACCAGCACGTCTCGGTATCCAGGGTGAGTCCCTGGCAAATGTGCATTTTGGCATTTCCTATCTGGCAAATCCCGGAGCCCATGATCTGGGCAAAACAGTCGCCGTGATTGGTACCGGCAACGTTGCCATGGATGTAGCCCGTACAGCTTACCGCCACGGTGCACAGCGTGTCATGCTCTTTGAGCGCCGCCGTTCCTGCCGTGCCAGCGACAACGAACGCGAATACGCAGAACTGGACGGCGCAGAAATCTTCTACGAAAAAGGTATCCAGCGCATCACACCGGAGGGACCGGTTTTCAAGCATACACTGCTGGACGAGAACAACTCCATCATCGGCTATGAAGATAAGGAAGAACTCTTCAAAGCTGACAGCACGATTATTGCCGTAAGTCAGGGGCCTAAAGACAAACTGGTTAAGACTACCAAAGGTCTGGAAGCCAACGATCGCGGCTGGCTGCTGGTGGACGGGAAACAGATGACCACGCGCCCCGGCGTCTTTGCAGCAGGAGATGTTGTCCACGGTTCACGCTCCGTCGTTCTCGCTGTCAGAACTGCAAAGGAAGCCGCTGAAGCGATGATCAAATATATGGAGACGGAGAAAACCCAGGTTTCTTCAAGCTGATTCTCCTTTTTCTTCCTCTTAACCTCTAAAGGAAGCGCCCCTGCCGGATGGCAGGAGCGCTTTTCATGGCGTCTGTATCTCAAAAAGAAAGATGTGATTTTTTGAAGAATAGAACAAAACGAATTATCATGAGCGCTGCCGGTGTCGGTGTATGCGGAATCAGTGTCGGGTTATTCAAACATGCGGCGCTCGGCGTTGATCCGTTTCAGAGTCTGATGAGCGGCCTCGATGCGGTTATCCCGATCCGGTTTGGCGCTTTATATGTGCTGGTAAACCTGGTACTTCTTATTGTATCGCTTTTGGCAGACAGGAAGAAGATCGGGCTTGCCACCATTATAAATCTGTTGTTCCTGGGATATATCGCAGAATACTCCCAAAAATTTTTTGAACGGATCTTTCCTTCTCCTGACATAATCGGGCGGTTTCTCTTGTTGGTGATGGCAGTTATCATTATGTGCCTGGCTTCGTCCTTTTATTTTACAGCAAATCTTGGCGTTTCCACGTACGATGCCGTAACATTAATCTGGTCAGAGCGCCAGAGCAGAATCCCTTTTTCCGTCTGCAGGATCATTGGAGATGTGACGTGTGTTGTTCTTGGAGCAGGCCTTTGCTATACTGCAGGATTTTCCGTCTATCAGATCTTTGAAGTTGTCGGAATCGGAACCATTATCACGGCATTCTTTATGGGACCGCTGATCTCGTTCTTCAATCGGAAAGTAGCAGAACCGATTTTACAGTGACTTTGTTTTGCCATTTTATTGGTAGATTAAAGCCGAAAGCAGTTTCTCCAACCGCACAGATCGACTGGCTCAAAATGGCGCTTCAACAGCTTGACAGCCTGATTGTTACCGGGATCGGAGACAACGAGATCTGCTTCTCCCGGTGTTTTCCCAATGAGGACGGTTTTCTCCGTCCCTATTTTTTCTTCCAGTATTTTCAGCATGGCCTGTCTGGAAACGTTGGAGTCGTAGATCTTGAGATAGGAAAAACCAGGTGTTTTCGAAGTCCCTTTTACTATATGATACTCACCTGACCATTCCCAGCTGGAAAAATCTCGAAAGGCGGCCTCAATCCTCTCCTGCGTATCCAAAACAAACAGATACAACACGCTTTCGTAGTTGTGAACGGGGCTGTGTACAAAATTACGGTATGGTGACGTTCGTTTGACCTGAAAGATCTCTTTCATTGCTTCGTTTGAAAGCTCCCCGAAACGGACGACGAGAAGATTATCTTCTACACTGTTGATAAAACAGGAAAGCTTCTGCTCCTCCACCCACTGGATGAGACGTTCGGCATTTGGAAACGGCATCGGGATAGTGTGGAGATACTCCATGGTTGAGAGATCGTATAATGCGGCTCCGTTCATGATGATAATCGGGTAGGGGAGATTTACACCGGGTAGAAGCTGGCGCACTGTTGCCTGGGTTTCCTCGGTCGCAATGGTAAAGCGTGCACCATCTTCGATCAGGCGGTTGAGCTCGATGCGGGAATATGAGGAGAGA
Organism: Candidatus Limivicinus sp.; assembly: GCA_045117135.1. Taxonomy (GTDB): domain Bacteria; phylum Bacillota; class Clostridia; order Oscillospirales; family Oscillospiraceae; genus Limivicinus. The sequence goes on along the minus strand of JBGUNA010000092.1, from coordinate 32,348 downwards.
GAACCGCCTTTGGGAAAAAGTACATCCTCAAGATCAGAAACAAATAAAGTGTCTCGTTTTTTTGCGCGCGGGAGATGGACGCGGTTTACGACCTCTGCAATCAGCACGCCCAGAACGGTGTCCAGCAGACGGTTGAAAGCAAACAGATAGGGGTTGGCATCTCCGATATGGTTCACTGCTACCGTGAGAAAGACAACAGCAGAGAAGTAGGCAGAATCCGAAATGTTCAGAAGAACTGTTGAATACAGTACAACACCGACGGCAACCCCCATCAGCAGATAGTGTGGGATTTCATCCGGAACCCCCTCATGAATCAGTTCAAGCTCCAGCAAGAGACAGATAAGCCCCCATGCTGCACCGACTACGGTACCGGTAATACGCTTGCGAGCTACATTGCGCATCTCTTTGTTATACGGCTGCAGACATTGCAGCGCGGCGATGACGGAATAAAACGGGATGCCGTGCCGTCCACGCAGAAAATACAGCGCAAAACACAGCCAAACAGCGACCATCGAACGAAAAATCCGCTGCCCGGGCACAGGAAGATGCTTGTTATGAACCATTGCTCAGCTCCAAATTGGTAGAGAATCTTGAAGGGAAACCCAGCAGATAAAGTATACAGAACAGGGATGAAAAAAGTCAATACCCGGATGAAGAAGACAAAAAGGAAAAAAGAATGCGTTGCAATTGAATTCCGGGTGCGGTATAGTAGATGCGGCAAAAGAAAGAGACTCTATTCAGATTTTCAGCATACAAAGGATTGTTATCAGGAGAATACTTTAATGATAAAACTATATGACGGCGGTGTTTATCTGGTAAACGGAGCTGAAATTGTTCCAGAGGAAGAAAGTGAAAAGGTCCGGCAGCTCACAGGCAGAGCGGCTGACAAGACAGAAGCCAGCAAAGGCACAATGGCTTACGAGATCATAAGAGCCCATAATAAAAGCGGGAATATGCAAAACCTGCAGCTGAAGTATGACTCCATGACCAGCCATGATATTACATATGTGGGCATCATTCAGACAGCGCGTGCTTCCGGGATGAAGGAATTTCCGCTCCCCTATGTACTTACCAACTGCCATAACTCGCTCTGTGCTGTCGGCGGAACCATCAATGAAGACGACCACAAGTTTGCCCTTTCGGCAGCCCATAAATATGGCGGCATCTATGTGCCGACCAACCTGGCTAATATCCATTCCTACAACCGTGAAGCCATGGCCGGCTGCGGCAGAATGATCCTCGGATCTGATTCCCATACACGTTATGGTGCATTGGGTACATTGGCCGTTGGAGAGGGCGGCGGAGAGCTTGCCAAACAGCTTTTAGGACGTACCTATGATTTTTCCTATCCGGGTGTGATAGCTGTTTATCTGACGGGCGAACCGAAACCCGGGGTCGGCCCGCAGGATGTAGCACTCTCCATCATCGGAGCTGTTTACAAAAACGGCTATGTGAAGAACAAAGTGATGGAATTCGTCGGGCCGGGTATTGCAGGGCTTCCGATCGAGTACCGCAACGCGATCGATGTGATGACCACCGAGACTACCTGCTGGTCTTCTATCTGGGTAACCGATGAGAAAACTCAGGACTACTTTATCACCCACTGCCGGCCGGAAGCATACAAAAAGCTCGGCCCTGCTGAAGTTGCTTATTATGACGGCTGCATAGTCGTGGATCTTTCGACCGTTGAATGCACTATTGCCATGCCGATGCACCCATCCAATACCTACACGATCCATGAGCTGCAGGAGAATGCGGAAGATATCCTCCATCTCGTACAGGAAAATGCCAACAGGCAGCTCAAAGGTGTAACAATGGATCTCATGAGCAAAGTCCATGACGGCGGCATATGGGTAGAACAGGGCGAAATCGCCGGATGTTCCGGTGGAACCTTTGACAATATCTGCGCAGCGGCGGATATCCTGCGAGGGAAAAGCTGCGGCAATGGAGCCTTCAGCCTGAATGTTTATCCCGGATCGATGCCTGCCATGTCGGCGCTGGTCAAGAACGGCAGAGCTTTTGATCTCATTTCCTCCGGGGCAGTGATGCGTGAATGCTTCTGCGGCCCGTGCTTCGGTGCAGGCGACACACCGGCAAACGGAGAGTTCTCTATCCGCCATACTACCCGCAACTTCCCGAACAGGGAAGGCTCCAAGCCGGGGGAGGGACAAATCAGCGCGGTAGCACTGATGGATGCGCGATCCATAGCGGCAACAGCTGCCAACGGAGGCAGACTGACAGCCGCATCCGACCTGGATGTGGTATATACTAATCCCGTCTACGAATATGATGCCGGTATCTACGAGAAGAGAGTGTACAACGGCTGGGGCAGGCCCGAGCCCGCATATGAGCTGAAATTCGGCCCCAATATCAAAGACTGGCCGGAAATGCCGGCTCTGACGGATGACCTGCTGGTGAAGGTCTGCTCCTACATCACCGATCCTGTTACCACAACGGACGAACTGATCCCTTCCGGGGAAGCTTCTTCTTACCGCTCCAATCCGGAGAGACTCAGCGAGTTCGCACTCTCCCGCCGTGATCCGCATTACGTTTCCCGCAGCAAGGAACTGCGCCAGGCAGAGAGAGACAGGAGAGCAGGAAACGGCCTTACAGATGAGATCAAGGCTGTATATGCAGCCCTTGAAAAAGCAGGATTGAAGGTTGACCCGGAAGGCACAGACATCGGTTCCACAATCTATGCCAACATGCCGGGTGACGGGTCTGCCCGTGAACAGGCAGCATCCTGCCAGCGCGTAGTAGGCGCAGCGGCAAATTTTGCAAAGCAATATGCTACCAAACGATACCGCTCCAACTGCATCAACTGGGGGATGACTCCTTTCCTCGTGGAGAACCCTGGCGCATTTGAACTGGGTGACTATATCTTTGTTCCGGGGCTGCGCAAAGCTATCCTTGAAAAGAACGATGATATAAAGGCTTACGCTGTCAAACCGGACGGAACGGTGACAACATTCAACTGCTCCGTCGGTGCGCTGACAGATGCTGAACGGCAGATTATTGTAGATGGCTGCCTGATCAATTACTATCGCAACAACTGAAAAAATCAGGTCTTATGACTGACAAAATGACAGATTTATCCTGCAACAGTTACATTCGCAGGGTTATGGCATTGTCGTAAAGATACCAAATAAATAAAAGGACGTGACAGCATGAGAAAGACCAAAATCATTGGAACTATCGGCCCTGCAAGCGAGGATCCGGCAGTCTTCCGGGAAATGTGCCTTAAAGGTCTGAATGTGGCTAGGCTCAACTTCTCCCATGGCACTCATGAAGAGCATCAGAAGAAAATCGACATGATCAAAGCTGTCAGGGAAGAACTGAATCTTCCTATTGCCATCATGCTTGACACCAAAGGACCGGAATATCGCATTAAAACATTTCGCAATGAGAAAGTCACTCTCAACGATGGCGATGAGTTTACGTTTACCACCCGTGAGGTGGAGGGGGACGAACATATTGTTTCTGTGAACTACAGAGGTCTGGCAGATGATCTGGAAGTCGGAGACAGGATCCTTGTCAACAACGGGCTTGTCATCTTTGTGGTTGAGAGGATTGAGGATACCGAAATCAACTGTCGGGTTGTTGCCGGCGGAGTGCTGAGCAATCGCAAGAGCATGAGTTTCCCCGGCAAGGTCATGCATTCTGTCTTTCTGAGTGAACAGGATAAAGCAGACCTTCTTTTTGGCATTAAAAACGATGTAGATTTTGTGGCAGCTTCCTTCGTCTCCTGCAAACAGGATATGCTTGATCTGAAAGGTTTCCTGCGGGAGAACGGAGGCGAGCAGATCGATGTTATTGCAAAAATCGAAAACCAGTCCGGTGTGGATAATATCGAAGAAATCTGCTCGGTGTGTGAAGGTATCATGGTTGCAAGAGGTGACCTTGGGGTAGAAGTGCCTTTCGCTGAACTTCCGGCGATCCAGAAGTATCTGATTACAAAATGCCGTATGCTGGGAAAACGGGTTATCACCGCTACCGAAATGCTCGAGAGCATGATCAACAAGCCCCGACCGACACGTGCGGAAATCAGTGACGTGGCAAACGCCGTTTATGACGGCACGAGTGCTATTATGCTTTCCGGAGAGTCAGCTGCAGGCAAATATCCTGTTGATTCTGTGCGAGTGATGAGCGAGATCGCGGAGGAGACGGAACGGCATATCGATTATAAAACACTCTTCAGAAATCAGGAATTCGCCATTCACAACCGGGTGGATGCGATCTCACATGCAGCATGCACAATGGCTGTTGACCTGGATGCGCATGCTATTGTCGTAACCTCCATCAGTGGTCTGACAGTGCGTATGGTCTCCCGGTTCCGCTGCCCGGTTGATATTCTCGGGCTGGCTACCAACAAAAAAGCCTCATATAAACTGGCCCTGTCGTGGGGCGTTCTGCCGGTTCTGACGGAGCAGTTCCCAAACATGGAAGTGCTGAATTACTATGCGTTACGCGTTGCAAAAGAAACAATGCATCTCAATGCCGGTGACAGAGTTGTTTTGACCGGTGGCAACACGAGCGGGGAGAGCGGCAGCACTAATATGATCCGTATTGAAACCATCAGCTAAGGGAATTCCGCAAAGAAGAACGGAATAGATTGACAAAATGACAAAACTCCGGCGATTAATGTAATTTTTAATCAGGCACGGAGTTTTGTCATTTTGTCATATGTCTTTTTGTTTTTTCTTATCGTTCAACCCATCGGATGATATGCTTTTTCCAGGCATTCTTTTTTCCGGCGTAAGGGTGTTCGCGAAGCGGAAGGTTACCCCGGGTAGACCCAATCAGAACGGTGGATGGATGGGTAAATTCACGGAACCCCCATTCTCCGTGATAAGCCCCCATCCCCGAGTGGCCGGTGCCGTTAAAGGGCACATTTTTCACCATAAGCTGGAGGCAGACCTCGTTGATACACCCACCGCCATATTGCTGTGTAGACAAAACATGTTTTGCCCAAGCGATATTCTTCGTAAAAAGATAAAGAGCCAGAGGGTGCTCGCGATCGGCAATCGTGTTCATAACTCGATCGATCTCCGGATCCGCGAAGGGAACGATTGGCAGAAGCGGAGAAAAATGCTCATGCTGCACAATGCTTTCATCAATAGAAACCGGAAAGAGGATCGTAGGTTCAAAGCGCCGGGATACAGGATCACCGTGGCCTCCGAAAACGATACGATCGGTGTATTTTGCTGCTTCAGAACAGCATTTCTCATAGGCAGCTGTGGAAATCAAATGCGGATATTCCTCATTTTGCAGAGGATTTGTTCCGATCTGTTTTTCAAAGGCGTATTTCAGCTCGGAGAGGAACGCTTCTGCAACTTCTTCAGCGACTGCAACCTGATTGATGTTGATGCAGATCTGACCGCTGTTGCACAACTTCAGGAATGCAATTTTACGCGCGGCATCCTTCAGGTCCGCGTCGGCGCGGACGATGCACCAGTTCCCGGTTTCTCCGCCAAGCTCCAACGCAACAGGCGTCAGATTAGCTGCCGCTTTAGACAGCACATGAGAAGCTACTTTTGGAGAACCAGTGTAGAAAATTTTATCAAACCGCGCGTCAAGCAGGAGATCGGCAACCTCATGTCCTCCTTCAGCAATGCTTACATATTCCGGAGGAAAGATTGTGCTGAGCATTTCTTTGAGCACGGCTGTGCAGGCAGGTGTTTTGGAACTGGCCTTAATCACAGCCGTGTTTCCTCCTGCAAGGCTGGCGGCGAGAACACTCAGAGAGAGGAGAATCGGAAAGTTGTAAGGGCTGATCAGCAGTGTTGTGCCATATGGCATTTTATAAACCTTCGTGAGGAGACTCGGGAAACAGGTCAGGCTACTGAAATGGGTTTCCGGCCTGGCCCATCGCTTCAGATTCCGGATAGCTTCATTGATCTCAACAAGAGTCGGACCGATATCGCAGAAATAGGCTTCCGTATCACTCCGCCCCAGATCTGTTGCCAGCGCAGCTTCCAGTTGTGGCTGATACGCGATCAAGGCTTTTTTCAAAGCTTTGAGCTGTTTGATGCGCCAGTTGATATCCAAAGTAACATTGCTGCGAAAGAAACGTTTCTGCTCTTCCAGCAGGATATTTATATGTTCCTGATCCCAACTAATCGAAGTTGTTCCCATACGATGTCTGCTCCTTTATAAAAGAAAACATGATATCTGTATTATAGCGCAAAACAGACCGAGAGAAAACCGTTTTTATTCCATCGTCTTGCGTCTTCATGACAGAAACTATATAATAATGAATAATGAAAAAAGCCGGAAAGGAGTTATCCATGAAATACATACGGCAGATGACAATTATTCTCTCAGTTACCTGTGTGGCAGAAATCCTGAAATATTTTATTCCGCTTCCCATACCGGCAAGCATCTACGGGCTTGTACTGATGTTCCTGCTGCTGGTTACGGAAATAGTGAAATTGCCGCAGGTAAAGGAGACAGCAGAGTTTCTCGTTGAGATTATGACGATTATGTTTATTCCTGCAACTGTGGGGCTGATGGAAAACTGGGATGTGCTCAGACCGTTTCTTGTTCCTTTGATTGTAATTATCCCTGTGACTACAGTACTTGTGATGGGGATAACCGGGCGAACGGCCCAGCACATACTGCGGAGAGGAGGAAAAGATAATGAATGATCTGATCCTCTCTTCCGCGACCTTTGGCGTAGTGATCAGCTTTCTCGGGTTTGCAATCGGAACGGCATTGAAGAAACGGTTTAAGCTTGCAATTTTCAACCCGCTCCTGATTGCGATTCTTCTGGTTATTGCAGTGCTGAAGCTTTTTCATATCGACTACAGCAGTTATAATGCAAGTGCAAAATATCTGAGTTACCTGTTGACACCTGCAACCGTCTGCCTGGCAGTTCCTCTGTATGCACAGCTTGAAAAGCTGAAACAGAATCTTCCGGCTATTCTGTGTGCGCTGACAGTAGGTGTGCTGACGAGCCTTGTCTCTGTGCTTACTCTCTCTTTCCTGTTTCGACTCTCCCATCAGGAATACGTCACGCTGCTTCCAAAATCCGTTACTTCGGCGATCGGGATGGGCGTTTCGGAAGAACTGGGAGGCTACTCAGCTATTACCGTTGCTGTAATTATTCTTTCCGGCATTTTCGGAAATGTTTCAGGTGATCTTGTCTGCAAAATGTTCCGCATTACGGAACCGATTGCAAAAGGGCTTGGTATGGGAGCGGCATCCCACGCTATCGGCACGGCGAGGGCAATGGAATGGGGCGAACTGGAAGGAGCCATGAGCAGCCTTGCCATTGTTGTTTCCGGTTTACTGACAGTCGTCGGAGCATCCATCTTTGCCAATTTCTTATAAAACATAATAAAGAACGCATACTGTCACGGAGAGTTCCCGGCAGTATGCGTTCTTTTTCAATTAAAGTGCTGACTGAGTATCGTTCGGATCTCCATTTCGAGCCATTTCATATTCATGGCTCCAGTCGATGTCACGATATTCTTTTCCGCGTGGATCCGTTTTGATAAAGTCTACCAACAGATCCAGCATCTCTTCTGTCCATGTGTTCAGATCAATTTGTGCAGTGGTAAAACGATTTGCCGTGATCATTTCAAACCCGAAGATATCTTTGATCTGTGTTTTTGCGCCGTTTTCAACGACTTCAACAACAAGCTGAGGAGGAATGAACAGAACTCCTCCGCTGCATCCGTAGACGATATCACCCGGAAGGCAAAGAGCAGCGTGCTCTCCGTCACCCATGCGAACTGGGGTGTTGAAACCAAGCATCACAAAGTCACGGATCGGGGTCGGATCAATTCCTCTGTAGTAAACATTGATTCCGTCAACTTTCTGCATCTGCTCTATATCCCGGATGCCGCCCCAGATCACAGCACCACCGGAATGGGTTTTTGTTTTAATAGCTGTAGTCAGATTGCCGCCGACAAAGGTCCCTTTATAAATCTTGTCAAACATATCAATTACGGCTACATCCCGGTCAATCAAAGAATCAATCACCCATTGGTTCGGCGTTCCGGAAAAGCCCTGGCTTTTTGCCTGAGCCATAGAAGCAGCATAATAATCAGGCCTTTTCGGTCCGTAAGAAGCGGTTACAGCCCGGCCTATCATTTTGCAGTTCAGGTCGCCATTCTCTTTAAATTCCGGATGAAGGCATTTCATTTGAAGAAACTGATTTTCATATCCCTGCACAAAAATCGGTTTCCACAGTTCCTCGAGAGTCATCTTTCGGATCTCATCCAGATATTTATCCGGTACAAATGGCCTCCCGTCTGGCAGTCGCTCACCGTTCCATTCCGGCGTGAGAGCAATAACATCTTCCGGCTTATTGAAATACATCTTTTCCTCCTGTTCCGTCTTTTATCGATGGTTGTCTTTCAAGCGTTCTCCTTCGAAGTGAGATGATTTGTTACCAAATAACTCTTGCAAATTATCAATATTGAAACTCCAGAAAGAGGAAGGTCTGGTCCACTTACAGCCTGCCTTTTCCAAAATCAGATTTTTCAGCCCGGTAAGTCCTCCTTCGCCATAAACAGAAGAAGCATTCACCATGTAGGCAGATTCTTTGGAAATATATAGATACAGGTATTTTTTGTCGTCGATCAGTTTGATCAGGTTCTGATAGGAGATTTCTTTGCTTTTTTCACTGTCCTTAAAACCTGTGGAAGAAAAATAATACTCAGAGGAAGGGAACCTGTTGTTCATCTGGGCAATTATTTTTTTTGCATTGCTTTTCGGCCTTACGTTCAATCCGGCAATCATCACACACCCAAGGAACAGACAAAAATATGAGGTTATCATGCCGGAATTGAAGGTAAAGACACCATAGGCAATCAAGACCAGAGAAATCAGAATCAAGGTCATCTTTTTCCCGATCTGAAAAGTGTTGTACTGCATTAATACCAGCTTTTCAATTGTTTCGGCATTGTGCTTCATCACGGCAGTATAAAGCACTTTTTGCTGCGGGCTGCCCATGGTGGTTTCTCTCTCCTCAGTTTTCTTAAAATTCAACTCCAGATTCTATCGTTGGAAAATTCGCGGTTCCACTCCTCCGTGGATTCCCACATCCCGGGGATATTTGCATTGATATGCTCGGCGAGAAGCTCTTCATTCAGACTTTCGATTCCGAGCCCCGGCCCGTCCGGTACGTTGTAAAAGCCGTTTTCCATGATTGGCTTATCTCCATAAAGGTGAACCATATCTTTCCACCAGGGGATCTCCACCGAATGATATTCTGCTGCAAGCACATTGTGCATTGCTGCTGCTGTATGGATCGCGGCAAGGCATCCGACAGGACTCTCAGCCATGTGCACAGCAACGGCAACACCGTTTTCATCCGCCATATCTGCGATTTTTTTCAGTTCCAGAGCACCACCGCAGGTAAGAATGTCCGGATGGATCACAGAAACGCCGCAACCTTTCACAAGGGGTTCAAAACCTTCCTTCAGATAGATATCTTCACCGGTGCAGACAGGGATTGTTGTTGAAGCACGCAGACGCTGATACTGTTCGGTATACATCCAGGGGGCGAGATCTTCAACCCAGGCGAGATTGTATTTTTCCATCCTGCGGCAGAAACGAATACAGCTCTCGAGCTGGACGTGGCCGAAATGATCTACAGCCAGAGGAACTTCATATCCAATGATCTCCCGGATTTCTTTCACATATTCTTCCAGATAATCGAGGCCTTTTTCCGTAATCTGAATACCTGTATTGGGATGGCTTGTGGTGACGATCTGATAGCTCATCTGGTGTTTCACCATGTCCTGCGTCACAGATCCTCCCTGAACATTCAGAATGTGGCTGGCATACTTCTTCATATCGTCTATGAACCCGAGAGGGGCACATATTGCGCCGGGAACGTCCATTAAAAGGCCGATGCCGAGATCCATTTTCAAAAAGGTAAATCCCATATCCATCCTACGCTTCAGGGCAAGCCCCATCGCATGGCCGGAGTTATCCTTTCCGTCTACATCGGTGTCACAGTAAACACGAATCTTATCTCTGTATTTTCCACCGAGGAGCTGCCACAAAGGAACACCCCATGCTTTTCCAGCAAGATCCCATAGAGCAATCTCAATTCCGCTTACACCGCCGCCCTGACGGGAAGGACCGCCGAACTGCTTGATTTTATGAAAAATCCGATCTACATCACAGGGGTTTTCACCAAGTATACGGCTTTTCAGCATCAGCGCATATGTCTTGGAGGAAGCATCTCTGACTTCACCGTACCCAATAAGCCCCTGGTTGGTATAAAGCTTTATCAATGTGCAGCGCTTCGGAGCTCCGTCTATATCACAGAAGCGCATATCTGTAATCCGAAGACTGGATGGATCAATTCCTTTTTTTGGTGCCATAGCTTCTTCTCCTTACTTGTTTCTGTTCCGCTTTTCGTCATTTAGCCTAATTATCAAGTATAGACTTTAACTCACTTTATATATTATTACCCGGTTTTTAAGGATGTCAATATATTTCCCATTGTGAAATATATTGGAAAAAGCATTTCATATTACGAAAAATGATTGACACTTTCAACCTCGATGGTATTATTATTTTTAAGATATTACAAGATGAGGGGCACAGAATATGTTTGATCTTCATGGAAAAACAGCACTTGTTACTGGATCGAACCGAGGTATCGGAAGATCAATCCTTCTCGCTTTTGCGGAATACGGAGCTGATGTTATTCTGCATTGCCGTAAGCCAAATGATCGTGCAGATCAGGTGCTTGAACAGGCGAAATCTTATGGTGTCGCTTGCCAGGCTGTCTATGCAGATCTGTCCGAATCTGATGGGCCTCAAAAGCTTTATGACGGAGTGAAAGCATTGGGGCTTCAGGTGGATATCCTGGTTCTCGGTGCTTCTGTTGAAATCCGCAATGACTGGGCTGCGATTACAGACGAGGAATTTGATCTCCAGGTTAATACCAATCTCCGGGCACCGATGAAGCTTATGCAGATGTTTATTCCGGAGATGCAGAAAAGACACTGGGGTCGGGTTATTACCATGGGCAGTGTCCAGCAGGTAAAGCCTATTCCGCCGCTGCTGGTCTATTCTGCGCTGAAAGCGGCACAGTATAACATGGTTCTCTCTCTTGCCCCGCAGATTGCACCAGACGGGGTTACCATCAACAATCTTGCCCCAGGAGCAATTCGGACAGATCGCAACGCAGAGGCACTGTCCGACCCTGCGTATGAGGCGCACGTCCAATCCTTGATTCCAGTTCGTTATATCGGGCAGCCGGATGATATTGCAGCGATAGCTGTCTATCTTGCGAGTGAAGAAAGCAAGTATATGACAGGGGAAAACATCATCATTGCCGGAGGGAAAGACCTTTGAGGACAGTTTATATTGCGTCCCGTGATGAAAAGGGCGGAATTCTGCGGTGTGCCCTTTCTGAAGACGGGCAACTGAACCTGCTGGATGTAACACCGATTGATAAGCCGTCATATCTCTGCAGAGACAAGAATAGGCTCTATGCCCTTTTAAGGGAGCCGTTTCAGTTGATGAGTGGCCTCAGCAGCTATCAGATCAACCCGGATGGTTTCTTGTCTCCCACAGGAAAGCTGGAAAGTACCCACGGGCTTTATTCCGCACATCTATATGCGCGCGAAGGAAAAGTCTGGATTGCAAATTATATAGACGGAACTGTGGTTTTACTACAGACGGATAGCAAAAACACACCCGTTCAGGATAAAATTATTGCATTTACAGGAAGCGGCCCTGATAAAAAAAGACAACTGAGTTCTCATCCGCACTGTATCGTACCAACGCCAGACGGTCTTTACCTATGCATCTGTGATCTTGGAACAGATCAGATCTATGTGATGTCTCCTGAGCTGGAACTGATTTCTGTCTGCTCGGTTCCCTCCGGCTGCGGGCCGAGGCATCTTGTTTTTTCCCATGACGGAAAAGTTGCCTTCTCTTCTAATGAGATGGGATCTTCAGTTTCTATCATGCGATACCTTGATGGCGTGTTAACACATATTTATACAGTCTCCACGCTTCCGGCAGAGTATCAGGGAATCAGTACTGCAGCAGGAATCCTGCTCTCCAAGGACGGTAATCACCTCTACGTTTCCAACAGAGGGCATGACAGTGTATCAGTTTTTCGCGTTGCTGGTGAAAAGCTGACTCTGGAGGGATTCATTCCAAGCTTCGGCATCTCTCCCAGAGAAATCGCCCTCTCAGGAGACTTCCTCCTTTGTGGGAATGAGCTCTCTGATAATATCACTGTTTTTTCCCTGAGAGATGGGATCCCCTCTGCACCCGTTTGCGATTACAAAGTAAAAATGCCATGGTGTATCATTGCGAATCAGCAATAATTTTCTTTATCTTCTGCGTTGATTATTCACAAAACGGAGAATTGAAATGATCAGTGCTTTTCCGACAACAAAAGTATACTTTATTACAGGATTGAGCCTCAGCTTTCTGATTTCTACCGGGATGATCCATGACGGAAGAAGTTTGCCGGCAGCAGTTCTTGGCTTCTTGCTTGGGGTTTTTGCTTCTTGGTTTATCTCTTCTCTGATTGCGTTTACAAAGCATAGAAAACTTTTAAACATCTTTTACAGAGAAATGAAGCCGAAAGACTTCATTGAAATCTATTCTCCTGTAGCAAAAAATGATAAACTAAGAAAAAACATTCATTTCAGCATGATGTGTTTTTTAAGTAATGCATATTCTGCTGCAGGAGAATATGATGCTGCAATGGAAGTTTTAAATTCAATTCAGGTTTTAGACAGCAGGAAGCAACAACAAAGCAAAGCTATTCTGACAGGAAACCGATGCGATATTTATTGTGGGATGGAGAATATTGTTCTCGCAAAAAAAGAGTATTCTGATCTGAAAACAATGGTTAATATTGGGGAAACGTCTCAGAAATCGATTCTTGACCTTTTAAAAGTAAAAATAAACTTGCTAGAAGAAAATGGTTCAGAAGAGGACTGTGAGACTGTTCGTGCAGCCCTGAAAGGAAATCTCACTCCCCTTTTTCAACTGCAACTTCGCTATCTACTTGCACAGCTCTATGAGCAACAAGGAGAATATGAATTTGCACAGACTTACTATGAAGAAACTGCAAGCGGAAACGAACAGCTTGCAATCGTAAGGAAAGCAAAAATACATTTAAACAAGAGATCTTAATATGTGCATTTAAAAAGGAGAGCAGAAGATGGATCCTTTTGAGATAATCACAGCAGGCGGTATTTTACCTGTCATCAAAGTGGAGAGTATTGATTACGCTGCGCCTCTGGCAGATGCTTTGCGAAACGGCGGTATCAATACGATTGAAGTGACTGCCAGGAATGAAATTGCTTTCGATGCGATCAAAAAGATCAGGCAGACATTTCCCGACATGGTTATCGGGGCTGGAACGATTATCAACAAGGAATTGGTAGACAAAGCTGTGGATGCCGGAGCAGATTTTTGTGTAGCACCGGGTTTTCATCCTGAAGTAACGGAATACAGTAAGGTTAAGAATATGCCGTTTATTCCGGGGTGCTCGACACCATCAGAAATTGAGAACGCTGTTGCATCGGGTTTTTCTGTTATAAAATTCTTCCCTGCAGAAGCTGCTGGCGGAGTCGCAGCGGTAAAGCTGATCAATGGTCCGTTTCCGAATGTGAAGTTTATTCCGACTGGTGGTCTAACCTATGATAACATTGGCAATTATTTGAAGCTAAAGTGTGTAGCTGCATGTGGTGGCAGCTTTATGGCGAAATCAGAAACAATTAGGAATGCTGAGTGGGAAAAAATTACCAGGCAATGTGAAAAGGCGCTAAGAATAACGCGACAGGCAAGAGGGCAGGAACAACCACGGTACAATCGAAAAGACGATGATAGTATCCCTCCAGCGAGAGGGAAAGCAGTTATTGGGTTCGGAGATCTGTTAGTGTCTTTTGCTCCTGAGGGTTACCGCCGGTTTATTCAGGCAGATCACATGAACGTGAATTATACCGGAGCAGAAGCTAATGTTTTAGCGTCACTTAGCTGTTTCGGAATGAAAACGGAGTTCGTTACACGCATTCCGGATAATGCGATCAGCATCTGCGCAGTCTCTTTCCTGAAACGCTTCAATATAGGAACTGGTAAAATCATATATGGCGGAGACAGAATTGGAGTTATTTATACGGAACGGGGTGCATCGCAGAGACCTTCCAACGTTGTATATGATCGAAAACATACTGCAATATGTGAAGCAAAGCCGGAAGATTTTAATTGGGACGATATATTTCAAGACGCTGGATGGTTCCATTTTACCGGGATTGCAGCAGGCTTGAGTGACAGCATGTCAGAATGCTGCCTTGCTGCATGCAAGGCAGCAAAGGCGAAAGGAATCACCGTATCGTGTGACCTGAATTACCGAAAGAAGCTCTGGACTCAGGAAAAAGCGAAATCTGTTATGGAAGAATTAATCAGTTACGCTGATGTAGTCATAGCGAATGAAGAGGATGCAGATAAAGTTCTTGGAATATCCTCTCCTGATACTGATGTGGAAACAGGGAAGTTAAATGAGAAGGGATATATCAGCGTGGCGAAACAGATATGTGAAAAATATGGGATAAAACAGGTCGCTTTTACTTTACGGAAAAGCCTTTCCGCATCAGACAATTTATGGAGTGCCATGCTCTACGATGGTCAGAATGCGTTTTTCTCAAAAGAGTATAAAATTCATATCGTAAACAGAGTTGGAGGCGGAGATTCTTTTACAGCGGGGCTTATTTACGCATTGGCGAATCAATACAAACCACAAAAAGCGATTGAATTTGCCGCTGCGGCTTCCTGCCTGAAGCACAGCATTGAGGAAGATTTCAATCTTGTTAGCTTAGAAGAGGTTGAAGCTCTTGTGGCAGGAAGCGGATCCGGGCGGGTACAAAGGTAGAAACAAATAAAAACATAAATATTAAATTTCGAAAGGAGAAAAAATGAGCGATCAGATTCAAGACACCTATGAAATTAGACCTTTGTATGAAGCTTGTCCGAAAGAATGGAGAGAGAGGATACCGGAGTTAGCAGAACGGTATAAAAAGCTTTATACTGCATTAGTCTATGATATCATGGCAGAGCAGTACAATCTCCCAGGGCGCTCGCTAAAACCGGGTATAGGCCCCCTCGAAAGAGGAGAACGGAACGGAAAGCTTGCGGGCCCGGCATTTACATCTCGCAGATGCACAACACCGAATACAGATCCGGCAATCCATAATATCCGCCTTGGACAAATGAAGAGCATGTGCCAGGGGTGTGTTTTTGTTTCAGACGTCCAGGGGAACAGAAATTGCGGCCAATTCGGAGAGATTACCGCTACAGCGATGAGAGCGGCTGGTTGTGTAGGGGCTGTCATTGATGGATCTACCAGAGATTCAGACTATCTCATTGCAATGGGATTTCCGACTTTTGTTAGATGGTGTAGTCCCGTGGAAGGGCTGACACGATCTATGATTGTTGATTATATGATTCCCATCTATGTAGATGGGGTGGATGGAATGCTTCGTATTGACCCGGGTGACTGGATGTTTGGAGATGGAGATGGAGTTGTCGTTGTCCCCAAAGAGATTGTTGTTCCTGTGTTGGAAAAAGCAGAGAAGAATTTCAACGATGAAAAATTAAGCCGTCGTGCTATGGCGGAAGGAATGAACCCATTTGATGTATATAATAAATATGGGAGGTTTTAAATTATAAGGAGGATGAACATAAAAGCTGGTATTACAGCCACCCCTAAAAAGGAATAAAAATATCAAGTTTTTTGTGTTTACAAGTTAACAGATATTTAGTATTATAAAAATAGTTCTATCGCGTCAGCGATACACAAAATATTAAAAAAGGAGAAAAAAGAAAATGAAAAAAGTGTTTGCAATGATCCTCGCGTTTGTCATGATTTTTGCACTTTCTGCTACTACGTTTGCTGATTATGACAAGATTACTTTGAAATTTGGAACGTCTTCCGGAGAAACCAGCCTTACGGCAATTGCATTCAATGAGTGGGGCAAGAGACTCAGTGAGGCTTCCAATGGCGCAGTGAATGTTGATGTTTATTGCTCTTCTGTTTTGGGAAATAACACAGAGATGACACAAGGAGCTCAGCTTGGAACCATCGATTTCGTTGTAATTCAGCCTGCAGGAATTGCGGATATGGGAGCGAAAAAAATGAACCTTTTATCCCTCCCGTATCTGTTTAAAAGCTATGACCAGTACTACAACACGTTGTTCTCTGAAATCGGAGAGGAACTGCTACAGGATGTAACAGATAACGTTTCTGGACTGATTGGATTTTCCTACTTGCCAGATGGCGGGCGTGATTACTTTACAAAAGGTAAGGCAATTACAAGCATCGATGATATAAAGGGCATGAAGCTTCGTATCCAGACATATGCTATTGACAGTGCTACCGCCGAAGCGATTGGTTTTTCCGCGACACCGACAGCATTTTCTGAACTCTATTCAGCTCTCCAGACCGGCGTTGTTGAAGGAGCAGAACAGCCGCTTTCCGGTATTGACGGAAATGCTTTCTATGAAGTTTGTGATAACCTTACTCTTGACAACCACACCTACAATATCCCGGTTCTTCTTGTTAGTGAAAAAACCTGGAATAAACTGAATGAAGAAACCCAGACTCTTTTGAAAGAGAAGTGGACTGAGACTGTTGAGGAATTTTACAGACCTCAGCATGCTGATTATGAAGCAGGTCTTCTTGAAAAGTTCCAGGAAAAAGGGATGTCCGTGCACGAGATTACTGACTATGAAAAATGGGTTGAGGCAGTTAAACCTGTCTGGGCAGAATTTGGCGCAGGTCTGGAAGATTTAATTGCAGAAGTTCAGGCATAATAAAGATAATTGTTTTTACAGTTTCAGACGGGGGGTACGGTTCCTGTATCCCCCGTCTACAAATAGATGAATTCTGCCAGAATGATAAAAGACTGTGAAAGGGGGAGAGAAATGATTAAAGAGAAATCATGGTATAAAACCCTTCTGAAAATAGCAGAGATATATAACAAGATCATCACTTTTCTGTGTGTAATACTCTTGACAGCACAGACGGTTTCTATCCTTATTATGGTTTTTGGCAGATATATCTTTAATCATGTTCCGAAATGGAGCGAACAATTTGCTCTTTTTTGCATGATCTGGTTTGCTATGTTCAGCATAGCATTAGCGGTGCGAGACGATTCACATGTAAAAATGGAAGTAATTGACAATATTGTTTCAGAGAAAGTATTGCTGTATTTCAAGCTGTTTGGAATGCTCTGTAATACAATCTTTGGGTTTGTTATGGTTTTTTGGGGAATGAAGTTGGTTATTCTGACATGGCCTACAAAATTATCCGCATTCAGAATTTCAACGGGCATTCAATATTTCTCAGCTGTAGCAGGGGGCTTTTTTATCATCACAAACGCTATTGTATTCTGTATTGAGATGTTTGTAAATTACCATGATAACCATCTTGCAGAAGGGAAGGTGACTTCCTGATGTCGACAGAAACAATTGCGATTACTATATTAATCGGAGTTTTTCTGATTCTTCTGTTCTTAAGAGTCAGTGTGGCGGTGGCTATGGGAATTGCTGCCATTTGCACTTATCTTTATTTGCAACTTCCACTTGAATTGATTGTTCAGTATACGGTCGGAGGGGTAAATAACTTTACCTTTATGGCAGTACCGTTTTTTATTCTCGGCGGAGAATTAATTAACCAGGGAGGTATTGGAGACCGGTTGATTAAACTTGCTGATGAACTTGTAGGTTGGCTGCATGGCGGTGCAGCCATGGTAAATGTTCTGGCATCTATGTTTTTTGGGGGAATATCCGGTTCTCCTAATGCGGATATTGCTGCTCTTGGTCCGATAGAAATTAAACTGATGGAAAGCCAAGGTTTTTCAAAAGAGTACTCGACAGGATTAACCTGTGCGACTGCAGTTCAGGGAATGCTGATACCGCCAAGTCATAATCTTGTGATTTATGCAGTTGCAGCGGGGAATGTTTCAATTGGTGCTCTATTTCTGGCTGGGCTGCCAGCAGGCATATTTCTTGGTATCATGTTAGGAATTTTCTCGTTTATCTATGCAAAGCGACGGGGCTACGCCTGCGGCCATCAATTTAACCTGAAAAAAGCTTGGAAAGCCTTTTTGTCAGCGTTTGGTGGACTCATGACGATAATAATTATTTTTGCCGGAGTCTCATTTGGTATCATGACCGCAACGGAATCAGCAGCGGTTGCTGCTTTGTGGAGCTTTATTTGTGCCTTTTTCATTTATAGAGAGATCCCGTTGAAGAAGTATTATAGTATTGCTTCTGCTTCCATTAAGACACTCTCAACCATTATGGTTCTGCTTGCTATAGCAAACGCATTTGGGTGGGTTGTTGCGTATCTTCGTATACCAAATAAAATTGCCGGTGCTATTCTGGGTGTTACAGACAGTAAAATCCTAATTATCATTTTACTTAACCTTGTAGTTCTTTTTCTCGGATGCATTATGTCCATTAGTTCTATTTTGCTCATACTGACACCAATCGTTGTTCCTATCCTCCGCGGGATCGATTATAATCTCGTACAATGGGGAATTGTAATGATTTTAAATCTGGGAATAGGATTACTTACACCTCCTGTAGGGGCTGCTCTATACGTAGGCTCAGCAGTATCTGGGATGGGCGTAGGCAGAACGGCAAAAGCTCTTTTACCATTTTATCTAATGATGGTTCTGACCCTGATTATGCTTGCCTTTGTTCCGGGGCTTACACGGGTTTTTGGAGCGTGGTGAAAAATGAACTTGGAAAAATATGAAAAAATAATGAGTGAGGCGATGGAGAGGAAACCTTTTCCCATCTCCGATATCGAATTATGTAAAAGGTACGAAAATGTCTTCACCGCAGCAGTTAATGATGTTCTGCGGGAAGAAGGCCTGATTGCTCAAACACTTCCCAATGATATCCTGCCATTAAGAGAGGAGATGAAAGTCTGCGGAATAGCTTTTACAGTAACGGGGTGTCAGAGCCTTGCCATAAAAAATGAAATAGAAGAACGGGCTCGAATGCTTGAGTCAATCGAACCGGGGAATATTGTTGTTTGGGATACTGGGAGAGATACTATTTCTGCCCAATGGGGAGAGATGATGACAAAAGTATCCAAAAAAAGAGGGTGCAAAGGTGCTGTTGTCGACGGAGGCGTTCGAGATACAAACAAAGTATTAGCTCAGGATTTTCCGGTTTTCTGCCGGTATCGGAGCTCTAATGGAATGCTCGGACGATTCAGAATAACAGCATGGCAGGTACCGATTATGATTGGAGAAGTTCGGATCTATCCGGGAGATGTTGTGTTCGGAGATATCGATGGAGTTATCATAATCCCAAGGAAACTGGCATATGATGTTTTGCTTCGAGCAGAAACGATTCGGGACAGTGAGATAGGAATTTCCAAAATGATAGACTCCGGAATGTCACCTTCCCAGGTTGTGGAAGGCGGGGGGTATTTTTAACAAACTAAACAGGAAAGGAAGAAATGATATATGAGAAGCCTGAAAGGTCTGACAATCGTAATGATGGGAGCAACGGGAGGAATGGGCACAGCTACTGCACTTCAACTCGCTTCTCCGGGCGTTAACATCGCATTTTGTTCTTCAAATGAAGAGAAAGTATCTGTGCTAAAGAAAAAACTTGCCGATACTGGAGCAACTGTTTTTGGAGCTGTCGTTGATGTTACAGACTGTGAACAGATCAATCTTTTCATGAATTCTGTCTATGAAAAGTTTGAATCTGTTGATGTTTTGATCAATTTTGCAGGTCTTTCCATTACAGCAAAACTTAACGATTTCACAGAAGATCAGTTTCATACTGTGATGGACGTCAATGTAAAGGGAATGGTGTTTTCGACCAAAGCTTTTGCTGCCCATGTTGACCCTGAGAAGGGGGCACTTGTTATCAATATAGGATCTATGGCAGCAAAGAGAGCAAATCAGAATGCACCACATTACAGTGCTGCAAAGGCGGCAGTGAATATGTTCACCGACGGATTTGCACAGCAAATGAAATCTCAAAACATTCGATTTACAGTTTTGAATCCCGGACCGACAGACACCACATTCTTTGAAGGAAGGATCCCGGCGGAAAAAAGAACCGATTTTATGAAAGCCACCGATATTGCAGAAGTGATCGAATTCGTCATTACCAGAGATTCCAATATCAATTTCCATGATATTTCTTTTGACAGCTTTGCTTTTTTCAAGCGGTAAAAGAGAAGTGGAGAAATAATCATGATCTATCGTAAAGGTGAGACGGAAGGGTACCTCTTGCTAAAAAAAATGGCGCTTTCTTTTGTTGAACAAATGAAAGTCGGGGAAGAACCGGGAGCATATAAAAAAGAAGCATGTGAAACAACGCCAAGCACTTATGGGGCCTATCATGCTGCAATTATTCTATCTCTGTTTAATGAGTTGAAAAAAAAAGACAACCAATATCTTGATCTGTGGGCTAAGAGAATAAACAAATTGCAATGTGCAAACGGCTATTTCTCAAATCGAATTGAAGATCAAACCAGAGAACGGGGAATTAATGAGCTCAATTCGGTCTGGCATTTTACTCGCGGAATGCTCTGGACACTGTATGTTCTCGGCAGGAAACCGGAAAAAGAACTGCATTTTCTTGACCGGTTTCTGAACAAAGAGACGATGTACCATTATATAAAAGCATATGACTGGAGCAATTCATGGGCGGCGGGGAATCAGATTTGTGCATTAAGCACTGCTATGTTTGCGTTGAGAGATTTTTACCAGGTTCCATATGTGGATGATGTTTTGGAATATGGTATGTTCCCTGCACTTGAGGAATTGCTGGATGAGAAGTCAGGATATTGGGGATGCCAGCTTGGTGCAGATTTGAGGAACGGACAATTTGGGACGATTCACGTTCTCCCAACATACTTTATGCAAGGATGGGAATACAGATTCCCAGAACAAAGTGTCGACTCTACGTTGGCTTGTCAGAATCCGGATGGATCTTTTTGGCCGTGCGGTTCAGACTGTCCGGATTTTGATGGTGCATATATGCTATATAACCTTAGTCTTCTTACGGATTACAGAAAGGAGGATATGGTAAAGGCAGCACAATCTTATCTGCAGCATGCGAAAATGCATTTTTCAGATGACGGAGTGGGGTTTACAATTCACAGGAAAGACAGTTTGCCTGTACAATGGAAATCGCGTCCGCATTTCATATGGAAAGATGGAGAAGAAAAAGCCCGAGAAGAGATCCGGGATGAAGATCCCTCCAGAGATAAAATTATGCTAGGAAGCTGGTTTTATCCGCAGTCCATTGCTTTGATTTCCGGAATGCTGGGAAACACAGGATTTGAAGGGCCATGGAAACTGACACGAGGCTGTCTTCATGAATGCAATGTGGATGAAGAACCTTGCTTCTGAAAGGATAATGGGTTACAATATGAGCTGCCTTTACCGGCAGCTTATTCTTTTTTATGGAGAAATTCTAACATGGAGGAAAATGCACAAAATGCAAAGCTCCCGTTAAAAGATATGGAGCAGAGTATCAGGAGACTGATTTTTTCTTATATGATTATTGGTCGCTTTCCAAATGACTGGTCATTTGAAGCGTATAACGATTATCTTGCAGCCCGTAGTGTTACTCTCCGCTGTTTTATTTTCTGGTTGGATAAAATGGATGCAGACATCCTAAACCGCAGACGGATTTCAACTGTGATTGAAGAAAAATATCCTTATGTTTGCGCGAGAGTATATGATACTTTTATAGTATGTCTCAGTTTTGATAAAGCAGACCGGCCGAAAATAAGATCAGATGGAATAAAACAAATCATTCTGAGAGAAGCCGCATATCTATCTATACAGTGTTTTGAAAGTGAGCAGCTAACGGATTTGTGGCAGATGGTCAGCACCTATCATGCACTGTGTGCAACAGCCGAAAAAACAACCGTTCCAGATCGAGACGGGCGAACCATTCGCCTATACGCACTGGAACGGGAAGTGTTAGATGATACGATTGAATATGAAAGTGACAGTATTAGAGCTGCCTTGGAAGAAATTGCACGATTGATCGATAGAATTAACCGACATAATTGGATTAAAGATCAAAGCTATTTCTGCTTTCTGTGGCGGTACATTGACAGGGGGATCTTTCAGAGATGCGGAAAGCGGGCATCTATCGAGGAAAAGAATTCAATCGATCAGGAATTGCAATCTGCGGAAGGTCTGGATGATGCGGTCAACATTTTATGTGGTTTTATTGAAGCAGACGCCCGGGCAGTTGGCTTGTTGAGCAACAATAACAAATCCAGCAGCTATCATCGGATCATTGAAATGGCAAAGCAGTATATTGTCGAAAATTGTGCTGGAGATGTTTCCCTGGAGAGAGTAGCAAGGGAAGTCGGTTTTTCCAGCTTTTACCTGAGTAAACTGTTCAAAAAAGAAGAAGGGATAAATTATAAAGATTTTGTAATATCTGTTCGAATGGAAAAGGCAAAACAGCTGATTCTGGAGGGAAGATTGAACGTCAGCGAAGTAGCGGTTGCGGTCGGGTATAATAACAATACCTATTTTGGGAAAGCCTTTAAAAACTATTTTAATATCACCGCAAAGGACATGAGACTTTACCGGAGAAGCAAGGAATAGAATGCAATTCTAACCGTTCTCAACCGTTTCAAGAATACCTTTCAAGTACCCGATCGCATAGAGACGCCCCAGAGCATCATAACCTTGATTTACCATTGTCTCGCCAACAAGAGTAGGCACGTGGTCAACGCGAATGGGGACATCAATGCCGCAATTTGAATACAGCTTCATAATCTTAGGCATATCCAGATCACCATTATCATGAAAGGTCTCATGGAAATCTGTTTTTGTGCCTGTAACATTCCTGAAATGAATAAACATTATTTTGTCAGCCAGTTCCGGAATGATTTTATAAAGATCTTCACCCATAATGTAGTAACAAGCCTGGCAGAAGGTTACACCAAGAGAGGGGCTTTCCACGATATCCCTGACAGCATGTCGGATATTATTATATGAGATCATAATATGCGAAACATCCCCGAGCTTCTGTAATGGAGGATCATCAGGATGCAGAGCGAGTCTAATCCCATATCTTTCCGCTTCAGGAATTACAGCTTTAATGAAATAGGAATAATTGATCCACAATTCTTCTGAGGAGATAGATGCATTGATAGGCTGGTACTCATCCAATTTGAACCCAGTAACCCTTGCACCGCCACGCTCCAGGATATTATTTCTTGTTCTTGTCCATCCGACATAAGCCATCCAGTTAAAACAGATTGTACGGACATCCAACTCGTCCATAATGGGAAACATCTTCAGGACCTTTTCGATGCATTTATCACGCATGCTGTCAC
This sequence comes from Candidatus Limivicinus sp., assembly GCA_045117135.1. GTDB lineage: Bacteria > Bacillota > Clostridia > Oscillospirales > Oscillospiraceae > Limivicinus. The sequence continues at coordinate 9,001 of JBGUNA010000092.1, read as the reverse complement.
CGGCTTTGATGTGATCGTGGAGTGAGTTGGGCATGGGTTCGATGATAATAGGTTTTATTCCATAATCGACAAATCGTTTGTGGACGGGCAGCCAATGTGACCGACAAGAGGGATCAAAGTTGGAATCCTCTGGAAGCCGGATCACACCATGCTTTACACCGAGTTGGCGACCTATTTCCCATGTAGAATCGGGGGTTGAGCGATAATAGTCTGTAAGTATCATTGTACTATACTCCTGCATGAGCCTGGAATCCGCCATCAACGGCAACGGTCTGGCCTGTAACGTATGCTGACAGACGATCGTCAAGCAGCCAGTCGATTGTTCCCAGTAAATCCTCAGGAATTCCAAACCGACCGGATGGTGTCTGCCTGATCACGCTCTTCCCGCGTTCTGTTAAACCGATTTCTGGACTTCCAAGGATTTTGATACTACGATCATTAATAAAAAAGCCTGGCGCAACTGCATTGACACGGATCCCCGCATTTGCGAAATAAACGGCTAAAAACTCGGTTAAGTTTACAATGCCTGCTTTAGCTATTGCATAAGCAGGGACTCTTGTGAGGGGCCTGTAAGAATTCATAGATGCGAAGTTAATTACAGCTCCAGCATTTTCCGCAGCCATCTGCTTACCAAAAACACGCATGGGAACGACAGTTCCGATAGTATTAGTCCGTACGACGCTTTCAAAAATATCCATATCAAGGTCAAAAAAGCCTCGCATTTCTTCAGGTTTTTCGTCGCTTAATTCCAAGGGATCAAAATAGTAGTTTGTCGTAATAGCTTTGTTGTTATTACCGCCAGCCCCATTAATTAGGAATCTGCAGGATCCCCATTCTTCCTTCACTTCATCAGCGATTTTTTGTAAGGACTCCTCATCACAAACATCGGCGGTTTTGATCATACATGTTCCATTAACAGCATGAATCGAATCAGCTGTTTTTTTTAGTTTCTCAAAAGTTCTTCCGATAAGAACAACGTAACAGCCTCTTTCTGCCAAGTGTTTTGCGATGACAGAACAAAGCTTTCCTCCGGCTCCGGTTACTATAGCGACCTTCTTCTCAAAATAAACATCACCCATTGTTTTGACCTCCCTTATTATTCGATCAATCGGTTTGCGTTTTCGAAGCATATTGCGCGGACAAGTTCGCATAGTGTCTCGAAATCGGTCGGGAATTCACCGAGCTCAGATTTTTGGCCGATCCAACCACATAGCATCCGCCTGAAGTAATCATGCCTTGATAGAGAAAAAAGACTTCTGGAGTCGGTAGTCATCCCGACAAAGGTTCCTAAAACGCTGTATGAACTATAAGTGTCCAGCATTTCACGCATGCCCTGCAGATGATCACACCACCACCAAGCAGGTCCTTGCATAACACCGCGAAAGGACCCGCTTAAAACGGAAAACATAGCATTATCTGAGGGATTTAGTGTATAAAGAATAATACGGGGTAATCCATCGCACCCCAGTTCGATATCGTCTAACATCTGCACAAGAGATTCAATGTTGACTGAATTGCCAATACAAGCAAAACCGCCAGCACCGCCAGCTGCATTGCGCAATTTTGTGCTTGTATATCGTTGTGCACCAATATGTAATTGCATCGTCCAGTTTCTTTTAGCATACTGCCCGGCAAGAAACCTTAAGAGTACTGAAGATAGTTGGACTTTGTCGGAGACGCTTAAGACTTTGCCTGAAAGCATTGTTTTGAATCGTTCATTATTCTTGCCATCGTCTTTTTGATATATGAAACCATTATCCAAAGCGTGATCACTGAATCTGCAATTTGCCTCTTGAAATGTATTTAAGCGATGGGTGACGGCAGATTGGAAAGACTCTAAATCATTTATCTCTATTCCGGTTAATGCGGAAAGCTTTTTTATAAAACTTGGAGACGCTGTAATGAGATCATCCCCACGAAGAGAAGGTGCCAGACTTTGTATCAAGAAAAAAGCAGACAGATCATCGAGGATAGAAGCACAAGGTGCAGCATATTTTATAGAAAACCGATTATAAATCCCAAGGCTAGTGAAAGCTTTTGTCTGCAACAGTTCATTTGCTTCAGACCAAATTAATTCGGAATTTTTTTTGCAAATTGGAGTTTGAATTTTTAATATTTTTTGTAGTTCCAATCTGGACCAATCGTAAAGTGGATTTCCAATAAGCTTGGGATAGATTTCACACCAAGCATTAAACTTTTCTCTATCGGATGCATTTCCGGTAATGAGGTTTTCATCAATACCGCAAATACGCATAGCTCTATGCTTATAAGGGTCGTTTAACAGCCATGCTTCTGAAATATTCTTATACATCCTGTCTTCAGCGAGATCTATAACTGACAGATGGTTGTGATAGTCAATTAGAGGTAAGTCAGCCGCAATGGTATAATACAGACGTTCAGCTGTAGAGGTAGATAATAAGAAATTATTATAATGCATTTTGCTACCTCCGCAATGATATAAGATATGATTATTCTATCTTAAAAATGGTTTTTTTCAATGTATGATAGTTGTATAAAACAGTGTTTTTTTGTCTAATGAATCGACTATAGAGCAGCTATATTCTTATTCAAATGCTTTTCTGCGGCTGATTTCCGCCGCTGCAATTTTACCGGATTTAATCACTTTCTCCCGGTATTCCAAGCTGTCTTTCAAATCAGAATACAAGACACCAAGAGAAGCAATATTTTTTTCTCCATCCATGACTTTGAAAGCATAAGATTGATGCTTATCAACCGGAACTGAACAGTGAGAGTATCCCCGTGCACGGATTTTTTTCAGTTCCGCTTCGAGGTCAGGTGTCATGACATCCTTTTTTGACTCGTCAGCCCTTTTTGCCAGAGTATAGTGAAAGGTTTCAGAATCCATAAAGGCCATCAGTAACCGTCCTGTTGCTGTAGTTTCCAGATCCCCTTGAATCATAGAGCCATCGCTCATCGGAAGAATATTATCAGGATCAATATGAAGAATAATATATTTTCTGCCATTGCAAACAACAGAAAGAAAGACTGCTGCATCAAGTTGGTTATGAAGCCACTTCAAGATCGGGTAGGAAAGCTTTGAAAGAGAATTATAATAGCTTCCATATCGAGAGAGCATGTAAGACCATGGACCAAGGCGATACCCCTCTTTTCTTGACACCCGTTCAACATACAATTCTTCACACATTGTATCTACTATATGGGAACAGGTAGATTTATTAAGGTTTGTTTTTTCGGCGAGTTCAGCAAGAGTGATGGGCGTTTCTCCGGAATTTGAAAGGATTGTGAGGATATCCATGGCTTTTTTTACAGATTTGATCATAAAATCACAACTTTTCCAATAGAATTATTTCATAATTTGAAATATACATCAACACCGAATCCCCGTCAATGAATTACAGATATTTCTCTCTTGGTAATTATCAACAAAAAACAGAACTAATTTTTGTGCAAAGTGCTGAAATAGATCTCATAATAAAGCAAAATCGCCAATTAGTAATGTAAATTATTTACGATATAAATAATTTCATGATAAGAAATTTATTGACTTTTCAGCACTGGAGAAGCATTATAATATAGGGTTGATAGAGTGTCCGCTTGGTTTTACCGTGCATAAAGCACGCTAAAATAATACCCGAAAACCGGGAAATAAAAGAAAAGGAGTAAAAAAATGAAAAAACTCATCGCATTCGCACTTGTCCTGACTCTTGTTTTGTCACTGGGAATAACCAGCGCATTTGCAAAGTCTGACTCTGTTGTACTTCGTTTCGCGTTTTCTGAAGCACCAGAATCACAGACAGCAAAAATCATGGCAACCGTAAAAGAAAACGTTGAAGCAAGGACGGAAGGCCGTGTTATTATTGAGCCTCACTGGGCAAATGAACTTGGCTCTATTGCTGATGCTATTGAGCAGATTACACTTGGAGGGAATATTGTTTCTTCTACTTCTGCTTCTTCCTGGGCACCTTATGGCTGTGATGATATGACGGCGATGGACTCCATGTTTGCTTTCTCTTCCACGGATGAAATTGCCAGATTTAATGAATCTGATATGTGGAAAGCTATGGTCAAAGAGATGGAAGAAAAGGGCAATATTCACATGATCTGCATGAACTGGGCAGCTGCTCCGCGTGTAATCATTGCTAACAAGCCGATCAACTCCGTGGAAGACCTGAAGGGTTTCCTGGTTCGTGTTCCGACCAACACTTATGCAGCATGGTTCTCTGCACTTGGTGCAGCACCGGTTTCCGGAATCCCGTTTGCGGAAGTATACACCAATATTGAATCCGGTGTTATTGAAGGCGCAGAAGCACCGTTTGCAACTCTTTCTGACTATTCTGTGTACGAAGTTGCAAAATATGCATTTACTTCAAACCATACCTATGCTGCAGCTTGCTTTGGTACTTCTACAGCGATTTGGAATCTGCTTTCTCCGGAAGATCAGGCAGTTGTAACAGAAGAGCTCACTGCTGGCGGTAAAGAGTTTACTGCTATGTGCGCGGCATCCAACGAAGAGTATATGAAGGCATTTGAAGAAGCCGGAGTTACCATTGTAGTTCCTTCTGAGGCAGATAAAGAAGCTTTTGCAGCAGCTGCTGCTGAAGCAGCAGTTACACTCGGCCTTCGTGAAGGAGTTATGGACGAGATTAAAGCTGCAGCCAATTAATTAACACCATATTATCCTATGAAGGGGAAGGGGAATACCCCTTCCCCTTTTAAAAAACAATTTATAGCAATCTACCTTGGTTAGATGTCGGAAAGGAGTGAAACGGTGAATAAGGTCTTAAAAGGACTAAAATGGTTCATTCTGCATATAGAGGAAGTTATCGCATGCATTGCGCTAAGCATCATGCTCTGTGTCATCTTTTTCAACGTTATCATGCGATATATTTTCAGGAATCCGCTTAACTGGTCAGACGAACTATCAATGATTTGTCTTGCCTATGTAACATTTGTGGGTGGGGCAGCAGCGTATAAGAAAAACCTTCATTTCGGCATTGATATTATTCTTGATAAATTGCCAGAAAAAGCCAGAATGGGAATCCGAATTATAACGAATTTTGTTTTTATCATTTTGTTCGGATATACATGTTATCTTGGATGGGTACTTACGAAGGGTGCTGTTAAGAAGTTCAATTATTCCGGTTGGTCCTATAAGATTATGGATTTTGCGCTTCCTCTGGGCTTCCTTAGTATGTGTATTTATGCTGTTCGATTTTTCATTATGGCATTTACAGATCCCAAAGCATATAAACGTCGTTATGAACAAACATATGAAGAAGATAATGTGGATAACGAGTTAATCAAAACCAGCGAAGAGATGTTTCGAAAAGCGGAAGCAATCGATGCAGATGAAGGAGAAAGGAGGAATGAGAAATAATGTCAGGTATGACAGTTTGGCCATTAATTGTGGTTATGATTCTCTTCTTTCTTGGGATTCCATGCTCTTTTGCAATGATGATAGTGTGCATTCCCTATTTTCTTTCTGACCCGTATATTTCTGCAACAGTAATTGCACAAAAACTTATAGCGCAATGTGAGTCCCAGTCATTATTGGCAATTCCGTTTTTTATTACAGCAGGCTCTATTATGAACTATTCCGGGATCTCGGAGAAACTTCTTGAATTTGCGGATGGACTTGTTGGCCACCTGACAGGAGGTTTGGGGCATGTAAATGTTCTGCTATCGACGCTAATGGGTGGAATATCTGGATCCGGGGCTGCAGATTGCGCGATGGAATGTAAGGTTCTAGTCCCTGAAATGTTGAAATATGGGTACTCAAAGCCGTATTCTGCAGCAGTAACTGCCTCTACTGCCTGTATTACGCCTATTATCCCTCCTGGAATTAACCTGGTTTTGTTTGCCTGTTTGTGTGAATGCTCTGTTGGCCGTCTGTTAGCTGCCGGATACCTGCCGGGCTTGCTCTTATGTCTTGGGATGATGCTTGTAAACCATATCATATCCAAGAAGCGTGGATATAAAGGTCACAGAACAAATATGATGTCGGCAAAGGATCTCGGTAAGCTGTTTCTGAAATCTCTATGGGCTCTTTTCCTCCCCTTTGGCCTTATAATGGCTCTTCGTATGGGAGTTTGTACAGCTACGGAGGGCGGAGTATTAATGGCTTTTTATTCTCTTTTTGTAGGAAAGTTCGTCTACAAAAAGCTTGAATTTAAGAAAATTCCGCAAATGCTTCAAGATGCTGTCAATTCCACAGCACCCGTTATGATGGTGTTATGTGCAGCAAATCTTTTCAGCTATTATATGAGCTGGGAAACGATACCTGCAAAGCTGACGAAATTTCTTATAGCAGCAACGGGAAACAAATATGTATTTTTGCTGTTCTGCAATATCTTGTTCCTGGTGATTGGCTGTTTCATGGACGCAATGGCTGCTATGATCGTCATAGCACCATTACTGGCACCGGTTGTTAAAGCGCTGGGGATAAACATTGTTCATTTTGGCTTGATGATGTGTCTGAATGTGGGGCTGGCTGCAATAACGCCACCATTTGGAACATATATTTTCCTCGTTTCAGGATTGCTGAAGATGAAAACGGCAGATATGATAAAAGAAATATGGCCATTTATAGGAATTGCAATCGTCGTTCTTCTCCTGGTTACTTATGTACCGTGGTTTTCGCTTGCGATACCAAACCTGATGTATGGTTCCTAATAAACGATGATTATTGAAAAACAATACAACGGAGAAGGAATCGGAGGAGAACTCGCTGCAAACAACTATCTATGTTCTTTTCTGAATTATCTTCCTCGACTTGTACCAGAGAGAGTTGTTACCATGCAGAAGCATACGGAAAGTGATGAGACATTTGTTTTGCTGAAAGGGAAGGCAGCACTTTTCCTGGCAGATGGACAGGCTAAACCGGATAATATATACTTTATAAAACTGGAAAAAGAAAAAAGTTATACTGTTCCACGTGGCGTCTGGCATGCTCCGATCATGTCAGAAGACGCGAAGATCTTTTTGGTAGAAAACAACCATACGATCGAGAGTAATTCCCCGAGAGTTGGTCTGACAGAAGAGCAGATTAAAATGGTAAGAGAGCTTGGAAAAGATTTTTTGTGATCTCGAGGAAGAGGTCGATTGTGAATTCTGTGAAAAAGGGACATTCTTTCTGGAGCGGGAGTATATTCTTTCGCTGCAGGAAGAATTGAATGTTTTTCCACATATAATAAACGATCTCCTTGCTGCCTCGGACAGGATCAGAAAAGACCAGAAGGCAGCGAAATATGCACTGCTTATTTATAAAGCGATGAAAGACAGGGAATCCTTCAAAAAGAATCTGCCTCTGGTGGATTTCTCTGAAGATCATCCCTTTTTACCGCTTTTTTGCCTGCTGCCTAGCATCAGACCGACATCTCGTTTCTTAAAAGAAAAAGGTGTTCCGCAGGATATTATTGCCAGGACATTGAGCCAATATGAGACCTGTGTATTTATCTGTTCTGAGAGGTATAATCGGCTAGGCCTTAATAAACGCTATTTTGACTGGCTGCAGCATTATGTGGATTGTGAAATCCTCGATATTGACAGACTGCGTTTTGAAATGAAGCGGTTAAATGATCCTGTTTCACTTGTTGAAGATCGAAGAACTGGGACCCGATTTCTGCTGTATCATGATCCGGGGATTATTCCTGATCATGAAAGCAAATGCGGATTTGAAGGGAGAGCGATTTCAGCAGATGGTCAGATTAGCAGTGAAACAGAATTTTACCCGGAAGACGGGTATCGGGTATTAATTCGTCCAGGCGATCGATGCCTCGGTGTGCATATCCCGGAAGGAGGAAACTTTTCAGAATCGGCTTGCGAAGAAAGCTATGAAAGAGCAAAAAGTGTGTTTACTTCTTGCTACCCGGAATTTGATTTTAAAGGATTTTGTTGCGAGTCCTGGATGATGGCGCCTCAACTGAAACAGTATCTGAAGCCGGAATCAAATATACTTTCGTTTTCCGGAAAGTTTTTGAAGTATCCGCTTCCATCAGAAAACGAGGATGTTCTGAACTTTGTTTTCCTTTTGAAGTTTACTTCCTATGATGATTTACCTGAGGATACTTCTTTACAGAGGAATTTAAAGAAATTGTATCAGTCTGGCGGGAAACTGTATGATTACGGGGGATTGAGATATATTACCGGATAAAGTTATGAGGTCGGATGGCTGAGATCCGGCCTCAATCTTTTTGCTTTACTTCCGTCTGAGTTTGTTCTATATCTTGGAAGATCCGTATAAATATTCTCGCTTTTACTAATGCAATAGTTGAAAAGCCTATGAACAACCAGAAAAAAATACCGGTATAGATAGTGTATTTGTTGAGTAATGTCAACCAAACTGCAATGGCTGTAATCACTATCATTATGATCGCACGCGGAAACTGTGCGATTGCCATCAAGGCGGCATTCTTAATCGTTGTGAGGAATTTTGTGCAGAATCTGGATAGATACGGAAAAACGAACTGAAGAGTTAGAACAAACAAAAGCACAACAGTTCCTGTTGCGACAAACAATGCTTTCTGAAATGTCTGCGCTTCCATGCTTGAGATGATTCGGAGATCAAGAAATAATACTCCTCCGAAAAGCAAAGCTAGAATCCAGATTTCAATTCCCTGGAGCAGATTCTGTTTAAAAGAATGGAGATAGTTTTTGAGTATGGATATTTCTTCGTTCTTCTCATCCTGAATGATTTTCAGTGCCACATAATACATTGATGCCCAGGAAACGCCTATTGTTATGATCGGCAGGCTGGTAATTATAAAGAGAATATTCAGGATCATAGCATCAGCGAGCCTGGTCATCAACACATGAAACAGACTATCCGAATTGTATTTCACAGTATCACTCTCATTCTCAGTTTTATAATTCGGGGAAATTCATTAACAGTTTATCACAAAAAAGAAGAGGATAAAACAGAAAAATATCTATAATAGTGTCTACTGCACAAGCAGCAGAATATTCGATTCAAAATAAAATCTGAAAATAACGCGCAAAAGGAGGCAGAGCCTCTTCTGCA
>JBGUNA010000091.1:0-12903 GCA_045117135.1 Candidatus Limivicinus sp. | reverse complement strand
AAAGTTGAGCGCAGCCATCGCAAGGACAACGAATACTTCTATGCCACCCATAAGTTCTACTCCTTCGATGACTACAAAAAGCAGCTTTCCGTCTGGAACAGAATCTACAATGATTTCCCTATGCGTCCCCTAAACTGGCACTCTCCTAAACAGGTCCTTCTTTCTTTTCCTTCCCATGTAACACATCATTGACAAACCTACATACTTGTTTTTTATGCTTTTCAGCTTCCATCCTCGTCCATTTATGTCTGAGGGTAGAACATGAACAGTTCAGAGGAAAGCTTTCTCTGCTTCACCGAGGGTGGTTTATATGGGAATTGTGGAGGTCAGGCTTTGGCAATGCTCCGGCAGATGGCGGCTTCATGCTCCTTGTCCTCATAAAAGTGCTTGCGCATTTTGAGGGCAAGACGGGCAAGAGGCGAAGCCGATACTCCCCTGGTTTTATACCTGCGGTGCAGAGGGATGGGGAAATAGTACAGAAAATGGAGGGGCAGGCCCGACGTTTTTCTGTGCTTTCATGCTGTCTCTTTTAGGAGCTCTGTTCCCAGGCTGAAAGGATTGTTGTTGACGGCAGAGTAAAGCCAGTCGGCGAGGGTGGAGGTCCGATCCAGCTCGTGGAGAAAAAAAGTATCGGAATCCATGAAAATATGACCTGTCAGGTCGGCTACAAGATAATACTCTTTCCAGACAAACAATGCTGTGTTGGGGAGTTCCTGCAACTCAATTGCAAACTGGTTCAGGTTTTCCTGATAGACGTCCCCGGCTGCGGAGGAATATTCTGTTTTACCGGTTTCAAAATATAACTGATACGTGGAGAGGATATAGTCCCGGTACGAGGAACTGAACAGGATTTTTGTGTCTGGATGGTTTGCGGACAGCTTTCGGAGACCGTTGAGAGTAAGGTTGTCTGTTTTAATAGTTTGGACCAGGTGCTCCGGTGCATGCCAGATATTTTCTGCTATTTCATCCCAGTCGTCCCGGAGCAGCAGGGAGGATTCGATATATACCGTTGTATTTTCCGCTTCCGGGAAATAATCCGTCAGGATCTCATCGGCCAGCATCGACGCCCCGAAGCCTCCCGCGGAGCAGCCTGCAATTACAACTGTTTCAGGATTTTCTATATGCTGCATAGCTTTTTCCATATAGGATCGAAAGTTCCGATAGCCATGGTGAAACAGGGTTTTCTGTTCTTTGTTTGCCGATAAATAGGTAAATTCACCTCCTCCCAGATGAAAATCTGCCGTGGAATACGGGATTTCAAGGACAGTCCAGCTGTGGAAGGGATTGAGAAAATTGCTGCTGCCGATGCCTTTCCTTTCAGCGCCGTCGTGCCCGAGGCGCGAGGTATAAAAGGCGGCCGGGTGGGAGGCCATCTCTTCATCGATGCTCACGCCACCCCCGTAAAACCAGACAAGGACCTTATTCTCCTCTGTTCCCTTTTTGAACATCCCATGCCAGGGGGATCCGTCCGCGCTGATTGCCCCTTCCGGTGTAATCCGGTACCAGGCTTCCGTTTCCGGCTGTCCAGGGATCTCCAGCCGGTCAAGGCCGATCGCGTCTGCTTTCCCGCTAAAGAGGAATAAAATTACCAGTAGAAATATCATAGTTACTCGTCTATTGTGTGTCACTAGCTGAAAAGTTTTCATAAATGATCTCCCCCGTTTATCATTTCTACGGATATTATAGCTTTTTGTTCTTTTTTTTGCAACTTTTAGTAGTAATTTATAAAAATTTGGAGTATACTGTATTAGTTTTGGAGGTGAAGACATGGCAGTAATCAATATTCTCTCCCCCCATGTAGCCGACCTGATTGCCGCCGGCGAGGTGGTGGAACGCCCGGCTTCTGTCGTCAAGGAACTGCTTGAAAACTCTTTTGACGCCGGTGCCCACCATGTGGTATGCGAAATCCGCGACGGCGGGGCGACATATATCCGCGTCACCGACGACGGCTGTGGTATGGCGCCTGAGGATGCCGGCATCGCCTTTGTCCGCCATGCTACCTCCAAGCTCTCGGATGAGAGCGGTCTTGAGCATATCAGCACGATGGGGTTTCGCGGTGAGGCTCTCGCGGCCATCTCCTCCGTTTCGCATATGGAACTGCTGACACGGCAGGAAGAGGCGGAAGAGGGGACGCGAGTTCTCCTGGAAGCCGGGGAGATTGAGGAAATGGGTCCCTGCGGATGCCCGGAAGGCACGACGATGATCTGCCGGGATCTTTTTTACAATACCCCCGCCCGCCTGAAGTTTCTGAAATCCGACCGGTCCGAGGCCTCCGCCTGCATCACAGCGGCTCTCCGTTGTGCCCTCGGCCGGCCGGACGTCTCCGTGCGGCTGATTCGGGACGGAAAAGAGGAGTTCTTCTCCCCCGGTGATGGGAAATACGATTCCTGCGTCTATGCCCTGCTCGGTCGCGAAGAGGCTTCTTCCATGCTTTCCTGCTCCAGCGCGTCCGACGGGCTTTCTCTTGACGGCTTTGTCTCCTCCCCTGTGGAGGGACGCGGCAACCGGGCGCACCAGTTTTTCTTTGTCAACGGGCGTTTCATCAAGTCCTCTCTTTTACAGTCAGCAGTGGAGCAGGCCTACCGGAATACGCTTCTGGTCGGGCGGTATCCCTCCTGCGTCCTTTATCTGACGCTCTCCTTCAGCAGCGTGGATGTCAATGTCCACCCTGCAAAAACGGAAATTCGCTTCGGGTCAGAAAAGCGTATCTTTGACTTTGTGTATCAGGCAGTGCGCCTCGCCCTCTCCTCCGAGGATCGTCTGACTGCTGTTTCCGAGAACCATCCTCTCATAGAGAAGGGGAACCGTATAGCAGTGGATGAGGTGTCCTTCCGCAGTGAGTCCGGAAGACTTGCCCGGAAGGAATCTCAGGAGCACGCACCGGCTGCTCCTTCCGGGCAGATTAATTATGGAACGATTGGGGACTCTGAGTGGAACCGGGAAATTGGGAAGAGTGCGGAGGCCGGTAAGGTTGCGAATTGTGAATTAAATACAACCCCATACATTTCATCCTCTACTCCCTATTCCCTATTCACTAACCCCTCTTCTCCGCCTACCGCTGCCCTTCACGCGCCGGAATCGGTTTATCACACACACCCCCGGCAGGAGGATGATAATTCCGGAGGAATTCCCATTCAGAATACAACGGTTCCTTCCGTTCCCGATCACCGGATTCTGGGGGAGGCTTTTCGTACTTATATCGTCGTGGAGAGCCGCGGAGAGCTGATCCTGATCGACAAGCATGCCGCCCATGAGCGTATGATTTTCGACAGACTCAAGGCTGCCGGTACATCCGTCACCTCACAGATGCTTCTCGTCCCGGCTATTGTTCGTCTTTCCCTGGAAGACATGGAGCTCCTCTCCCGTCACGGCGAGCTTCTCTCCGATCTCGGTTTTGAGCTGGAGCCCTATGGGGAAAAAGAAGTGATTGTCCGCGGTGTCCCCGCCGAAATGCCCTCTGCCGACGTGCCCTCCGCCGTGGAGGAGATCTGCGAAAAGCTCCGCTCCTCCGCTGCGCCGGATCCCGCTGCGGTGTACGATGAAATTCTCCACACCGTCGCCTGCAAGGCGGCCATCAAGGCCGGCTGGGATACCCAGCGCCCGGAGCTGGAAAAAATCGTCTCCGCGGTCCTCTCCGGGGCCGTGCTCTACTGTCCCCACGGCAGGCCGGTCTCCTCTGTCCTGACCCGCAGAGATCTGGACAAGCTCTTCAAGCGCATCGTATGAACGAAGCCAAAAAAGTTCTGGTTATTGCCGGCCCTACGGCGAGCGGGAAGACGGCTCTCGGCATCTCCCTTGCGCTTGCCCTCGGTGGTGAAATTGTCTCCGCCGATTCCATGCAGGTCTACCGCGGGATGGATATCGGCACGGCAAAAGCCACACCCGACGAGCGTGCCGCGGTGCCGCATCACATGCTGGATGTCGCCGACCCCGCAGAGGACTATTCCGTCTCCCGCTATGTGGAGGAGGCCGTTCTCTGCTGCGAAGAGATTCTCTTCCGCGGTCGGGTCCCGATTCTTGTCGGCGGTACCGGTCTTTATATCGATTCCCTTTTATCGGGGCGCAGCTTCAGCCCCCGCGGAGAGGACCCCGCTCTCCGTGCCTCTTTGAACGCAAAATATGACGCTGTCGGCGGCGAAGCACTACTGGAGGAACTGCGCCGGGTGGATCCGGCGCGCGCCGCCCTTCTCCATCCGGCCGACCGGAAGCGCATCGTCCGCGCCCTGGAGGTCTTTTCTCTCACCGGGGAGACGATTACCGCCCACGACGAGGCTTCCCGTAACCTTCCTCCCCGCTATGCCTCCCTCTTTTTCATTCCCGGCTTCCACGACAGGTCTCTTCTCTACCGGCGTATCGATGACCGGGTCGAGAAAATGGTTGAGTTGGGGCTTTTTGAGGAAGTCCGCTCCCTGCTCATCTCCGGTGTCCCGGCGGAATCCACCGCCATGCAGGCTATCGGGTATAAGGAGACGGCCGCCTGCCTGAACGGGCTTCTCTCTCCGCAGGAGGCTGTTTCTCAGATCAAACAGGCCAGCCGCCGGTACGCCAAGCGCCAGCTCACCTGGTTTGCCCGTCGTGCGGATGCCTGCCGCCTTTACCAGGATGAGCCTTCTGCCGTCCCCGTTTCGAAGGCCGCTCTTTCACTTGCAAAGGAGTTTCTGTCATGACCATTTCAGAAAATGTTGCCGTTGTCAAAGAAAACATCGCCCGCGCCGCAGAGCGCGCCGGGCGCAGTCCTTCCGAAATTACACTTCTTGCCGCCTGCAAAATGAATGACGTTTCCCGGATCCGGGAAGCGTTCAGCGCCGGCATTACTGTTTTCGGGGAAAACCGCGTCCAGGAGATGCTGGAAAAAAATACCCTCGGGGCTTATGCAGGCGCTCACCTGCATTTTATCGGCCATCTGCAAAAGAATAAGGCAAAACAGGTCGTCGGCCTTGCCGAACTGATCCACGGGGTGGATTCCGTTGCCCTGATGCAGATTCTTTCCCGCCTGTCCATTGAGCGTGGCATTATTCAGGAGATCCTTCTCGAAGTGAATATCGGTCGGGAACCTTCCAAATCCGGCTTTTTCCCCTCCGAGCTGCCTTCCGCGCTGGCTGGGAGCGAATCTCTTCCCGGGATTCGGGTTCGCGGGCTGATGGCGATTCCCCCTGCTTGCCGCAATCCGGATGAAATTCGCCCTTATTTTGCGCAGATGCAGCAGCTTTTTGTTGACAATAGAGAAAAAAAATACGATAATAGCAGTATGGACTTTTTGTCCCTGGGCATGAGCGGAGATTATGCACTTGCAATTGAATACGGCAGCAACCTTGTCCGCGTCGGCACCGGCATTTTCGGGCCCCGCAGCTATGCTGTCTGATTCGGCTCGCTTACGCTCCGGCAGCGGTCCGGGAAGGAGCAGACGCCTATGGGCTTACTGGATAACCTCAGAAAACTGACACAGCCATACGGGGAAGAAGATGATTTCTTCGAAGGGGCGGATGACGCTTTTGTGCCTCAGCCTCAGGATGCGCCGGATGATGCACAGCTCGAATTTGAAAACTCCTTTGCCGAGGAGCCTGCCGGCACTCCCGAACCCGCCAGAAAGCCTTCGAAGCCTCCCCGATCCGGCGGTTTGTTCAGCCGAAGCAGCGAACCCCGTACTTCCGCTAAGCCTGCAAGGGCAGGGCGCGGTCGCGGTGCTCCCGCTTCCGATCAGTCGGTCATCCGCTTTAATCCCAGGAATTTTGACGAGGCCGGCGAGCTGGTCAGTTTCCTGGAGCAGGGGCGGAGCCTGATTATGTCGCTGGAGGAGATTCCCTCCGAAACCGCCCGCCGTTTGCTGGACTTTATGTCCGGTATTGCCTACGCCCTGAATGGGAAGATCACTCCCGTTTCCGCCAAGACGTATTTTATCACTCCGGAAAACGTGGATCTGCTGGATGCCCAGAACCCTTCGAGCGATTCCGCAGATCAGGACGTGTTTTAATTTAGAAAATCAATTTTCAAACTGGAAAGGTGGACCTAACGATGATTACAGCACAGGATATTCGCGAAAAGACTTTTGAAAAATCCAAATTCGGTGGATATGACATGGCTCAGGTTGACGAGTTTCTCGAAGAACTTGCCGATGATCTGACGAATTCCCAGAAAGAAGTTGCCGTCCTCAAAAGCAAGATGAAGGTTCTGGTGGATAAGATTGAGGAATACCGCAACAATGAATCGGCCCTGAATAAATCCATTCTCTCCGCACAGAAGCTCGCCCAGGAAATTGAGACGGAAGCCCGCGACAAGGCCGCAAAGGTTCTTGCCGACGCTGAGAAGAAGGCAGATGAAACCGTCGGCTCTATCACCGCCCGGGCGGAATTTGAAGAAAAGCGCCTTGCGGCTGCCGAAGCTGCCACCGCCAAGTTTATGGACGGGATCCGTGCCATGTGCAACGCCCAACTCAGAAATCTCGACAGCATCAGTGCTTCCACCTTCTCCGCTCAGCCCGCCCCCCGGCAGGAAGAGCCCGCGCCTGCTGCGGAAGTCTATGAGGACGCTTCCGCCGATCTTGATCTCCCGGAGTCTTCCGCCCCTGATTTTGCGGACGGCGAGGTCGACGCTACCCAGGCCTTTACCCTCTGATCCCCCTCATCAAACGCTACCGGGGCACGCTGTCGCGCGCCCCATTCATTATCAAAAGGAGCCCAAAGAATGTCAAAGGATTACAACGCAACCCTCAACCTTCCGAAAACCGATTTCCCCATGCGTGCCGGTCTCCCGAAGCGGGAGCCGGACATGCTCAAACGGTGGGACGAGCTTGATGTCTATCATGAACTGCTGAAAAAAAATGAAGGCCACACCCGCTATTCCCTGCACGACGGCCCTCCTTTCTCCAATGGTGCTATCCATATGGGGCATGCCCTGAACAAAGCCCTGAAAGATTTTATCATCCGCTCCTACGCCATGCGCGGGTACTGGACGCCTTATATCCCCGGATGGGATAACCACGGCATGCCTATTGAATCCGCCATCATCAAAGAGCAAAAGCTCAACCACAAGGCTATGAGTACGGCCGAGTTCCGCTCCGCCTGCGAAGCTTATGCCGAAAAGTATATCGGCGTTCAGCGGGAGGGCTTTAAGCGCCTCGGCGTGATTGGGGACTGGGATCATCCCTACAAAACCATGAACAAGGGTTTTGAGGCGGATGAAGTCCGTATCTTCGGAAAGATGTACCGCAACGGCCATATTTATAAGGGCTTCAAGCCCGTCTACTGGTGCGCCAAGGACGAAACGGCCCTCGCGGAAGCTGAAATCGAATACCACGATGACCCTTGTACGACTGTCTATGTCAAATTCCCGATGAAGGACGATCTGGGGAAGCTCGGTCATATTGATGCTTCCAAACTCTTTTTCCTGATCTGGACCACCACGATCTGGACGCTTCCCGGCAATCTCGCCATTGCCCTCCATCCGGACGAGCAGTATGCTCTCGTCCAGGCTCCGAACGGGGAAATCTATATTATGGCCGAGCCGCTTGTCACCCGTGTTATGGGAATCGGCGGGTTTGATAGTTTTGAGATTCTGGAAAGTCACCCCGGCTCCTTCTTTGAGAACATGCTGGCTTCCCACCCCTTCCTGCCGAAGACTTCCCGTCTTCTGCTGGCGGACTATGTCACCATGGATTCCGGTACAGGCTGCGTCCACACGGCCCCCGGCTTTGGTGCTGACGACTACCAGACCTGTATGCGCTATGGCATTGAGATGGTCGTCCCGGTGGATGACCAGGGCCGCCATACGGAATACGCCGGCAAATATGCCGGGCTCGGTACCGATGAATCGAATCCCGTCATCCTGCAGGATATGAAGGAGAGCGGCATGCTTTTCGCCTCCGAGGAGATCATCCACAGCTACCCGCACTGCTGGCGCTGCAAGAGCCCGATCATCTTCCGTGCCACGCCCCAGTGGTTCTGCTCCGTGGATTCCTTCAAGGAGGAAGCTATTGCGGCCTGTGAAGATGTCCGCTGGCTGCCGGAATGGGGCAAGGAGCGCATGGGCGCCATGATCCGTGAACGGGCCGACTGGTGTATCTCCCGTCAGCGCCGCTGGGGTCTGCCCATTCCCGTCTTCTATTGTGAGGACTGCAAGAAGCCCGTCTGCACCGATGAGTCCATCGAATCCGTTGCTTCGATCTTTGAAGAAAAGGGAAGCAACGCATGGTTCGAGCTGGATGCATCTGATCTGCTTCCGAAGGGCTTTGTCTGCCCGCATTGCGGCGGAACTCACTTCACCAAAGAAACCAACACCCTGGACGGCTGGTTTGACTCCGGCTCCACCCACTATGCCGCCATGAAGCGCGACCAGGGCTTCTGGCCTTCCGATATGTACATTGAAGGCGGTGACCAGTATCGCGGTTGGTTCCAGAGTTCGCTTCTTGTCGCGGTCGGTGCCCTCGGGATGGGAGCTCCTTATAAAGAATGCCTCACCCACGGATGGACGGTTGACGGCGAAGGCAAGGCCATGCACAAGTCTCTCGGCAATGGCATTGATCCTGCAGAGCTCTACGAGGAGTTCGGTGCGGACCTGATCCGTCTCTGGGCGGGTTCTTCCGATTACCATGTGGATGTCCGCTGCAGCCGCGAAATCTTCAAACAGCTTTCCCAGCAGTATCTGAAGTTCCGCAATACCGCGCGGTACTGCCTCGGCAATCTGGCCGATTTTGATCCGGATCACGATCTCGTCGCTCCGGAAGATATGCTGGAGCTTGACCGCTGGGCCATGACTCGTCTGAACGCTCTGATCGGAGAAGTCGCGGAGGCCTATAACAACTATGAATTCCATGTGATCTCCCATGCCGTCAACGAGTTCTGTGTCACGGATCTCTCCAGCTTTTATTTGGATATCATCAAGGACAGGCTCTATTGTGAAGAGAAAACAAGCCTTCTCCGCCGCAGCGCGCAGACGGCCCTTTGGCTCATCCTCCGCTGCATGACGAAACTGTTTGCCCCGATTCTCGCCTTTACCTGTGATGAAATCTGGCTCTCCATGCCTCACAGTGAGGAAGACGATGCACGCAACGTTGTTCTCAACACCATGGACTTGCCCTTTACCGAATATGCCCTTGATGCGGAAGTGATGGCTAAATGGGATACGCTGATAGCTCTACGTAACGACGTCAATGGAGTCCTTGAACTTGCCCGTACCGAAAAGCGCATCGGCAAGCCGCTGGATGCCTCTGTTGTACTGCACGCTTCCGGTGATGTTTCCTCCGCACTTGAGTCTGTACGGAGTATGAATCTCTCCGAACTGTTTATTGTATCCAATTGCTTCTTCTCGGATGAAGACGTTCCGGGTGCTGTCGTCGGTTCCGGCTCCGCTTTCCCCGGCCTCACGGTCTCCGTCCGGGAAGCGGAAGGCACCAAGTGTCCTCGCTGCTGGATTCATTCCGAACAGGCTGATCCTGAAACCGGGCTCTGCCCGCGCTGCTCCCGCGTTGTCGCTTCTCTCTCGTAAGAACCCCGGCTCCGGTGCTTTTTCCCTCGGAGCCGGCAGAATATCTTTCTGAAAAAGAAAGGAGTCTTCCCCATGCTCTACTCTATCGTCGGTATTTTAGTGATCATCTTTGACCAGCTCGTAAAATACTGGGTGGATGAACACATCAATTATCTGAATCCTTCTGTTGACCTGATTCCCAATGTTCTGAGCCTTGTCCGGGTCCAGAATGACGGGGCTGCTTTCAGTTTCCTTCAGGGTGGCGGAGCCAGGATCTGGTTCATTGCCCTGACGGCTGTCTTTGCCCTTCTGGTTGTGCTTGCCCTGGCCACCAACTTTATCTCCGGTCGGTTTGGCCGGTGGTGCCTCGTGTTTATCACAGCTGGCGGCCTGTCCAACATGATTGATAGGGTTCGTTTCGGTTATGTCATTGACATGTTCAAGCTTGAGCTGTTCGATTTTGCCGTATTCAATGTGGCCGACATCTTTATTACAGTCTTTTGTATAGCGTTTATATTATATATCCTGTTCGGAGGTGAAAAAGAACGGGAACCGGATGCCGATGAATTTGACGAGGATGATTATGAAGAGGAGCGCCCGTCCCGTCGGTCCCGTTCTTCCCGTCGCTCCGTTGATGCTTATGACGAGGAAGAGGAAGTTCCTTCCCGTCGTTCCCGTCGTTCCCGCAAATCTGCGCCTGTTCAGGAGGAAGAAGAGGAAGAATTCTCTGCTCCTCCTTCCCGCAGAAGCCGTAAGGCTGTTGATGAGGAACCTGTCCCCGCCAGGAAGGAACGTAAAACCCGGAGATCCGCAAGGGACGATGACGAGATGTTTGAAGAGATGTTCGGTACCAAAATTGCCCCCTCTCCTGCTTCTTCCCACAAGAACGCTCCCCCGGCTCCCGCGGAAAAGCCATCTGTACGCCGTCCTGCCGCTTCGCAGCCTTCCCGTAAATCGGCGGTTCCGGCGGAACCCGTACCCCAGAGCGCTCCCGCACGTCGTCAGGCAGCTCCTGCTGTGACAACCAGCAGCAGTGATCCTTTTGCCGAATGGGAAAAGGCGAATGCCCGTGTCAATGCATCCCGCCGCACTTCTTTTGAAGAAGACTTCCCGGAACCTTCTTTTGAGGCCTCTTGGCAGAATGCTTCTGATTTTGCGGCACCTCCCGCCCGTAAGCCTGCTGCTCCAGAACCGGTTAAACCAGCCCCGGCTCCAAAAGCAGAACCGGCTCCGGCAGAACCTGCTGCAGCTGTGTCTTTTGAGGAAGACTTTGACCTTGACAGTATCCTGAACGAATTCAAATAAGATCCATGGATGAGGATCTGATCATTATTGAAGCAAAGGAGAGCGGCGAGCGAATCGATGCTCTCCTTGCTCATACCGTTCCAGGGCTTTCCCGCAATGCTGCCCAGCGTCTTTTGGATTCCAGCGCGGTACTCCGCGACGGCATTCCGCTCCGAAAAAACTATAAGTGCACCACCGGAGACAGGTTTGAAGTCATCCTTCCCGAGCCTGCCGTTTCTGAACTCATCCCGCAGGACATCCCTCTCGATATCCGCTATGAAGACGACGATGTCATTGTCGTCAACAAACCGAGGGGAATGGTTGTCCATCCGGCTCCCGGCCATGTGGACGGAACGCTTGTCAATGCGCTTCTCTATCACTGCGGCAGTTCCCTCTCCGGCATCGGCGGTGAAAAAAGGCCCGGCATTCTCCACAGGATCGACAAAGATACCTCCGGGCTCCTGATTATAGCGAAGAATGATTACGCACATCGGTTTTTATCCGCTCAGCTTTCGGACAGATCTCTATCCCGTGAATATGTAGCGGTCGCCTGCGGTTCCTTCCGGGACGATTCTGGTACGATTGATAAGCCGATTGGAAGAAATCCGAAGGATCGGCTGAAAATGGCGGTCACGGACAAAAATTCCCGTCCCGCACAGACCTCGTGGTTCGTCCTGAACCGATACCACGGATATACGCATCTCAGCTGCCGTCTTCAGACCGGTAGAACACATCAGATCCGCGTCCATCTTTCCTCCATCGGGCACCCGCTGCTCGGAGACGGGCTTTACGGTGCCAGGTGTCCGGATAAAGGCCTTGAAGGCCAGTGTCTCCACGCGAGGAAACTGAAATTTATTCATCCTCGTACAAATGAACAAATCATCATTGAAACGGAACTTCCCGACTATTTTCTTTCCGTTCTGTCTCGACTCGGCCCGATACTTTCATAGGAGTAAAATATATGAAAAAGCTTCCATCCCTCCTGACAATACTCTCATTAGTTGTATTAATCTTTCTATTCATTCTTGTATTAAGAATCTTTTCCGGCGCACTCCACCTGGTTTCCGGTGCATTCAATGCCGTTCTAGGAATTATTGTTATCCTAGCAATGATTTTCATCGTGTTTTGGATGCTTTCATACGCAAAAAAGAAAAAGTAAAAATTTCTTCGAATATAAATAGGCAACCGCCCGCCTAGCGGGCGGTTTTTCACATGCGGGCATAGTCCTTTGTTCCTCGCGGACACGTAAAACGTGTAATACGATCTGCCAACTGCGTGAAGATTGTTACTTGCCGCCCTTAAAAGGGCCAACCTCACCCATTGTGAGTTGGTCTCCCATCTGATCTTCTTTCAATTGGTTTTTTATATACTCCGCAATTCGGCTCGTATTCTTTCCTACCGTATCTACGTAATATCCCTTGCATCAAAACTCTCGGCTCCGATACTTATACTTCAGCTCGCCGAATTGCTCATACAGCATTGTGCTGCTCTTTCCTTTCAGCTATCCCATGAAACTTGACACCGACATCTTTGGTGGTATCTCTACTAACATGTGCACATGGTCTGGGCACACTTCTGCTTCGATTATCTTCACGCCCTTCCACTCACACAACTTCCTTAGGATCTTTCCTACTTTCAGACGTTTCTCTTCATAGAATACTTTTCTCCTGTACTTTGGCGCAAACACAATATGATATTTGCAATTCCATTTCGTATGCGATAAACTGTTTATGTCATTCAAACTCATTTGAATGTCCTCCTTTTGCTATTCCTCGTGCAGTTGGCCGACCGCACTCTTAGTATAGCAAAAGGAGTTTTTTATGTCTTCCTCATCGCTTAAGCTTTTTGGAACCACAGGCCTTGTCTTTGGTTTTCGGGATGTAAAAAAAAACAGAGCCAATCCTGACTCTGTTTTTTATGTTGGCACTGACCTATCTTTCCAGTCCGTCGCCAGACAAGTATTTTCGGCACCGATGAGCTTAACTTCTGTGTTCGGAATGGGAACAGGTGGACCCTCATCGTTAAAAGCACCAACTATTCTATTTTCAGCACCCTGAAAACTGGGTAGAGGAGGAAGCGAGGCAGAACCTGCACAATCAAAATGTAGGTCAAGCCCTCGGGCTATTAGTACCGGTCAGCTGAATGCATTACTGCACGTAC
>JBGUNA010000090.1:0-12392 GCA_045117135.1 Candidatus Limivicinus sp. | reverse complement strand
TTTGGTCTCCTTCGCTTTTCCTTTCAATATCTACGAAGCAAACCCGCTCTTGGCTTAACCAAAAGCGGGTTTGTCGACAATCTGAAGCGCTCCTCAGAGCGCTTATCTTCGTTTTGTTTTTTATTCAGGCTTCAACCTGGCTCTGTTTTTTTGCTTTTCTCTGGAAGCCGATGCAGCAGCCGACGAACCCGGCAACCGCCATGAGGATGCAGTGCATTGATGTGAATGCCTGTACAAAAGTGATGTTCCTCGTCAGCATAACAACTACTGCGAGCAGGACCCAGCCGATCAGGCTTTCGACTACGGATTTGATGATGATGTTTTTAGACATTGTTTTATTTCTCCTTTGTTTTTTGATTGTGGCGCAAGTATAGCACACCCTTTGTCACAGAACTGTCACATCGCAACAGGAATATCAGACATTCGACATTCAGCAGTTTAAAGGCTTCTTTTTACTGTCAAAATATTCTTATGTAAATTTATTTATGTTTATTCAATTCCGCTCAGATCAAAATATATCCCCTGTTTTGTTAAAGCTCCACCATATAAAGCAGAAAACAACAACGAAATTAACATAATTGTGGATAACTCTATGGAAACTGTTCAAAACCCGGAGGCATTCCTGCAGGACATAAAAAAGCAGAGATGATTCAACATCTCTGCCCGTAAAAAATTATTTTCTTACTTCGTCTGCAGGAACAGCCAGTCACGTACTGCTTCAAGCTTATAGGCATAATCAAATGAGGTCATATGTTCCCCGGCAGGGCTGTTGGATGACTGTGCGTCTGCCAACGTACTCCCTACTGTAAACGTGATGAAGTTGGCAGCATTCCCCTCTGCCAGAAGAGATGCAACAGCTTCGTTTTGTGTTTCAGCGTCATCCTGGGCGCTCCACTCACCCAGGCTGTATGCAACGTTGTCCGCATTAAAGACCGCCAGAAGATCAGCCTGCCCTGCGGAGGCTTTCGGATCGCCGGCTGCAACGATATAGAAGAACGGTTTCTGTTCCAGGCCGCTCAATTTGCTGACATCCCACTGACTGCCGACAAACAGATAGGCTGCAAAGAAATCAGGGTATGCAATGCTCTCATAGAAGGAGGTCATGCCGCCCATTGACTGGCCTGTGGTATAAATTCGGCCGGTGTCAATGGAATAGGTCTCCGTCAGGGATTGGAGCATCCTCATCGCTACATCGATTTGCCCGGAATGATTGAAATTGTCATCCACAATGGTTTCCGTGAAGACAGGCACTGCCACAAAAGCAGGGTGCTTTGCCTGCTCCGCGTCTGTCGCCCAGATCAGTCCGCCCCAGCCCTGTGTCAGGACAGCATCGGTCCCCTTTCCCACTACACTGGAATCAGGAATGAACTGGATTAAGGGATAAGACTGGTTTTCGTCATAGTCTTCCGGAATATACAGCTGGTATTGCAGACTGGTGCCGGTTTCACCGTCCTCATAAGTCATAAGCTGGAATTTCGGTGCGACTTCGGTAATCATGGTCTGCAGTTCAGCATCGCCGGACTTGTCGGTCATACCTCCTCCGCCGCCTCTCATTCCGCCAAAACCGTTTGGGCCTCCGCCGGGGCCTTCAGCATAGGAAACGCCTATGGCACTGAGAAGCGAAAGAGCAAGCACAATTGAAACAAATTTTTTCATGGTTTCATCCTCCTTAAAAATCTGATATCCGGTCTTACGCTTTCGCTGCTCGATATCGGGGAAATCATACACTTTTTTCTGAAAACAGGTTGAACAAATTGTGAATGTTTGAGTTCACTAACCATTTTGGCTATCCGCTGTCACAAAGGATAAAGCCTCTCAATTCAAAATCCTTTTAAGTGAAGTGACTTCCTGCTTACCCCAGAAAAAAAGCACCCCTTTCGGGATGCTCAGGTAGGAATCCTGCTCAGCGGCTTATAGCCTAGCCTGTCCAGGATGATATTCACTTCGATCACGTTGAAGATCTTTTTCTTAAAGCAGCACTCCAGCACAATGTCTCTTCGCATGGCATGGGACAGTGTGTATCCCGCTCTTCGGAGCAGATCCTCCGCTTCCTCCAGGGAAAGCTTCATCGCCAGGGCTATGGAAACTGCCGTGTCCTTGCTCGGCATGTAATCAGGATTTGACAGGAGCCTTGAAAACAGTGACTTGTCCACATTTCCTGCCTTGTAAACATCTGCTGCGCAAAAACCGTATTTCCCCATCAGCTGAGACATTTTCTCCGAAAACGTCATATCCCGGTGTATCGTTCTCCCGATCACGGGATTCGTCAGGATATCATCGATCCCATACGGGCTGTTAAATCCGAACAGGTCGGCAGGCTCATGCTCTTCAACTTCCAGACTGTATCGTCCGGTCTCCTCCAGGATACTGTATTTTGCTTCAGATTTTTTCGCTTTGGGCTTCTCTTCCTCTTCTTCATGAGATGGAAAAGCTAAACTGAACCGAGGACCATCATGATCCGCCGGAGCCATCGGGCTGAAACGTTCCTGATAACTGAATTCCGCTTTTTTCTTTTCAGGCTCAGCCTTCTTTGCCTCTTCAGCCCTCTTTTTTGCCAGACGTTCCTGTTCTGCTTTACGGATCGCAGCAAGCTTTTCCTCTTTAGCTTTTCTCGCCGCTTCTCTGGCTTCCGCAGCTTTCCTCTCCTCTTCGATCCGCCGCTCCTGCTCCAGGATCTCTTCGGTATACCTTTCTACAGCCCGCACATCGGCATCAATGGTCTGCCTGTCTCTGTCAGACAGAAACAGCTTTCCTAAAACTGTACGAAACGCCATGCCATATCCTCCTCATTCAGCAATCTTATTGGATTAATTATCTCACTCTGCCTCTTACCCGTCAAGAAAAACGGATATTCCGATCCATTTTCAGCCATAGTATACAGTATTCCGTCAGCCTTGTCATTGAACTACAGGTTCAATGACAAATGCCCTCCCCTGCGCTATACTAAGGCCATCAAAAACGACAAGGAGAGGAAAACATGAATCTGAAAGAAGCATTCCGGTTCCAGAACCGCATCCAGGGCCTGATGAATGAAGCCCAGAATATCCTGAGCCGTGACCAGAACGTGACGGAAACCAAGAACACCTATCTGCGCAGCAAAGTGATGGAAGGCGCAGAAGATGCCGTGCTGGTGGATATCCCCAACACGGACTATGCAGACCGGATCACCGCAGTGGTCGACTTCCTCGTCTACCTGCTCGGCCAGAAAGAAGCACTGGCTGCAGCCATCCACAAGGCAAAGGCAGCACAGGAGATCGACCTGGACTCCGAAACCAGCCTGAACTCCTCCCGCCAGAGCGTGGCTTCCATCCTCAAGCACATGGCGGATATCCGCTCTTCCGAGCTTGTGCTGGCCAACAGCGGCTACGGCTACAAATTCAATAACGACGGTGACCAGGTAACCTACAAGTGCGATGTGAAGAAGGTTGTGACCATCAACTTTGACCGCAACGTCGTCCGCCGCCACCTGGCTGCCCTCAACCGCAAAGCGGATGAAATCTCCGCAGCCATCGACCGCTGCATCGTCAACTCAGAAGTGGCTTACGAAGCCCCCTTCGATGTGAACGACAGCTTCTCCGTCATCTTCGATTCCTTCTGCGAAGGAAGAGAAAAGTAAACAGCAGCCCTTAACCGGCTGCTCCGGGTACGGCGGGAACCGGGAATTCCAGAAACCGGTTCAGGCGCAGATGAACTATAAGGCTGCGCAATCCCCCGATTGAAAACAATATACTTCATATATATGGATGAACCACGCAGCTCTTAACTGCGATTAGTTCCTGTACAATATGCTCCCATTGTTTCGATCATCAAACTCCGCCAACCCGCACACACGCGAAAAACGCAAACTGCTCCACCCTCTCACCCACCCTTACATCTCCAAGGCTGTTTAAGGGCGAAAGCCCTTAATTGTATCAATACTTGATACACCCTGTTGAAGATATTTTTATTATCATCCTGCCGGGAACTCAGGCTGCAGACTGCAGTACTGATTCACCGACAGAAAAATTGGTGGATGGATGGAACGGAACCCTCCGTATCCGGAGCAGCCGGTTAAGAAAAGCAGAACAGCAGGCCGCAGCCTGCTGTTCGTTATAATCCGGCGAGGAATTGGCCACCGGAATCAGGATCTCGTCAATCGAAACCCGAAAGAGTGCCGCAAGGGCAAAGAGATTATCTACCGACGGAAGCGTCTGTCCCCGCTGCCATTTGTAAATGGCCTGCGGAGCGTCGAAACCGAAAAACTGCTGCAGATCCCGCACAGAGAACCCGCGGGATTCTCTCATGCGCAGGATGTTCTCACCTGTTGCGGGAAGATCGATCACCGGATAACGAATATCTGCTATCATATAGTCCTCCTTTTCTGCACCTTCAAAATCCAACACTGCCGTCACTTACAACTTTCACGATCGCTTTGAGTTTTTCCAGCCTGTCCCGGGATGGATTTCCGTCCTGCCCGAAATACGTACGCTTATGGAATTCGAGCATGATGCCAATACAGTCACAGCTGGTTTTTCCTCCGAAAACCGCATCCGGGATATAGCAGCCGCTGTAAGGGTAATTCAACGCGGTGGTAAAGCCTGCCTCTTCAAACCGGGCCTGGACCATTTCCGATAATTCCGGCGGAGTATACCGGCTGTCAGCACCGATACAGATATCAGGGGTAACTCTGTTTTCTGCCAGGAAATCCTTCGGGATGATTTCATCGGAATAGCTATGGATGTCAAAAACCATCACTCTCCTGTGCCTGCGGCAAAACTCGTCCATTCTCTCATGATGTTCCCGGTAATACCTCAGAGTTTTCTCCTTCAGGTCATCCGACACAGTCTTGATCCGCTTCCCGTCACAGGCTTTCTCATAGCAGAATCCCATGCCGTATGCTTCCATGATCTCCTCCGGACCGATGAACCGCTCGACATCGCACAGCAGCCTGCTGACCTCAAAGAAGCACATATGTCCGGGATCCCGGTAAGCGTCCGGGACAACCATGCGGATCTCACTGTCCCGCATCAGATGATGGTATCTGAGAAATTCTTCCTCCGGTATGCAGACCGCCTGCATCAGCTCTGACGGAAAAATACTCCCGTCATGCGGAACATGGAAAACAGGAAAACGCTTTGAACTGTCCAATAAAACAGCCTCCTTATACAATATTCCATAAAGAGGCTGAACGTTTTACCATCGTCCGCTGCTTCGCAGCGTCAAGCTTTGGCACCTTACCGGCCAGGCAGGTTGCCGTGCAGTCACAGGGCTTGTCCCTCATGCACTCTTCATGGTTTTATTATGATGTTTTCAAAACTGACACAGCAGAAATTGTATTATATCATATTAATCTTAATTTGTGAATACCTAAACTTATGAAGGATTTTACTTCCTCTCGGAACAAAAACACCTTTCAATCCTTCATACGACTCCGCCATGAGCCCTTGGTGTGTGGCTCTCAGCCGGCGAAGCCGGCGGACGTCAAGGGAGGTGCGTTGGAGGAAAACACTCCACCCCACGTCCTGATATCAGCGTGCCATACTATAGCACAAACAGATTCATTTGTGGTTGATTTTAAATCAACCTTTTTCAAAACAAAGTATGTTATACTCTCGTATGTAAACAGACAGAAGTGAATACGTCGTTTTCAGATCTTGAAGGAGGAAACATGAAAACAAACCTTTTCCAGGCCCGTTATTATTTTGAACACACACTGCTCCCCGATCTGCTTTATTCCGAGAGAGGACGCGCATTGATAGTTGCGATCCTCAAAGGAAAACAAAAGCTTTTCGTTGACCTGATGAATGATCTCATAAAAGGACAGGACATCGTCTGCCCCTATACGGAGAGAGATTATACTATCCTTCCGCAGCTCGTCCCCGCCCATGGAAATGTGCCCGAATTAGCCGTTCTCGAAATCAGGATGCCAAAGCCGGAGGGCACACCTCTCTGTTCCAGGGTTTATATCTGCCACGACAAAAATTTCGAGAATATCCGCTACTACACCGTGGAGCTTTCCTTCGACAACAGATATGTCCTCTGCGGATGGGATAAAGGCCATATCCATCTCAATCACGGCACCGCCCCCGAGACAGAGGAAGAGCTTTTCCAAAAAGTATATAAGCTGTATTCGGATCACCTGAGCCGTAAGGTTTAAACCCAAAAAATCTTCCAGAAATGAGGAATAAAATGAATAACAAGACCACGAATACCGAAAAAGCCTATCAGGAAGCATTGGAGAAATATATCGGCCGCAAAACAACATTCTCTCCGGGAAGTCATTCCTTAACCTGCTTGCCGAATAGCGGTGAAATCACAAAATACAGTGTTGACCTCACGATAGACAGCGAAAACAAAATCAGCGGCCTTTCCCGTCTGACTGCGCAAGCATTGCTCTGGGTTATAGGGTCTGCCTCTGATTGGGAACCCTGTCCTATCGAGCCCATTGACTACGACTGGGCACTTTCCAAAATGCTCGATGAATATCTTATTGAGGAAGAGAATTAAACCGAATTCAATTTTATTCCCTGTACCATTAAGGATATAATTCTTTTTCTCTCTCCTCTATGTAATTAATCATAAAAGCCTGCCGATGACGGATAAGCCGGCAGCGCGGAAGGAGCCCCTGTTGAAAACCCTGTTTTCAATAGGAACCTCCCGCCTGCCGTCTCCCGAGGTACAACCCCGGATAACAAAAAAGCATCCCCTTAGCACAAAACATTTCTCTTATTGTTGATTCAGAATCAACCTAAATAAAACTGATTTGTGTTATACTCTGCACAAATTAAAATTAAGGAGTGTAAATTGATGAAGGATTCCTCCATGACACTTTACGAGATTTGCGAAGAGATTGGTCAGATTGAAGAAGGGCTTATGTACGGCCAGATTTCCTTCGAATACGATAAGCTAATGTGTGCAATGAAGCCGGGACATCCGGCCGAATTACTCGACGACATCCTTTCAATCATCGGCTGGGATGTATTCGACGGGAAAGAAGTATCCATCGACCGGGTTGAGGAAACCCGAAAGGAACTGAAAAGATTCCGCTCAGCTTTCAAAGTCAAAGAGCTTGCTGCTCCCATCAAACATCTTGGAGAATACATAAAAGAGCAGAATAATCAGGAAAACACAGACAAATAATCTATAATTAAACGATATTACAAATGAGAGAAGGTTTGCCTCTCTCATTTGTCTTTTATTTTCCTATGTTTAAATTGCACAAAAATAGTATGTCATTTTTGTACACACTGCTGAAAATGAAAATAATTAGATGGGAATTTGTATTCCTTTTCTGAAAATGGTATAATAATTTGATATTTTATACGCTTTCTTTGATTAATTATAGTATATGAAATATATGAGGTGAGAATAGTTGAAATCAAGAGCAGAAGAATATAGCGCAGGTCTCATGTCTGAAGCGCCATGGTTCCATGGATTCAGAAAAATGGTTTATATGATGAAAGATAATATACCTATGGAAGAAATCCGAAGACAGTGCGTGAAGGAAAATTTACTCGGTATGCCAGATGAAGACCGCTCTAATCGCACTTTTGTTTACATGAAACGCAGACTTGATTGCCTGGATGAACAGTTGATCGATATCTTCTGTACATCTGACCTTGCAACGCAGAAACTGATCAATTTTATTACTGTGCTTCAGGGAGACCGGCTCTTTTTTGAATTTGTAAACGAAGTTTACCGGGAGAAGGCCATCGTAGGATATTCAGAATTAACCACAGAAGATACCAATGTGTTTTTCCGCGAAAAGTGCACACAAGACCCAGAAATGGCCGGCTGGAAAGACACAACCTTTCCAAAACTGCGTTCCTCCTACTTTATATTTATGACGGATGCAAATCTGTTGAGACAAGAGAAGAGAGTATACTATATAACTCCTCCTCTGCTGGATATCGCCTTAGAGCAATATCTGCAATACAACGGAGAGATAAGAATATTAAATGCTATTACGGGGGTGAGATAATGACATTAGAACAGCGCCTGGACATGATTGAAGAAAAAATAAATACTCCTTCGTTTCGAGAGAACAAACGGCTCGGAAATGAAGTCGGTTACTACATTTTTGATTATCCACCTGACAGGGAACTCTTAATACGAGAGAGGGTCGATTATCTCCAAAAAAAATATGAGAACTCTCCTGACGGATTCCGGGTTATCGTTTATGATCTCTATGACATTATTATAGATACCCTGGAAAGCAAAGGATATATTGATAAAACCGTTGAAATGGAGAAGAAAAAGGGGTTTGAACGGGTAATCCGTGCTGTAGGCAACACTTTGAGAACCACATCGGAAGACAGCATAATTGTAAATTATATCAAAGAAAACACGCCCAACAATTCGGTCGTTTTTCTGACCGGAATCGGAAAATGTTATCCCATTCTTCGCTCCCATACCGTTTTGAACAACCTGCATCTGGTTGTAGATAACGTACCCGTAGTAATGTTTTACCCCGGCAAATATGACGGGCAGGAACTGGTCCTGTTCGGAGAACTGAAAGACGACAACTATTACAGAGCCTTTAAACTCTGCTAAGAAGGAGAAAAACATGAAAATTCAGGAAATGTTTGTAAAGCCGATAGACCGAGATCTCAAAGGTGTTATCAAGGTAGGCCAAGAAGAGGATTCCCTCATCCAACAGGAGCTGGAAGAATATGTCGTCACAAATGAACTTAAGAAACATTTTGCAAAATTCTTCAGTGCCTACAAGAATGGGATTATCGGGAATACCGATAAAATGGGAGTATGGATTTCTGGATTTTTCGGAAGTGGTAAATCCCACTTGCTGAAGATTCTCTCCTATCTTTTAGCCAACACAGAAGTAGACGGCAAAAAGGCGATCGATTATTTTATTGAAGGCAACAAAATCAGTGACAGCATGGTGTTAGCTGATATGAAGCTTGCCGCCGATACTTCTACCGATGTCATTCTGTTCAATATCGACTCAAAAAGTGAAACAACCGGCAGGCATGACAGAGAAGCAATTCTTGCTGTTTTTCTGAAAGTCTTTAATGAGATGCGTGGTTTTTACGGTGCTAACGCACATATTGCAGACCTGGAACGCCGCCTCTCTGATGAAGGCAGATATGAAGAATTCAAAGAAAAGTTTGAAGAATTAAACGGTGAGAGCTGGCTGGAAGCAAGAAATGAATTTGATTTCAACCAGGATGAGACTGTTGACACACTCGTTGAAATGAACTTCATGAGTGAAGAAGCTGCCCGCAACTGGTGTGAAAAGGCAAATACTCCCTATCAGATAAGCATTGAGAACTTTGCAAAAAACGTCAAAAAATACATCGACAGCAAAGGTAAAAACCATCACGTCGTATTTCTCGTGGACGAGATAGGACAATTTATCGGTAGTGATACTCAGCTGATGCTGAATCTTCAGACTGTTACGGAAGACCTTGGAACGGCTTGCAAAGGCAAAGTCTGGATTGTCGTCACAAGTCAGGAGGATATCGACTCCGTTATTAAAGTGAAAGGTAATGACTTTTCCAAGATTCTTGGCCGGTTTGACACCCGTCTCTCACTCTCTTCTGCCAACGTGGATGAAGTAATCCGTAAAAGGATTCTCGAGAAAAATCCGGTCGCTACACAGACGCTTTCCGTTCTCTATGATGAAAAAACCACCATTCTCAAGAACCTGATCCTATTTGATGAAGCTGCTGAGCAGAAGTTCTATGCCGGAAGGGCAGATTTTGCTGCAGTCTATCCTTTTATACCCTATCAGTTTGATCTTCTCGGGAATGTGCTCACGGCTATCCGAACCCATGGCGCCTCCGGCAAGCATCTGGCAGACGGAGCCCGTTCGATGCTGGCTCTTTTCAAGGAATCTGCTGCTACCATCAAAAATAAAGATGTCGGTGAACTGATTCCCTTCCATATGTTCTATGATACACTGGAAGAGTTTATCGAACATACCCACCGTGATGTCATCACAAAAGCAAAACGTAATGACTATATTAATCCGGACCGTGAAGAAAACTGCTTCGCTGTTAATGTGTTAAAAGCACTCTTCCTGATCAAATATGTAAAAGAAATCAAAGCTACCGTAAACAACATTGCCAGTCTCATGGTTCACAATGTGGACGATGAACGCCTTGTGCTCGTCAAAAAAGTAGAAGAAGCAGTAAAAGTACTGGAAAAACAGACCCTTATCCAGAAGCGAAACAATGAATATGTCTTCCTTACCGACGAAGAGCAGGATATCAACCGTGCCATCCAGAAGCAGGACGTTGATTCTGCCGAACTGACAAACCGGATTTCAGAAATCATTTTTGACGGACTTTTTGCTGACAAGAAATATCGCTACCCTGCCTTCAACAACCGTTATGCTTTTGCTTTCAATCAGGTTGTTGATGGGCATCCATACAAAGGCAGCTCCGGATATGATCTCACTCTCAAGATCCTCACGCCAAACTGTGATGAGAATACCGATGAGGCAACCATGCGTCTGGCTTCAGCGCAGAGCAGCAGCGTACTGGTTGTCTTGCCGGATGACAGGGCGTTCCTGGAAGAGATCCTTGCGGCTGCTAAAATTGAAAAATACCTTCGCTATGATGTCACCGGTTCTAATGCAAAGCATGAGGAAATCAAAACAGTCAAAAAAGTCGAAATGCGGGAACACAGCCAGAATGCCAGAACCTATCTTGAAGAATCCCTGCGGGCTGCTGAGATTTACGTTAATGGCGACAAACTGCAATCAGCTGCAAAGGATATTTCCGGCAGGATAAACGATGCTCTCAGTAAACTGGTTGCAACAGTATACCACAAACTTACCTATATTGACGCGGCCATGAGCGAATCAGATATCCGTTCACTTTTCAAGGCAAACAACGCTCAAACCACGCTTAACCTTGGTACTGTAAAGAAAAATGAGCTTGCTCTCAATGATGTACGTGATTATATTGCCCTGAACAGCCAAAAGCATACAAAAACATCTATGAAAACTCTGCTGGACCGTTTTATGAAAAGCCCATATGGTTTTGTGGAGGATGATGTTAAATGGCTTGTGGCGAAGCTCTTCCGGGATGGAGATATTATTCTCTCTGTTAACAACGAAGTTATTACAACCTATGCAACAGATGCAGATACCATTGTAAATTACATCACGAAGAAGGCCTTTTATGACAAGCTTATGACGGAGAAAAAAGAACGTCCGGGTGAGCCGCAAATTAGATCCGTCCGTGAAGTAATGAAAGAACTATTCAATGTCACATCCAGCGCAGAAGATGAAGAATCTCTGATGTCCAGTTTTCTCAGTTATGCAGGTAAACTGAAAAACGATCTGGCTTCGTTGGACATCTATTATAAGACTCAGAAAGGCTATCCAGGCCAAAAGATTGTGAGTACCGGCAAAAAGCTCATGAGTGATGTTTTGCAGATTAAATACTCCGGAGAGTTTTTCCGCGAAATTCATGAGAAAAAAGACGATTATCTTGATTTTGCCGAGGATTACAGACCTGTAAAAGCATTTTTCGGTGGAGAGCAGAAAACTATTTTCGATAGGTCGTTGGATTATCTCAAAATCTATCAGGAAAGCAAAAACTTCTTTGTTGATAAACAGACAGAAGAGGCTGCCGGAGAGATAAGAAAAATCCTAAAAACGGAATCCCCTTACAACCTTATTCATAAATTGCCTGACCTTAACCAGAAATATATGCAGTATTATATGGCTATCCTTGAAACACAGGCAGAGCCGGTCAAAGACGCTATCGAAGACGCTCAAAAGAGAGTATTTGATGAACTGAAGGGTAAAAACTGCGAATACAAATTAAAAGATAATTATTATAACCAATTCAAAGAATTAAAGGACAAAGCCGAAAGCAGCAATAATATAGCTGTCCTCCAGAATATCAGAATAGAAGCCGATGCTCTAAAGATCCGGCTTCTGAATGAAATCCCTGTAGAAGAAGCAAAACTCATGCCGAAGGAACCAGGACCTAAAATTCATACACCTCAGCCCCCTTATCGAAAAACCAAAACATTCAGTATCAAATCTCTGACTAATGCATCAACCTGGCAAATAAAAACACCTGAAGATGTTGAAAAATACATAGATGAGCTTAAGAAAAAACTTTTGAATTCACTCGAGGAAGACACCACACTCAACATCGAATTCTGATGAGGCAGGTAACACCATGAACAAGACAGTAATCAAGAATTTTGCAATATGGGCACGGAGAAAACTAATCTCCGACATCACTTACCGTGCCGGCATGCTGGGTATAACAGAAAACGGAATTCTCCAGCCGATGAAGCAGTCTACTAAAGATCTGCAGTTCTTTGACATCGGCACGAAGGATTATGTGAAAATTTCCGGTGATGAAATCCGTCAGCGGAATGCCCTGCTTGCTGCCATCAAGGATAAAGAAAGATCCTCAGACTACAAA
>JBGUNA010000089.1:0-211156 GCA_045117135.1 Candidatus Limivicinus sp. | reverse complement strand
CTGCTCGTACAGGGTCTCCAGAATCTCCGGGGTTACGGAGCCACGCTGGTTGTACACTACTTCACCGTAACGGTTCAGGACGATGGTCTGCGGCATGGCGGTGGTCCCGCCCACAAGATCCCAGATCTCTTCGTCGTCGTTTTCAACGGCAAAGGGCATCACCCAGTCGCTTCCGTGCTCGTTCAGATATTCCTGCGGGTCCTCATCCACGATGTCGGAATGCAGGGCCAGCATGGCGATGTCGCCCTCATGGGCTTTGTACAGCTCGCTGAAATGCGGAAGCTCCTTCACGCAGGGACCGCAGTAGGTAGCCCAGAGGTTGATGAACACCGGCTTACCGCGGTAGTCGGCAAGATGGAACTCACTTCCGTCCAAACAGGTGATTGTAAAGTCCTTGAGCTGCTGCCCGACCTCGCTGCCGACAGGCGCAGTGCTTGTGAAGTCAGCCGGAGCTGCTTCCTGCCCGGGTGCTTCCGTATCCGCGACAACAGGCTCGTTGCCGGGAGCTTCCGACTTCTTGATGTTGGGATCAAGAAAATTATAATAGAGCAGCGCTGCGCACAGGACAGCCAGAGCAATCCCCCAGGCAACCTTCTCGAACTTTTTGCGCTTTGCCTCGGAGTCAGGCTTGTCGTCCGAACAGCCGCCGGCGGGCGCTTTGAGGGTAAAGCTGCCGGCTTTGAGGCTGATTGCCTTTTGATTGCACACATCCATGCATTTGGCGCAGTGGATGCACTCGTGGTCACCCACATGCCGCACATCCATGCCGCAGCTGCGCACGCAGGAGCCGCAGTGGTTACAGCGGGTGGGATCCACCTTCACGCCCACAACCGCGACCTTGCTGAAGAAGCCGTAAATTACGCCCAGAGGACACACAAAACGGCAGAAGCTGCGATAGCAGAAAACGCAGGCAAGGCCGATGATGAGCATAATGACAAACTTACGGGTAAACAGGATGTTCAGCATGCCGAAATCGTCGGCATTGGCAGGATTTGAAAGCAGGAAAATCGCACCCTCAAAGGTGCCTGCCGGGCAGATGTACTTGCAGAAGCCCGGAATCGCCACGCCATGAACAATCCCGTACCAGGCGGTGATGCCGATGACAAAGACACCGAGGATCACATATTTCAGATACGACAGCGCGCGGGTTGCGCGGCTTTTTTTGATCTTCGGCGTGGGCAGCTTGTGCAGCAGTTCCTGGATCAGCCCCAGCGGGCAGAGCCAGCCGCAGATCGTGCGGCCGAGGATCAGCCCATAGAGCATGAGGATGCCGAAGACATAGAAACCGATCTGTTTGTTCGTTGTGCCGATCGCGTTCTGCAGCGAGCCCAGGGGGCAGGCGCCGACAGCGCCGGGGCAGGAGTAGCAGTTAAAGCCCGGCACACAGATGCCCTTGGTGGTCGGGGTTTTGCTCTTGTAGATTTCGCCCTCAAGGAAGCCCTTGATGTGAGCATTATACAGCAGCGCACAATAGAGCTGCATGAGCCGTCTCTTGGACGGGCGGTGGGAAGCCCACCAGGATGTTTTATCATTATCCAAGGCCAACGCACTCCGTACAAATTCTGATCGCCTTGTTGACGACCGCCATCATGCTTCCGTTGCGGATACCGACAATAATAAACACCACCGCGACGGCCAGTATAACCCAGCGCAGCGCATTCACATTCTGGACAGGCTTTGCTGTCTGCGGCTCCGCTTTGATTCCGGATTCCTTCTCTTCCTTAATGCGCACCATGATGGCGTCATACTCGCGCTGGATGCTCTTGCCCTGCAGGACAGCTGAGACAATCAGGACGGCAAGCCCCAGGATGATCCACGGGAACACATGGACTGCGAGGGAACCCATCACCTGCTCCAGATCCCCGTTGGGGAAATGATCGCCGTTTGTCATATAGATCAGAACCGGAACCATACACAGACCAAAGCCGCACCAACCACCGTACAGAAGCTTTTTCTGCGTGGCCTGCTCCTTTTTCATGGCATCACTGGGCTGTGCAACACGCATGCGCATCAGGTCGCGGTTAAGCTCGATGTCCTTGACGGGCTTGTTCTCGTTCTCGTCCCGGACATTCAGTACCGCACACGCCACTGTCACACCTACGGCAAGCAGAAATACCGGCAATGCGGGTTTCAGCGCAGCGGCCGCCTTGTCACGGGTATAGACCCAGGCCAGCGGATTTTCCTGCTTTTCGGCGATGCCGTCACGATAGATCCCGACTGCCGAGACAGCCAACATCACAACCAGCGCCACACACAGCAGGGACTGGGCGATCAGCAGGATCTTATTTCTTGTCACATCTATCACGCTCCTTCGTTTCATTGGCTCTTCTAAATGTTCTCGCGCTTGCTCTTCATTCTCTCTGATGGATAATCGCACAAGCGTTTATTTTATTAACAATACATTATTTTTATTGGAGAATCAATAAAAATATTATTCTGTATATGATTGTATCATGTTCATTTGCCCCGCAGGAGAGCCCAAAATCAACATACTCGTGTCTCGCAGGATCATCGCCGGGGATTCGTAATGCTTGTAAAAAGTGGCCCGGCTGCCTGACCGATTCGTACTTGCTTCCGTTGGGGGCAAGTATATGCAGGGATGGTCTCAAAGCTGAGACTGTCTATCTCATTAAAAAAATAATGGATGGTGTTAGGAAATTATAGTATTGTCCGTATTCATCATTCTGTTTTGGCATATTATGAATTTATTAAAATGCCATTTTGGCAACTTTGTAATTGACAGAATACGTCAATTTGGCATATAATTCATAAGGGGTGATGCCACTATGACGCTCAAAGAACTTCGTTCTTCCAAATCTCTCACACAGAAAGCAGCTGCTGCCTTGTGTAGTATTCCTCTCAGAACATATGTTCGCTATGAAAACAATCCTGATGCTGAAGGTTCTCTGAAATATCAATACCTGATTCAAAAGATCAGCCAATATGGATTTGTAGATGAGAACCATGGTGTTCTGAGCAAAGATGATATTGTCCGTTCCTGCAACCTGGTATTTCAGACTTATCCTGTGGAGTATTGCTATCTGTTCGGATCTTATGCAAAAGGGCTTGCTTCCGAAACAAGTGATGTGGATCTTCTTCTGCGTACTGATACAACAGGTATTAAGTTTTATGGTCTTGTGGAACGACTTAGGGAAGCATTGAAAAAAAATGTCGACGTACTGGAAGTCCGTCAGCTTACCAATAATCCGGAGTTGATCAATGAGATATTAAGGGATGGAGTAAAAATCTATGGATAGGAAAAAAGATGATTTTTATTACCTTGAAAAAATACATAAGGATATTGACTTTATTTTGCTCCATATGAAAAATGTCGGAAAAAACCAGTTACAGGAAAACGAGGTCCTCCTGGATTCTATGCAGTTCCGGTTAATCCAGATATCTGAAAACGCAAACAAACTGTCTGATACTTTTAAACTGCAGCATACAGACATAGACTGGCATGAAATCTATGGTCTTCGCAATTGGCTTGTTCATGATTATGGAAATGTAGATTACGAGATTGTATTTATGACTCTGATCAATGATATCGAACCATTAAAGAAAAAGCTTCTGTCTTAAGCGAGAAGATAGAAAAGATCTTGTGATCACTATATGACGACGGGAAAGACTGCATCATCCTGTCACATATAAAAAGTACCCATGCCGGGATCCTTTGTTCGAATCTCCGGCGTGGGTCATTTTCTTATCCCGGTGTATTCTTTTTCGTGCCGAATGCCTGCAGGATACAGCTAATGATATCCCTGTCAGGCTCCTTCCCGTCAAGGATGTCCATCAGTGCTTTCTGCATGGCCGCTGTCAGAACAGGCGGCCGGTAATACCAGGCGTCATCGGCAAAAATACCGCCGTTCCCTCCCGTTTGGGTATAGAAGCAGGCAAAAGGGGTGAGATACTCAATATCGCGCAGGATGGTGTTTCTGCTTACCTGGAGCTCCCGCATCAGTTCCCGTACGGTGACTTTCCTCCGGGCACTCAGAATCATCAGAAATCGATCCCTTCTTTCCTGTGTATTCATAGTTTCCTCCAATTTGATTTTGTGATTTTTCAAATTGGAGTCCCCGGCGGTGCCCGTGCTCTGGACATAGCTTTGCCCTCCCGCCTGACGGCAGAAGGGCAGCAATAGAGCGCACGAAAACATAGCACCAGTCCATCACGTTTTCAGAAAGTGTACTTCCCGAAACATATGACCTGCTGCCCTTCGTGCGCACTCAGGGTGTCAGTATAATTTTAATAAATCTTGGAGCATCAATAGCTATAAAACCGATATTATCATATCTGAAAAACCGATATTTCACTAAGTTTCATCTTAAAAACCAATACGATAGAATTGGTTTGGGGTGAAGTATAATGTCGAATTATTCGAAGCGGCTGGGAGAGCTTGTTGTAACAAAAAGAAAAGAACTCAGATGGACGCAGGCAAAACTAGCAGAAGAAGCTGATGTCACGGAACTCACGATCAGAAAGTTCGAACATGGGGAAGGCAACCCTCAGATGAATGTGCTTTTACCCCTCTTGAAAGCCCTTAGAATCTCTCCATCAGCGCTTTTGGAAGATGAGGATGATCCCAAGCCAGCTCAAAAAGAGGTTCAGATCATTTTGGATGATTGCAGTAACGAGGAGATCCTGGACATTATTCCGGTTATCGAGGCAACGAAGAAAATTATTAAAAAGACACGATCTAAATAAAAATATAAAGAGCCTGCTACTCCATTGAGGAGATTTGCAGGCTCTGCGCTTTAAGCGTCCGGCTCATCGCTGACTACAATATTAAATTTGAATTCACCTATGAGTATTTCTTTTTTACATCGTGTACAAAACAATGGGAAATTAAGCAAAACTGTATCCTCATAGACTTTGATTTTTGTTTTGCTATCACAGATTGGGCAATGAAGCCATTGAAAACAATCCTTATTGTCCATATTTTTTCTTTCAAAAGAATTCTGTTAGTTAACCTTTACGCTTAATAAGTTTAATTGATTTATCTACAATATTTTCTTTAGTAAGGCCGAACACTTCCTGAAGATATTCTATCTCCCCTACTTCACCGAACCGATCTTCAACTGCAACATAATCAGCAGGAACTGGACAATGCTTTGCAAGCACTTCTGTTACAGCACTGTACAACCCGCCAATATAATTATGGTTTTCAACAGTCAAGACTGCTCCTGTTTTCTTTGC
The DNA here is from genome assembly GCA_045117135.1 of Candidatus Limivicinus sp. Taxonomy (GTDB): domain Bacteria; phylum Bacillota; class Clostridia; order Oscillospirales; family Oscillospiraceae; genus Limivicinus. Next base: position 205,960 of record JBGUNA010000089.1, on the reverse strand, counting down.
ATATTCAGAAACGGCTTTTATATCAATTGGTTTTATTGTAAAGATATTTACTACTGCTGCATCAATTCCTTCATTTTTCAATACTTCAGCAGCTTGCATTGCTTCATGAACTAGGATGCCGGAAACGAAAATAGTCAAATCTTTTCCCGGTTTCAGTTCAATTGCTTTTCCAATCTCGAAATGGCTGCCTTCTTCATATATCCTTGGATAGGTTTTCCTGCCAAAACGAAGATATTTTACACCCGGTATATCTATGCACTGTGTAAGAACATCTTCAAACATGGCCGCGTCGCTAATATCTATAACGATAGAATCCGGGATCTCACGATAAAGAGCCACATCTTCAAAAGGCATGTGCGTTCCACCGTTATACTCTGCTGTAACTCCCGGATCAGAGCCGAGTATCGTCATGGAATTTTTAGCATAACCGGCAGAGAGAAAAGCCTGATCAAATGCTCGTCTGGAAATAAAAGGACCAAAAGAGTGAATGATTGGTTTAAAACCCTCTGCAGCCATTCCGGCAGCAACACCAACAAGATTAGCTTCTGCTATTCCGACATCAACAGCGGTTTCAGGATGTTGTTTCCCCCAAGCTACAGTACCAATGCAAGACATAAGATCTGCATCGAGATAAAACACTTCAGGACGCTCTTCACATAGTTTAATGACTGTGCTTCCTGAGACTTCCTTGATTGTTTTACTGTCAAGTTCCCCATTATATACTATTTTCATTTCCAGTTCCCCGCTTCTTATCAAATTCTAAAAGCTCTTCTTTTAAATCGTTCTGCCAACCAACCCATTTTTCAGTTGGAACGTTTACCCCGTGGTTCATGTACATGTTTTCAATTTCCGGAACGCCGGCACCTTTTACAGTATCAAGCACGAAAGCGTGGGGCTTACCAGGAACAGCTTCAGCTGAAATAATAGCATTATAAATAGATTCCACATTGTTGCCTTCTACTCGATAGGCATCGAACCCAAAAGCTGTCATTTTCTCGTAATAATCGAAAGATTCCTGGATTTCGCTTATATAACCATCCAATTGTTTTTTGTTACTGTCAATAAACCAATATAAGTTATCCAGATGGTGTGCAGCAGCAAACATGGTTGCTTCCCAAACTTGGCCTTCGTTGCACTCTCCGTCGCCAACCAGAACAAAAACTCTTTCATTTGTCTTTTTTATTTTTTTTGCAAAAGCCATTCCTACAGCTATGGAAGTTCCTTGACCGAGAGAACCAGTTGTCATATCTATCCCCGGAGTCTTCAGTCTATCACAGTGACTAGGCAATGTTGTTCCCGGTCTGTTCAATGTCTTTAGTACTTCATAAGGGAAAAAACCTTCAACTGCAAGAGCAGAATATACTACCGGCCCACCATGTCCTTTCGAACAAACAAACTTATCCCTTGTTTCAAGATCTGGATTTGCCGGATCATATTTCATTATTGCTCCATATAACACAGCTAGGAGGTCTGCTGCGCTTAGTGAACCACCGGCATGTCCAAACCCACGACTTTTCAGCTGTTCGAGAACACCAATCCTTATTTCAAGGGCAAGTCTCTCTAACTTATCTTTCAACTGTTTATCCATTGTATTACCTCTTATTATTTGGATGTGAAATCATGATGCCAGATTTCTTCAAGCATAATAACCTTTATATCATCAAAAACCGGTTCTGTATATTGTCCGGTGAATTCTTTCCATTTTGCAATAATCGGAGAAGCAATCTTTTTTGCGGCATCCGCCTCATAATTATCTCCGGTATACTCAAAGTATGAAAAAAGATAATCATCATGACAGAAAATGGTGAAATTATGCATATTGCAGGCATCATTTATTTTTACGATATCTTCCCAGATTTCTCCATGAATCTTTATATACTCAGCTTTTGCACCAGGCTTGAGTTTAGTTAATGTAGCGAATCTTTTCAAGGCTTTTTTCTCCTTTCATATTGTAATATCGTTAAATTTGTTTTTGGAGAAGAGGGCTGTCCTATACAAGAACAGCCCTCAGTGCTAAAAATAAGTACCAAGCTATATTACAAATTTATCCGACCAGATAGAACCACTGGCTGATTTCTGGATCATCGACATCCTTCGGATATGCGATGATAGGATCAAGGAGATTGTTGTGTTTCTCTGGGAGAGTGCCATCTTTCAGATAGTTGTAAAGGAATTCAACACCCATAGCACCAATCATCTTCGGCTTCTGAACAACAGTTGCCTGGAGAGTACCGTCCTTCAGTCCGTCAACCTGGCCCTGTGCTGCATCGAAGGTTACGATCACTGCATCGGAGTTGGAGGATTTAAGACCATTGTCAATACCAAGTGCGCAATAGAGGTTAGCGCCGAAAACGCCGACAACATCAGGGAATGCAAGGAGAAGCTGTTCCATCTGAGAAGCGGCAAGTGCGGAATCGTTCTTGCACCACTGCTCGCTGACAATGGTATATCCGAGCTCTTTAATCTTGTCACGCCATCCAGCAACACGCTTCTGAGATGTATCACTTGCCGGGTTAGGACCAATAACAGCTACCTGTTTGGATTCTTTTCCAGTAGCCTTAATAAGCTCATCCATAGCGATTGCTGCCTGTTGGCCACCTGCGTAGTTATCAGAAGAAACATGTGCAATTGTAAGCGACTCATCGCTTAGGGAAATATCGAGAGTAACAATAGGAATACCATACTGCTCTTTTACTCCTGTTACAGGCTGGAGCATATTGTCACCACCAGACGGTCCAATCAGAAGACCATCAATTCCCTGGAGCATCATTGCTTCAAGAATAGGGGTCTGAAGGGTGTAGTCAGAAGTGGATGGGCCCTGCATTACGACTTTAATACCGAGCTCATCGCATTTTTCCTGAACACCATTCATCATTGCCACATAGAAAGCATCACTGGTTGTCGGTACGCAGAAACCGATGGTATACTGCTTATCTTCAGCAGACGCCATTGTCGCGCAAAGGGCAAAGATCATGGCCAACACGAGAAGTACTGATAGGATTTTTTTCATTTGCATTTTTCCTTTCTTTTTTAAATTTTTATGTTAGCTTGGCACTATATTACTTTTTTATTGACTGATTTATCTCTGGATATTCTTTTCGCTGAAACGATCCATATATACTGATGCAATGATAATGGCACCAACTGCCGTCTGCTGCCAATAGGTGTTGACATTTACGATAACAAGCCCCGTCATAACAACAGAGATAATCAAAGCTCCTAAAAGGACACCCTCAGCTTTACCTTTACCACCTGTTGAACTGACTCCACCTATTGCAGCTGCAGCGATAGCTGTAAGCTGCGTATTCTGTCCTGTTGTTGGAGACGCTGATACGAAACGCATCATAAGGAGAAGACCAGACACGGCACCTAACATGCCGGAAATAGTATAAAGTTTTGTCAGATGTCTATCTGAGTCAACGCCTGCTCTTGTAAGAGCCTCCTTATTGCTGCCCAGAGCATAGGTATGTATACCAAAAGTAGTTTTATTTAATAAAAAGGCAAAGATAATAACGAGAAGCCAACTTATCATCATATTCGGCGTCGCAAAACCAAAATATTTATGATTTGCAAAAGAACCAATAGATGGCAAGCCGGTAACCTCAACACCCCCTGTAATGACAAGTGATAGGCCCTGGCAAATAGACTGAGTTCCTATAGTAGCCAGGAAAGGCGAAAGCTTCATGCGTGTTACAACAAAACCATTAAATGTGCCAACGATTGCACCGATACATAAACCTATCAGAATAGATACAATTAATGCCCCCCACATTCCAAGAGATGGTGTGAAAATCTTTACAAGATTTGCAGCAGATACGCCGACAAGACCAGATATTGAACCAACAGAAAGGTCAACACTTCCGCCGATCATAACAAGGCCGCAGGCAAGACCGAGTATTACAATCTCAGTCATATAAGCCAGAGTACTCGACCAATACGGCCAAGAGAACACTCGTGGCTGTATAGAGCCGAATATAATGACAATTAACAGGAAAACGCTTAAAGTCCAGAATTTACCTATTTTTTCAAAAATGTTTGCTCTCTTTACATTGCGCTCCATCCTTTTACGGTCGAGCTCAAGCTGCGCTTTTTGTCTCAGATTTTCATCTTCGCTTTGAGCGATAGCGCTGGAAATATTATTATCAAATTTCATTTTCCTGCACTCCTCATTTCGATGATGATTTTTCGACCGTTTTGGTTCCAGTGATCCACATTACAAGCTCATCGACTGTTATATCGGATTTGTTCAGCATAGTTACTGATTCACCGAGCCTGAACACACAAACTCTGTCACAAGCTTCGATTACATGGGGCATGGTATGGCTGATAAGAATCACAGAAAGCTGGTTTTCTTTCATATGGGCGATAAGGTCGAGTACTTTTCTGGATTCTTCAACACCTAGAGCCGCTGTCGGTTCATCAAGGATAACAACCTTACTTCCCCATGCAACAGCTCTTGCAATCGCAACGCATTGTCTTTGTCCTCCAGAAAGTGTTCCTACCGGCTGGCGGATCGATTTCACTTTTATTTTTAATCGATCAAGAACCTCCTCCGTTCTTTTTTCCATAGCAGCTCTGTCCCGAACACCTAGGGCACAGCGAAGGCCGCCTTTTACGTATTCTCTGCCGAGAAATATATTTGAGGCAATATCAAGATGAGGAGCCAATGCCAGATCCTGGTAAACAGTCTCTATGCCTATTTTTATTGCATCTTTGGGACTATTAAACTCCACAACTTTATCTTCAAAGATGATGCTGCCTTTGCTTTGTTTATGAGCACCTGAAAGCGTTTTAATAAATGTGGATTTTCCAGCTCCATTATCTCCGACAATCCCGACAACCTCTGCAGGCTTGATATTAAAATCAACATGGTTCAAAGCTACAATGCTGCCGAAATTTTTCCCTAATCCTATTGTCTGTAGAACATATTCACTCATACAATAGTTTCCTTTCTTTATTTATTCAGAGAAATGCTTAAAAAGGTCGCTAAAATGTTTGAGACTGACTCAAGGAAGATCATTGATATGGATATAAACGCCATTTCTCTTTAGCTTTTCCTGCAAACCTACGATATCTATCGTATTAAAATCTGCTGACATCGCCGCAGCAGTCCCTGCGGCCTCTCCTGTTACTGCACAAGGAGGAATAACTCTCATTACATCCCACATCTCATCGTTCGCTGAAATAATCCTTCCGGCTGAAATAATATTTTTGAATCTATTTTCATGTAGTGCAGAAAATGGCACTTCATAAATCGGACCTCTATGCCTCCAATTAGAAACAATCCCTACACTATCGGAGATCCGTTGCCTTTCATCTGTTTTCCGCATTTCGGAAACACCTTTTATTCTTCTCGTCATTCTTATCATCGGGATTGTTGCTATTGTAGATAAAGCATGTTGTTTTGAATCCAGTCCGCTTTTCAAAAAGTGTTTTAATGTTTTGTCGTGTGATTCTATCACCATTTCGGAAAGATCTTTGCCGTCTATTCCGATATATCTTCTTTTGCTGATACGGTTGGGACTCTCACCAGGACGAACAAGATCAGAGGCTCCGTAAATATTTAGATTGTATTCTCCTTCGGATGTGGAAAAATACCATGCCGCCAAAGGATTGCCAGATGTATTAACTATCGTCTCAGCACCCAATAATTTATAAATATCTGCATCACCAGTTGCATCGACAAATGATTTCGATGTGACAGCCTGTCTTCCTGATTTGTTCTCAATAAATACAGCATTCAGACGATCGCCATCTGTATCGACTCCGCATACAAGAGTGCCGTAGAGGATTTCAACGCCAGTCTCAATTAATAGTTTTTCAAGGAGTATTGCAAAAACATTTCCATTGTATTGGACTTCAAATCTTTGGTCGATACGTCCTTTTTCCATCCCGGAGACAAGCCAAGAATCCGGATATCTCCCTTCATATCCATATTTAATTGATAATCTCAATAATTCTTCTACAATACCGAAGCTTACCTGCTTCCCTTTGCCGTCACATAACGGCAAATAAACCACAATAAGACCTAAAGTAGCTAATCCTCCAAGAGCAAATTCACGCTCAATCAGCAATGTTTTCGCACCTGCTCTTGCTGCAGAAAGAGCCGCTGATACTCCCGCAATTCCTCCTCCACAAACAACAACGTCATAATTGTTGTATAGGTTTATCTTTTTTCCCGATTCAAAAATAGTCATTTCTTCTATAAAAGAAAGAGAAATATGTTTTAATAGTCTGCGCCAGCTGGATTAGCAAAGAATAATTCCAGGTTGCCTTTAATCTTGGCATTTGGAATACTATATGGGAAAAAGATTTCATCACCCTGTTTAACAGAAAGCATACCGGAATCACATATTATTTCTCCTGCTCCGCAGATAACAATGCCAATTCTGATTTCACCGGTATCATGCAGAGGCATTATTCCGTTTATACATGCTTTTGTGCAGGAGAAATATTCCGTCTGTTCTTTCCCGATCAATAATAGCTCTTTTCCCCAGCTTCCGGATCTTATTACCGGCTCTTTGCTTTTCGTCAAATTAAGGACACTTGCGCTGTCTTTTCCATCAAAGACGAACGTTTTAAACATACGCTGTTCATAGAGTGTATTATCTTCGGGATAGAAAACCGCTCCTGGAGCTGCTTTCCTTCTGAAATCTATGAGTTCATCCTGCGGAATGGCTATAACAGCAAGATCAGAAGGCTCCTGAATTTCTATCACAAGTGCCCCAGCACCTAGAGCATGCGGTATACCACCCGGAACAAAATAAGTTTCTCCCGGTTGTATTACGAACTTATGGCACAGATTTTCCAAGTCCTTTAATGTTGCATTGTAATATAGATTTTGGAATTGTTCTCTCGTGACCCCCGGCTTGAAACCTAAGAGAATATAAGGAGGTTCCGCCATGTTCTCACGCAGAGCCAAAACGTGCCATGCTTCCTCTTTGCCATATGGACTGTTCCAGAGTTCCATCGCAGTATACCTGGTGGGATGCGCTTGAAGGAAATACTGATTTTTGGCATCGAGGAGTTTTAAAAGCATACCGAGCTCATCACCAAATTGCTTTATATGTTTTTTCCCAAGGATTCTTTCAGGATCTTCAGCAATTGCCTCAAAGAGATATTTCTTTGTTCCATCCGGAAGAATAGTTTCAGCGCATCCGAAATTCGGGCAATTCTCATTTGCGCCGCGTGCCCTCGTAAGGGAACCCACCCAGGCTTCTGAGCCGTTAGGGATATCTTTTGGATTATCTCTTCCGCGGAAAACATCCATAGCATAACCGCCTGGTGAACGAATTTGGTTTTGAATGAGCATCCAAGGCTGATTATATACTTCCATCGTTTCCTCCCGTTTTATGGTAGTATAACTACTAGCCATAAAATGTAGACTGTTGTCTGTTTCAGATAATATCCTCGTTTACAATTCCTGTAACAAAGATTTGATCTTCAGGGAACCCAACATCAATTGCTGTCTGCCTTAAGGAATTTACATGTTTACGAGTAAGAATATGCTGTTTGGCAAATTCCCAATTTTTTCCCAGCCTTTCGTATTTGCTGATACAGCTGTTATTAAATGAGCATAGCTCCCATCTTGTAACGTTTTCCGCTCCCAACTCATGAACAACAAAATCTGATATTCCCTTGAGATTCTCTTCTGTATCTGTAGCACCTGGGATAAGCGGGGTTCTTATCCAAAATTCCGCGTTACTTTCCCCTTTGACTATTTCCCCAACAATATGCTTCGCATTTTCAAGAATCAATGCATTCGGTTGGCCGCAACATGATCGATGTAACTCAGAGTCAATCAGTTTAAGGTCATAAAGAACATAATCTGTGACTGGAAGAATGTCGTCGTAATTCTCTGTTTTGATAAAACCGCAAGTGTCAAGAGCTGTTGTTATTCCATTTTCATGAAGTTTTGTAAAGAATTCTTCAACAATTTTGTATTGAAGCATTGCTTCCCCACCTGATGCTGTAACGCCACCTCCGGTTCGATCATAATACGGCTTGTATTTAATCATCTCCCTGACGAGTTTATCAACATCCCATTCCTCACCGCACATAATCATGGCCTCAGCCGGACAGGCCTTTACACATTCCCCGCAAGTAACACATTTACTGCGATCAATTGTGATTCCGTTTTCTGTAAGGATGTTGGCTCCGTGTTTACAGGCTTTATGACAAGAAAGGCATCCGATACATTGCTTTTGCTGCCACCACACCAGAGGTTTAGAAGATATGCCTTCCGGATTATGGCACCATTTACAAGACAGGGGGCAACCCTTAAAAAACACCGTATTTCTTTGACCAGGACCATCATGTGAAGTACCCCGGTAGATATCAAACAACAGAGCTTTAGAAGAATTCATTACATCGCCTCGTAGTTATTTCTCCCGACAAATTCTTCCTGGAATGGTTTAGCAAGGCAAATAAAACGAGTAGTGTAGCCTGTTACCTTAATAATAATATTCTGATAATCAGGATTCTCAGGATGATCAATAGCATCTTTTAGTTTGTTAAGGTCGATGATGTTAAGATTGACCTGGAAAGTATGTTGAGAGAAGAACGACTCAACAAAGTCTCTAATGTATTCTGCGACATTTTCTTTCCCATCAAAGAACTTCGGCTGAAGTTCGACCTGCAGAGTACCGCCGAGGAATTTCTGGTTATGAATCTTCGCTAAAGAGTTCGCTGTTGCAAGAAGCCCTCTTGTGTTTCTTCCTGCAGTTGGATTACAGCCATGGGCAAGAGGTTCCGTTGCATATCTTCCATCCGGTGTTGCAGGAAGAACCTGTGTCATTGTATGACCCTGGAACTGGAACAAAGATGCACGATACTGCTGACCACGGCAGTTATACGTATGGTCAAGAACATCTGCTATCATCTCCGTTATTCTGACAAGTAACGCATCAACATCATCCAAGTCATTGCCAAATTTATCCTGATGGAGGAAACGCTGACGCATGATCTCGTTATCCTTCCAGTTATTTGCACATGCTTCACGAACTTCCTTCATGGTATATGCCTTCTGCTCAAAAACAAGCTTTTTAATGGCATACATTGAATCAGCAACATTCGGAATCCCAAGAACATTTGCAGAGGTAAACTGATAATCAACACCTCTATGACCTACGATATCAATTCCGCGTTCAATAGGCCCTTTGTAATACAAAGAAGTCGCCATCTCCGGCCATATTTTGTCCTGAACCTCATACTGCGCGTCCTTAAAAACTCTGAGGGCTTCGGATGTACGTTTGAATTCTTCCGTAAATTTATCGAAGAATTCTTCAAAATCATCACATCCGGAATCAATCACATAATCCATTGCTCTCCACATCGGATCGAGAAGAACAAGTGCATTGACGTCCTGATCACAGTATTCCATACCAGGAACACAGAACCATTGACATCCGCCAACAGCAACCTTCCACGCATCTTCCGGTGCCACTCCGGATCGGAGTTCAACATCTCGCATTAAATCGTAATTGCAGAAAGTTGGAACGCTTGCCCCATGACGAGCAAGAACATCACAGGCATAGAGCATAATGTCCTTATCAACATCGGGGTGCCACATGAAGAACATGTTATTATAGTCATCGACCATATCATATGCTTCAAGGACTATCCAGCTTGCCGGGCAGGTAGCATCCTCTCCTTTTTCATTTCTTCCACAAATTGTGAAATGCTGACCGCGAACTTTGAGGAAGAGTTCTGCAAGATAATCTCTTGCCTGCTGTTTTGTGATTCTGCCTTCTTCAAGGTCTTTTACCAAAAAGTCATTGAGATACAGATCAAGCCTTCCGTAACCATTACCATGTCCAACAATCCTGTCACTCATGATGGCAAACTGGATATATTGTACTGCCTGATGATAGGTTTGCGGCGCTCCGATTGCAAGCTGATGGCAGTCATCCGCTATCATGGTCATACGAGCTTTCTGCTCAGGATCCGTTGCTTCCGCTGCGAGCTCTCTGGCCTTGTCAGCATGTTTCTGGACGTATGTGATAATGCCTTCACATACGCATTTCAAACCTTCCAGATACTCTACCTTTATCGGATGCTCAAGCCGACGATACATCTCAAGGCTCTTCTCAATCCGTGCCAATGTCCCGGTCCAGCCTTCATGGATACCGTTTGTCAGATCAAGACATGTATGACCATGGCTGGTTCCGCCAGCACCAAGCGCACGAACTTCACGACCAAGCTCATGTACTTTCTCGCCAAAATCGTATTTTCTGATTTCATTCATTTCCCAATGAAACTCACCGACAATAGCTTCGAATGGGTGAATCTCTGCAGGAGAGTTTTCAAGGAGAAACTTGTAATCTTTACCCCATTGCAGAGGAGATGCTTTATAACCCTCTACATGAGATGGCACCTGATCATAATACGGGAAATCATAGCCTATTTCAACTCTGCAGGCATGATCTCCAAGAGAGTAGCTTTCTTCTTTGGGTGGAGCCCATTCCCCTGACTGTGGGATGCATCCATTTGCTTTATCGGTCCAGTGATAAACAAGTTGATTTTGGTCAGCAGTATAAAGATTTCTTTTTCCGCTGATTGCCAATTCCTGATTGTATTTGATTACTTGCTTCATTCTCTCATCCGGAATGAATTTTGATTTATATGCGTTTCTGCATACTGCCATGGATATATCCTCCCATAACAAATAATAACCATATTTATTTTGAACTGCACAAAAGTTACACAAACTATTATTTGGTTCTGATGTAATCATATATTGTAAGTTTAATATTTTCCACATGTAAATTTTGTAAGTTACATATTGCTATTTGTGGATATTGACGAAAAAGCCCTACATTTCAATGATTTTAACATTTTAAAAATATGTAACTCTTAAATTTACATATGCACATTTATTTGCTAAAATAATAAATTGGGTAATAAGAAAAAACCTGTTTATGGAAGGACGGTATCGGTGTGAAATTATCCAGCATAAAAGCCATTGCCGAAGAGGCTAATGTATCTACAGCGACTGTTTCCCGTGTTTTCAGCGGGAAAGATTATGTATCAGAGAAAACAAGAACACTTGTATTGAAAATAGCCGAGGAACACGGATATATACCAAAGAAATATAAAAAAGCCACCACAAAGAATGTATATCGGAGCACAATTGTTGTGATGTTGCCCGAAATCGACAACTCTTTTTATTGTGAGATTTTAACTGGAATACAGAAAATCCTCGATAAATATGAGGTAGACATATTAATCTGTTCTTCAAATAACAGCCCAGGGAGAGAACTGCATCTTCTTTCCTTGTTTGAACAGCTTCAGATCAGTGGTTTAATTGTTGTTCCAACTTCCGGCACAACTCCAGAAAACATTGCATTATTTAAGAAAATGCGCAAAAATATCCCTATTGTTATGCTGGACAGATCTCTTCCCGGCCTTGATTTTGACGGTGTATTTATGGATAATTACGATGCATCGTGCAAAGCTACTGAATTACTGATCAGTAATGGCCATACCAACATTGCTTTTGTCAGTGGTTCTGATACATCAACAGCAAGACTTAGACTTGAAGGCTTTACAGATACGATAAAGAAACACAATATCCATCTTAATGAGGATTATATTCTTCCCGGCAATTTCGATGCGGATACTTCATATCAACTCACGAAAAATTTCATAAAACAACAAAAAATTCAACATGACGGAAAACTGGAAGTCACAGCTTTTTTTACTGCAAGTAGTAAAATGATGTCTGGCTGTCTTCTCGCAATTGTAGAATGCGGTTTCTCAGTCCCGGAGGATATCGCTATTTTGACATTTGGAGAAACATTTTTGGTCAGGAACAATATAAGCTATATCAAGTATCCATCGATGGCGATGGGTGAAGAATGTGCCAAAATTCTATTGGAAAAACTCTCTTATCCACAAAATCGCAAGAATAGCCCCAGTCGAAATATTATTTATAATACAGAAATTGTCTTAGCTGGTTCAGAGCGCTTTCCGAATAAAAATGATGAATAAAGAGTTGAAAAGGTAGTTGTAATTGAACGGAAAACTAAAAAGAAGTATTATCACAACATCATCAGCTCCCTCAGCCGCGAATGGATGGAGGAGCTGTAAATGATATAAGAGATGATGTCGGGAAACGCGACGTCATCTTTTTGAAAAATTTTTTTCCCGGTGACGGTTTTGTGATGGTTGGGGTGATATGATTGCATCACATAATAAAAAACCGAAAAGGGGAAAGATAAAATGAAAAAAGCAGTTGCAATGGTTCTTGTTGTTATGGTGGTGCTGGCATTCAGTGCTTCGGCATTCGTGGCGGGTCAGGGCCTCTCTCTGGAGCAGGCAAAACAGGAGGCTGTGAACTTTGCAGGCGTCAGGATGGAAGAAGTCACCTTCACGAAAGCATATCAGGGTTGGGATGACGGCCGGGCAGTGTATGAGATCGAGTTCTATGCCAACGGAACAGAATACGACATGGATGTCGATGTTCTTACCGGCAGGATTACGGATTTCAGCAGAGAGTATCATGGCGGTTACGGTGCCGGCCAGTTCGGCGGAAACTACGGATACTATGACGATCGTGACTGGGACGATCTGTTTGACTGGTTTGATTGAGAAGGTACATGAGTGTATCCAATCGGACAGTACAGAGATGATATAATAGAATTGGAAATACATAGGAAACAGGATAGCAAAGCTCCCTCAGCTGCAAATGGCTGAGGGAGTTGAGTTTTGATAGGGATGGCATCGGGAAACACGACGCCATCGGATCTCTGGCGTATACTTTTTTTATAGGCTCCTATACCCTCTGCCAAAGCAGCATGTTGTTATCAAACAGGACCTTTAGCTTAAGAAAATAATGTTATAAGCAGAGCATTTTTCAATCCGAATCGCCACTGCACCTTTTTAACGTGAAAAAATGCGGAATGACGCAAAAATTTCACGGAGGATCAATGATGCAGTATTTGAGAAAGCAATATATGGATCAACTGATCCGGAAAAAGGATGTAAAGCAATAATTAAAGATTTTGTTAACTTGTAAAAAATCTTATAATAAATTTAAAAGATAGTTGTGAAAAGCTATGAACATTGTCGAAAAACAGGAAATTTTAAATAATGAAGGTAAAAACTACTTGATATTTAAAGAAACAACTTGAATTTTTAAATATAATGCTGTAAAATCCAATCGTATTTTATTATTGCTGCAAATATTTAGGAGATATAGTCATGCCATACAAAGAATTAAAAATGTTTTATTATGGTGATCAAGAGACATATAAATCCACATACAATCAGCGGTTTTATTCGGAAAATACCATTCGGTTGGATTTCGATGTAGCAGGATATCAGGCGTTCTTTGTTCAATGCCCGGATGTAATCAATCTCAGCTATAAGATCATGCAGTTAGATAAAGATATATCTATTTTGCGGACGCAACTACCTCAGATTGCACTGAAACAGTATTCCAGAAGGTGCCTCATTGATGAGATTGTCATAACAAACAATATTGAGGGTGTATACAGTAGCAGGAAAGAAATTGGCGCGGCCTTGAGTATTTTGGAGGAGCAATCCAATAAAAAAGGGAGAAAGAATGTTTTTTTGGGTCTTGTTAACAAATATCTGAAACTGTTAAGTCATGAAAAGGTTCCTCTGCAGACTTGCCAAGACGTTCGGAATATTTACGATGAAATCGTTCTTGACGAAGTGGTAAGTGAAGATAAGCACAATGCACCGGATGGACAAATCTTTCGGAAGGATATAACAGAAATATATTCCGCATCCGGAAAGTCTATCCACAAAGGAAAATATCCTGAGTCGGAAATCATCAAATATATGGAAAAAGCGTTATCTTTTCTGAATGATGAAGAGATCCTCCCTTTGTATAGGATTTGCCTGTTTCATTATATGATTGAGTTTATTCATCCTTTCTATGATGGGAACGGACGTCTGGGCCGGTTTATTCTCAGTTACTGCATTGCAGAGAATTTTGAACGTCTTCTGGCTTATCGTATTTCGGAAACGATTAAAGAAAATATCAAACAGTATTATAACGCCTTTACGTCCTGCAATAATACAAGGAACCTTGCTGATTTAACACCGTTTCTAATAATGATGCTTGAAATGATCAAAAATTCTATGGAAGATTTGAAAACGTCCTTGCGCGATAAGCTTTTCAGTTGGAATCGCTATTGCACAGTTATACCTAAGCTTGATCTTGGTCAGAACAAGGACATTGCTCTGCTATATGACGTACTCATTCAGGCATCATTGTTCAGCGAGCAGGGAATATCGACGCAAGAGATGCTCTCCTTCTTTAAAACGAATTATGTCACAATTGGAAAACGGCTTGCAGTTGTAAAAGCTCAAGATCTCCTTATTGCTGAAAAGCATGAGAAGAAGAAGTATTACTCTATCAAGCTAAATAAGTTAGATGACATCATCATGATAGAATAATAATAGGAAGAGTACACAGGAAACAGAATAGCAAACTCCCTCAGCCGCAAATGGCTGAGGGAGTTGAGTTTTGATAGGGATGGCGTCGGGAAACACGACGTCATCTTTTGTCCATCTCCAGGATTCTCCCTCCGATGACCTCCTGCTCTTCCGGGGAGTGTGTTGAGAGGATTACGGGGATGGTAAGGTTCTGCAGAAGCGGAGCGAGGCGTTTGATCAGCGCCAGATCCATGCCTTTAAAGGGCTCATCCAAAAGGAGAAGATCCCCCTGATAAGCCAGGGCTCTTGCAAAGGAGATCCTCCGCCTCATGCCGCCGGAAAGAGAAGCAGGTTTGCTTTTTTCTTCTTCCGAAAGCTCTACGGCTTCCAGAAGCCGGCGGGACAGAGCTTCGTCATCACAGACCGCTTTAATATTCTGGAGTGCGGTAAGCCAGGGGAAAAGGCGGTCATCCTGAAACATCAGGGATATCTTTTCCGGTCTGCCGAGGATCTCTCCGCTGTCCGGGATGATAAGCCCGGCTATGGTATGGAGCAAGGTGGTTTTTCCATAACCCGATGGAGCTTTCAGCAGAGTGATGCCCGGGCCGAAATCCGCTGTAAAATGGTCCAGCACCTGTTTTTCGCCGAAGCTGACACAGAGGTCGCGAATCTTCATGATGCGGCCTCCTGTTTTTTGCTTTTTTTCATGAAGTACTGCATCAGTTTCTCGAAACAAAAGCTGAACAGCACTACAACCAGTGTCCAGGCAAAAAGGTCAGCAGTCTCCAGGTAAAGCTTGCTATAGTACATATTTGCGCCGATGGCCTTTTTGGGAAGAGCCAGAACTTCAGCTGCTATGCCTGCTTTCCAGGCCAATCCCAAAGCTGTCAGTGCTCCGGAATAAAAGTAGGGGAGAATCGACGGGATGAAGAGATACCGCAAAGTTTTAAACCGTGTAAAATGATAGACTTGTGTGACTTCCAGCAGGGATTTATCCGTTTCCTGAATGCCTGCGGTCACATTGCCGAAAACAACGGGGGTGACCAGAAGCGCAGATATAAATACCGGCACATAGGTATACGGGATCCAGAGCATGACCAGGATGATAAAGCTGGTCACCGGGATAGATCTGATGATGTGGACTGCAGGATACAGCAGCGCATTCAGCACAACAGAACTGCTGCAGAGGACAGCAAGCATTACCCCGACCAGGCATCCGGCAAGGAATCCTCCCAGGATACGAAGAAGGGAAGTCCCGATCACACGGAAGAAGTCCGGCCCCTTCATGATATCGATGAGGTGCCGGACCACGACCCACGGGGCTGGGATCAGCAGCTCCTGATTTACCTTCAGGGAAGCGGCGGTCCATATACCCAGCCAGAAAAGCAGTACGATACAGCTGATCAGTGGATTATGCTTTTTATGGGGCATAATAGAAGTCGTCTCCCGGCATCGCCCCTCCGATAGAAGCCGGGTTTGCATTGTAGAGGACCTGGTAGTAGCCTTCCAGAGCGGGCCGGATATCTGCGCCTGTGATGCAGACGATGCTGGCATCCGGAACAGCAAGCTTTGCGATGGCAGCGTTGCCTGCGATTTCATATTTGGCAATCAGCTCTGCTGAAGTATCAACGTCATCTAGGACTTCCGCTATGGAAGCGTGGTAGTTTTCCAGGAAAGCTGCAACGGCATCCGGATGGGCATCGATAAAATCGCTTTTTGCCACAAGGGAGCCCATTGTGAGTTTGCTGCCGTCATTTGCTGCTGCAGCAAATTCTGCGGAAACATCCAGGGCTTTTCTGACATCGGCATTCTTTAAGCAGACGGTAGTCACCACGGGAACAGGCAACATGCAGAGATCGATATCTCCGGAGATCATTTTTGCGGCGATCTCGGAAGGATCACCAAATTCCACATTCACATCCTCGCCCGGGACAAGGCCGTTTTGGGTCAGGATATAGTTAAGTGTATATTCGGGATTTGCCCCCTGGCCGTTGCAGTAGATCGTGCGCCCTTTCAGGTCAGCGACAGAGTGCACGCTGTCGCCGTTTTCCAGAATGTACAGGACACCCAGACAGTTGACAGCAATGATCTTTACAGCACCGGAAGTCTTGTTGTAGAGGTTCGAAGCCACATTGGTGGGCAGTGCGCCGATATCCAGGTCGCCGTTGGAAAGGCGTGCCACGATATCCGTTACTTCCGGAGTCAGGGTGAAATGGTAATTCGGATATACGCCGTTTTCGGAATCATCCATGAGCTTGATGGCGCCCATGCCGGTCGGGCCTTTCAGGACGCCCACACGGATCTCCACAGATTCAGCATCAGCGGATTCCGAAACGGAGCTTCCGTATGCCGGCATTGTAAAGAGCATGACAACGCTCAGGATCAGAGCTAAAATTTTGCAAGTTTTTTTCATATCTGCCTCTTTCTTATCCACGCGATGATTAAGGATCTTCCGAACCTTCCGCGTGGCTGCATCACTATAGCAGAGAGAGAAGAGAAAATACATTGCAAATGCAACGTAATCAGAATTGTTTTAACCTTTCAGGATGGTGAAATGGCTGCCGTTAAAAGTGATGATCCCATCATCCCGCATTTTTGAAAGCTCTCTGGACAGTGCATTCTGGTTGACACCCAGATAGATGGCCATAGCTTCTCTGTTAAAAGGCAGGAGGATGTCCGGTTCTCCGGTAACGGATTTGTATTCACTTAAGAGTGTAATGACTTTTTGACGGATGGTCAGCTTGCTCAGGGTCTGAATACGGTTATTCAGCGCAAGCGTACGCTGGGCAAGCATGGCGGTAAAACGCCTGAACAGTTCCTGATCTAAAACGGACAGGACACGCGCCGGCTGTTTCAGTGATATGGTATCCATCAGCAGTATCCGGGAATCTGTGACGGCTTCGATCTGGATCTGGGATTCCAGCCCCAGGTAGCATAGGGATTCAGCAAAGGTGTTCCCGGGCTGAACACTGGACATCAGCATACGGTTTCCCTCAAAGTCATCCATCAATACATGCACCTGTCCTTCCAGGACAAGCCCGAAAGATTTTACGGGATCTCCGGGCCGACGCAGAGATTCTCCACGGGAGTAAGAGTGTTCCCTGGCATGGAAGAAAGCCAGTGCACTTGCAGTATCATGGTCATTCAGGCCGTGAAAAAGGATACAACGATCTAAAACAGGGGATATAGGCATAAAAACCACCTCACAATCGATCATTCAGGGTGACGGGCGAAAACAGTTTAACCTGAAATGGTTGCAAATGCAATGTCTTTGAGCGGATTCTTTAATCCTGCTTAAATTCCGGTTATCCAAATACAGGAATAAATGAAGAAGACCGCATCTGCGGAGTGAAATCCATTGATGTGGTCTGTGTTATCTTTTCCGGTTTACAGATCGATTACCATGACCTGTTTTTCAGGGAACGGTAATCCCGGCAAGTGCAAGGAATTTCTTTTCGGATTGGATTTCATGAGAGAGGAATTTCCCATCCCGGAACAGTGAGAAATTCGTTATCGGGGAAGGTGCATTCTGCGCTTTCTCGCGGGAGTCGATGTGAATCACTTTTAGCGGAATGCCATACGCGTCTGCTGCTTCTGTGAGCCGAGGCACCCAATAATAGGTATAGGGGCACTGGTCGGAGTAATAGATCACAAAACCGCTGTCCATTACCTGCGGATGCTTTGCACACTCTTTGAGGCGCGGAACTTCTTCTCCTGCTTCGAAAGGAAGGTACCACAACTGGATTCCGGTGTCAGACTTGTCCGCAACCTGAAAACCCTTGTATCTGAGATATTTCGGGTCGGCGAGAAACCCTTTCTTTTTTTCGGAAGACAGGATAGAAAGACCCTTTCGCGCCTGTGCTTTCGAATCCCGGATGCATTCATTCAGAAGATCCGTCGAATACCCGTGGCCTTTCAGCGAGCCGGACACCCAGAGACAGTTTATATGCATGTATCCCTCTGCCTCCAGCGGATGCCAGGCATTTTCGGCGGGGATATATTCAATAAAACATTTTCCGCGTTCTTCACTGCGATAAAAGACCAGCCCCTCGTGAAAGCGGGCTTTAAGCCATTCTTTTTTCCGGACACTTTGATTGTTTGACATGGCACAGCAAATGTGCTCGACATCGATGTTCTGCTCTGTAATTCTGAGATAGCCCATAGTATGGTCTCCTTTCCGGCAGGCGTTTTTCGCCGAATCCCTGGAAGCAGGAAGAAGTATACCACAAATCCCGGGGTTACAGAAGGTTCTTTTTTGTATGTACTTTACGGCAATTTGAATTGCGGGTATAATAATGTCAGGAAAAGACAAAGAGTTGGAGTCTGTGGGGTTAAGGAATAAGAAAAACGACGTCTTTCAGATGTTTATTCAAAGAAAGCGGGGACGTGTAAGAATGATGAAGCGAAGTGAACAAATCCATTATCTGAACGAAGCCCTTCTGGAGGAGATGCCACAGTACCGAAGGGAAGCAGGCCGGCTCCCGCAGGATGCGGAGAGCCAGCGATATTTCCTGCGCTGCCTGATGAATGTCAGGGAGCCGCGGGCACTGTCACCTCGTTTTCTGCAGGCGCAGGATGAACTGCTGCAGGCGGAGCGGGAAGAAAAGGGGATCGTGCATGTGGCAGACCTGCCAGCCGTTCCGGGGGATGAGAGAATCGTCCTCTGGCAGGGAGATATCACACGGTTGGACGCGGATGCCATTGTAAACGCTGCCAACGCTCAGCTGCTGGGCTGTTTCCGCCCGGGCCACAACTGCATTGACAATGTCATCCATTCGGCAGCGGGTTTGCAGCTGAGGGAGGAATGTGCCTCAATTATGCGTGCCCAGGGTCACGAGGAACCAACGGGCCAGGCGAAGATCACCAAAGGGTATAACCTCCCGGCAAAGCATGTGCTGCACACCGTCGGACCGATTATAGAAGGACCGCTTACGGAGAAGGATCGGGAGCTACTCGCATCCTGTTACCGGTCCTGCCTGAAGCTCGCTGAGGAGAATAGACTGAAGAGCGTGGCTTTCTGCTGCATCTCCACCGGAGTATTCCGCTTTCCGAAAGAGGAAGCGGCCCGGATCGCCGTCAGCACTGTCCGTGGATATCTGGAGAAGGGAACGATTGAAAAAGTTATTTTCTGCGTCCACGGAGAGGAGAACCTCCGGATTTACCAAAACCTGCTGCTGTGAGATAAAGAATCACCGGGATTCGCTGTATACCCGGTGATTTTTATGCTGCCTTATACTGTTTTATCTGCTGAAATCAGAATCCGTTCGATGACGGTGGAAAAGGACGCAGCTTCTCTGCGAGGTCTGTGATGCTGCGTGCCATATCGGCGTTGATTCCGATCGCCCGGCTGCCGAGGCTTGCCGGAACCATAGCCTTGCTGCGGCTGAGGCGGATCAGACTGATGTTTTGATGCTCCCGTGTCAGCTTTTCAAACGGGAAGCGGATGATGGTCGGCGTGTTGAAGCCAACGCCCAGTTCCAGCAGAACGGTTTTCTGATCCATGCATTCCGAGAGGAAACGGCTGAAGCGTTCCTCAGCTGTATACCAGGCTTCATCTTCCACAAAGAAGTCGTCAACACGGAGATTCATCGTCATCTCCCCGCTGCAGACAGGGCATTTCGGAACGAGGGCGGTAGGAATCTTGCCGTTTACACGCTCCCGTTCCATCCGGCGGAACAGGGCCTCTGCATCGTAGGTTTTAGGATGGCAAGCCCGCCTGCACTGGATGAGGCGGTAGCTGCCCTGCGTGGTGAAGATCTGTTCTGCAGGCAACCCGGCCTTTTCAAACTGATCATCGGCGTTGGTGCTGAGCAGGAAAAGCTTTTTTCCTTTCAGCGCATCCAGCAGCGTTTTGTGAAGCGGCGTCACGTCCAGATCGATCCCTGCCAGCAGTGCGAGGTGAGACCACAGCCCCCACTTGCTCTCCTGATCCGGGAAAGGGTAAAAACCGGCATAATACATGTCCTGCATATACGGCCCCTTGCCGTAAAGCTTCTGGAACTCGGCAAAGTTTTCCTCAAAGAACTTGCCGCCGTACTCCGCACCGGCTGCGGTGCTCATCCCTGCGCCTGCACCGAGCAGAACACAGTCCGCTTCCCGAATGAGCTTTGCAGCATGCTCGATCTGCTCTTCATAAGGAGTATCCTGATTGATATAATCCTGCGCATAGTCTCCGGAGAGGAAATCCGTAAAGCGCGTTTTCTTTTTCGTGTTTCTGTTGATCATAAGTTTTTATGAATGGCAATTATACTATTCGTTTCTCTCGGCATGAGCGCAAAGAATCCTGCAAGTTCAGGATTTCGTTTGCCCATTCTGCCATTGAAAAAGAGCAGCCCTGTTTTTAGGGCTGCTCAGCGATACTGCTGGGCATGCTTGCGGATGGCGTCAAAGCTTTCCACGCTGAGATCATGTTCGATCTTGCAGGCGTCCTCGCGAGCGACCTCCGGGCTGACACCCAGGGCTGTCAGGAGTTCCGTCAAAAGCTTATGGCGCTCATAGATGCGTTCAGCGATCTCCATCCCGGGCCCCAGCAGCACGATCATTCCTGCAGGATCAAAATCAATATAGCCATTTTCCCGCAGGCGTTTGGTGGCATAGCTGACACTCGGTTTGGTCACGCCAAGCTTTTCCGCTACGTCAACGGAGCGGATGTAGCCGCGTTCTTCTTTCAGCATCAGCATTGCTTCCAGATAATCTTCTGCAGATTTATATATTGTCATATTCATCACCATTTGCATCATAACACGCGGGAAGAAAAAAAGCAAGAAGCATTGACAATGTTATTGATGTAAACGGAAATAATGACCTGAAAGGAAGGAGGATTATCTGTTTGCTCTGCTGTTCGAAAAGAAAAGACAGACCCGGAAAAAGTAAAAGGGTTTGCATCGGAGATGACAGGTTTTGCCGCAGGGCGGAAGTTTTTTCGTTGACGATGCCGAAGCTGCAGGATATACTATGGATATTCAGATTCAGGCCGATTACGGCAGGAGGAATGAAAAAATGAAAAGACTGACCGGGCTACTCCTTGCACTGTGCATAGGATTCGGTTTGCTGACCGGCAGCATATCTGCCGCAGCAGAGAATGAATGGCAGGAAGCTTACCGCGGCTTACTGGATGAGATGGTGAGAGAGAGAGATCCCCAATACAGAAATGATGTCGCAATCGAAAGCAGCTACCTGCTTTATGACGTTGACAAGGACGGGACGCCGGAGCTCATCATGAAAACGGGAACATGCGAGGCCGACTATCAGGGCACGCTTTATACCTGCCGGGACGGGGCTGCCGTGAAGGTTGATGAATTCGGCTTAGGCCACTCCTCCCTGTACAGCGATCCGGGAGAAAACGGGATAATCCTGCATAACGGACATATGGGTTATGCTTTCGGCGCACGCTTCAGCCTTGTTGACGGGCAGCTTGCCTATGAGGATATCTTTGAAGATAATCTAAACAGCCGCCTCCAGGAAGATGAGGATGCGGAATACATCCCGGTGGAGCATTTCGTACCGGGTGCATGTTATCTTACGCTCTGCGACGCTGAGCTGGATCTGCCGATTGTCCATTATGAAGAAATCCGAAAGGCACTCGACGGGGAGTTCCCCAAAGCTGCAGAGCTCACCTGGCCGAATGGCGATGAGGAGTTCTATGCAAAGGTCCTCACGGAGAATCAGACTGTACATGCCGTTCCGACTGACAGGTTTGCCAATAACCCCGGAAAAATCGGTTTCCAGGATCTGCTGAAAAAGGATGTGGTGGCTCAGTGGATGGGCGGCGATCTTCAGATTTTAGGGGCACAGCCGGCAGATCTGAATGGTGACGGGAAGCTGGAAGGCGTCCTGGAGCTGGCGGAAGACGGCAGCGGCAGCCGGATCTGCATCTATCTGGCAGAACAGGACGGAGAGGTGTATGCTTACCTGCAGAATTACGCACCGGAGGCGATTGCCGTGGACGGAAATGGGAACCTGCTTATGACCTATTTCTATTCCATGGATCTTCAGAGGCTGTTCTTTGACGGGGATGAGTGTCTGCTGATCCGCCTGCCGCTCTCTTCCTATAGCGAAAAATGAAAATACTGTTGATTCGCCACGGAGAGCCCGACTATGAAGAAGACGGGCTGACGGAAAAAGGAAAACGGGAAGCGGCGTTTCTGGCGGGCTGCATTGCACCCATGCAGGTTAAAGACTACTATGTATCTCCGCTTGGGAGAGCGATGGAGACTGCCGAGGCAACCCTGCGAAAGGCGGGCAGAAAAGCAGAAGTCTGCCCCTGGCTTCGGGAGTTTGATATTCCGATCGTAGAAGACGACGGCGTTAAAAGGCCGGTCCCCTGGAACTGGATACCGAGGAAGTGGCTTTCCGATCCGCGCTTTTTCTCCGCAGAACACTGGAGCGAAAATGAAGTGCTGGAAAAGGTAGGTGTCGGCCCGGCATATGAAGAAGTGGTTTCTGCCTTCGACAAACTTCTTTCCGGATACGGGTACAGGCGGGAAGGAATGTATTACCGTGTTGAAGAAGCAAATACGGATACACTGGTTTTCTTTACGCATTTCGGGCTGAGCTGCGTCCTTATGAGCCATCTGTTCAACTGCTCTCCCATGGTTTTGTGGCACAGCCTGATCATGGCGCCCTCTTCCGTTACAACGATCTTTACGGAAGAAAGAGAAAAAGGAATTGCCGTTTTCCGCGCGGCTTCAATCGGAGACATTTCACACCTGTATGCAAACGGTGAGGAACCATCCTCCGCAGGCAGATTTCAGGAAGTGTACGATTAATAAACCGTATATAATCCGCCCCTCATAAGGAGTGGAATCACTGTTTACAACGGTGAATGAGGTGCTGTCTTTGCGAGCAATTTTTCACGAAGCCCCTTGCTGCATATAACTAATAGCCTCTCGGTTCAAATCCGAGAGGCTATTAGTATATGCGCATTATACTGACGCACGGGAAATGAGCTTCGTGGGGAACAGGATCCTGCGCGGGAGAGAATCGTCACCGTCGATCCGCTGCAGGAGGATTTTTGCTGCGGCAGCCCCCATCTCCTCCGTCGGCAGATCGACGGTTGTGAGAGGCGGATTGGAATAGCGGGACATTTCCAGATTTGTCAGCCCGATCACACCGACTCTATCCGGAACCGGTACACCCATTTCGGACAGAGCACGCAGAGCGGCAATTGCCATCAGGTCACTGGAGGCAAAGAATGCCTGTGGCAAGTGGTCCGGGCCGATTTCACGAAGAAGCCTTGCACAGCGGGCGTCATTCCAGTCACAATCCAGCACCCACCGGTCGCAGACCTTGAGGCCGTTGTCCAAAAGAGTGTTCCGATAGGCGTGAAAACGCCTGCACTGCTGCATCGGGACCTCGCCCTCCGGCCCGCCGATATAGCCGATCTCCCGGTATCCCAGGTGAATCAGATGAGAGACGGCCAGTTCCGCAGCCTGGTGGTGGTCGTATTCTATGTTGTCAATTTCCCGATAGCCGGTGTCGATGCCGACGATATGAGGCA
Source organism: Candidatus Limivicinus sp. (assembly GCA_045117135.1). GTDB lineage: Bacteria > Bacillota > Clostridia > Oscillospirales > Oscillospiraceae > Limivicinus. The sequence continues at coordinate 182,052 of JBGUNA010000089.1, read as the reverse complement.
CTTTGGTAAGCGCATACTGGAAAATGGCCTCTCCCACGTGGGACATCAGGATCAGCCCGTCAAGCGGTGCTGAAAAAATGCGGAGCAGCACCTCGCTGTTTTCCAGTTCGTTCCAGGTACGCACGAAAGTGACTTCCGCATGATGGGAAAGAAGGTAGTTTTCCATCCCGGAGAGCAGAGAAAGATAATAGGGATCGGAATATTTACCCCCGCGAAGCTTGATCACGCAGCCGACCTTTTTGACGGACGGTCTGGGTTCTGCCGATCCGGCTTTGCGCCGGGAAGCTGCGGCTTTGTAGTTCAGGTCTACAATAGCCTTCCAGACACGGTCACGCGTCTCTTCGGTAATCTTGTAAGTTGTGTCATTGTTCATGACACGGGAAACCGTTGCAATGGAAACGCCGGCATGCGCGGCAACGTCACGAATCGTGCTCATCGGAGGATCCTTTCATAGAGGAATTTGTTTCGTAAAAGAGAAGAAAAATACTATAATCAACGAAACAAACATAGTATAACAGAACAGAAAAAACTTGTCAATCTTCGATATTTCAATTATAATATCCTCAAATAGCGAATTATTTGTGCATTAAATCAACGTAACGTATTGGGTAAAACAACGTAACAAAACTTGCGGTTTTCCTGAAGGAGGTGCGGACGGTGAAGCTGGCTTTGGTCGGGGCAGGAGCCCGCGGCATGATTTATTCCCGCTATGCGCACGACAAACTGGGTGATGATATTGTTGCAGTGGCTGACAGACATCCGGAAAAGCTGGAAAGAGCACACCGGCTGTTCGGCACTCCGGGGGAGATGCTGTTTACCGACCCGTTGGAACTGATCCGAACGGTTCCGGAAGCGGATGCGTTGATCGTTGCCTCCATGGACAGGGATCATTATGCACATGCGATGGCCGGGCTGGACAGAGGCTGGCATCTTCTGCTGGAAAAGCCGATTTCCCCGGATCCTCTGGAATGCCTGAAAATCTCCCGAAAGGCAACGGAGATGGAGCTGAGCGTAACCGTATGCCATGTGCTGCGCTATTCCCCGTTTTTTGTCAGGCTGAAAGAAATCCTCGACAGCGGGGAGCTTGGGAAGATCATCTGTATTGACCACACGGAAAACGTCGGGAACTTCCACATTGCACACAGCTTTGTGCGTGGCAACTGGCGCAACAGTGACCTGGCAAGCCCGATTATCATGCAGAAAAGCTGCCACGACCTGGATATTCTGCTGTGGCTGACCGGAAAACGGGCTGTTCAGATTTCTTCTTTTGGCAGCCTGACCTATTTCAGGCCCGAAAATGCCCCGGAGGGAAGCGCGGAGCGCTGCCTGGACTGTGCTGTTGCAGAAAAGTGCCGGTTTGATGCCAGAAAGGCCTACTTGCCGGCCATCGGTTCCTGGCCAACGGATGTGCTGACCCAGGATCAGACCGAGGAAGGAGTCCTCAAAGCACTGCGCGACGGACGTTACGGGCGCTGTGTGTATCACTGCGATAACAACGTCTGTGACCATCAGAGCACGCTGATCGAGTTTGAAGATGGTATAACAGTGACCTTCACCCTTTCCGGCATGACCAACCGCATCTGCCGGACGATCCATGTGATGTGCGAGAACGGGGAACTGTGGGGAGATGACGGAAAAGGGGAGATCCGTATCAGCCCCTTCCGCTCCAATAATGTGGACGGATATCAGGAGCGTGTGATCCATATCGGTGCGGTTTCCGGTGATCACAGCGGCGGAGACCAGGGGCTGATGGAGGATTTCTCCTACGGGCTGCACCATATGAGTCAGAGCGACAGCAGATCGTCGGTCCAGAAATCCGTTGAAAGCCATCTGATGGCCTGTGCGGCCGAGAAATCCCGTTTGAGCGGACAGACTGTGAATATGGCGGAATATGAGAAGGAGCTTCTGCAGAATCTGTAATTCACCGGGTGTTCCCGGAAAAATAAATAAAATTGGAGGAAAACCAGATGAAAAAACTTCTTGCAATCCTGATGGCTGTAGCGATGCTCGCCACGATGGCCTTTGCCGGTGGAGTAACGGCCGCTGCAGACGAAAACGTAGAGATCCATTATGCCTACTGGGCATCGATGGATGAGTACTATGAGCAGTGCAAAGCAGCTTTTGAGGCAAGCCATCCGGGCGTCACTGTTGTGCTGGAGCACACTTCCTGGGGTGAATACTGGACAAAGCTGGAAGCTGCTGCAACCGGCGGCAGTGTAGCCGATGTGTTCCAGATGAACGGTGTGAACATTACAAAGTATGCCGATGGCGGCGTACTTCTGCCTCTGGACGATTATATTGCTGCCTCTGAGGTCGATCTGGCAAATTATCCTGAAGCAATGAACAGCATGTACAATTATGACGGCACACAGTACGGCATCGCCATGGACTATGACACTACCGGGCTGTGGTTTAACAAAGCTCTATTCGACAAAGCCGGCATAGCCTACCCGACCAGTGACTGGACATGGGATGACCTCACTGCTGCAGCTGCTGCCCTCACAGGTGTTGAAGAAGGCGTTTACGGCATTGCTGCAGGCTACGCCGATCAGCAGGGGTTCTACAACACCTGCTTTGCTGAGGATGGCTGGTTTGTTGACGGTGAGAAGTTCGGATTCAATGAGCCGGGAACCCGCGCTGGTATCCAGTGCTGGGTCGACCTGATGAAAGCCGGCTATTCTCCGTCTGAGCTGTCTCTCGAGGAGAATGAAGGCTATCTGCAGTTCATGGCCGGAAAACTCGGCATGATCTTCTCAGGTGACTGGATGGTCAAATACTATGCCTCCGGAGATTCTTCTGTTGCAGATATTTGCGACGTTGTCGAAGTTCCTCTGATGTCCACCGGCAAGCGCGCTTCTGTCATCCACGGCAAGGCAAACTGCATCTCTGTTGCCACTGAGCATCCTGATGAAGCCTGGGCATGGGTCGAGTATCTGTCCGGCCCCGAGGCAATGAAGCTGATGGGTGATATGGGCATCGCAATTCCGTCCTATCTCGAATTCTCTCCGACCTTCTTTGAGGCCTATCCGCAGTACAACATGGGCATCTATGCCGATGCTGCCGCAAATTATTCCTTTGTTTACCCCTCTTCTGCCTACAACACTGAGTGGGCTGACGTTATGTGGAACGAGCTGGTCCGCGCCTTCAACCTTGAAATCACCGTTGATGAGGCATGCGACAATATTATGGAGCAGCTCGCCTGAACCGGTTCTTTTAAAGAGGACGTGATGGGCTTTTGCCTGTCACGTCCGTTCTGTTTCCGGATTTCAAAACAACTCGTTTGGAGGGATACCTTTGAAAAAGCGCCGTTTGACACGGGAAAAACTCACAAACTGGCTGTGGGGTTACAGCATGATCCTGCCGCTGCTTCTCGGGCTTGGGGTCTTCTACTTTTACCCGGTCGGGAAGGTCATGCGCGACAGCTTCTACAACGTAGGTGCTTTCAACAAATCCTCCTGGGCGGGGCTGGCGAACTACGAGAAAATGCTCTCGGATTCCGGGATGTGGAAAAGCCTGGGAAATACCTTTTCCTATGTGCTGATTATTATTCCCGCAACTGTTTTCTTTTCGCTGGTTCTGGCGGCTCTGCTGAATACAAAAATCAAGGGCCGCGGGGTCTTCCGTGTGATCTTCTTTATCCCGACGGTGACTATGTCCGCAGCGATCGCAATGGTCTGGCGATGGATCTTTAACGGGGATTTCGGAATATTGAATTATCTGGTGAAGCTGTTCGGCGGTCAGGGGCACTACTGGCTGAGCGAACAGGCGACAGCCCTTGTCTGTATCTCACTGGTAACGATCTGGATGGGTGTGGGTTATAACATGATTATCCTCCTTGCGGGGATTCAGGGGATTCCATCGGTCTATTACGAAGCAGCTGAGCTGGATGGCGCCTCCAAGATCTGGCAGTTTTTTACCATTACACTTCCGCTGGTTACACCGACGCTCTTCTTCGTCCTGACGACAACCGTTATCTCTACCCTGCAGATTTTTGATGTGATTTACATGATGATTCCGGCGAAGAGCACTGCCATGCGGTATACCCAGAGCGTTGTCATGTATTTTTACCGCAATGCGTTTGAATTTTCCAAAAAGGGGTATGCAAGCGCCATTGCAGTATTCCTGTTTGTGATCATCATGCTGCTTACCCTGCTTCAGATGCGCCTGCAGAAGAAGTGGGTTGTATACGATTGAGAGGAGGGGCTGAAGATGCAGCAAAGAATACACCGGAAAAAGACGCCATTCGGGACGGTGCTGGTCTATATCGTCCTGATCCTGGGCTGCTTTATCACGCTGGCTCCTTTTGCCTGGATGTTTCTGACGTCTTTTAAGACACAGGTGGAAGCTGTTTCGATTCCGCCTTCCATCCTCCCACGGCACTGGGATCTCAGCTCATACCTGACGCTTTCAGATAAACTCCCGTTCTGGCGGATGTATGGCAATACGGTGCTGACGGCAATCATTATTGTGACAGGGCAACTGACCCTGTGTTCTCTCGCGGGTTACGCCTTTGCCCGGATCCGCTTCCCGGGCAGGGATGCTCTGTTTGTACTTTGCCTTGCGGTGCTGATGATCCCGAGCTCCTTCCTGATTCTCCCGCAGTATCTGACCATGCAGAAGATGAAGCTGCTGAATACCCTGCGCGCCGTTTTCCTGCCAAACCTCTTCTCCGCGTTCGGCACCTTCCTGATGCGGCAGTTCTTTATGGCAATCCCGCAGGAGCTGGAAGATGCCGCCAGAATTGACGGCTGCGGGCACGGCCGTATCTTCGTGCAGATCATGCTGCCGCTGGTGAAGCCCGGGCTGGTATCTCTTGGGGTCCTGACGCTCCGATTCGCGTGGAACAATCTCATGTGGCCGATGATCGTCAACACATCACCGGATAAGATGACGCTTGCCGCTGGATTGAGCTATCTGCAGGGCCAGTACCTGACGGATTACCCCAGCATTATGGCCGGGGCGCTGCTGTCCATCATTCCGCTGATTATCATCTACGCGATCTTCCAGAAACAGTTTATCGAAGGCATTGCACTGACCGGGATCAAGGGCTGAGCTGGAAGTATTGAGCAGCATTTGGGATGACGTCGGGGAACACGACGCCATCCCTTTCTCCGCGTTACTTTCAGGAATAGATTAAATTCGGCAACAGAAAATCCGCACGGGTAGTTTTTGGCTACCCGTGCGGAGTATTGCTTCTGTCCTACTATTATATTATATAATCAAATCCGTCGGATTCCTTTTGCATCAGATCCGCTACGGTATAGGCACTCAGGTAGGAACGTACGGCATCGTCCAGCCCCTTCCAGAGTGCAAGCGTCCGGCAGTCGGACATGCGCCTGCAGGGCGGCTTCTCCGCCTCCAGGCAGGCTACCGGTGCAAGGGTGCCTTCCATCAGGCAGATCACGTCATAAACATTGATCTGATCCGGAGCCCTGTTCAGCTGATAACCGCCGCCTTTACCGCGAAGGCCTTTGATGATACCCGCTTTGACCAGATCCTTGACGATGTTTTCCAGATATTTTTCAGAGATCTCCTGTCGTTCGGCAATCTCCTTCAGAGGGATGTTGTCAGAAGAAGGATGCTCGGCCATGTCGACCAGAACTCGAAGCGCGTAGCGGCCTTTTGTGGAAATCATCATTTTTCAGAGGCTCCTTTTTGTGTTTTTACCTATTATACTGTATGGTTTGTATGAATTCAATCCTGTTTTCTTTTTTTCTGTTGACAAAAAAGGAAACCAGAGCTATAATCCCTATAAACCTATATGAAAGATAGGAAATAAAAGAAAAGAGGAAAACACCATGTCCGTTATTTATACTTCTGCTGATCAGCTGATCGGAAAAACACCGCTCCTGGAGCTGACCCATCTTGAAAAGGAAGAGAACCTCGGAGCAAAAGTTCTTGCCAAGCTGGAGTATTTCAACCCGGCGGGATCCGTGAAGGACAGAATTGCCAAAGCCATGATTGATGATGCTGAAGCGAAAGGCCTGCTCAAAGAGGGCTCCGTCATCATTGAGCCGACGTCCGGCAACACCGGCATCGGGCTTGCCTCCGTTGCGGCTGCAAGAGGTTACCGCATCATCATCGTGATGCCGGAAACCATGAGCGTGGAGCGCCGCCAGATTATGAAAGCCTACGGGGCTGAGCTTGTTCTGACCGAGGGATCAAAAGGCATGAAAGGTGCAATTGCCAAAGCTGAAGAACTGGCGAAAGAGATCCCGGGCGGTTTTATTCCCGGCCAGTTTGTGAATCCGGCCAACCCTGCTGCCCATAAGGCGACAACCGGCCCGGAAATCTGGGCAGATACCGAAGGTAAAGTGGATATCTTTGTAGCAGGTGTCGGCACGGGCGGCACGATCACCGGCGTCGGAGAATATCTCAAGGCACAGAATCCGGCGGTAAAAGTTGTGGCAGTTGAACCTGCAAGTTCGCCGGTGCTCAGCAAGGGGACGGCCGGTTCCCACAAGATTCAGGGCATTGGTGCCGGGTTTGTACCCGATGTGCTTGATACTTCCGTTTATGATGAAGTGATCCCTGTAGAAAATGAAGATGCTTTTGCATACGGAAAGAAAGTAGGCCAGGCAGAGGGCGTCCTGGTAGGGATTTCCTCCGGCGCTGCGGTTTGGGCTGCAGTGCAGCTTGCCAAGAGGCCTGAAAACAAGGGGAAGACGATTGTAGCTCTCCTTCCGGACACTGGCGACCGCTATCTCTCTACTCCGCTTTTTGAATAAAACATCGTAGAGTCTCTCCTTCTCTCCATCTCTCATTCTCAAAACAGGAAACACCTGAGCCGGATCCGGTTCAGGTGTTTTCTTGTAAATAGGAGTAACTGTTCAGTCACTTTGTGATTTGTGCGCAGCAAGCTGCTCGCGAGAGCAACAGTTACCTTGAAGTCATTTGAGCACTGTTATTCCAGATTACCCGAGGCAAACATCAGGGCGGAGAGAGCGACGATTGGGGCTGTTTCACAGCGGAGGATACGTTCTCCCATGCTGCAGATATGGCAGCCCGTCGCTTTTGCAAGATCCGCTTCATACTGGGCAAAACCGCCCTCCGGACCGGTGATGATAGCGGCTGTTTTTACGTCGCGACAGCCCTTCAGAGCGTTGTCGAGGCTTTCCCGTTCACCGGTTTCGTACATAAAAAGGCGCAGATCCTTCTGATAGGCGGTGTTCAGGCATTGCGTAAAATCTCCGATCCAGCGGACTTCCGGGATGATTCCGCGACCGGACTGCTTTGCAGCTTCCTCGGAAATCCGATTCCAGCGTTCCAGCTTTTTGGCGCGGCCGCCTTCGTCCAGCTTAGCAACACAGCGCTCGCAGGAGAAGAAGCAGATTTCAAAAGCCCCTGCTTCGACGGACTTCTGGATTATATAGTCTGTCCTGTCGCTGCCCTTCGGGAGCCCGCAAAGAACAGATGCTTTCAGGCCGGGTTCGGATTTGCAGGGGGTAACCTCTATCACTTCGGCTTCCACTTCTTCTTTCGTGGCTTTGACAATCCGGCATTTATAATCGCTGCCTTCGGTATCACAGAGAATCACATCATCTCCGGGGCGGAGGCGCAGAACATGCACGTGTTCGGCATCTCGGCCCGTCATAATGGCTGTTCCGCTGAGAATATTGGTTCCTGCGATGAAGAATCTTGGCATATGCAATCCCTCCGGATTATTTTCTTTCATTTTTACCATTAAACCACAATTTTCCCCTATTTGCAACTGGCGGAATTTGTATTATAATATGCCAAGAATTTTTGATGGAGGGAAAACCAATGCCTACGACCTGGAACCGCAGCCCTGAAGAATTCCATAAAATTTATGTTGCCAATACGGATGCTTTTTATAAAATCGGAAGCAGCGCCTATGCAAAAGAGCTGGATGAGTTTATGACGAAATGTGCCCTTTCTCTTTGGAGCAGGGCGGGAGGCATCAACCAGCACCACGTGGATATGGCCAATGAAATCTATTCCCGCGGGCAGAAGAAGCCGACCTGGATGCTCTGGAGCCTCACAAGCTCCGTCTGCGAGAATGAGATGTTCCTTCCCCCGGTGTTCTTCTGGAATCTGGCGGAAAGTGACGTCAAACGCGGAACAGAAAATTCACGTTCTCTAGTGAGGGTTATTACCAACGTGCTGCTGTACTGTGCAGCCGTTGACGATGATGTAACACTCTCCGAGGCAGAATATATCACCGAATGCCAGGATAAGCTCAATGCCATCTGCGATGCCACCGGTGTAAAGAATACTCGTGCGGCCATGAACCCGATGGACTTTGTGACCTCCAACGAGCCGTCCTTTAAGGAGAAGCATCCCCCTCAGGCAGCTACGGCAGGCGGAGATCCGGAAAAAGGCAAGACGGAAGTTGAACAGGAAGAAGAAAAGCCGAACCTCGACGAGCTCATGGCAGAGATGGATGAGCTTGTGGGCCTGGAGCATGTTAAGAAGGATGTCAAGAATCTCATCAACCTTGTGAAAGTGCGCAAGCTGAGAGAGGAGAACGGCCTGCCGAATACTGCTATGTCGCTCCACCTCGTCTTCACAGGGAACCCGGGTACGGGCAAGACGACGGTTGCTCGTCTGCTTGCCGGGATGTATGCGGCTATCGGTGTGCTGAGCAAGGGCCAGCTGGTGGAAGTGGACAGGTCGGGCCTTGTGGCGGGCTACGTCGGCCAGACGGCGCTGAAAACCCAGGAAGTGATTAAATCTGCTCTCGGCGGTGTGCTGTTTATCGACGAGGCATATGCCCTTGCCGGCGGCGGTGAGCAAGACTTCGGAAAAGAAGCCATCGAGACCATCCTGAAGGCAATGGAAGATCATCGGGATGACCTGATTGTGATTGTTGCCGGGTATACTGATCCGATGGAAGATTTTATCAACTCAAATCCCGGTCTGGAGTCACGCTTCAACAAATACTTTATCTTCCCGGATTACAATGGGGAAGAGCTCTATAAGATCTTCCTTCTGCGCTGCAAGAAGAACAGCTATGAGCTGAGCAAGAGCGCACAGAAGAAAGCAAAAGAAATCTTCAACGAAATGTATGAAAACCGGAGCGATAACTTCGGCAACGGGCGCGATGTCCGAAACTTCTTTGAGGACACGGTGGTTCGCCAGGCAAACCGACTAGCAGCTATGGAAAATCCGACGAAAGAAGATCTGGTTACCATTATCCCGAAGGATCTGCGGGAAGAATAAGAGAAACAGCGCTTTGGGCTTGTTCTTCTGCTCAAAGCGCTGTCTGATTATTTAAACAATTGCCTGGGTTTGTAATACTCGAAAATCACGCAATCTTTTCCTTTTTCGTTGCGCGGCTCATGGGACGTCCACGCAACGCGCATGGCTCCGAGCAACTGCGCAAGCCGTACGGTGGGCGGCTGATAGCCGATTTCATAGGCAATAAACTGCGGCCTGCCGATAAAGTTCAGCAGCGTGCGGCTGGCAAGAAAAGCAAACGGTTTTCCGCCGGGAGTATCATCCGGATATTCATGGGCAGGCATGGCAAGCTGACCGCGCAAGAGATCCTTTCCGTGGATGCGGAACCACCCGACAATCAGGGGGTTGAAGCTCTCAATACAGATCTCACCGCGATAGGCGGAAATCAGATCATATGTCTTCCGGCAGAGTTCACGGTTTCGCTTTCCGTTTTTCAGCTCGCAGATGATCGGCCGTCTTCCGTTGATCAGGCGCAGCACGTCAGAAAAGAGCGGGATGCTGCATTCTGTGCCGCAGAGCCTCATTTTTTTCAGTTCGCTGTAGTTATATTCCTCAACACGGCCATGCACACCGCACACTCTGTCAAGGGTATCGTCATGGAAGACGACGACATAGCCGTCTTTTGAAAGCTGGACGTCCAGTTCAATGCCGTAGCCCATTTCGGCAGCGAGGCTGAAAGCCTCCAATGAATTTTCAGGAATGGATTTATCCCGGGCATGTAGCCCGCGGTGGGCAATATTCCGGCCGAGGAATGGCGCTTTCTGGCGGGCAGAAGCCTTACCGGGCGCTAAAAGATAGATCGGCAGAGCAACAGCGGCTGCTGCACAGCAACCCAAAAGAAGTTTGTTGGACTGTTTCATCGAATGACACTTCTTTCCATTTTTAGATATTTCTATTGTAGCACAGAACACAGAAAAAGGAAATATAAGATATGAAAGTGGCAGTCTTTTCCGATACCCACACCAATACTGCACGGATGGTGAAAGCCGTTCGGCAGACAAAGCCGGATGCAATCATCCACCTGGGAGACCATCAGCGGGATACCCTTTGCCTGCAGGAAGAATTTCCGGAGATTCCGCTGTACTGTGTGCGCGGAAACTGTGATATCTCCTCTGATGCTCCGGACAAAGCTGTCGTTCAACTGGGGCCGGTAAAAGCATTTCTTACCCATGGGCATCTATATAATGTCACCTGGAGCACCGACTCACTGGTCTATGCTGCGATGGAAGCCGGCTGCAATATTGCCATGTTCGGTCACACCCATGTGCCGGAAAACACCGAGTTCGGCAGCGTCAAGGTACTTAACCCCGGTACAGCCGGGAAGGGGCGGAATCTGACCTACGCCGTGGTGGAGATATTCGATAACGGCGGCATCGCCTGCGAAATACGGGATCTGAATAACACAGAGGGCAATTCTCTGTAATTCGGGAGGAAAGAAAATGTTTTATTATCTGTTATCCGGAATACTGTCTTTTGATATTGTTCTAGTAACAGCGGCAGTAGTGCCTGCCGTTATTCTGATGGTCAAGGTGTACCAGTCTGATCATCTGGAAAAGGAATCCACGCAGATGCTCTGGAATCTGGTAAAGGCAGGTATCATGTCGGCACTTCTTGCCCTGGTTGAGGAGAGAATCTTCTCATCGCTTCTGGAGTTGGCAGTGCCGTATAATTCCCCCTGGTATCAGGTTATCCTGTATTTCGGGGTCGTGGCTATCTCTGAAGAAAGTTCCAAGTACATCATGATGCGGGGCAGAACCTGGAAATCCATAGAGTTCAACTGCCAGTATGACGGGGTGGTGTATGCAGTGTTTGTCTCTCTCGGATTTGCCCTCTGGGAGAATATCAGCTATGTTATGCACTATGGCTTCGGAACAGCACTGATCCGCGCGATTACTGCGATCCCCGGGCATGCCTCTTTTGGCGTGTTTATGGGTGTGTTCTACGGCCTGGCGAAAAAAATGGAAAACCGCGGGGAGCATAACAAATCTGTTCTGCTTCGAGTGCTTTCCATTGTTGTCCCGGTGCTTCTCCACGGTGCCTATGACTATATCGCAAGCACGGAAGGCAGCTCCTGGAGCTTTGTGATCTTTATCCTGGTCCTGTTTGCTGTTTCGTTCTGGGCTGTTGGGAAAGCATCAAAAGCTGATCGGCCGATCTGATGATACTCCGAGAGATCAGCCGCTGGATTGAACCTAAAAAAGCCCTGCCGGAATCACGGCAGGCTTTTTCGAACGCTGCACTGAGGGCTATGGTTATCCCTCTGGTGATCGAGCAGGTGCTGCAGATGGTGGTAGGCCTGGCGGACACCATGATGGTGAGCTATGCGGGTGAAGCTGTGGTGGCAGGCGTAGGGCTGGACACCATGGTGTATACCATCTTCATCTATCTGTTCACTGCCATTTCGGCAGGCGGTGCGGTGGTGGTTTCCCAGTATATCGGCAGTAAAAACAGGGAAAATGCGGAACTGGCGGCTTCACAGATTTTCCATATTACAGGGCTGCTGTCCCTCGTTTGCATGGTGCTGATGCTGATTTTCGGTTCATCCCTGCTGGAGGCTATGTATCCGAAAACGGAAAAAGCCACCATGGAGGCCTGCAAAACCTACATGTGGATTGTGGCCCTGTCCTTCCCGGCCAATGCTGTGTACAACGCCGGTGCAGCCGTCTATCGCGCCATGGGGCAGACAAAAATCACCATGTGGGTGTCGCTCCTGGCGAACCTGATCAACGTGGCAGGCAACGCCATCGGGATCTTTGTTTTGAAGGCAGGTGCAGCAGGCGTAGCCTGGCCGACGACGATTTCATGGTATATTGCTGCTGTCATTATGACCTGGCTTTGTGCCCGTAACCCCGAGGCAAACCGGATCTGCATCCGGGCAAAGCATGTATTCCGGCTGGATGTGCCCATGGCGAAGCGTATTCTTGGCATTGCCATACCCAACTCGGTAGAGAACACACTCTTTCAGGCAGCCAAGGTGGTGCTAGGCATGCTGGTAGCCACTTTCGGCACATCGCAGATTGCGGCTAACACTACGGGGCAGACCTTCTGGTCTCTGGCAGCCTGCATGAGCATTGCCACGGGAACAGTGTTCATTACCGTCATCGGCCAGTGTATGGGTGCGGGGGATCAGGAAGCGGCGGAGTGGTATATGCGGAAGCTGACCCGGCTGTCGCTTGCCCTGGCGATTGGCTGGAACGCTCTGATCATGGCATTGACGCCCCTGCTGCTGCCTCTTTATGATCTCTCACCGGAAACCAAGCGCTTGATCCTTATCATCGTAGCGATTCACAATCTGTTCTCTGCCTTTGTACAGCCTTTTGCCGGGCCGCTTTCCTCGGGCTTGAGAGCTGCCGGTGATGTGAGGTTTACCATGTGGGCTTCTATTTTTGCCACGGTAGTCTGCCGCACCTTCCTGTCCTTCCTGCTGGCCAAATGGCTGGGGATGGGTGTCGTAGGAATTGCGCTGGCTATGGTGCTGGATTGGTGCATCAAAGCAGCGCTGGATATTTTCCGCTTCCACAGCGGTAAGTGGGCGGAGAACAAAGTTATCTGACTGATTAGTCATGGAAAAGGCACGGGAAGTTCCCCGTGCCTTATTTAACGACTCTTTTGTACCCTTCCGGATCGGTATCTCCCTCGGTGTTAATCAGGAAGATCACGGAATCATTCTGAATCCCGAACTGTTTTCTGAGAGTATCGGATTGTAGAATCTCCAGCAGCAGGCCATAGGTCACTGCCCCGGATTCACCGGAAATAACAGCAGGGTCTGTTCCGATCGGCTTTGCAAAGGCCTGCATACCCTGCTCCGTGACTTCATCCCTGCAAGTGCAGAAAGCTGCTGAGCAGTCCCTGAGGACAGGCCACACAACTCCGCAGGGGGTTCCGCAATTCAGGCCGGCCATAATCGTCCTGGGATTTCCGGGGATGGAATGGATCTCGCCGTCTCCTGACAGAGCAGACTGATAGATGCAGGCGGCTTCTTCCGGTTCCACGATTGTCACGAGAGGTTTTTCTTCCCGAAAACGGTTCAGAAAATATGCCGCGATCCCTCCTGCCATCGCGCCGACACCGGCCTGCAGAAAGATATGTGTAGGCCGCTTCCCGCCCATCTGTGCAACGGATTCTGCAGCGAGTGTCAGATATCCTTCTATGATCCATTCCGGAATCTGTTCATAACCCTCCCAGGAAGTGTCCTGAATCAGAATCCAGCCGTTCTTTTCAGCCAGCGAAGCTGCATATCGGACCGTCTGATCGTAATTCCAGTCGGTAATCGTCGCGTCAGCTGACCCGGCTTTTTCAATAGCCAGACGCCGCGCCTCTACCGTTCCTTTCGGCATAAACACGTAAGCTTTGCAGCCGAACAGTTTCGCCGCCCACGACACTCCCTTACCGTGGTTCCCGTCTGTTGCTGTTGCAAATTCAATTTTGCTGATCTGCTCCCGGATGCCTTCCTCGAGGAAGGTGGAATAGTCTGAAACTGCCGGATCCAGACCCAGCTTCTCGCAGAGAATTCGGAACATGCAGTAGCTTCCGCCCAGTCCTTTGAATGCTTTCAACCCAAAGCGACAGGATTCATCTTTTACAAAAATAGCATCGACCTTATATCGCTGTGCAGCGCACTGCAGAGAGATCAGAGGTGTTTCCTGATAAAAAGGAATCGTCCGGTGGAAGCGCAGTGCGTTTTGTGCAGCCTCTTCGGAATAGGGGAGAGTGGCCTGGCTGTCAACCGGCTTCTGGGTAAATACTTTTATTTTCATTCATTATCCTCCTGCCTGTCCAGCGCCACATTTCGATAGTACAGCACAATGTCTGTCACAACCATGATGATATCGGCAATATAGAACCAGACTGAATAGGCCAGCTCCCCGGTGATTCGCCAGGAGATGATTTTTCCAAGCAGGCCGATCAGATACCCTGCGACGATAATGTACTCGAATGCGATGCTCTTGCCGCGGGCTGTTCCGGATTTCCAGGATTTGATGATATTGAACGGCCAGGAAAAGCCAAAAGCAATCAACATTCCTGCCTCACAAAGATGAACGAACTTCAAACAAACCCTTCTTTCAAAAAATATCTATTCTGTGAGCAGCTATCGGATCAGATCTTCTGTTTTCCGAGCTTTTCAGCACCCACCGATGCAGGTTTCTGCCCGGAGGGCGTTTTTCGCATCCCCGGGAAAGAGATCCTTCTAAAGGGAGGGCTCTTCCCTCTTGCTCTCCGACAGGAAGGGAAGGATACCCGCTGCGAATGCATGGTGCCCGTCTTCTGAATAATGTACGCCATCGTACGTCAGGGAAACATGCCATTCCGCGGCATCGGCAAAACGGATAGCAAGCGTATCGGCGATTGTCTTGTACACGCTTCCGAGTTCCGAGGATCTTTTGATCAATTCCTGCCCTTGCACCCAGTCTCCAAGCTGCATGTGCGGCGGGGAAACAAGGATAATGTCAGATTCCGGTGCCGCATCTTTAACCATCTGAACAAAACCGGTCATTTTTTCGGAAATCTGAGCAAGCGACGTTCCCACAAACAGATCATTGCTCCCCAGCATAATGATAATGGTACTGATGGGAAGATAGCTTTTCAACAGCGCAAGGTAAATAGGAAACTGGTATTCCGCAGGGATACAGAGTCCGTTTTCCCCGCAGTTGATGACTTCTGTTTCCGGATTTTTGATCAGGCTTGTCCAACGGACTTCCTCCGGGTAACGTGCACCGATATAGGAGCGGGGATCATATCCGTAGGTGTTGGAGTCACCGAAGCATAGTATTCTTTTCATCGATGGATTATCCTTTCTGTTTTGTTACCGGGCAGGACGAGTTCATTTTTTGAACATTTTCCACAGAGTTATCCACAATTATGTTAATTCTTCTCGATGTTTTATACTCTATATGGTATACAAAGAAGCTTTTTGGACAAAGATTTTGAAGAAGAGGAATCAAGTACACATAAGCAAATTAACATAACACAACAGCCCAGATGTCAGTTTTCAAATAATCCCATAATACTGTAATGCGTTTTTGACGCCATCCTGATCGATATCCGTAGTCACATAATCTGCAACCGCTTTTACTTTTTCCTGTGCATTTCCCATGGCTACCCCGATTCCGCAGAACTCAATCATATCGATATCATTTTCTGCATCTCCGAAAGCGATGCACTCTTCCGGAAGGATTCCTTCTTTTTCGATGATATAGCGGATACCGGCAACTTTTCCGACACCGTTGAGGATCAGATCAATGCCCCGGTCGTTCCATCTCGCGATATGACAGTTTGAAGGGATAATCGCACGGATACGGTCATCCTCTTCCGGGGTCACATAGGCAGTGGCCAGATAAATAGGGCTTCCGTCATAGGGAGCGATATTTGGGATCGGGGAAGAGATTGCTTTCTGTGCCCGTATGACGGTATCATTCACAAAATTAAGTGTCATACCACTTTCCTCCACAAGGAGGAGAGGAAGCTTATATTCTTTGAATACAGTGATCAGAGCATGGGTTGTCTCTTCCGGAAAAGGAAAACCACACAGCACCTGTTTGTTTTCATCAAGGCAGAGATGACCGTTTAACGTGATATAACCGTCAAAGGGAATATCTGTTATGGGGAGAAAGTCAAATTCAAGTTGATGCCGCCCAGTACACAGATAGGTCTTGATTCCCTTTGACCTTAGCTTGTCCAGGCTGTCCCGTGCACTTTTCGGAACAGATTTCGTCGTATGGGAAAGTAGGGTACCGTCTACATCGAAAAAGGCTGCTTTAATCATACAGTATACCGTTCCTGTAAAGTAGTGGATTCGTAAAGGTTATCCTGTCCGGAAGATTATATCATCCATATGAAAAACCTGTAAAGGAGCTTTTTCAAATCTTTGATATCGAAAGGCCTTTCCGTTTTGATTAACATAGAGCAGCCCACAGCAAAGATCTCTTCTTCGCTGTGGGCTTTAAATGTACTTATTCATTTTTGCTCCTAAGTAGATAATTCTCTATATATAAACTGAAGTTTAACCCCCTTCAGGATAAGGTTTATGTCACAATGCGTGAAAGCTGCGGACTGGATTACCAGATACGATCCCAGTGGTGGCCGTTGCTGTCGATCAGGTGGTTGAACCCGTTCGGTGCAAACACGGTGCCGTT
This sequence comes from Candidatus Limivicinus sp., assembly GCA_045117135.1. Taxonomy (GTDB): domain Bacteria; phylum Bacillota; class Clostridia; order Oscillospirales; family Oscillospiraceae; genus Limivicinus. The sequence goes on along the minus strand of JBGUNA010000089.1, from coordinate 165,718 downwards.
AGAAGTGCTCATAAAACCGTTGCTGTTGATGCCGTAGGTGTAGTTGCTGCTGTAGGCAGGATTCTTGGAGCTGAACAGGGTGATGGTTCCGTTGCCGTATACGGTGAATCTCGCACCGAGTTCCTTGTTTTCACAGCATTCCCAGGTACCGATATAAGAATTAAAGTCAGCTTTTGCGGGAGCAGGGAGTACGGCGACCATTAATACCATAACCATCATAGCGGCTAATGCAAAGCTCAGGGTTCTTTTCATTGTGTTTTTCATCTTTATTTTCTCCTTTGTTTTTGTTTTGTGAGCTCATGATAGCACACGGATCATCACACAACTGTCACACACAAAGCAGGAAAGAAAAACTTTTTATAATTTGGAGGAAACCAAATTCGGCGAAAAAAGAACCCTGCCGGGAGCGGCAGGATTCAGTGATTCATTCGTCGGAATTCCAGGGAAGATCAACGGTGGTAATCTCATGATTTGTGGCGGGGATTATTTTGTGCAGCACGTCTTCCATACGGAGCTTCAGTGAAGAAGTATTCCGGCAGGGATGACAGCCGAGATCCGCATCGGAGAGCAGGTCGTTGTCGATGAGCAGACGCACAGAACCGTCTGCGTCGTTGATCAGCCCGAGTACGCTGACGCTACCGGGTGTAACACCCAGATGCTTCAGCATCTGCTCCGGGGTGGCAAAGCTGAGCCTGGCACACCCGAGCTGTTTGGAGAGAAATTTCGTGCGGAAAGGCTTATTCCCGGGCATCAGCAGAAGATAAAGATCTGACATCTGCCGATTTGTCAGCAGCAGATTTTTGCAGATTTCGCAACCGAGGATCTTTTCAACCTCAAGGCAGGCTTCAATGGTATCGGCATGCTCATGGTCAACGCGCGTAAAGGGGACGCCCAGCTCCTCCAGAAAGTCATAGCACTTCTCTTCTTCGGGAGAGCGTTTTTCAGAGGGACGGGAGGAATATACAACTGGGTCAATAATCATAGTTCAACGCCCTGCTTTCAGATCTTCCCCTCGGATATATGTGCCGAGAGGTTTCCAGAGCAGGAAACCGATGATGAGGCAAAGGATCATGTCAACAACCATATAGCTGCCGTTGTAGAGCAGTGAATAGAACCAGGGGGAATGCATGGTCATACCGAAGAAAGAATCCGGCATATATTCCGCCCAAACCGTTGCACCGACGACGTAGTGAACCAGAAAGCGGGCAAGGCTTCCGACAGCTGTGCCGATAAAGAAGCCGTTCTTCTGACTGTGGAAAAGGCCTGCAAGCCCGAGGACGGTGAATGCAACAATATAATCGCCCAGCATAGACTGCCAGCCCCAGGCATAGGCGCCGTCCAATGTCAGCTGCAGGATGCTGAAAACAAAGCTTGCCAGCATGCCGGGACCAAAACCCCAGCGGGCACAATAGAGAAAGATGGGAAGCATACCTACCGTAATGGATCCGCCCTGAGGCAGTTCAAACAGCTTCAGGTAGCCGATCACCTGGGCAAGAGCAACGAAAACAGCACCTTCTGTCAGTGCGCGAAGGGTAATCCTTGATTTCTGCATAGCTTTTCCTCCATAAATACAGGGAACAAAAAAGACGGGTATTGCACTGAACGCACATAAACCCGCACAAAATACCACCTATTTTCCCTACGCCGGCATTATCCGTACAGGTTTAGCGGGTTTCGCAGTGTCAAGCCACTTCGTCTCAGCCGGGCATACCCAGCTCCCCGTTGTCGAGGCCTATTATATTGCCGGTGGAGGGAAATGTCAAGAGGGAACTTGCCCGAAAAATTATTTACTAATTTGTAAACTCCGAAAAAGTTTATTGACAAGCAGGGCACAAAATGCTATATTAGCACTCGAAAGAAATGAGTGCTAACAGACAATGCCCGCAAGTGCCAGCAGAGGCTGTGAGAGAGTGCAAATGGAAATCAGCGAAAGAAAAAAGAAAATACTGGCGGCAGTTGTTGATGAATATATCGTAACGGCTGAACCGGTAGGAAGCAAAGCTCTGGCGGAGAAAGCCGGGCTGGGCTGTTCTTCCGCCACGATCCGCAATGAGCTTGCAGAGCTCGTCAACATGGGTTATCTGGAGCAGCCGCATACCTCTGCAGGGCGCGTTCCCACAGCGCTGGGATACAGAATGTATGTCAACGAGCTGATGCAGAAGCAGAAGCTTTCTCTGGAAGAGACAGAGGAATTGAATTCCCGTCTGGAGAAGAGGCTCAGCGAGCTGGACAATACCATCAGTGATGTATCCCGCCTGGCATCCCAGCTGACGAATTATCCGGCACTGGCACTTTCTTCCCGGAGCCAGGTGACGATTAAACGGTTTGACATCATTTATGTGGATGCCAATACGTTTATCATCGTAGTTATGCTGGACAATAACACCGTGCGCAACAAGCTGGTGCATCTTCCGGTTTCGGTAGATGAGGGAATGGTCAAAAAGCTCTCCACGATGTTCAATGCATCGTTTACGGGCATTTCGGATTCACAGATTACACCTGTGCTGATCAATTCTACCGAGCGTGCTGCGGATGACAGCCTCGGGTTGACCTCGGTGATTGCGGCTTTTGCAATGGAAGTCCTTGCCAGTGAAGCGGCCCCTTCTACCTATGTGACAGGAGAAAACAGGCTGCTGAACCAGCCGGAGTTCCGGGATCCTGACAAAGCACACCGGTTGATGAGTTACCTGTCCAACGGAGGATATATCCTTCCACCCGGAGAGGACATCGGAGACACAAACGAAGTGAGGGTGCTGATCGGGCCGGAAAACATTGCCGAAGAGCTGAAAGACTCCAGCGTGATCGTGGCAAGCTACGATGCTGGAGACGGAACGAAAGGGCTGATCGGCGTTGTCGGGCCGACGAGAATGGATTATTCTGTCATCGCTTCAAAGCTCAGCTTTCTGGCGCAGGGGCTTTCCAGAAGGCTCGGAGGTGGAGAAGCTCCCGTCGAAGGAATGCATAACAAGCTAATCATAAAAGGAGATGATTCCGATAAACGATAAGGAGAAGAAGACCCCTGCAGAACAAAAAACAGAAGAGGCACCGGAAGAGAAGAAAGAAGTAAAAGCTGAACCTGCAGCTGAGACCGACAAAGCGGAGAAAGCAGAAACAGTTCAGAAGGAAGAAGACAAGCAGGGATCGGAGGAAAAGAAAGAGGAAGCCAAAACAGATCCTGGAAAGGACGAAGTGGCGCTCCTGACCGACAAATACCTGAGAATCTGTGCAGAATACGATAATTTCCGGAAGCGTACACAGAAGGAAAAGGAAAATCTTTACGGCGATATCCGCGCAAATGTGATTTCAAGTTTTCTGCCGGTTTATGATAATCTGGTGCGTGCTCTTGCTGCTGAAACACAGGATGAAGCGTACCGTAAGGGTGTTGAAATGATTATGAATCAGTTCAACAGCACACTGGAAAAGCTCGGTGCTTCGGAAATCAAAGCAGTCGGAGAAAAGTTTGACCCGGCACTCCATAATGCGGTGATGCATGTGGATGATGAAACCAAAGGGGAAAATGAAATTGTTGAAGAATTCCAGAAGGGATTCAAAATAGGCGACAAAGTGATCCGTTTCTCAATGGTCAAGGTTGCCAATTAAATTTGTATAATAATAAAAAGGAGATAGATATCATGGGTAAAATTATTGGTATAGACTTAGGTACAACAAACAGCTGCGTCGCAGTCCTTGAAGGCGGCGAAGCAACCGTTATCCCAAACGCAGAAGGCGCACGCACTACACCGTCTGTTGTGGCATTTTCCAAGGACGGTGAGAGAATGGTCGGCCAGGTGGCAAAACGCCAGGCTGTTACCAACCCGGACCGTACGATTTCTTCCATTAAGCGTGAGATGGGTTCCAACTACAAGGTGACGATTGACAACAAGTCCTACACACCGCAGGAGATTTCCGCAATGGTTCTCCAGAAGCTGAAGGCAGATGCGGAAAGCTATCTCGGCCAGACGGTTACGGAAGCAGTTATCACGGTTCCTGCATACTTTACCGATGCCCAGCGTCAGGCAACAAAGGATGCCGGTAAGATTGCCGGTCTTGAAGTAAAGCGTATCATCAATGAGCCGACGGCAGCAGCGCTTGCTTACGGCCTTGATAAGGAAAATGATCAGAAGATCATGGTGTACGACCTCGGTGGCGGCACGTTCGATGTATCCGTCCTCGAAATCGGTGACGGCGTTATCGAAGTTCTTGCCACAGCCGGCAATAACCGCCTCGGTGGTGATGACTTTGACAAGTGCATTACCGATTACATGGTGGCAGAGTTCAAGAAGGCAGAAGGCATTGACCTGAGCAACGATAAGGTTGCTATGCAGCGTCTGCGTGAGGCTGCTGAAAAGGCAAAGATCGAGCTGAGCGGTGTTACCTCCAGCAACATCAACCTGCCGTACATCACAGCCGATGCTACCGGCCCGAAGCACCTTGACATGACCCTTACCCGCGCAAAGTTCAATGAACTCACACATCACCTCGTCGAAAAGACAGTCGGCCCGGTTAAGCAGGCTTTGAGCGATGCAGGGCTCCAGCCCAGCGAGCTGAGCAAGGTTCTGCTCGTCGGTGGTTCCTCCCGTATTCCTGCCGTGCAGGAAGAGGTCAAGCGCCTCACCGGGAAAGACGGCTTCAAGGGCATCAACCCGGATGAGTGTGTTGCACTCGGCGCAGCCATTCAGGGCGGCGTTCTCTCCGGCGATGTGGAAGGCATTGTGCTCGTTGATGTTACACCGCTTTCTCTCGGTATTGAAACCCTCGGCGGTGTCTGCACGAAGCTAATCGACCGCAACACCTCCATCCCGACCAGAAAGAGCCAGATCTTCTCCACGGCAGCAGATAACCAGACCAGCGTGGAAATCAACGTTCTGCAGGGCGAGCGTGAAATGGCAGCTTACAACAAGAGCCTCGGCAGATTCCATCTTGACGGAATTGCACCGGCACGCCGCGGTGTTCCTCAGATCGAGGTATCTTTTGACATTGATGCAAACGGCATCGTAAATGTCTCCGCAAAGGATCTCGGCACCGGCAAGGAACAGCACATCACGATTACTTCCTCCACCAATATGACGAAGGAAGATATCGACAAGGCTGTCAAGGAAGCTGAAATGTTCGCAGCGGAAGATGCAAAGCGCAAGGAAGAAGTAGACACCCGTAACCAGGCGGATCAGATGGTTTACCAGACCGAGAAAATCCTCGGCGAGTCCGGTGACAAGCTTGATCCTGCTGACAAGAGCGAAGTGGAAAGCAAGCTGTCTGCTCTGAAGACGGCCCTCTCCGGAACGGATACAGCTGCCATCAAGAGCGCAACTGAAGCTCTTACCCAGGCATTCTACAAGGTTTCTGAGAAGATGTACCAGGCTGCAGGTGCAGCACAGCAGGGCAACCCGGGCTATGACCCGAATGCCGGTCACAGTGCAGGCAATGCATCCGGCAACGGCGATCCGCAGTATTATGACGCTGATTATACCGAAGTCGTCGATGATGACAAAAAGTAAGGCAGACAGTCAGACGGATTAATGACAACGACTGAGGCGGAGCGTATCACTCCGCCTCGCATCGCTATAAGAATGGAGCCAGTATGGCAGAAAAAAGAGACTATTATGAGGTGCTTGGCGTTAGCAAAAGCGCTACACCGGAAGAAATCAAAAAAGCATACCGAAAAATCACAAAAGAGAACCATCCGGATCTGCATCCGGGCGATAAAGCCTGTGAAGAGCGCTTCAAGGAAGCGAATGAAGCCTATGAAGTGCTGTCCGACGAGGAAAAGCGGAAAAAATACGACCAGTACGGGCATGCGGCATTTGATCCGAATGCCGGATTTGGAGCTGGCGGCTTTGGCGGGTTTGATTTTGGCGATCTGGGCGATATCTTCGGCGGCTTCAGTGATATTTTCGGCGGCGGCTTTGGTGGATTTGGCGGAAGCTCCAGAAGAGCGAATCCGAATGCACCGCGCAAGGGCAGCGATACCCGTGCCACCCTGAATATCAGTTTTGAAGAGGCTGCGTTCGGCTGCGAGAAAGAGGTTACCGTTCCGATCATTGAGCTCTGCCCTGACTGTTCCGGTTCAGGCTGCGCAGAGGGCACAACGCCTGAAGTGTGCCCCGACTGCCACGGCAGCGGGCAGAAGGTCACCCAGCAGCGGACTCCGTTCGGCATGGCACAGTCAGTCGGCCAGTGCCCGCGATGCGGCGGCAAGGGTAAAATCATTCATCAGCCGTGCAAATCGTGCCGTGGTGCGGGATATATCCGCAAGCAGCATAAGATCAATGTGAAGGTTCCTGCCGGTATCGATGACGGACAGGCAATTCCGTTGCGCGGCAAAGGCAACGCCGGAGCAAACGGCGGCCCTGCGGGAGATATCTATATCTCCATCATTGTACGGCCGCATGCGATCTTTGAGCGCGAAGGCACGAGCATCTATCTTGCGCAGGATATCAGTTATGCAGAAGCGGTTCTCGGTGCGGAAATTGAAGTTCCTACGCTGGACGGAAAGGTGAAGCTCACCATTCCGGAAGGCACGGAGCCCGGTGCCGTATTCAGGCTGAAGAACAAAGGCGTGCCTTATCTCAACGGCAAGGGCGCCCGCGGAGATCAGTTTATCACCATTAATATTACTGTTCCGAAACGGCTCAGCAGCAGCCAGAAGGAACTGTTGAGAAAATTTGCCGCAAGCATGGGCCCGACGGATACGCTCAAAGGCAGCGGAATCTTCGGGAAAAAGAAGTAAAACAGAGTGAAAAAAGAGCTGCCCCGCATTTTGGGAGCAGCTCTTTTACGTAGAATGCAGACAGGATGGATTTGATATGGAGCAACTGTGCCTTATCCTATCAGGAGGAGATTACTGCGAAATACCGGCGGAACTCCGGGCTGCGGAGTTTGTCATCGCCTGTGACAGGGGATGGGAATATGCCGAATCCCTCGGACTGGTCCCGAATCTGATCGTCGGGGATTTTGATTCTGCTCCAATGCCTGAAAACGGGATCCCGGTGGAACTTCTCCCTATGCGAAAAGATGACACAGATACGATGTATGCTGTACGGACTGCTCTTGACAGAGGATATCGAAACATCGCCATAGCCTGTGCCTTTGGTGGCCGCCTGGATCATACACTGGCCAATCTTCAGAGTGCCGCTTTTGCGGTTTCGCACGGTGGGAGATGCCGGCTGATTGGGGCGGATACCGAAGCACTCGTCTTTACAGCTACGCGTGAGGCTTTTCCCCGACGTGACGGATGGTCCCTTTCCCTGCTTTCCCTTTCGGACGAATGCACGGGAGTGACCATCCACGGCACAAAGTTTGATGGAGAAAATCTTACCCTGACGAATTCTTTTCCCCTCGGCGTCAGCAATGTCTGGACGGCAGAAGAAGCTATTGTTTCTATGGAAAGCGGGACTCTGATGGTTATCCAGTCCAGGCTGAGAAAAGGGGAGCATATCTGACTAATACAATCTGCAGAAAACGATGAAACACCCGTGCCGGAAGGCACGGGTGCTTGCTATGTTCAGAGAAATCTGCTGTTCAGCAAGGTCAATTAACAGAGTTTAGTGCTTTAATGGCTTCGTCATAGGTCATGGAGCTGTCAGTGGCTGAGGACGGGACTGTCAGAAGTGTGTCTCTGAGATGCCCGCTGAGCAGCACCTCGTTGATGTTGCTGGTAAGCTGACTTGCAGCAATATAGAATTCCTGCAGGGTAATCTTCCCGGAAGCGTTTTTGCATTCAAAAGTGTCTGGACCAGAAGTGGTGGCTGAAAGCTGCAGTGTTTTTTTCAGCTGCCCGTTGGCCTGCGGGGTGAGTTTATAGAAGTAGAAATTCCCGGCGTAGGCATTCAGGGTGGACTCATAGAGATAGAGAGAACTGTCTCCGTTGATGAGGAAGACACAGTACTCGGGGAAGGCCTGGGAAACCTCGTCAAATCCGGTGGCGGAATAGACCTCTTTCATGGAACCGTCGGAGCAGGAGAAAATCTTCAGCTGGGCTGAGTCGCCGACTGCGCCATTGCCTCCTGTAGAGGAAACATACAGCAGATCAGGCTGGCCGTCTCCTGTAAAATCGGTAAAGGCGACCGGGTGGGGCGTTGAAACCTGCTCTCCCAGGAAAGCGTACCCATTCTGCCAGTTATACTTGGCTATCGCATCTTTATGGGCTGTCAGCTCATCCTTAAAGGCGTTGTTCCAGGTGGTCATCGGCACTGCTGTGGGAGGAGCAACCGGTGTTGTGGGGGCGGGGGGAGTGGTGATAACAGGAGCATAGGTAATAACGGGAGGAGTAACGACCGGCGGAGCTGTAATCACCGGTGGTGTAATCACAGGCTGCGGTGTGATAACAGGGGGAGGAGTGATGACCGGAGCAGTGGGGAGAGCAGGAGTGGGAGTAATCTGCGGTGCAGGAGTCTTCGCAGCGGTTCCTGTGTAGATCCCGTCTGTTTTGGTGTAATAACTCGTTAGGTTTGTTCCGCTGATCAAAGCGGAGACAGCCTGCTCATAGGTAACGGAGAGGTTGGTATAGCCTGCTGGGATTGCAAGCACACCATCGCTTCTCATATGGCCGCTGAATACAACCTTATCCATGTTCTGGCGTAACTGTGCCAGAACTCCGTTGAAGTCGGTTTCCGAGCAATTGCCGTACATGGTGTTGTACTGGGTAGAACTGGCGGATGCCGTCATCCCCATGAGGTAACTCCCGTCAAAAGTCCCGTTCGACTGGGTGCTGAGTTTGAAGAGTTTGGCGTTGTTGTACGGATTCGGATCATTGAGATAGGCATAGAGTGCGCTGTCACCCTTGAGCTGGAAGAAGCAGTAGGGATGTGTGCCGGTTCTGTCATCCAGCTGGTCAAAACGGTAAATCTCACGGTATGACCCCTTACTGTAGGTGCCGATCCTGATCTCGGCACGCGGATTGCCGTTCTGTGCCGTGCGAAGATACAGCAGTTCAGGTACACCGTCTCCCGTTACATCGGTAAATGCAACCTGTCGGGTGGTTCCGTCAGAAGAATCCAGCGCGGTATTCTGCCAGTTATAGCCCTGAATCGGGGTTCCGTTGTTCAGCAGTTCACGCAGAAATACCTCAGTGATCGGGGTAGGCGTTGGTGCGGGAGTCGGCGTCGGGGTCGGATAATAATAGTACGGAGTTGCAGTAGGATAAGAATAGGAGTAGGGATATGGTGTCGACGTCGCATAGATGGGCGGATAGGCTGCATTATACGGCGTTGCAGTTGGATAAGTATAATTTGTCTGAGCTGCATAGGTTGGGAAAGGTGTCGGCGTCGGGGTACGGGTCGGTGTAGGAGCAGGCGTCTGGGTAGGAGTAGGTGTAGGCCGAGGTGTCGGGGTGGGAGTAGCTGTCGGAGAAGCGGCAGGCACCTGCATAGTCGTGGGAGACGGTTCTGTCAGCAGATCTCTACGCTTGCGGGCATCGGAAAGCAGGCGGTTAACCCCGAAGAATCCCGCTGCGATAATAGCAATCACGAGAATACTGGCCGCTACGATCTGCCATTTCCAGAAGCTGCTGTGAGGGGAGTCCGGATCAGAACTGTTAAAGGGTTTATATTCCTTCCGCTCATTTTTGACAGCGGCTTTCTTGCGGTAGACAGTACCGCACTTCGGGCAGACGATCGTTCCGTCGGAAGATTCCTTCCGGGTATCGAATTCAATTCCGCAATTCTGGCAACGCATATTCAGGCCCTACCTTTCTTCAAATCTGAAGGTAGGAGAATTATAGCATTCTTCGAAAGAAAAGACAACGAAAAACAGAAAAAATGTTCTGAACGGGGAGCGGTCAGGAATCCTCCAGGCTCCCTCTGCGGAGCATGATATCGGCAAGGTTCGCCATATCTTCAGCGGGTTCCCTGCAGCCCCGGTTAACCCATGCCCTGATCAGCCCTGCGCATCCGAATACCACAAAACTGTAGTGGTAGTCAAATTCGTCTTTCCGAACGCCTCGCAGGGCTGCCCAGGTTGACCAGCACTTCTCGCGCATGAAATCGTAAAGACGATGAAGGAAGCTCATGTCACCGTTTTCACTCAGCAGCACACGGCACACTTCCTGATTCTGCTCAATCAGCCTGAACAGATCGATCAAAATAGCTTTCGCCTGGCTGGAAGCGTCTTCATTGCCTGCCGGCGTGATAATCTGGTCAAGGGCAGTGAACATTTCAATCTCAATCTTGTCTACCATATCAAATACATCGCGATAATATAGATAAAAGGTGCCGCGGTTCATATCGGCGAGCTCTGTCAGTTCTGTCACGGTGATATCTTTAATCTGCTTATGCTGCATCAACTCTGTCAATGCCTGCGTAAGCAGTTTTTTCGTCCGCCTGACGCGGCGGTCTTCCTTTCTGGATTCTTTCTCCATGATGTACCTCTCTTTTTCAACAATTTGCTCCGGTTCTGTCCGGTATCGGGCGATAAACACGGTTCTGGCGGGAAATCAACGAATCTGCGAAAATGTGATTATTGATTTTAATCACGCGTGCTATTATAATACGCATCGTTGAGAAAGTCAACACGATGTTTATAATCATTACAAGTGAGGAGGAGAGATCGTTGAAAGGATTTGCATACTGGCTGGTGCGCCATCGCACGGCGGTGATCATCCTTTGCCTTCTGTTGCTGATTCCTTCGATTATGGGGATGGCGGCAACAAGAACGAAATATGATCTTCTGTACTATTTGCCGCAGGATCTGGAAACCGTCCGTGGACAGGAGATTCTGCTGCAGGATTTTGGGAAGGGAGCCTTTGCGCTTCTTGTGACGGATGGTATGAATCCGCTTCAGCAGTCAGAGCTGGAAGAAAGCATCAGGAGCATTCCGCATGTTGACACCGTGCTCGGATATGCTTCCATCACGAAAGGAATGCTGCCTGCGGAGATTCTCCCCGAAAAGGTGCGTTCGGTTTTCCAGAAGGATGGCTGCGCGCTGACGGCAGTTTTCTTTGATACATCTTCTTCCGCGGAAGAAACGATGGAGGCAATTAAAGCGATCCGCAGCCTGGCAGGGGAAATGTGCTTTGTATCCGGCCTTTCTGCAGTTGTAACGGATACAAAACAACTGGTGGAGGATCAGGAGGCGACATATGTTGCCATTGCCGTGGCGCTGTGCACGGTTGTGCTGATGATTACAATGGACAGCTTCCTGCTGCCGATCATCTTCCTGGTGTGCATCGCGGTAGCTGTCCTCTGGAACTTCGGCTCCAATTACTTCTTCGGTGAAATCAGCTACATTACCAAAGCGGTTGCGGCAGTACTTCAGCTCGGCGTCACATTGGACTATTCCATCTTCCTCTGGCATAGCTACAGAGAACAGAAAACGCTGACGGATGACCGGGATGAAGCAATGGCGGTTGCAATCGGGCTGACGTTCTCCTCTATTGTCGGCTCCAGCCTGACCACGATTGCCGGATTTGTTTCAATCTGCTTCATGAGCTTTACACTCGGGCGGGATCTCGGTATCGTCATGAGCAAGGGCGTTATTATGGGCCTGATCGGCACGCTGGTTCTGCTGCCGTGTGTAATCCGCCTGCTGGATAAGCCGATTGAAAAAACCAGTCACAGACCGTTGCTTCCCAACGTGGGAGGAATCGGGAAATTTGTTGCGAAGCATTACAGGGCGATGTGCATCATTCTTGCGCTCTTGTGCATACCGGCGTTCTATGGATATCGGCATGTGAGTGTCTACTATGACATGAGCAAGGTTATGCCGAAAGATCTGCCGTCCGTGATTGCAAACGTCAAGCTGGAAGAGAATTTTAACACTGCCACAACGCATCTCCTCCTGGTCGATGCGGATGTTTCCCAGAAGGATGTTTGTGACATGACTGCCGAAATGGAAAAAGTGGACGGTGTAAAGAATGTCGTCGGGATAGACAGCCTGTTGGGAGCAGGTATCCCCGAAAGCATTCTTCCGAAGGAACTCGTCTCCTCAGTCAAAGGAGAACGGTACCAGCTGATGCTGATCAACAACACCTATGTCATATCTTCTGACGAGGTCAATGCGCAGATCGATGAACTCAATACAATCCTGAAGAAATATGACCGGGGCGGGATGCTGATCGGTGAGGCCCCCTGCACGAAAGACCTGATTGCCTGCACCGACAAGGACTTCAGAGTTGTGACTTTGATTTCCATGATTGCTATCTTTGTCATCATCATGATAGTCGAGAAGTCCGTTTCTCTGCCGGTGCTGCTTGTGGCTGCGATTGAGCTTGCTATTGCGGCAAACCTTTGTATCCCGTATTTCACGCATCACGAGCTTCCGTTTGTCGGGCCGATCCTGATTTCAACCATTCAACTGGGTGCAACGGTTGACTATGCGATCCTGATGACGACAAGATACAAACAGAACCGCCTCGCCGGAAAAGACAGAACACTTGCCATTCAGGATTCTGTCGCATCTGCAGCCCAGAGCGTTCTGGTCAGCGGAATGGGATTCTTTGCGGCGACATACGGCGTCGGGCTGTATTCCGACATTGATATTATTTCCAGTATGTGCAGGCTGATTGCACGCGGAGCACTGTGGTCGGTTGCGGTTGTGCTTTTCCTGCTGCCCGCTGCGCTGCTTCTCCTGGATAAGGTTATTGTACACACCACTTTTGATATGAAAGCCGCCCGGTAAGCGGAGAAAGGAAACATTATGAAAAAGAAAATCATTGCCCTGCTGCTGGTCCTTTCTATGACCATAGCGATGGGCGGAATGGCAGCATCTGCCGAACCGGCGAAACATGAAAGAGTTTATGTTGTTGCGGATTCCGGCGGAAATGTACTCAGCCTGACGGACAGCATCCGCCTTGAGAACAGAGACGGCTCGGATGAAATCACCGACAGCACGATGCTGAACGATGTGCAGAATATCGGCGGAGATCAGAGCTTTACACAGGAAGGCAACAGCATTGTCTGGCAGGCAATGGGAGAGAATATCTCCTATCAGGGAACTTCCGACAAGACTCCGGACGTCCTTCCGATAGTCCGTTTTACCCTGGATGGGAAGGAAGTAACTGCTTCCGAACTGTCGGAAGGGAAGGGTGATGCAACGGTTACCGTTGAATATCGCTCTGCAAGAGATGTCCCCGCGCTGGCAGTCACGGCACTGGTTCTCCCGGAGAGCGGAGTATCCGATCTGAAAACGGAAAACGCTGCCGTGCTGGAAGAAGCCGGTTACCGTGCTCTGGTGGGCTGGTCCGTAACCGGTGCAGACGAAGCGTTAAAGCTTCCGGTTTCCTTCCATGCATCCTTCCGGGCGGATCATCCGGATTTCTCATGGATGATGACATTTGTTTCCACCGATCCGATTGACAGAGCCTGTCGCGAAGCGGATTCCAGAATTGATCTCGACGTTCACGCGGAACTGGATGACGCGAAAGCACTCCTTACGGCGATGTCCGACGGAGTGACGCTGCCGGAAACCACCGGAAAAACAAGTGAAATCGGGCCGAAAGTCAATGAACTGAACGACGCTCTTACAAAACTGAACGATGGTGCAGGCGATCTGGCAGACGGCGCAAAGAGCCTTTCCGAAGGCATGGGCCAATTAAAAGACGGTACAAATGATCTGAATAACGGCGCACAGCAGCTTCTGACAGGAACGGGAACCCTGAGAGAGGGTGCGAACGACCTTAACAGCGGTGCACTGGAGCTCCTGGACGGAACTGCAGCCTTGAAAGATGGTGCGCTTGATCTGAACAACGGCACGAAGGCTCTGGCAGAAGGAGCCGCGGCACTTGCCGCCGGCGCAAAGGAAGCGGAGGCTGGTGCACAGCAGCTTTATGCTGCACTGGAGCAGATCGCAGACGGTTCTTCTCAGGTGAATGACGGTGCTTCCCGTCTCGCCGACGGGTCCGGCACATTGCTCCAGGGTCTCAGCGATGCAGATGCGGGAGCGGGCCGGCTTCAGAGTGGCCTCGGTCAATTGACAGCCGAAAACAACGCTCTCAACCAGGGAGCACAAAAGATCTTCGCGGTGATTCTGGAAAACACGAACAGTCGCATTGCGGCTTCCGGCCTTGAGAGAGCTGGGATCGTTATCCCGGAGCTGACAGCGGACAATTATGCTGTCGTTCTCAGCCAGGTTCTGGAACAGCTGAGCCCTGATGCGGTCAAAGCTGCAGCAGTTGCAGCCGCTGAGGGAATTGTACGCCCGCAGGTGGAAGCAAAGACAGCGGATATTCGGGCAGCAGTTGAAGCGGAAGTGAAGAACTCCGTTCTGACAGCAGTTCTGAAAAGTGCACAGGTGGACCTCTCCGCAGAAGAGTATACACAGGCTGTACAGTGGGGGCAGATCCCTGCGGAACAGAATGCCGCAATTCAGGCAGCTGTGACGGAGCAGATGGATTCAGAGGCTGTGAAAGGAAAGATTGAGCAGGCAGTTCAGGCACAGATCGACCAGCTCGTTTCAGAAAATGTGCAGAAGGCACTTGCATCAGACCAGACTGCATCGGCAAAGCTCGCTGCAGCGCAGGATGCCTTTGACAGCCTGTCCTCTCTGAAAGAACAGCTTGACCAGATCAATGCATTTGTAACGGGGCTGCAGGAATACACCGCAGGTGTTTCACAGGTTGAGGCCGGTGCCTCCGGCCTGAGAGCAGGAATCGGCCAGCTGAAAGAAGGTGCCGATGCCCTGGCAGGCGGTGCGCAGGCACTCTCTGAAGGAACGGCATCTCTGAACAACGGTATTCTGCAGGTGACAGCCGGCTCTGCCGCCCTGCAGGAAGGAACGGCATCTCTGTCAGATGGCGCAGAAAAGCTTTCCGGAGGAGCAACGACTCTGGATGATGGTGCTGCCCGGCTTGCTGCGGGAGCACAGAGCCTGCATGACGGAATGAGCCAGCTTTCCGGCGGGACGGCACAGCTTTCCGGCGGTTCACAGGATCTGTATAACGGTGTTGAAGAACTGGCAAACGGAACCTCACAGCTCTGTGACGGTGCGCAGGAGTTGTACGATGGCTCCGAAGCACTGAAGAACGGGGCAGAGAAGCTTCAGAAAGAAGGAACGCAGAAGCTGCTGGATGAAATCTATTCCGCAGAGAAGGAAGCTGCAAAACAGCTGATGAAGTTTGTCGAGAATGATCTGGAGAATGCTCTTGACATCTTTGAAGACATACGCGACAAATCTGCTCTTGGCGGTTTTGATCTCCGCAGCGATGGAATGGAAACAGACACTGTCTATATCATCCGGACGGATCTGGAGGCGTAAACCGCACAGGGACACCGAAAAGATCCTTCCCAATTAAAGTAAAAAACACAAAACCGGCCGTTTTGGCCGGTTTTGCAGTTCAATCGGGAAGAGATCAGACGCTGATATTCCGCTTTCCGGTTAGTTTGAAGAAGAGCAGCATGGAAATGATACTTGTCACGGTGAGCACAGTGGAATAGGCTGCTGCATTGCCGAAGCAGTCCCGGATGACTTCGGTATAGACAGAAACCGTCAGTGTCTGTGTGCTGGCCCGGTATAGCATGATGGAAGATGAGAGCTCACTGATGACTGTGACCCAGCTCATAATGGCGCCGGAAATAACACCCGGAAGCATCATGGGCAGCATCACTTCTTCAAAGGAGCGGAACTCGGAAGCGCCCAGGGAAACCGCTGCCTCCTCGATAGAGGGAGAAATCTGGGAAATAATAGCGGTGCTGGAACGAATAGTATACGGCATCCTGCGGACGGTGAGTGCGATGATAATGATCCACGCCGTTCCGGTAAGGGCGAGAGGTTTTTTCGCAAAGGCGTACAGGAAACAGATACC
This sequence comes from Candidatus Limivicinus sp., assembly GCA_045117135.1. Classification (GTDB taxonomy): domain Bacteria; phylum Bacillota; class Clostridia; order Oscillospirales; family Oscillospiraceae; genus Limivicinus. The sequence goes on along the minus strand of JBGUNA010000089.1, from coordinate 149,985 downwards.
GAGTACCGACCCGGGAATGATATAGGGCAGCATCGTCAGCGTATCAAGCGTGGAGGTAATAACGGAGCGCCGACGCACAGCAAGATAAGCGATCAGCACACCGAAGACTACAACAAGGGCAATCGCACACAGGCCAAACAGGTAGGTGTTGGGAATGACGAGCGGGTTCTTGGAGAAAATCGTTCTGTAGTTTATCAAGGATAGTTCATTGGTAAAGATGCCCGGAGTTGACTCCTTCAGGAACGATGTGATAATTACTGTGATTTGAGGCAGCAGGGCGACGAGAACAACCAGATAAACAAAAGCATGGCAGAGGATTTTAGGCAGTGTACGCTGTTCTCTGGGCATCATCGGTTTGAGCGCGGACATGGAATAGGAATTCCTCGCCGCAATATACCGCTGCAGGAAGAAGAAAAACAGGGTGATGAACATGATGATGACACAAAGGGCAGCAGCAAAATAACTGTCGTTGGTGACTTCTCCCATGAACTGGTTATACAGGACGACAGGGAATGTTCTGTATCCTTCGCCGATCAGCATCGGAGTACCGAAATCGGAGAACACCCGCATGAAAACGAGCAGCGAGGAAGCGAGCACGGTAGGAAGCACAAGCGGGAGGATAATACCGGTTACCCGCTGCACGTTGTTAGCCCCGAGGCTCTCGGCGGCTTCGTTCAGGGAATTGTCAAGGTTTTCCAGTGCTCCGCAGACATACATATAAACCAGGGGGAAGGACTGCAGGGAGAACACAAGAACAATTCCGGCAAAACCGTAGATCCCTTCAAAGTTTACGCCGGGAAGCCTGTTGATGACGCTTGTAATAATTCCTTTTCGGCCGAGGAGCTGAATCCAGGCATAAGCTCCGATAAAGGGAGGAGAAAGATAGCTGAGCACAATGGCGATATTCAGTGCGCTGCTGAAGCGGATTTTATACTGTTTGGTGATGTAGGCGATCGTCAGGCCGAGAGTTGCGCTGATCAGCGTCGCAACCACGGTGACCTTAAAAGAATTTTTTAAGGTGTTTGTGTAGTATTTGCGGGAAAAAAACCGGGTGAAGTTTTCCATGGTGAAGGAATGATCTGCCGGGTTGATAACGCTCTTATAGAGCACCAGAACGAGAGGATAGACCACAAAAAGTATGAACAGGGCAAGAATTCCCAACGCGATCAGAGTCCAGAGCGGTGAAGTTTTTCTCCCTTTCAAGTGGCATCCTCCTTTTCGTTGATCAGTGTGGTACGGGTGGAGGCATCGAATACATTGATCTTGTCCGGAAGAACCTGGAGAGAGATATCAGTCCCGTCCGGGATAATCCGCTTCAGGTCATTTGTCACAACCACTTCTGCTTCCTGCCCGTTGGAAAGCGTGACAAAGTAATGGAGGGACATCCCGAGAAAGACGCTGGAATCGACGCGCGCCCGAATTCCCGGCTGATCGGCAGGGAAGATAACGAAATCTTCCGGGCGAACTGCAACATGAACTTTCTCGGGGCAGTTAGGCATGAGATTGTCCATCTGCACCTGATATCCACCCTCAAAACAGAGCGTGTTCCCGGAGAGATCGGCATCGAGGAAGTTGCTCAGGCCGATAAAGCCGGAAACAAATTCATTGGCAGGCCGCTGGTAAATAAATTTCGGTGTTCCGATCTGCTGGATAACGCCGTCATTCATAACGGCGATGCGGTCGGAGATGGCAAGAGCTTCTTCCTGGTCATGCGTAACGTACACCGTGGTAATGCCTATCTTTTTCTGGATGTTTTTAATCACATTGCGCATCTCTACGCGAAGTTTCGCGTCCAGATTGGACAGCGGTTCGTCCATCAGCAGGACTTCGGGATGAATGACGATTGCCCTTGCCAGTGCAACACGCTGCTGCTGGCCGCCGGAGAGCTGGGCAGGCATACGATCCGCATACTGGTCTATTTTGACCATCTTCAGGATTTCATCAGCCTGGCGGTAACGCTCTGCTTTCGGAATCTTTCTGGTTTTCAATCCGTAGGCTACATTATCCCGAACGGACATATGAGGGAAAACAGCATAGTTCTGAAAAACCATGCCCATGTTTCGGCGGTTGGTGGGGATGTTGTTGATTATTTTCCCGTCAACCAGAATTTCCCCGGCTTCTATGGTGTTGAAGCCGATAATCATTCTCAGCAGGGTGGTTTTTCCGCATCCCGATGGCCCCAAAAGTGTAAAGAACTCTCCCGGTTTAATCTCGGCGGAAAGCCCCTGGATGACAATATTACCGCCGTATGCTTTTGTAACATTATTGATTTGTATTGAAACGCCCACAATTTGCCCCTTTCTGGTTACTACTGAGAAGGGGAGCCTCGCAGAAGCTGCGGGGCTCCCCTTCGTATTCTGATTACGGATTACTCGAGCATCATTTCCACGTGGTCAAGGTAGGTTGCCACAATAACAGGCTTCATTTCTGCAATGTATGGAGCAGAATATGTCGGGAACATGGTGATCTCGGAGTCGGGAACCATTTTTTCGTTAACGGAAATCCCGTCACGGCACGGACGGAGATTCAGCTGTGCGCAGACAGCCGTCTGGCTCTCCTCGGAAAGCACAAAGTCAACAAATGCCTTTGCAGCATCCATATGAGGTGCACCCTTGATAATCTGCACGGATTCACCCGGATATACGGTTCCCTCTGTTGCATAGACGACCTTCACAGGCTGTTCGCCCTTTGCTTCCAGCTCAACGCACGGATCCTCATAGCTGAGGCCGACTGCGTATTCGCCGTTTGCCACACCGTTGTAAACCTGAGAAGAAGAGGAAGCAATCTTGCCGTCAAGATTGACGAGGAAGGCATCGATAAAGTCCCACGCCTCCTGGCTCATCGGATCTCCCTTGCCGGCACCGTACAGCATGCCGATCAGGCACTGGAAAGCGGAAGAAGAGTTCGCCGGATCAGCGGAAATGATCTTTCCTTTCAGCTCCGGCTGCAGGAGGTCGGCATAGCTTGTAACATCAACGCCGAGCTGGGCAAGCAGATCGGTGTTAACGATCATGACGTTCGGTTCCGCATAGGCATTGTTGAAGCAGTTGGTACCGTCATTCCGGAAAGCGGGACGAAGTGCATCATTTTCGGAAGAAACATACACTTCGAAGAGATCACGGTTTGCGGCGAGCATGGTTTCATCGGCTGCCCAGTGGATATCCACGGTGACATTGCCGGATTCGACCTCTGCCTTGACACGCTGAAGCACTTCACCGGAGGAACCGGTGATCATCTCAACCTTGATTCCGGTTTTTGCTTCAAAAGCAGGAATAACAATGTTGTTCAGACGTTCATTACGAGCGGAGTAAATGACAAGCGTTTCTCCGTCTGCAAAAGCCGCGCAGGAGAAGACACTTGCCAGCAGGAGCACTGCCACTAAGCAGCATAGAAGTTTTTTCATGATACTGTTTCCTTTCTGTTTTTTGTCGGTTAGGACTTAAAAATATTTTAACACCATTTGATAAAAAGTCAATTTCTTTGTCAATTTTGGCGGTATGCATAAAAACAGAGAAGAAAAACTGTGCAGTTTAACCAAAACAGAGCTGCCGGACAATGAATGCCGGACAGCTCTGTTCGTGGTGTAAAAGAGATGGATATGAACTTATTTGTCCTGTAAGAAACAGGCAACTTTATGGCCGGGAGCGATTTCCTTGAGTTCCGGTTCTCCCGTAAAGCACCGCTCTGTCGCATAGAGGCAGCGGCTTGCAAAACGGCAGGCTTTCGGCAGGTTGATGGGGGAAGTGATTTCTCCCTTCAGAATGATTCTTTCCCTACGGTTTTCCAGCTTCGGTACGGGGATGGCACTGAGCAGTGCCTGGGTATAAGGATGGGTCGGTGCGGCAAACAGCGCATCGGAAGGTGCTATCTCGATGATTTTGCCCAGATACATGACAGCGATATCATCCGAAAAATGGTGGACAACACTGAGGTCATGCGTAATGAACATGTAAGTGAGGCCCATCTGTTTCTGCAGATCTTCCAGCAGGTTCAGAATCTGTGCCTGAATGGAAACATCCAGCGCAGAAACCGGTTCATCACAAACGATGAACTTGGGCTTCATGGAGAGAGCTCGGGCAATTCCGATTCGCTGACGGCGGCCGCCATCCAGCTCGTGCGGATAGGTGGAGTAATAGCGTTGTGCGAGGCCGACGGTTTCCATCAGTTCGAGAACGCGTTTCTGGCGTTCTTTTGCAGAGGAAATGATGTTGTGTATTTTCAGAGGTTCTTCAATAATCTGGCCAACGGTCTTGCGCGGGTCGAGAGAAGCGAGAGGATCCTGGAAGATCATCTGCATTTCCTTACGCTTGTTGCGCATCTGGGCTTCGCTCAGCTTGGAAATATCTTCGCCTTCCATAAGGATGCTGCCTTCTGTCGGTTCCAGCAGACGCAGAACAACACGTCCGGTGGTGGATTTTCCACATCCCGATTCCCCCACCACACCGAGCGTTTTGCCCCGTTCGATGGAGAAGGTGACATCATCTACTGCATGGAGAATACCTTTCGGAGTTTTGAAGTATTTTTTTACATGATTTGCTTCCAGCAATACATCTGACATGACTCAATCCTCCTTAAACAGGTGGCACGCCACAACGTGCTCTCCGCCGATATGGATCAATTCCGGCAGAACAGTCTGGCATTTTTCCGTGGCATGCGGGCAGCGCGGACAGAAAGGACAGCCTGCCGGAAGCTTAGTCGGATCAGGCATCAGACCGGGAATGGGTTTGAGGCGCTGCGTCCTGTCATCCATATTGGGGAGAGACCCGAACAAACCGACGGTGTAAGGGTGTGCAGTGTGGTTGAAAATGTCTTCCAAGGTGCCGTATTCCACGATATGGCCGGCATACACGATGGCAACTGTGTCGCAAATTTCGGCAACAATGCCAAGGTCATGCGTGATCATGATCATGGACATGTTGTATTTGCGTTTCAGCTCGCGGATCATATCCAGAACCTGTGCCTGAATGGTGACATCAAGTGCGGTAGTAGGTTCATCAGCAATCAGAATTTCCGGTGAGCAGGCCAAAGCCATTGCAATGACTACGCGCTGCTTCATTCCACCGGAGAACTGATGCGGAAATTCAACACCGCGGTCACCCGGGATACCGACCATCTCCAGCATGTTGCGAGCTTTTTCGATGGATTCCTTCTTGCTGCATTTTTCGTGCAGGCGGATCACTTCGGCAATCTGTGCCTCTACTGTTTTGGTGGGGTTCAGGCTCGTCATAGGATCCTGGAAGATCATGGAGACGACGTTTCCGCGGATTGATTCCATCTGCTTCTCGCTCAGGGTACTGATATCCTCGCCCTGAACCTTAATCGTCCCTTTCACGACACCGGGAGGAGACGGGATCAGGCGCAGAATGGAGAGGCCGGTTGTCGTTTTGCCCGCGCCCGTTTCTCCGACAAGGCCGATGGTTTTGCCTTTGGCAAGTTTGAAGCTGATGCCGTTGAGTGCGTGGACGACTTCCTTGTCTACGTGGTATTCAACGTTCAGGTTTTCTATCTCAAGCGCATTTATCTTTTCTTCAGACATTTGAACCCCTCCTCAGCGCAGCCTTGGGTCGAGTGCATCACGAAGTCCGTCACCCAGCAGATTCAGGGAGAGGATGGTTGTCATGATGGCGAGACCCGGGAAGATGGTCAAATAGGTGTGCTCGCGCATATAAGAGCGGGAGCTGGAGAGCAGAGCGCCCCATTCCGGTTTCGGGGGAGCAACACCAAGCCCGAGGAAGCTGAGGCCGGAAATGGTGAGAATTGTAACAGCAATGCTCAGTGTAAACTGCACAAGAACCGGTGCGATGCAGTTGGGCAGAATATGCGTCCAGATAATGGTAGAGGTTTTTGCACCAATTGCCCGGGCTGCTTCAATGTGTTCGCTTCCGCGCTGTGTCATAACTGACCCTCGCAGTAACCGGCAGTAAATCGGGATATTAGAGATTGCCAAAGCAATAATCAGGGTAAAAGTACTGGTGCCTAAGGCAGCCACCAGCGTTATGGCGAACAATGTTTCAGGAATAGCGAGGAGCATATCGGTTATTCGCATGATAATGCTGTCCACCATTCCGCCAAAATAACCGGAAATAGCGCCGAAAAAGCACCCGATGACTGCTGCAAGACAGACGGCGGCAAAACTGATGAACAGAGAGGCGCGGGAACCGTAAATAATACGTGCCAGCAGATCGCGGCCCATTTCGTCTGTGCCGAATGGATGCTTCCAGCTGGGTTCCTGCAGAAGTTCATTATAATTCTGGCCGATTACATCTGTGTCATAGTCAAAGATGACTCCGGCGAAAATAGCAAGCAGAAACAGGACTACGACGATAAAGAGGCCGATCATAGCGCCTTTGTTCTTCCGAAGACGCTTCCAGGTCTCAACGAACATACTTCTCTGTTTGAATTCTGTGTTTTCCATCGTAGCACCTCCTTACTGATACTGCGACTTAATCCGCGGATCAATGAAAGCGTAAAGTATATCCACAATCAGATTGACCAGGGAGAAGCAGATGGAGAAGATGATAATACACCCCAATACAACAGGTGTATTTCTTGACTGGATCGACTGAACCAGCAGCCGCCCGATTCCGGGCCAGGCAAAGACAGTCTCACAGATCACGGCGCCGGCCAGAAGTCCGCCGATGCGAAGGCCGATAACGGTCACCGTCGGGATCATTGCATTAGGCACTGCATGCTGCAGGATAACATTCCGGTTGGAGACACCTTTGGCTCTTGCCGTGCGGATATAGTCCTGCCGAATGACTTCCAGCATGGAGGAACGCGTCACACGTGCCATAGCAGCCATGCTGTTGAACCCCAGGGTAATCGCAGGAAGGACAATGCCTTTTAATGTGTTTGCCTGACCGCTGACCGGGAACCACTTCAGATTGACGGCAAACACCAGAATCAGAATCAACCCGAACCAGAAGGTCGGGCAGGAAATGCCGATAATGGCGAAAAACATGGAAGCGCTGTCAAAGAAGGTATTCTGCTTGACAGCGGCTATAATACCGAGCGGCAAGGCAATAAGAACCGAGACGAGGCTCGCGGCTAAAGCAAGTTTGATAGTATTGGGGAATCTGGACCAGATTTCCTTGGTGACGTCTATTCTGCTCTGATAAGAGGTGCCGAGGTCACCGTGGAGAAGGTTCCAGATGTAGCGGAGATACTGGACGATGATCGGGTCGTTCAATCCCATTTCATCCCTGAGTTCCTGGATCTGTTCTTCTGTTGCCTGTTCTCCGAGCATGCTTCTGGCAGGGTCGCCCGGAGCAAGACTCATGATGCAGTAAACGATCAACGTCACACCCAGAATGACCGGGATCATGGCGAGCAGTCGTTTTCCGATGTATTTCAGCATGTGTTCACTTCCATTCCGAAAGAAGAATAATTGCGATATATCACACTGCCGAAAAGCCAAAAGACTTTTCGGCAGCATTCATTGTTTGGTATTTCAGTTTTATGCCTGAATCAGGCACAGTGCTGTTTTAGGAATAATCCTGTGGCTATGCTGAGATTAGTCCCAGTTCCACTCGCCGACATAGAAGTAGCCGTTCGGCAGAACGTTTACATTTGCAAGGTTGGCCTTGTAAGCATAGAGTCTCTGGTTCTGATAGAGAGAGACCTGCGGGCACATGTCATTGATCTTTGCATTGACCTCTTCGAGGATAGCGGTGCACTCTTCTGTGGTACGTGCAGCTGCTGCAGCCTCGATGAGAGCATCAACTTCAGGATCATTCAGACGGGACTTGTTGGCAGCACCGATGGAGCTGGAGTGGAAGTTCATCATCAGGTACTGGACCATGGAGCTTGCGGAATAGCCGCCGATGAAGCCGGTGTGCTCACCGCGTGCGGTAACATCAAGGTAAGTGGCAAGGTCCATCTGCTCGATGGTGGCATTGATGCCGACATCCTTGAGATTGGAGAGGATAACTTCTGCTGCACGCTTTTTAGCGTCGTTGGAGCAAATGATGGAGAGCTCAATATCAGCGGGATTGCCGCCCCAGGCTGCGAGATACTCTTTTGCCTTTTCAACGCTGTAGCCTTCAACGCAGCCTTCCGTGGTGGAACCGGAGAAAGTCGTCGGAGCCTGTGCGTATACTACGGAAGCATGGCCGTTTTCTGCGATCTGAACAACTGCCTGCTTGTTGACAGCACAGTCGATTGCCTTACGGACATTGACATCAGAGAGATATCCCTTGGTGTCATTCAGGTTGAGGAAGTTGAGCGTGATGGAGTCCACAATGTCCATGTACAGATCAGGATTGTCCTGAATACCTGCCATGTTGGCAGCATCGACGTCAATAACGAAGTCAACCTCACCGGCTTCGAGAACGAGAGAACGGGAAGTTCCTTCGGGGATGAAACGCCAGATCAGATTCTTGATGGCAGGTGCGCCTGCAAAGTAGTCTTCATTGGCAACATACTCAATGCTGTCGCCGTGGTTCCAGCGGATGAATTTGTAAGCGCCGGTGCCGCAGGGCTCTTCATTGAAGTTGTGGCCGGATTCCAGCAGTGACTTCGGAAGAATGAAGTTGGCATGGTTTGCAAGGGAGTAAAGCAGGTTGGAGTTGTAGCCGTCAGTCGTGATGGTTACGGTGTATTTGTCGGTGGCTTCAACAGCAGTGTAATCCTTCGTAAAGCTGGTAACATTGGGCTTGGTCTGTGCATCGATCATGGATGCTACGACGTCTTCAGCAGTCAGTTCCTCACCGTTATGGAACTTAACGCCTTCTCTGAGTTTGAAAACCCAGGTGCAGCCGTCTTCAGAGATAGTGTAGCTCTCAGCAAGATCGGGGACAGGGTTCATGTTGTAGTCGAGCTTCATGAGACCGTTGTAGCTGAGAACATTCAGGAATGCGGTCTGCAGAGCATCATGGCCTGTGGTAGACAGGTTGTCGGATTCGTCCGGAGCTGCGACGATGAGAGTGTCTTTGCCGTCTGCGGCTGCCATAACAGACATGGACAGCACCATGATGAGAGCAAGGATCAGAGCTAAGGTTCTTTTCATGTGTTTTCTCCTTTTTGTATTTTGAGCGGTATATTATTCAGTCTTCCGCTGTAAGCGCTATCATAGCACAATTGGTTGCCTGATGTAAATGTTTTTTTCATCTTCGGCTTGACATTTCCGGTTTACATCCTTAAGATATTACATGGCTGCGGAACAGGCTGACGTTTTGTACTGATTTTCAGCAGTAAAATGAATTGATTTTATGCATATTATACAACTGAAAGAAGGCTGCACTTATGGATGTAAAAACGCTTTCCCTGCAGGACAGGCTGATGTCCCGCTTCCTGCGCTATGCGGCAGTGAGCACACAAAGCAAATCGGGGACGGGTGCTATACCCAGCACCCCCGGTCAGTGGGATCTTGCCCGGCTTTTGATGCAGGATATTTCTGAGCTTGGCGTAGTTGATATTACCATTGATGAACATGCGGTGGTTGTCGGCAGGCTTCCCGCCCGGCTCCCGAAAGGTCATGCTCCTGTGCCTGCTGTCGGCTGGGTAACACATATGGACACCGTGGATGTAGGTATGTCACCGGAGGTTCATCCCGTCATTATTCGAAATTATCAGGGCGGAGACATCTGCCAGAATGAAGAAAAGGGGATTTTCATCTCCGTAAAAGAGCATCCGGAACTTCTGAAGTACATCGGGCAGGATCTGATTGTCAGTGACGGAACTTCTGTCCTCGGCGCCGATGACAAAGCTGCAGTTGCCAATGTAGTGGTTGCACTGGAAGTTCTGGCGGAGCATCCGGAGTTCCCCCACGGTGAAATCTATGTCTGTTTTGTCCCGGATGAGGAAATCGGTCTTTGTGGAGCAAAATCGATGGATTTCAGCCGTTTTCCGGTAGACTTTGCCTATACTATCGATTGCTGCGAGCAGGGTGAACTGGTATATCAGACCTTTAATGCCGGAAATGGAAAGCTGTATATTACCGGTGTTACGGCTCATCCCATGTCTTCCAAAAATAACACGGTAAATCCGATTCTCATTGCACATGATTTTATGAATCTGCTTGATCGAGGGGAAACCCCGGAACACACGGAAAAGACAGAAGGGTATATCTGGGTAACCGGAATCGAAGGCAATCAATTAAATGCAGTTCTTCAACTCAATATCCGTGATCACGACAGGGAAAAATACCTCGCCAAGAAAGAATATCTGAAAGCCTGTACAGAGATGATGAAGCTGCGCCATCCCAAAGCAAAGCTTTCGTTAGAGCTGGAAGATGACTACAGCAATATCAAGGATGCAATCACACCGGAAAACCGCAAATGTGTGGACTATCTCTTCCGTGCTATGGAATCGCTGGATATTGTTCCGCTGGATATTGCCATGCGCGGAGGGACGGACGGGTCATTTATCTCCACCAAAGGAATTCCAACGCCGAATTACTTTACCGGTGCGCACAATTTCCACTCCAGCTGTGAATTTATGCCAATGGGGGCGGTGGAAAACTCCTGCCGTATGACACTGAGGCTCATTGAGCTGATCACAAACGGATAAGATAGGACGGGACACAGGGGCTGTTTCTTGTGTCTGGGAAAGGAATTTGTATGCTTGCCAATAAACCCGTTATCGGGATCTCTGCACCACTCCATCCGGAGTCTCGCGGTTATCGTGTTTCCCATTGTTATGCCGACGCTGTTGCAGAAGCTGGAGGAATTCCGCTAATGCTTCCTGCTGCAGAAACACCTGAGGATGTGGATCTTCTCCTACCCTGGCTTGACGGAGTTTTGATTCCCGGAGGGCCGGATGTGGATCCGCTGTTTTATGGGGAAGAACCACGGCAGGAGCTCGGACTTGTGATCCATTCGAATGATGTGTTTGAGATGAATCTTCTGAAGGCAGCCAGAACTGCCCATAAACCGATTTTCTGTGTCTGCCGCGGGGTACAGATTCTGAATGTCACTTTTGGGGGTACCCTGGTTCAGGATATTCCCTCCCAGCTTCCGGGGACTCTGCGCCATATGCAGATCCCTGTTAACAGAACAGAGCCCACACACAGTGTAGATATTGTAAAGGATACTTATCTGTACAAAGTTTTCGAAACAGATACGATCCTGACAAATTCCTTCCATCACCAGTGCATTCAAACCGTGGCTCCCGGTTTTTCCGTTTCTGCAAAAGCAAGGGACGGAGTGATTGAAGCCATAGAAGTGAAAGAGGAACATATTCTCGGTGTGCAGTGGCATCCGGAGGAAATGGTTCATGCCCATCCGGAACACTTTGGCCTTTTCCGGCAGTTTGTTGGAGCAGCTGCTGGTGCAATAGATTAAATAGAAAATAAAAACCGCAGGGGTTCCGTCTTGAATTGAGACGGAACCCCTTTCCAAACCGGATCTGATCAGTAAACCGGCAATTACCGCTTTTTGTAAAGAACAAGCTCAGGATTTGCACCTTCTGCTTCATAGGTGCATACCAGGATGAAATCCATATTTGCCAGGATACCAAAACACCGGTCTCCGCCTAGCTCGGATTCCAGCTGGTTTCCGAGATAGGTGGTATGATCATCCAGAAATTTCACATTTGCCCCGCTGGGAAGCCTGTAGGCAAGATTTACGTAGCTGCCAACCAAAGCATTCAGCTTTTTTACCTCGGGCATTCCCTCAATATGGAGGTCGTTTATTTCTCGGATCAGCTGTTGTTTGAACTCCTCAAACTGCCCGTTGTCGCTGAGCTCCTCGTATTTTTTCCAGTAGTCCAGTTTGGGCAATGTCTGTTTCAGATAAATGCGGGCCTGCTCTTCGGAAAAGTTTTCATTTACCATATGCCCTACACAGACATCGATCAGGTCATCCATATTACTGTAGGTATATGTCCCGTCGGCATAGCACCACTGGCAATAATCTTCGTTGAGCGTACCGTCCTTATTCTTACCGATAATCGAATCATCCAGCGGCATTCCGCAGCACTGGCAGATCAGCTGATTCGGCGATCCAAGCAGAGTGTTGATGGAAACATTGAAAAGCTTCGACAGCTGTTTTAATGTCTCGGTGTTCGGCACCGTTTCACCGTTTTCCCAACGTGAAACTGCCTGCCGGGTTACAAAAACCTTTTCAGCCAGATCATCCTGCGACAACCCGTTCTTCGTCCTGAGCTCATATAGTACTTCTTTTGTGTTCATGCCAACACCTCCTTGCATCCAACTGTACTATAAATACAGCTGAAAAACAAGCAACTTGCTGTTGCTCCCTGAAAGAGACTATAACCAGAAGAACATTATTTTTCCTGAACGATTAGTTCCAGAATATCAGGCCGTGAATAATGCCCGACGGCATCATGCTCCATTTTGCAGGATGTGGGGAGATTCATATCCAGATCAGTATATATAATGGTTTCCTCATCCCAGACAGGCTCGGTCAGATAATGCCCGAAGGGATCAATGACACAACTTCCGCCCCGACAAACAATATCGGGCAAACGGTCTATGGCAGACTTCTCATGAAGATCCTGTGGATATGAGCTTCTTCGGACAATCATATCAGCATTGATGAAATAGCATTTGCCTTCGATGGCAATATGCTGGATGGTAGCCTGCCATTCCGGATTATCATTGGTGTTTGGAGAAATATATATCGTGATTCCTTTCTGGTATAAAGCAACTCTGGCTAACGGCATATAGCTTTCCCAACAGATCAGGCTTCCGATCGGCCCCCAGGGAGTTTCTGTAATCGGGAAATAACCCTTGTCAGCGTCGCCCCAGACAACCCGTTCTGTTCCGGTAGGCTTCAGCTTACGGTGAACCTTATAGGATCCGTCCGGCTCAAAAATCACGTTGCTGTTATAAAGAGTGCCCGAAACCGCATCGCGTTCCGAAAAACCGATACTGATGTATGCTTTAGCCTGAATTGAGGCGGCAGAAAGCTGGCCGAAATCGGGATCTCCGACAACCATGGAAGAATCGGAATAACGCTTCCAGTCAGCTCTCCCGGGCTCTGTCCTCTTCCCGACGGTATATCCGAATGTCATGCCGATCGGATAACCGGGAATAAACAGTTCAGGAAACACGATCAGCTCAGCTTTTTGCTCTGCAGCTTCGCTGATAAGATGTAATGCTTTTTCTAAAGATGCTGTTTTGTCAAACAGGACAGGTTCTGCCTGAACAAGAGCAATCCTGCAGGATTCTTTTATGTCTCTCATAGTACATGCCCCTATTGATTTTCGGAATAAGATAATCTTATCAGATTCCCGGTTCTCACACAATGATTACTTCTGTGCGAATCTGATATAGCAATACCACTGTGTTTGTGGTATGCTTGAATCCGGAATCATTGAGATCTTTTGAGGTGAATTGTATGGAATCTATGACGATATCGCAAATCATCGAAAAGATGATTGCTTTCTCTGACGGGAATATCCATGATATTGATCATTTCATTCGTGTCTGGACATATGCCAGAACGATCGGTGAGCTGGAGAATCTTGACAGAGAAACACAATTCGTCCTGGAAGTGGCTGCCATCACGCATGATATAGCCTGCCCGCTGTGCCGGGTAAAATATGGGAATACCAATGGCAAGTACCAGGAGGAGGAAGGCATCCCGATGGTAAAAGAGTTTCTGTCCGATACCGGGATAGCGAAAGAAGTGATTGACCGTGTCGCTTTTCTGGTCGGCCATCACCACACATTTTCCGGTATCGATGGGATAGATTATCAGATCCTGATCGAAGCAGACTATATAGCTAATGCGACGGAAAACGGATACGGACAGGAAAGCGTTGTAAATTTTATGCAGAAAATCATGAAGACTGAAGGCGGGAAGCAGATTCTCAAAGCGATTTATCCACAGCACTTGATGTAACCGAACACCTGCTTGACAGCTTCCTGAATTATTAAATTGCAATAACCTTCAAAAGAGTCGGGTAACCGGCTCTTTTTTTAAAGCTCCAGCAGCATATAGATCAATTCCTGAAATCCGCTCATTCGAGAGAGAAATCCTTTGGGATTCCGTCCGTATTCCGCAAACCCCAGGTTCTGATATAACGACATCGCCCTCTTGTTCTCGGAGACGACATTCAATTCCATCTGAACATATCCGGCATCTCTGGCGCATTGTATACAAGCCTCTGTGAGAGCTCTGCCCAACCCGAGCCCCCAGTATTCTTTCAGAATGCTTATGCCGAATTCTGCCCGATGTTTTACTTTATACTTTGTTCCGACAGCCCCGATCCCGGCCATTCCTGCAATTTTCCCGTCAATGAAGGCAATAATCTCTATTTCATTCGGGCTCTTGGTCTTCTCTTCCAGAAAGTGTGCTTCCTGTTCGGGGTCAAAACTGTTTTCATCGGGATACGACAGCAGATAATCTGTCTCGGCATGAGTGGCATTGAAGATATCAAAGACAGCGTTGCCGTCGGGTGCGTCGCCGTTTCTCAGCCATGCCTTCTTTCCGTTTTTCAGAGTGATCCTTTGTTCATATTTCATCTGCTTTACCTCACAAATCCTGATTTCTTGAAGTAATGCTGCGTCGATAATCGCTTTTATGAGCGAGAGCTTCTTAATTCATTGTGGATGCCTTAATTGCACCCAGACAGTGGATTCTTACAACCTGATTGCTGTCGGTCTCTGATATTGTTTTCAGTTCTTCCACATATGGTTTGACAAACTCCGGCCTGTGTTTACCGAGAACACGAAATATTTCCGGTGCTTCCATTCTTACTTTGTCATCCGCATCATACAGTAGGTTTTCATATATCGGCATATAATTCTTATAAATGTCGGGAGTATTGGTGGCAATGTTTTCTGATGCCCAGATAAAACTCAATCTGACTTTTGCGTTCTCATCAGCGGCAAAGTGAAACAGGGTTGACCAATATGCTTCAATTACGTGATAGTTGCCCCGTCCGATCCTGCCGATAGCGTTAACCGCACGCTCTCGTAAAAGTGATACCGGACTCTCACAGAAGGAAGCTATAAGAGGAACCTTGTCCTGCACTGCCAGGGGATATGCAAGGCCAATTTCACCGAGCAGCCAGAGTGCCTTCGCCTGTATTTTCACAGATTCATAGGTAAGAAGAGATGATACATATGAAATGCTGTCTTCCCACTTATCCCGGTCCCTGGTTATTATTCGAAGCTCTTTATAAAGTTCCGATTCGTTCAATCCATCATCTCCTCAAGGGTCGATTAAGAGACAGCTTGTCAAGAATCTTTTCCTCTATAATTACTTTAGCGTCAACGATAATTCTATCTCATCTTCATCCTCTGCACCGGTCTCTGTAAAACCTTTGCTTTTATACAGTTTCAGTGCCTGAATATTATCTCTGTTGCAGGTTAAAGTAACCCGGTTTGAAGAGCCAAAAGGTTTCGTCTTGATGTAATCAAGCACCAGATCCAATGCAGCACTGCCATAGCCACGCCGCTGATACGATTCATCGATCATCATATGCCATATATCATATTCGGGAATATCGTAATCGTAAATCACCATAACATAGCCGACCATAGTGTCACCTTCATAGATTCCGAAAGGCTGGCATTGCTCTCTATAAACATAAGCCTGTGCGAGGCTGCGAACCGGATGAGATACAAAGCGTTCCTGTCCCGGTGCAAGTTTAAGATTAAAGGCATCAATAAAGTTTTCTTCTGTTATTGCTCTGAGAGTAATCATATTATCCCCCATTTATTTATCTTAAATAAGAAGATTCATTGTTCAGTTTAGAATCGTATATGGTGTTCTGTCCTTATGTTATGTTTGCCATAATGTGTAGGGGACTCTCCTATACTCTTTTTGCGATTTCCAGAGCGATCATGAGCTTTCCAAGATCATGATTTGCAATAGGAAGATTTTGTATATCGTAGTTGCTTTCTTCAAGAACGTCTCCCGCTTCAAGGAAATTAAATAATTCCAGGCCATAAAAGTCACATACAGCCTCGACTCCGGCTAATTCCATCTCTACAGCCAGGCATCCTTCCTGTTTTCTCTTCTGCACCAATCCGGTGGTTTCCCTAAGCATGGAGTCCGTTGTCCATACCCTGCCTTTGACGTAAGGAATACCGATTTCATCAAAGATCGCAGAAATCTTATCCGCATTCTTTATTGGGAGGTAATCAGATGGGGGTGCATAATAATAGGAACAACCCTCTCCTCTGTAGCTTTCTGTAGAAATAATATACTTCCCGTATGTTTTCTCCCTGTCCAGACTTCCGCAGGAACCAAACATGATAAATCTGTTGGCTCCGGTTTGCCAATGAACTTCATAACATGTCCCGGAAGCTAGTGCAGAACCGATACCGGAAAGGTAAAAAGCAATCTTTTCACCGGAAAGGTCAAAGCTGTATATATTTGTGTTGCCATTGCAGGCTGTAAGCTCTCCTATGACAGAGCAATCATAACGATGGAGCAGATAATCATGGATAACCTTTGAAAAAACGATCAGACACTTTTCGATAGTCTTTTTTTGCTTTCCATAAAAACTCTCCAGACTGATCACGGGGTCAGTGGTGATATCATAATCATGAATAATCATATTTCACTCCATTAGTACAGGTAAAAAATAAACCGCTAGAAGGAAAACGGAATCAGAATTGAGGAGATTCCTGTCCCAATCAAGTCTTTCCCGGGATCTGCTCAAGAGCTGCCAGAACCTTTTTGATATTCTCTTCATGCGGAATAATGGTTTTCAGATCTACTTCCGGGTGTGTATCAACATAGGCTTTGAGGAAACCGATCAGATTGTCTTTGGTTTCCATATAATCATCAATGATTACCTGATCATCATATCCCAGCCGCTTCAGAATGATTGCAGAAACGACACCTGTTCTGTCTTTCCCGGCACTGCAGAAGTACATTACCCTGCTTTCAGCATTCATGATGGTTTTAATGATCCTGTCCATCTGATCATCTATCATCTGAAGATAGACAGTGGCGACTGCTTCCGGGGAATCCGGAGGATCTCCGCCTCCGGTTACAGGCAAGTGGTAATAGGTGAAGCCTTCTGCGCTTTCAAGCCTGCAGGGGTTTTGCGCATACTCTTTTCTTTCTCTTAAGTCAATGATTGTCGTAATGCCGTTTTGACGAAGCCAGTACACTTCGTCGTCCGTCAGCTTGCCGGGGAAATCACTTCTGATGAACCGCATATCCCCAGTGGGTAATGCCCTTGTGTTAAGCGTTGATTGTAATAATGAACTCATTTTCAGCTTTTTGTAGTAATGTTTAGGAATGTATTGTACCCGGTAGGCCTTCCAGCTCTTTGTTGGAGTGATGATGCCCATGCCTGCTATCCGTCACATAATGATTGTGCTCATGGGTGTGTACAACGGTGTGCGTATGGGTTGATCCGTCATGGGTATGCGTAAAGGTGTGTATATGCTGATGTGCATGCTGCCGGATCAGAGTGTCCACAACAACCAGCGCGGATCCTGCAATCATTACTGCCAGTGCTGTGAGATACTTCCACGACAGCTGCTCTTTCAGAAATACAAACGATAAAAATACTCCGACAAATGGTGCGACAGCATAGTAAGCACTTGTTTTTGCAGCTCCGAGAACGCGCTGTGCGCGGACATAGAGAAAAATGCTGAGCCCGTAAGATACAAAGCCGAGGAGCAGAGCAACAACAGCGTATCCGGTTCCCGGCATAGTCTCTCTCATGATGAAGGCAATCAACAAAGATCCCAACCCGGAGAATATTCCTTTCAGAACGACGATTTCATAGGTGCTCTTGGATGCGATATTCCTTGTGCAGTTGTTTTCACCCCCCCAGCAGACTGTTGCCAGCAGCACAAACAGGGATCCGTAAGAAAACCGGAAGCTGTCAGTTCCCTCAAAGGAAAGCAGGATGCTTGACAAGGTGATCAGTGCAATGGCAGCCCAGAGTCTTTTGGATACTGCCTCTCTGAAGATAAACAGCGCAATCAGCGTTGTTGCGACAATTTCAAAGTTCCCGAGAAGAGAAGCATTTGCGGACGAACCATAACTGATTCCAAGCATCAGGAAAATCGGCGCGGCAATGTCCAGCACGATCATCCCGATGACATATGGCAGATCCTTTTTTGACAGCGGTTCAGATTTCTCCCGACTGTGTCTGCTGAACAGTGACAGCATTCCGATTCCGACTCCTGCACCCAGATACAGGAGCGCTGCCATCGTTGTTGGCCCAACTTCACGAAGCAGAATTTTTGATACCGGAACATTGACTGCATAGAATACTGCTGCGAGAATGGCATATCCGATTGCAATCATTCTTTTATCTTTTGCCATGGTTACGCTCTCCTGTTCGCGTTTCCCCAATCGCAGAGCTGATCCAGAACCTTTACAAGCGACCGCCCTCTCTCGGAAAGAGTATACTCAACCTTTGGCGGGATCTGAGGATATACATGCCTGATGATAAGATCGTCCGCTTCAAGCTCTTTCAGATTCTGGCTTAAGGTTTTATCCGCAACTTTTTTCAGGTACCGCTGCATCTCATTGAAACGTACCGGTTCGTATTCCATCAGGCAGTAGAGGATAATTGGCTTGTATTTTCCGGAGATCAGGGAAAGTGTATAGCTGTAGCCGGTTTCATAAAAATCTGCATTACGGATATTCTTGTTTTCCATAAGCTTACCTCAAAGTAAGTACCTTACTTTAATGTTGGTACTTGTTTCTTTTACTGATTTTGCATACAATATATACGCTCAAAAGAAAAATGTCAATGGAGCAATATCACTTGAGATAAAGATGGAGGTATATTCAAATGTCAAAGAAAATTCTTGTTCTTACCGGGAGTGCTAGAAAAGATGGCAACAGCAATCGTATGGCTTGGGCATTTGCTGAGGCAGCAACAGCGAAAGGCAATGAGGTTAAAATTATCGATACTTCCAAGCTGAAGCTGAACTTCTGCCATGCTTGCGAAACCTGCTATAAAACGGGAAAACCCTGTTCATTTGATGATGATTTCAACACGATTGCAGATGATATTCTTGCGGCGGATGCCCTTGTTTTTTCCTGCCCTGTATACTGGTACTCCGTACCGTCTCAAATCAAAGCTGTCGTAGATAAAATGTTCAGTTTTGTGATCGGAGGAAAGCAGGAATTCTTTGGAAAAGAATGTGCTCTGATTACCTGCTGCGAGGAAGAGGATGCTGCGATTCTTGACGGTGTTCGTATTCCTTTTGAGCGGACCGCTGCCCTGAACAAATGGACAGTTATCGGGGAAGTTCTTGTGCCCGGCGTACTCCTGGTAGGCGATATCGACAAGACTGACGGAATCGCTCAAGCCACAGCTCTCGCAGAAAAATTCTGATTCTGCATATACCGCCCGAACGACAATACCCGTAATAAACAGACTATCAAATGAATCATTAAACGATGCATCCTATATAAGCTGGGTGCATCGTTTTATATTATAAGCATGCTGTGCATTTTTCTCATCTTTCGATTAACGGAATTACATTCTTTTCGATAAAATCAACACGGTCAAAAATGCGTGGCTTGAATGTTCCCGTTACACCGACGGAAATCCTCTTTTCCTCATTTGCATAAATCACATTCCCGCCATCACCGATTGCGGCAAACACAGGGCTGTCTTTATCCACCCTGTACCACAGATAGCCGTAATACATGTTGCCGAAGGTTTCTCCCAGTGAGATAATCGGGGAAGTCATCTGGCGGATCCATTCCTCAGACAGCACCTCCTTTTCACCGTATCTGCCACCGTTCAGCAGCATCCATCCGATTTTTGCCATATCCTGAGCCGACAAGGTAAGCCCCCAGCCTGCCGTGACTCTTCCTGAAGGCTCAGAATACCACTCATTTTCTCTTGGCTGTTTGTTCATCAGAAATTCAAACTGGTCTTCCTTTGAGCTGTCACCATGTGGCTTGTGTTCCGGTATCCCCAGGGGAGCAAAGAGATGCCTGTTTGCAAAATCTATACAGCGTTCACCGGTTGCCTGTTCAAGGACGCCGGTAAGGATCTGGATACCGAGTGTAGCATACTTGAATTTACCTGTAATCCCAGATCTTCCGCCAAGCAGATCGAGAGTGGCCTTCGTCCAATCATCGGACGTGCATACCTTCGTCCAGGGCTCTGAGCGATATTTATACGGGGCTGTCATGGTAAGAAGATGCTCCAGTGTGATATCATAAATAGTCTTTTCGCCTCGCTTTACGCTATAATCAGGAAAGAAATCCAGCACCTTCTGTGACGTGCTCTTTATATAGCTGTTATCCACAGCGATCCCGACTAGCAAAGCCATAATGCCCTTTGTAACAGACATGACATTCACAGCACTATCAGTCCTAAATCCATGCCAGTTATCACAATATACCGTTTTACCGTCTTTTATTGCGCAGATCTGGCATATGTTGCTTTCGTTGCCTGTGCTCTCAGATACAAGAATCTGTAGTTCATTATTAGTCATTCGACGGATACCTCCACGTTATAAACCTTGAAAAACTGGCGTTTTCATGCTCTGATTTTCTATTGTAGTGAACGAAAGATCACCTGTCAAGACTTTTCTGAAACTGCTTTCCCCGGAACAATGCCGCATCAGGCAGAAAAGAACGTCTCTTCCACGAAGAAGAGACGTTTTATACTCATGATAAGAAGGCTGGGAGTTTTCAAAAGGGTAGAATCCCTGATGAGTTAGCTGATTCTGCCCATAAGGGAGAGCGGTAGTTCCATG
Source organism: Candidatus Limivicinus sp. (assembly GCA_045117135.1). Classification (GTDB taxonomy): domain Bacteria; phylum Bacillota; class Clostridia; order Oscillospirales; family Oscillospiraceae; genus Limivicinus. Next base: position 129,371 of record JBGUNA010000089.1, on the reverse strand, counting down.
CGGTGTTGTTCAAGCAGTGTCTTGTCACACAGAATAACCGAAGCGGGTCCATCTGCAGCGATACTTCCGCCTGAGAGCAAGATTACTCGGTCACAGGTATCAAGGATCATATCCAGGTCGTGGGAGGTGATCAGCTTTGTTTGCTCCAGTTCTCGGATTGTATTGATCACGATACGTCGGTTATACGGGTCAAGTGCTGAGGTTGGCTCGTCCATCAGAACCGCCTCCGGTTCCATTGCCAGAACCGTAGCGATAGCTGCCATGCGTTTCTCCCCACCGGAGATCTTATGGTTATAACGGTGCTTGAGGTCCTCCAGATGCAGGCGCTCCAGTACGGCATCTACACGTGCTTCGGCCTCTTCACGGCTGAGCATATAGTTGAGAGGGGCAAACATCATATCTTCGTATATGGTGGGCATAAACATCTGATTATCAGAGTTCTGAAGCACAAAACCAAGTTTTCTGCGGACCTCCGTCAGGGTGTCTCGGCATACTTCAATTCCGTCTACAAGGATTTTTCCCTGCCCTTCCAACAAACCGAGCAAAAGCTTCATAACTGAGGATTTGCCCGCACCATTCGCTCCAATCAAACCAACGGACTCGCCCTTGTCGATATGGAAGGAAAGATCCCGCAATACCGGGCGATTCTTTTCGTAAGAAAAGCTCACATGCTGAAATTCAATCATCGTACTTACCTCACAATTGTCCCGCCCAGAAGCTCCGCAACCTTCACTGTTCGCAGAAGCAAAAAGACTGCGATACAAACTATCATGTAGAGCGCATCTCGTTTGCGGAAGGGCTTGATATCCACATAGTGAAAATGTTGGTGGTAACCTCGCAGAAGCATGCTGGAATACAGTTCCTGGGCACGATCCATACTGCGCAGCAGAAGCTGGCCGAGGAAGGAACCCCAGGCTGAGATGTGGATACCCTTCTGCCCGGGAGCACGTAAATGGTAGGCGTCCGTCATAACGGCGAGTTCTTCAGTCATTACGCCCACATATCGATAGGTCAGCAGAAGGAGTGTGACGAGCATTTTCGGAACATGGAGCTGACGCAGCGCAGCACAGAGATTGTCTATGGGAGTGGTTGCCATCAGCAGGAAAGAAGCCATCAGACAGAACAGTCCTTTGAGCATCAGCGTAAGCATGGAAAGACTCCCGCCCGTGACGGCCAGATTTCCAAGCTTCAGAACGACGGTTTTGTCAAAAAACGGATTGAACAGACCAACTGCCATAACAAGAGGCAGCACAATGCGCAGCTTATAAAAGCAGCTTTTCACATCAATCCCGCTGATTTGAAAAAGAAGAATCGGCCAGAGTACCATCGGTACCAGACCGCCCAAATCATATTTGTCAAAGGAGAGCGTGACAACAATATATGCAATTGTGGCAATCAGCTTCGCCAATGGGTGCAGAGTATGGATTGGCGAAGAGCGTGCGGCGAGCTCATCCATTTCGGCGAGTTCCCGTATTGCTTTTTGCATCTTGTTCATAGGAGATACTCTTTCACTTCATATAAACAGATAAGGGGCATCTCACGATGCCCCTTTACTCGTTTGCAATCTGAATCAGGATGTTTTCTTCTTACGGAAGAAACCACCTGCAAGACAGATCAGTATAGCGACACCAGCTACCAAAGCCGAGCCGACGATCCCCGAAACCGTCGTGCCAACAGGTGTGTCGTTATCGGCAAAAGCGTAATCCGGTAAGAACGAGGTTTTCTCCTGGATTGCACCTGCAGTGTCGGCAGCTTTGCTGGATACACCGAAATCATCTTCATCAAGGCCCATGTTTTCGGCATAACCCTCTTCTGCATTACCGAAAAGCGCCCATTCGAGGCCGTCGGGATTGGAACTTGCCAGGAGGCTCAGCCCACCGCCGACAACGAGTGCCACAACAGCCAGTATCGCAATCACAGCCTTGAGCGAACGCTTGGAGCTTTCGCCCTCTGCAGGCTCGATGCACTGAAGCAGTTCAGGACGGGATTCGTATACAAACAGTAATACTGCTGAGGTAATCAGGCCTTCAACCAGACCAATGGCAAGATGAATGGGCTGCATCAACGCTACAAAAGCGCCGAAAGGCAATTCCGTGATACCGGAAAGACTTGTTTCCAGTACAACAGAAAAGGCACCGAGCTGCAGCGTAACAATGCAACCGATAATCGATGCAGCAATAATACGCGCACGCTGTGCGGATTTCCCTTCGCCAAACCAGTGGCTCTGCATAATAGGCCGCCAGATCAAATAATAGCCGACGAAACAGCCGTAAAAGGCCATGTTCCATATGTTCGCGCCCAAAGCCATAAGGCCGCCGTCGGCGAAGAAAAGACATTGAATTGCAAGGATTACGATCATAGAAAGGAATCCGGCTTGAGGCCCGAGCAGAGCTGAGAGCATCATGCCGCCGCACATATGGCCGGAGGAACCGGTACCCGGGATCGTGTAATTAATCATCTGACCGGCAAAAACCAGTGCAGCAGTAACAGCCATGACAGGAAGCTTTTGTGGTTCATCGTCTTTTTTTAGCTTGTGGATAGAGATACCGGCCGCTGTACCGGATGCTACATACATCGTTGCAGCTACAGCAGGAGCAAGCAAGGCGTCAGCCATATGCATAAAAATCTTCCCCCTTTATTTGCAGTTGCCTCAGTATAGAGCTTTTCCCATAGGTGCACAAGCCCCCCGGGGGGATATTATTTTTATCACAAAATATGTATTACTGTTTTTTCGGGATACGTTTCCGGCTGGAACTGATTGCGCGCTGCGGGCAGACAAGCACACACAGATGACAGCCAGCACATTTCCCAGGATCCAGAATAGGCTTGCGGTCTTTTGACAATTGGATAGCCTGATGGCCGCCATCCGCGCAGGAGATGAAGCAGCGCCCGCAGCCGATACACTTTTCGCGATGGAACTTCGGGAATACGATAGTGTCCCGCTCCAGTACGTCCGTCGTTTCACTGACGGAATCAACCGCAAGGCCGCGCGTTGCTTCCACGCTGTCCAGGCCTTTTTCTGCGAGATAGAGATTGAGACCTGTCTTGAGGTCATCGATAATACGGTAGCCATACTGCATGACTGCTGTCGTGGCCTGAATGCTGCCGGCGCCCAGGAGAAGGAATTCCAGCGCGTCCTGCCAGGTTTCGACGCCGCCCATGGCGCTCAGATGCATTCCGGCAAGCACCGGGTTCTGTGCAAGTTCTGCGATGAAACGAAGGGCGATGGGTTTGACTGCGTTCCCGCTGTAGCCGCCTACAGCCGACATGCCGTGCACTGCCGGTGCAGACACATACGTATGAGGGCTGACACCGATAATACTCTTGATCGTGTTGATCGCTGCAATGCCGTCGGCACCGCCGCGTTTTGCCGCTTCTGCAGCTGGGCTCATTTTGGCCACGTTGGGTGTGAGCTTGGCGAGGATGGGAATATTGGTTCCTCGTCTGGCAGCAGTTGTAAAGCGTTCCACCAGTGCCGGAACCTGTCCGATATCGGAGCCGAGCCCACCGTCCGACATATTCGGGCAGGAAAAGTTCAGCTCAATTGCATCCGCACCGTTTTCCTCGCACAAACGAGCCAGATCTTCCCATTCCTTTTCATTTTTCCCCATAATGGAGGCCAGGATGAATTTGGTTGGGTAGTTCCCCTTCAGCCGCCGGAAGATCTCCATGTTCTCCGCCACACTGTGGTCGGAAAGCTGTTCAATGTTCTTAAAACCGATAATGCTGCCGCTGTCGCCTGTAATGGCTGAAAAGCGGGGAGAGGCTTCATGAATAGGGAAAGAACAGATCGTCTTATAGGCAACACCTGCCCAGCCGGCGTCAAAGGCTCTGGCGCACATATCGTATGTGCTGGCGACAACCGACGAAGAGAGCAGAAAAGGGTTCTCGAGCGGGATGCCGCAGAACTCCGCACGTAGCCGTTTTTCATCCTCGGGGGGAGATATCTCCAGCTCCGGCTTTACCTCGTTGTGCAGGCGGGTTATGAGCTCCCGGATGGGAACCTCATGTGCACGGACACAGGCTGCCTCACAGGGAGCCGGACAGCCGACACAGGGGTTTTCTGCCGGGAGGCGGGAAGCTGCTGTTTTTTCATTGTCAAACCAGATGCTGCGGAGCATCGAAGCGCAGTCGATCTTTTTACAAACCGAGCTGCAAGGAGCATTTTGGCACAGCGTACATCTCAGCATATCTGTGCGATGCAGTTTTCTGTCAAACATGTTACCCTCCCGTTTTCTGAAAATTGGTCCGAAACAGCCTTTTGAATTTGTTTATATAATAACATAGCGGGATAAAGAATTCAAGTTGCGCCTTCTATTCTTTCCAACTGAATAAATTGAGGATTGTCAATCGTGAGGGAAAATGGTATTGTATTGACAAAGGGAGAGTATGCTTCATGATTGATTCTTTTAACAGAAACATTACCTATCTGCGCCTTTCCGTGACGGAACTTTGTAATCTGCGCTGCCGTTACTGCATGCCGGAGGAAGGAGTGTGTAAAAAAAGGCACGAGGATATGCTGACGCAGGAGGAGATGCTGCAGGCAGTTCGCGTATGCGCTGCTCTCGGGATCCGAAAAGTTCGTATTACAGGTGGGGAGCCGCTTGTCAAGCCAAATATTGTTTCTCTGTGCAGGGAGATTGCAGCCGTCAGAGGTATTGGCGAACTTTGCCTTACTACAAACGGAACACTGCTGGCTCCGGGGGCTGAACAGCTGAAGCAGGCGGGGGTAGACCGGCTGAATATCAGCCTTGATACACTGGATGAAGAGAAATATCGGATGATCACGAGAGGTGGAGAGCTTTCTGAGGCAAGGCGTGGGATTGAAGCAGCAATGGATGCCGGTTTTCGGAAGATCAAGATCAATACGGTGCTGATCGGCGGGTTTAACATCGATGAAATTGTTTCTCTGGCAAATCTGACAAGACAATACCCGGTGGATGTACGATTTATTGAACTGATGCCGATGGTGGATAACCGGGATTTCGGCCCGGATGCCTATATACCCAACACGGTTGTTCTGGAAAAGCTGCCGGAGCTGGAACCTGTCTCGGCGGACGGAGGCGTTGCAAAGCTGTACCGTTTGCCAGGCGCATTGGGTGAAATCGGGTTGATCAGCCCGGTGAGTGCCCATTTCTGTGCGGCTTGCAACCGCATCCGCATCACGGCGGATGGAAAGGTAAAGCCCTGTCTTCACTCATCTGATGAGATCTCCATCAAGGGCATGGACGAGGTGGGAATGTACGAAAAAATAAAATCCGCCATTCTGGAAAAACCACAGTGGCATGGGGAACTCTCCTACTATGAGAGAAGCCATGCCGGCCGCAGCATGAACCAGATCGGTGGATAGATAAAGAAAGGACAGATCGTTTGTTTATGACGGGAGTAGAATCCGCTTACCCCGGTACAGGGTGGTGTCCTGCGGAGAAACTTTTTTAGCGGAGACGGTAACCTGCAGATCAGGAAAAGTAGCTTCCACAGCTGATGCGACAAGATGCGCATCAGCTGTTTTTGTCGTGAGCACGGTAAGGAGAACTGACTCTCCATTTTTCTCAGCTCGGTAATCGACAACTTCCGGGAAAGAGAATACAACCTCATCGAGGCGGGGCATACTGAGAGAGGGGCTTTCGCGCCAAATCCGATCGAGGCGCAGCGTCTCACTTCCGCACAGGCAGGAGCCGGGGAGAATACGGGTATAATCACCGGTACGATACCGGATAAGGGGCAGCGCTTCCATGCCGATTGTCGTGATAACCAGTTCCCCCGTTTCACCAATTGGAAGGGGTTTGCCATCCGGAGAGACAATCTCGGCAATGATATGATTTTCCCGCAGATGCATACCACTGTGTGCTGGGCAGGTGATAGCACCGGCCATCCCCATCTCACGGGATCCGTAATGGGGGAAGAGTTTTGTGCCGAGCAGTTCCTCGCAGCTACGGGTCACGGTTTCGGGACAGGCGTCTCCGCTGACAAGGGCTCTCCGGAGGCTTTTTCTCCCGCAGGTGCGTAGAAGCCCCAGAAATGGCACAGGCATCCCGACGTAAACCTCAGGCTGCTCTGCTCCCAGAACGGAATTAAGCTCGCCGTAGGTGCAGGAAGTACCAAGCTTCAAGGATTTTGCTCCGAGACGTGTGATGGCTTCCGCAATCAGCTCACCCAGACCGTTCGGGCCGGAAAACGGAAAGCAGATCATTGCGGTGTTACCGGGGAAGATCAGTTCACCCAGCCCGGCCATGTAGAGCTGTACTGTGTTCTCCAGATCACCATCCGTATAGAAAACGCGCTTCGGTAGCCCCGTAGTGCCGGAGGTGGCATCGGAGAGAATGCGTGAGATATCTCTCAGTGAGGTTAGGAGCAGGGAAGGGGCATTGCGGCTCAGATCCGCTTCTGTCGTAAAGGGAAGAGAAGCCAGTTCGGAGAGCCGATTCAGGTGTTCCGGTAGATTCCTGTAAAAGCCGGCACGTTTTTTTTCACGCAGAAGAAGGCGGTTCAGCTTGAAAAGCTGAACCGTTTCAATTTCTTTTCTTGTAAGCGTTTCAAGATGCTCCTGCTCACAGATCAGCGCATCCAGGCGCGACCTTGTCATCAGAGTAACCCCCGATCCTGCAAGATTTCAACGCATTTTTCAAAGCTGGCAGCGATGATCTGCGGGCAGTATTCCACACGGTTGGCAGGGTTTCCCTTTGTGATGTCTCGGCAGTCAATCCCGCCGTACTCCGCGGTCATTTCTTCTTCAAACCACCTGGTAAATTCTGCCATGGCCGGTTTGTGGTTGGCATCTTCAAAAGCGGTGTCTTCTCCTTTTCCTGTGAAATAGGACAGGAGGCAGGAACCGCCGGTCATACAGCCGCAGCAGCCTTGGGAATAACCTACACCGCCGTTCAGCCCGCCCATTGCCCGGACAAGCCCCGGGTTTTCTTCTCCGGTCATTTCAAGCATCAGAATAGCCATGATCTGAGAGCAAAAGTAGCCATACTGGCTCAGTTCCATCACGCGGTCAAAAAGGTCCATTTCAACATTTCCTTCCAATCAGAAACCAATAGCTGCATTTTCCTTTTGGAATGCAGCAGCATAAAGCTTCTTCCTTCCAAAGAGCTTCCAGGTAGTACTCCCGCCACTGTTCTGTCAGATCCTCCTGATAAAGCAGGATGAATCCGGCATTCTTCAACTGTGGAACAGGATCCTCAAAAAACACATCCGAGAGCAAAAGAAGCCCGTTGTTTTTCAGAAGCCGGTAAGCCTCCCGCAATGCCTGAGGTACATTTCCGGAGACGAAAAAGGCGCACTGGGATAATACGGCATCGAAACTTTCCTTCTCAAAGCCGGTACGTAGCAGATCTCCCTGCCGAATAAAATCGGTACGCGGTGCGCAATCGATCCCCTCTGCATTATATCCGAGAGTCTGCATTAATGAAACAGTCTCCCCGGCACCGGCGCCCATATCCAGGATGCGGGAGCCTTTCGGCAGAGTTGCGATCTCCAGCATATGGCGGGTATGTCCCTCGCCGCCGGGATGTGCGTTCATTTATCCTCCAGCGCGCGTTCAACCGATGCCACTTTGCCGAGAGCCAGCTCTTCCGGTACGTAGACAAAACCGCATATGGGACAGACGGGAAGCTCGACAGGGAAACCATTGTCAAGATACATAAATTTCGCTTTCCCTTTCTCCAACAGGACGCCGCATTTCATGCATTTCAGTTTTCCTTCGGGGTCGATTGTATAATAATTTTTCTCAATAGCCATCAGCCTTGCCTCTTCACAACATTCATGCGGTGGCTGTATGCACCGTACACCGTATAACTGTTCTCACCATCGCAGGTAAACTTTACCCAGAAGGTTGCATTACCGACCCTGTTTCGTGCAATCAGAAGTCTGCTCTCACTGTCATAAACAGCTTCACCCGTCTTACGGTAGAAATCCATTACGGCAATCACGTCGTCGGTCAGGATCATGCGGTTGTCCATCAGGCGCCGCGCTTCGTCGGTATAATTCAGTTGGTAGTCCAGTTTCTTTTCCATAGGTTCTTCCAGCCATAGCTCCCGGAGCAGGCTGTTTTTCAGCGTCAGTCTGTTCCAACGCTTCTCACTGATATCCGGCGGGCTGCCGGCGTCCGTACCATAGACCAGTTCCAGGATATGCCTCGATTCCCGCCCCTGCCGCGCAAAGCGGTCCCGGCATGCCATACAGTAGGAGATATAAGGGGCGTCGGTACGCTCCAGACACTGTTCCGTCATCTCCGAAGCGACTTCCCGGTTGGCATAGGCAGTCAGGCCGCCGTATCCGCAGCATGGGGAGCGATCGCCGGAATAAGGTGTTTCGATAACCTTGCATCCGAGCATTTGTGCGATCTTGCGGATTGCTTCCTGCGTTTGTACATCTCCCCGGGCGCCGCAGGAATCATGCACCGCAACAGGGCGGTCGAGCCCGTGCCCGCTCTCCGGCAATCCGAGCTCCAGAAGAACGTCCCAAATCCCGCGGACAGAGAGCTTCTCGTCGCCTTTCAGCTCTTTTGCACAGGTCGGACATCCGGCTATCACGATCGGGTCTCCCAGTTTGCTCAGTTCCTGTTCAATAAACTCTTTCGTTCGTCCGGTTATCTCATAGCGCCCAGCCCAGTCGCAGATGGCGCCGCAGCAGCCAAGCATCAGTGCAACGCCGCCTTCCAGGCGGGAGCAGAGATCCAGATATGCGGCTTTTACAGTTTCCGGCGCTATGGCCGAAGCCTGACATCCCGGGAAGAAGACATATTTGCAGGTGTCAAATCCCGGTTGTGGGCGGGAAAGAAAAGCATCTCCGTTGGAAAAGTACAGATCCAGCAGGGCAAATTCATGCGGGGCGAGAGGCATTTTGTCTGTGGATACCATATTCTGCCGGGCGATATGACAGACCCGCGCCATGTCAAATCCGTTGGGGCAGACCACTGTGCACTGCCCGCATAAAGAACATGCGTTCATCGGCTTGTTGAGCTGGTGATCACCCATGATAATCTGTGTATTGTTGTAGATTTCCTTGGAGAGAAGCCCCGGAAACTTTTTGTAGTGCCGCAGATATGCACAGCTTTTCATGCACTCTTCGCAGTGGCACTGGATACAGCGTTTCGCTTCCGCAACGGCTTCTTCAGCACTGTAGGCTTGCCCGTTTTCCGGCACGCGTTTCAGCAGAGTGGCTTCTGAGAGATCCGTATAGAGTTTGCTCTCGCATGCACCCTCACTCCCGCGCATATTTCTTGGGTCCAGATTCTGAGCGAGGCGGTCAACTGTCAGGGCTGCTTTCTTGGCACCGAAAGCAGCAGCCATAACCCCTCCTTCTCGGGCAGTAACCAATGTTTCCGCTTCACAGATCATGAGCTCCGGCAGAAAGTCAGCCTCAGGATAAATCCGCTGTGATATGGAGGCAGATGTACAAAGAATGTCAAAGGATGCCCGTTTCTCCTCCAGAAATGCGGGAGTAATAGTACAGCCAAAGACAAACTGAATGTCTTTCCCCTTCAGGCGTTTCAGCTCCAGGGCAAAGGCGTCAGCATCCAGAAAATCTGTTTCACAGTGGAGGAGTTCTTCCAGGGTCGCCTGTTCGCAGAATACTGTGATCGGGTAAGCTTTCTTCTCCAACTCTCCGGCCAGAAACATCGGGAACAAGCCGGAACCGAGGATAGCCACCGTCTTTTTTTTCTTTGTGCGGAAGATGCTGCCCAACTTGCTTTGCTGGCCGTAGCGCGCAACGGCTTTTTCAACATCCCGGATAGCTATGCCGTCGCCCACTTCACTAAGGCGGCATTTCGCCTCGCAGGGGGCTTCGCAGCCTGCTGAGAGAATCAGGGGAAAGGGAGCTGCCTTTTCGTAGAGCTGGAGGGCTTTTTTCAGATCCCCGCTTGCAACGGCCTTCAGCATGGCACGGGTGTCCAGCTTCAGGGGGCAGGCTGCATTGCAGAAAGGCGGTTCCTCATAAACGCAGCGGGCTACCATGTTGTCAATTTCCTCTTTAGAAATGCGGTTAACCTTATAAACATGTGTTGAGCCGCGTTCTTCAATCTGTGACACGGTACTTCCTCCCGGATTCGTTTATAGTGGGAATAGAGAGGCTCCGGAGAGCCTCTCTAGTATAGCATGGTGATAATGTTTTGAAAAGAATTACTCTTTCATTGCCTTCAGTGCCGCCAGCACGTTCTCCGGACGGGCCGGGATGCGGGTGACGCGTGCGCCGGTAGCATTGAAGATGGCGTTGAGAACGGCCGGGTGCGGAGCATCCAGAGGAGCTTCGCCGCAGCCTGCTGCGCCGTAAGGGCCGTTCGGACGATAGGTCTCGTTGTAGTGGAGCTCAATGTCATCCGGAATATCCTTGATGTACGGAATGCCGCACTTCATGAGGCTGGTGTGTTTGCTGAGATCTTCGAAGTCTTCAGTCAGTGCAAGGCCGATGCCCTGTGCAAGGCCGCCGTAGAAGTTGCCGTCTACCAGCAGCTTGTTCATAATGGTGCCGACGTCGGCGACACATGTAAACTTCTCAACCTTGACCTTACCGGTTTCCGTGTCAACGCATACTTCGGGCAGGAAGATGGTGTACATGTAGGTGGCAAACGGTTCGCCCTGTGCGGTATCCTGATCGACAGGATGATCTGCGCAGTAAGTGGTGACCCAGTTGCCTTCGACTTTCAGCTTCTTGCCGTCGGCTACCATCTCGTCATAGGTACGGTAAGTGCCGTCGTCTTTCTTCATCTCGGCAAGCAGGTTCTCTGCTGCGAGGCGGCAGGCGTTACCGGACATAACCTGAGAGCGGGAACCGCCTGCAGGGCCGGAGTTCGGGGTAATCTTGGTGTCGTTCATGACGAGGCGGATCTGCTCGGGCTTAATGCCTGCCTGACGCAGAGTCTCGTGTGCGGAGGTGAGTGCACCCATGTCAGCACCCTGGCCGTGATCCTCCCAGGAGACATAGATGGTCACAGTGCCGTCAGGATTCAGCTCTGCATAGGCGGAAGAACTGTCAACGCCGTCAAGGCCGCAGCCGTAAACACCGAGGGAAACACCGATGCCGTATTTGTAGCGGCCGTCGGAAGCTGCATTCTTTTCGGCAACTCTCTTCTTGCCTGCTTCGTACAGCGGGCGAGCTTTGTCAAAGAGGGCTTCTTCGCAGTAAACGTCGGGAGCGTAGCCCGTCGGAATCGTGGTCTTCTCGGATTCCTTGTAGCAGTTCATGGCACGCATCTCAAACGGGTCAATACCCATCTTGGCTGCCAGGCAGTCGATTGCGATGTCGGATCCCATGAAAGACTGCGGAGAACCGTAGGCACGGAAAGCAGAGCCCCATGCATGGTTGGTGAACACGGTCTGGCTCTTGTTGCGGATGGACGGGATGCCGTAGCCTGCACCGGTGAACTGGCTGAGACGCATGGTCAGCAGGTCGCCGAACTCGGAGTACGGGCCATGGTCAACATAGTTGTCGCCCCACAGAGCAAGCAGCTTGCCGTTCTTGTCTGCAGCGAGCTTGATGTGCATGAAGGCCGGGGAACGCTTGCCGGTGTAGGTGATGTTTTGGAACTGGTTGAAGTTCAGGGAGACCGGCTTGCCAATGATCTTGGCAGCCGCACCGATCAAAGCTTCGTTCGTCGGGGAGAACTTGTAACCAAAGGTGCCGCCTGCATGGTTCTGGACAATGCGGAGCTTTTCCATCGGAACGCCGATACCGTCAGCAATCATCGGCATGTGCAGATGAATACCGATCGACTTGGAGTGAACGGTGACCATTCCGTCCTCGTCGATATAGCCGTAACCGTTGTCCGGCTCGAGGTGCAGATGCGGCTGACGGGAGCAGTAGCTCTCAATCTCAACCTGCTGAGAATCGGGAATGCTGTCCCAGTCAAAGTCGGGCCCTTTAATGCAGTTCGTCTCATAGAAGACGTTCGGGGTGCCGGGATGGATTTCAATGGCATCGGGTGCCATGGCGTCAAGTGCGCTCATGTAGGCAGGCAGCTCTTCGATGTCTACCTTCACGGCATCAGCAGCGGCACGTGCATGCTCTTCGGTGTCAGCAGCAACAATTGCGATGGCATCGCCAAACTGGAAGATCTTGTCGGAGCAGAGAACCGGACGCTCAAAACCGTCTGTCTTGTTGTGCTTCGGCAGCATGACGAGACCGTTGATCTTGTTGGAGCCGCCGGCAGCCAGAATATCTTTGTAGGTGATTACTTTTACAACACCGGGCATCTTTTCTGCCTCAGAGGTATCGATGCTCTTGATGTTGGCGTGGGAAACCTTAGCCTGGGTGAGGGCGAGACGCAGGCAGCCGGGCATCTTCAGGGCATCGTCTGCACCGAAGTCCCAAGTGCCGGTGACTTTCTGAGCTGCGGAAGGACGGATGTACTTGGTTCCTTTGATGCTGTCGCCGGTCGGTTTGAAGACGAGGTCTTCCTTCGTCATTTCACCGCGCAGAACAGCAGCTGCATCCATAACGGCATCTACCAGTGGCTTGTAGCCGGTGCAGCGGCAGAGGTTACGGGTCTTGTTGAACCAGTCACGGACTTCTTCGCGGGTGGGATTCGGATTCTGCTCGAGCAGAACCTTTGCGCTGATGATAAAGCCCGGTGTGCAGAAGCCGCACTGTGCGCAGCCATGAGCCATCCATGCAACCTGCAGCGGATGCATATCGCTGAGTGTGCCGACGCCTTCAATGGTGGTGATTTCTGCATTGTCGGGAACTTTGCTCATCTTTACGATACAGGACTTGGTGACCTTCCCGTTCATGATCACGTTGCAGGCGCCGCAGTGGCCTTCACCGCAGCCGATCTTGCAGCCGGTGAGAAGCAGATGCTCACGAAGCACTTTCGCGAGAGTTTCGTCCTGCTCCAGTACCAGGTTACGGGTGACACCGTTGATGACAAGTGTTTTGCGAATCATTGATTATCCTCCTTATGATACATAGAATAATATATAATTGCCTTTTCAGGGGTTGCGCACTTATTTGCTGTGGCCGCCGCACGGATCGTGATCTGCACCTTTGCCGGTCAGATCCTTTAGCCGCTGAATGCCTCTGGTAGAATAGAACACCAGCTGGGAGATGCTGCCGTCCAGGTTTTCGCCGCTGAGTTTCAGCAGGTTTGCATTTTCATAATAGTCAATTGGGAGCTCCCTGCGAAAAACTTTGCCGGTGGCTTCATCTTTGATCTCTACCGTTACTTCATGCGCAGTCAGCTCAAACAGTTCTTCATCCATGCTGCAAATTCGCCTTTTCTTTATAATTTTTCTACAGTATATGATAGAATGTAATTGTATAGAGGTCAACTTGTAAAAAAAAATAATTCGTAGAATTTCCTGCAGCAAAAATGGCGAAAGATCGTCGTCATGAAAGCCCCGGGAAAAAGCAATTTACAAAAAAAGAAAAGTCGAGTATACTGAATAAAATAATTCGGAGGAGGCAGTGCAGATGAAAGCTGGTGCTTTGATTGTTGCAGCGGGAATGTCATCCCGGATGGGAGAATTCAAGCCCATGCTGAATATTGGCTCTATTTCCATCGCCCAGAGAGTCGTGGCGACGTTTCAGCAGGCAGGAGTGGATAGAATAGTCATGGTTACAGGGTTTAATGCTTCTGTACTCGAACACCATCTCTCGGGAAATGGAGTTGTTTTTCTGCGGAACGAGGCCTATGAAACAACGCACATGTTCGACTCTGCCTGTATCGGCCTTCGCTATCTGAAAGATAAATGTGACAGGATTCTGTTTACTCCGGTGGATATCCCGCTTTTTACGGCGGCTACGGTTCAGGCTCTTCTGGAGAGTAATGCCCTTCTGGCAAGCCCGTCTTTTGAAGGGAAGAATGGCCACCCGACGATGATTGCCTCCTGTTTGGTGGATGCCATTCTGGCTGATTCCGGGAAAGATGGCCTTCGCGGTGCGCTGGAACGTTGCGGAGAAACGATGGTTTCCGTTCCGGTTCCGGACGGGGGAGTTCTGCACGATGCCGACACGCCGGAAGATTACCGATCTCTGCTTTCTTACCATAACAAACAGCTTGTTCGGCCGGTGATCCAGGTTTCACTGGCAAGGGAAAAGCCGTTTTTTGATTCCCGGACTGCGATGCTGCTCGGCCTTGTAGAAGAGACGCACTCTGTCAGAACAGCCTGTCAGAGAATGCAGATGTCTTATTCCAGCGGCTGGAATGTTATACGCACGCTGGAATCCCAGCTGAAGAGGACTCTCATATCTCGCAGCCAGGGGGGGGCAGGTGGCGGCAGCAGCAGCCTGACTGACGATGGCAGGCAGTTTCTGCAGCAGTACGAAGCTTATACCGCGGCAGTTCGGAGCAGTGCAATGGAAATCTATGAGCATTATTTTCAGGAGCTTTTTTGATGCGGCGCATCATTCTTGCCAGGCATGGACAACCTGACTTTCCGGTTGGGGCGCATTTGTGCCTTGGACGTACGGATCTGCCGCTCAGTCCTCTCGGCAGGATGCAGGCTGCCCTGCTCGATGCGGAGCTTCGGTCTCTGAAGCTAAAGGCCGTCTTTTCAAGCCCGCTTCTTCGATGCTGCCGGACGGCTGATGCATTCGGGCAACCGTTTGTGTTAGAAGAAGATCTTATTGAGCAGGATATGGGCTGTTGGGATGGGCTCGATTTTGAAACGATCAAACTGCGTTTCCCGGCGCTCTATGAGGCAAGGGGGCAGAATCCTCTGTTGATGCCTGCCGGTGCAGAAACACTTGCCCAGGTCCAGGCACGTGCAGTTTCTGCTCTGCAGCGTTGTGCCGATACCTGTTGCGGGGATTTTGTGGTTGTTACACACGCCTCGGTGATTCAGGCAATTCTGGCTTCTGTATTGCAGGTTCCGCTTGCGGAAAGCCGGGAGCTTCGCTTGCCATATGGGGCATATGCAGTGCTTTTATGGAACGAAGGGCTCCGGATAGAGACAATGAAAATATCTCCTCATCCGCTAATGACACCGGATCTGGCAGAGACACTTTTGACGGCTGCAGCTCCCGGTCAAAGGGTGGTAGCTCATTGCAAAGCCGTGGCGAAGAAAGCGGGGGAGATTGCAGATGCACTGCCCCTGACGCTGGATCGCAACGCTCTGATTTGTGCCGCACTGCTGCACGATGTTGCCCGCAAGGAGCGGAATCATGCCACAGTGGGGGCTGACTGGGTGAAAACCCTTGGGTACGGAATAGAAGCGGAACTCATTCGGCAGCATCATGACCTGGAATCGAATATTCTTGATGAGGCGGCTATCTTATATCTCAGTGATAAGTGTGTACAGGAAGACAAACCGGTATCGATAGAAGAACGCTTTGAAAACAGTGCTGCTCGCTGCATGACAGCAGAAGCAAAAGCAGCTCATGCAAGGCGGTACACCGCAGTAAAGGCACTGCAGGCAAAAGTCAATACTCTTTGTGGACGTTCAGTAATACTGTAATCGATCCATTGTCTTGTTTAGGAGGGAAACATGGAGAACTACTATCAGGCTATTTTGCAGAAACTGGCAGAAAATACCCCGGTGGCGCTGGAAACGATTATCAGCGGGGAAGAAGGAGAAAGAAAAACCGGGCTCTCCCGCCGCCTGACGGACGTTGTACCCGTAGCGGATGCAAGAGGGCGCCGCTTTGCAAGAGTGACGGCTGAGGAGGCAGAGGGAAAGCTTACGGTTCGGGAACCCGTGCTTCCGCAGGAGAGGCTGATTGTCCTTGGAGGCGGACATATTGCTCTGCCGGTCTGCCGGTTTGGGGCAGCGTGCGGCTTTACAGTCTGTGTGGTGGATGACCGCCCGGACTTTGCCAACACCGAACGCTTTCCGGAGGCGTCACAGGTCCTTTGTGACAGCTTTGAAAACGGTATTCGCCGCCTTAAAATCACCCCGTTTGATTATGTGGTTGTTATTACGCGCGGTCATCGCCATGACGCAGATTGTCTTCGCGTTCTCCTTCCGGGGACGGAGCCTGCCTATCTCGGTATGATTGGGTCCCGCCGCCGCACCACGGGCCTGCTGCAGATGCTGCGGGAAGAAGGCTTTGATGCAGAGCGCATTGCAAAAATCTGTACACCGATAGGCCTGAGCATCGGTGCGGTTACACCTTCTGAAATTGCTGTCTCTATTCTCTCTGAAGTTATCGCCTATAAGCGTCTGCCTGAACACGGGGATGCAGGTCGTTTTAGTAACGATTCCGATGTAGAGCTTTCCACCCTGCAGTATCTGGCGGAAAATCACGATCCGAAGGCCATCGTTACCGTGATCGAAACCAAGGGTTCTACTCCGCGAGGCAGTGGGGCAAAGATGGCTGTCAGCCCACTCGGGAAGGTAACGGGCAGTATCGGCGGAGGCTGCAGTGAGGCGGCTGTAATTCAGGATGCCGTGCACATCATCGGCACCGGACGCTACAAGCTTGTGGATATCGACCTGACCGGTGATGTCGCGGAATCTGACGGTATGGTGTGCGGCGGGACGATGCGCGTCCTCGTGGAGGATGCATCGGAAGACTAAGTGGAAGAAAAGTACTCAATATGCGTAGATTTGTAGTGTTCAGCGGCTTTCTCGGATCGGGTAAGACTTCGACCATGATGGCACTTACGCAGTATTTTACAGATCATCATGGCAAGGCTGCCATGATTTCCAATGATCTCGGCGGACAAGGGCTGGCAGATTATCGCCTTGCGCTGCTTTGCGGCTGCAATGCCTCGGAGATCACGGGGGAATGTATCTGCTTCTGTCACAAGGACCTGATGGAGCGTCTGAATACCTGTTATGATGCCGGGTGTGAGCTTGTGATCTCGGATATACCGGGTTTCGGCGTTGGAGCATTGGAACATGTCTATCACGGAATGGAAGAGGACTATCCCGGGCAGCTTGAACTTGGACCGTTTACGGTTCTGGTAGAACCGCGTACGGTCAGCCTGCTTCGCTGTGGGCAGGGAGACGATATGGCGAGCATTCTGAATGCCCAGCTCATGGAGGCGGACCTCATTGTCCTCAACAAATGTGACTTGCTGACAAAGGAAGAACAATTTGACGCTGTCACATGGCTGTCTGCAGCGTTTCCGCACGCAGGTGTTATCAGCATCAGTGCCTTGAAAGGGGACGGCCTGGAAGAGCTGTCTCAGGCAATGATACAGCAAAAAGCTTCCATGCACCATCCTGCTATCGATTATGAAGATGCTGCCCTGCAGCATGCGATGGGGGAGTTGAGTGAGTACTATCTTCAGTATCGGGCAGAGGTCTGCTGCAATGATTTTGACGGCAATGCTTATCTGCTGTCGCTGGGAAAGCGGATTCAGGAAGATATTCAGAAAACGGGATGCGAAATCCCCCATCTGAAGTTACTGGCGTGGGACCCGGAAGGGGACTACGGAAAGGTGGATCTCCTCGGTGCTGACAGGCAGATCGAAGTATACCACGCTTTTACCCGGCCTTGTACGGATCTGGCAGTTGTCCTTAACACTACGGCAGCGTGCCCGGGTAAGGATCTGGAAGAGCTTCTTCTTAAAGCGATAGAGGAGGTTTCGAAGTATTACCAGCTTGATCTGGTGATCTTCAGGAAAGAATGTATCGACTTGGGGGAGGAAGAATGAACAGGGTAGACCGAAAAACCCGTTCCGTTTGTCCTGCCTGCCTGAAAAATCTCCCTGCCATCCTTCATACGGAAGACTCCGGCAGGATTGTTCTGCAGAAAACCTGCCCGGAGCATGGCTCCTTCAGCGTACCTGTCTGGCAGGGATTGGTGGATTTTGACCGTTGGACGCAGTGGAGCGAACCGCTTTCATCGGAGAGTGGGCTTTTCTGCCCGCAAAACTGCGGCATCTGCCCTGAGCACGAAATCGGCACATGCTGTGCTTTGCTTGAAGTGACGAGACGCTGTAATCTTCGCTGTACTTACTGTTTTGCCGATGGTGGGGCGGAGGTAGAGGATCCCTCCTTCGAAGAGATGAAAGCGGTGATTCAAAGCATTGTGCAGCAGTGCGGTTCACCACTCCTGCAGCTTTCCGGCGGAGAGCCGACGCTGCGTGATGATCTGCCGGAGTTGGTTCACTTTGCCAAAGAGGCTGGGTGCAGCTATGTTCAGGTCAACACCAACGGTATTCGTTTTGCGCAGGATCCTGCCTTTGCTAAAGCCCTTGCAGATGCCGGCCTGGATATCGTCTTCCTCCAGTTTGACGGCACTCGGGATGACATTTTTCAAAGCCTGCGCGGTGTGTCGCTTCTGCAGACCAAGCTGGAAGCGATTCGTGTCTGTTCAGATCTTTGCATTGGTGTTACCCTGGTGCCGACGGTTGTAAAGGGAGTAAATGACGATAATCTGGGAGGGCTGATTGAACTGGCCTCTTCTCTTGCACCTGGTGTCAGAGGTATTCATTTCCAGCCGGTTTCCTTCTTCGGTCGTATTCCCAAATCTCCCAGGGAGGAGGATCGCTATACGCTTGATCGCCTGATGATGGATATCAGCAATCAGGCAGGAATCCCTTTGGAATGTTTCATGCCCTCCCGGTGTGACCATCCGCTCTGTGGGTTCCATGCAAACTTTCTGATCACACCTTCCGGGAATCTGAAGCCGTTGTCCTCTATTACGCATTCTGCTTCTTCACGGGGCTGTGAGAAGGACAACAGGGAGTATGTTGCCCGCCACTGGCGCCGTCTGCCGGATGAACCGGCTCCTGACGGTGAATTTTCCGACGAAATGGATTTTGACACCTTCCTCTATCGCCTGCGGCATCAGAGCCTGACGCTTTCAGCCATGGCCTTTCAGGATGCCATGAATCTCAATATCGAGCGCCTCCACCGCTGCAGCCTGCATGTCTTTGACAAGGGGAAGATTAAACCCTTCTGTGCAAAATACCTTACCCCGGTTTTTTAAGGAAATCAAAAAAGAAAGAAGATAATAAAAATGGAAAATGAAAAAAAGCAAGAAAAAACATTCTGGCAGGAGCTGCCGGAATATCTGGTGATCATGGCGGTTACCGCACTGGTCTGCACCCTTGTGATCTGTTTCAACAAGATCCCGAGCGGAAGTATGGAACCTACCATCCATACCCGGTCTCTGACGGTCAGCTGGCGCCTTCCGTATCTTCTGGGAGACCCAGCCCCGAAACGTGGTGATATCGTTGTCTTCCAGAGCCCGGATGAGGACAAGCTGCTGATCAAGCGCGTGATTGGATTGCCTGGCGATGAGATCCGTTTTGTTAACGGAGATGTCTATATCAACGGGGAGAAGCTGGAGGAACCCTACGGGCCGAGCTATGCTCCTAAGGAGAGTTATACCGTCCCCGAAGGATGTATGTTTGTGATGGGAGATAACCGGTCCAACTCACGGGATTCCCGTTATATGGATCATCCGTATGTGCCGATCAGCAACATCCATGCGCGTATGCTCTTCGCTCTGCATATATAAATGTATTTGAACAGAATAAAAAATCACCGATGGTAACTTACACGTTCCATCGGTGATTCTATTAGGAACAGAAGAATCAGTCGATACCAACCATCACGGAGGTAGCTTTTATAACTGCAAGAGCATCCTCACCGGGAGCAAGAGCAAGCTCTTCTACTGCTGCATTGGAAATGGTGGCGGAAATAGTGTTGCCTGCAAGCACGGAAATCTTTACAATGGAATTGACGGCACCTTTGTCAATGCTGATGACCTTGCCGGGGAACTGGTTTCTTGCGCTGAGGGGCAAATGCTCACCGCGACCCACCATCACTTCGGTTGCTTTAATCACAGCATAAGCTGGTTTTCCCGGCTCGAGGCCGAGTTCCTTAATAGCAGCCATGGAAATGGTTGCACTGACGGGTGTCCCGTTGACGTCGATCGTTACAATCCCGTTGACTGCACCTTCGTTGATTTTTTCTACTGTTCCGGGGAACTGGTTTCTTGCACTGAGTTTCATATGGAATACCTCCTTATCGAATTGTTTTTTTTTACACTTCGCTATTATACATGAGGCTGTCACTTTAATCAAGAGTATATATAGCAGGCAGAATTCTTTTTCTATAAGAATCAAATTGTTTTTTGTTGCAAGTCGTATTTTTCTGTGGTATACTTCGAATTACAATAAAATGCAAATTGCATTTCGTTGATATTTGAAAAAGGAGATTGATCTATGAAAAAGATTCTTGCACTTGTGCTTGTCCTCTGCCTAACCTTTGCTTGTGGCTCCGCTGCATTTGCAGAAGCTGAGGAGCCGGTAGAACTGATTGTTTTTGCCGCCGCTTCCATGACGGAAACCCTCAACCAGATTGCCGATCTTTACAAAGAAGTGGCTCCCAATGTAACGCTGGTCTACAATTTTGACTCTTCCGGTACTCTGAAAACCCAGATCCAGGAAGGTGCTGACTGTGATGTTTTCATCTCTGCTGCCCCCAAGCAGATGAACCAGCTGGATATCAGCAAGGATGAAACCGCAAATCCGGACAAGCTGGATTTTGTCCTTCAGGGCACTCGTATCAATCTGTTGGAGAATAAGGTTGCTCTTGCTGTTCCGGAAGGAAACCCGAAAAACATCAACTCCTATGATGAGCTGGTTGCCGGCCTGAAAGAGGGGACCGTGATGCTCGCCATGGGCAATGCGGATGTTCCTGTTGGCCAGTATACCCAGAAAATCCTTGCTTTCTACGAGCTGAATGAGGAAGATCTTGCCAAAGCCGGCGTGATCACTTATGGCTCTAACGTGAAGGAAGTCACCACACAGGTCTCAGAAGCCACGGTAGACTGCGGCATTATCTATGGCACGGATGCTTTCTCCGCCGGGCTTGAGGTAGTCGATACTGCCACGGCAGAGATGTGCGGCCAGGTCATTTATCCTGCAGCAGTGTTGAATATTACAAAGAATGAAGAAGCGGCAAAAGCTTTCCTCGCCTATCTGCAGGGGGAAGAAGCTTCCGCAGTGTTTGAGGCAGTCGGATTTTCTCCTCTTGCCTGAACATCCCATTTCGCGTATAATCCATAGGCGGACCTCTGGTCCGCCTTCTTCATTTAGTAAGGATGTGGTTTTTTGGATCTGTTTCCATTAATGAATTCTCTGCGGATTGCCCTGATCAGTACGTTCATCATCTTTTTTGTGGGTATTTTTGCAGCTTACTATATTGCAAAAGCACCGAGAGCGCTGAAAGGTGTACTCGATGTGATTCTGACGCTTCCGCTTGTTCTGCCTCCTACCGTAGTGGGGTATTTGCTGCTGCGTGTACTGGGTCCGAAACGGGTGGTCGGCAAATGGTTTCTGGCGATGTTCGGTATAAAGCTTACAATGACATGGTGGTCTGCAATCTTTGCCACCACTGTCGTAATCTTTCCACTGATGTACCGCACGGCGAGGGGAGCTTTCGAGGCATTTGACCAGACGCTTGCCTATTCTGCGCAGTCCATTGGGCTCTCCAATACCTATATCTTCTGGCGGATTCGCATGCCGTACTGCAAACAGGGAATCATGGCTGGTACGGTGCTGGCTTTTGCCCGGGCACTTGGGGAATATGGTGCCACGAGCATGATAGCGGGTTATACGCCCGGCCGCACGGCCACTATTTCTACTACGGTCTATCAACTCTGGCGTACCAACGACGATGCCATGGCCTTCCGCTGGGTTCTTGTGAACATGGCAATTTCCTTTGTGGTGCTGCTGGCTGTCAATATGCTGGAGAAAAAAGAAAGGCAAAGCGCTGCCGGAAAGAAAGGCGGTTGATAATGGCTCTTCTTGTTGATATAGAAAAACGCTTGGGCGATTTTCGGCTGGACGTAAAGCTGGAAGTCGGAAATGAAGTGCTCGGCCTTGTCGGGAACTCAGGTTGCGGAAAGAGCCTCACTCTCCGATGCATTGCAGGCATTGAAAAACCGGATCGGGGTAGAATTGTGCTGGACGGCGTAACCCTGTTTGATTCGGAAAAACATGTCAACCTGACACCGCAGAAGCGGCATACCGGGCTGATGTTCCAGAACTATGCACTTTTTCCGAATATGACGGTCCGGCAGAATATCCGCGCCGGCACGTTGCGAGATCAGCAGACGGAACAGGAACGGGATCGGAAAGTAAGTGACATAATGGATAGCTTTGGCCTGTCTTCACTGGCACAGCATTATCCGAGGCAGCTCTCCGGCGGTCAGCAGCAACGCACGGCACTGGCACGAATTCTTGTCTCCGAGCCGCGGATTCTCATGCTGGATGAGCCGTTTTCCGCTCTCGACAGCGAACTGAAGTTCCGTATGGAAAAGGAAGTGCGTGAAGTTATTGACCGCTTTGGTAAGACGACGCTCCTGGTTTCCCACGACAGGGGAGAAGCTTATCGCCTCTGCAGCCGGATTGCAATGGTTCATGAAGGATGCGCAGATCGAATTCTCTCAAAAGAAGAGTGGCTTTTAGAGAGCAATTCTGTTATAATATCTACCAATGCAATTCCGCAGAATGTTATTCTGGTTCCGGAAGAATCCTGTTAAAGAAATATAAGGAGAATCATGAAAAAAATACCGGTTGAATCTGCTGTCGGCATGGAGTTATGTCATGACATCACTGCCATGCGTGACGGTTTTAAGGGTGCCGCTTTCAAACGCGGCCATATAATTACCGAAGAAGATGTTCCGAAGCTTCTGGACATCGGTAAGAAAAACGTCTTTGTCTGGGAAGATAACGCAGGTGAAATCCATGAGGAAGAAGCAGCCATGCGCATGGCTGCCATGGTTCCTGTTGAAGGGGCACATTATACCGGCCCCTCAGAAGGCAAAGTACTTCTCTTTGCCGACAGTCGCGGGATGCTCCGCGTGGACACTGAACTTCTGCGTGAAATCAACGCAATCGGGGATATTACCATCTGCACTCTGCGGGATCATTATCCTGTGGAGGAGGGGGCAAGGCTCGCTTCCATGCGGATTGTGCCTCTTGTGACCAAAGAAGAGCAGATTATCCGTGCGGAGGAGCTTTGCAAAACAAAAAAACTGATAGAGTTGAAGCCCTATCAGCATAGAAAAATCGGGGTCATCATTACCGGTTCAGAAATCTATTCCGGCAGAATCAAGGATAAATTTGAACCGGTTGTCCGCGCCAAGATGCAGCGATATCCGTCGGAGATCCTTGGCGTTACAATTTGTGACGATGATCTGGACATGATTGTCTCTGCTGCCAGGAAGTTCCTGGACGAAGGTGCCGATTTCCTGATCTTCTCCGGCGGCATGTCTGTCGATCCCGATGACCTGACGCCTTCCGCCATCCGTACCCTTGGGGCAGACATTGTTACACACGGCGTCCCATCTCAGCCCGGTAATATGACGCTGATTGCTTACCTTGGAGATGTGGCGATCATGGGTGTCCCGGGAGCGGCAGTTGTTCTTCCTACTACGATGTTTGATGTGCTTGTCCCGCAGATCTTTGTGGGAGACAAATTCACGAAGGAAGATCTGATCCGCCTTGGTGACGGCGGCCTCTGTCAGATGTGCAAAGCCTGCCACTTCCCCAATTGCACCTTTGGGAGCTATTAAGTAGTAATATAAATATCCTCTTTACTTTACCCTCATGGGTAAGGGAGACCGTTTAAGCGGTGGATGAGTTGTATTATAAATACCCTGAAAGGAGCTCTGCCATGTTTGTCTATGCCGACAATGCAGCCACTACCTGCATCAGCCAGACCGCACTTGACGCCATGATGCCCTATCTGACTAAGCAGTACGGGAATCCCTCCAGCTTGTATTCTTTCGGGCAGACGGCCCGGAAGGCAATTGAGGATGCCCGCAAAACGGTCGCCGCATGTATCAATGCCCAGCCCCGTGAAATCTACTTCACTTCTGGAGGCAGTGAAGCGGACAACCAGGCAATTCTTTCTGCCGCTAAAATTGGAGCCAGAAAGGGCAAACGGCATCTGATATCCACGGCCTTTGAACACCATGCAGTGCTCCATACCCTGAAGAAGCTGGAAAAAGAGGGCTTTGACGTGACGCTTCTGCCTGTACATGAGGATGGTGTTGTCCGCATGGCGGATGTGGAAGCTGCCATAAGGGACGATACAGCCCTTGTCACTGTGATGTTTGCCAACAATGAAATCGGCACCGTTCAGCCTGTAACGGAAATCGGAACGTTCTGCAGGGAGAGAAATATCCCGTTTCATACAGATGCCGTCCAGGCAGCCGGCCACATGCCGATTGACGTTGAGGCTATGAATATCGATATGCTCTCCCTTTCGGGGCATAAATTCCATGCGCCGAAGGGCGTGGGT
Organism: Candidatus Limivicinus sp.; assembly: GCA_045117135.1. Classification (GTDB taxonomy): domain Bacteria; phylum Bacillota; class Clostridia; order Oscillospirales; family Oscillospiraceae; genus Limivicinus. Next base: position 105,213 of record JBGUNA010000089.1, on the reverse strand, counting down.
GTTCTTTATGTGAAAAAGAACTTCCCTTTGATGAATCTGATCGAGGGCGGAGGGCAGGAACGCGGAAAGCGTGCAGGGACGGAAAATGTAGCGGGTATAGTTGCCCTTGCAGCAGCTTTGAAGGAAAGCTGTGATACTATGGAAGAAAACACGGCCAGAATCCTTCCCATGCGTGACAAATTGATTTCTGAGCTTGGCAAGATTCCGCACAGTATTATCAACGGGAGTATGAAAAATCATGTCCCCGGTACGGTAAATATCTGCTTTGAGGGGCTGGAAGGGGATGGCCTTCTTCTGCTGCTGGATCAGAACGGGATCTGTGCCTCTTCCGGCAGTGCCTGCAATGCTGGTTCGATCGACCCGAGCCACGTGCTGCTCGCTATCGGGGTACCCTATGAGCTTGCACATGGTTCCCTGCGCCTTTCCATCGGCGAATACAATACCATGGAAGAGATTGACCATATCATTCGTGTTGTGCCGCAGGTTGTTGAGACTCTGCGGAGCAAGAGCCCTCTGTGGCATGCCATGGAAACCGGGCAGCGTACTCATCTGATATAAACGGAGCAAAAAATGGAAGATTTCACACATTTTAATGAGCAGGGCCGGGCAAAAATGGTCAATGTTGGTGAAAAACCGATTTCTGAGCGGACGGCTGTTGCAGCCGGAAGCGTTCTTGTCAACGAGAATACTTTTGCGCTGATTCGATCGGGCGGGATGAAAAAAGGTGATGTGCTTACTACTGCACAGATTGCCGGGATTATGGGCGCCAAGCGCACCTCCGAAGTGATACCCATGTGCCATCCAGTTGCAGTCAACGGAATAAATCTTACTCTTTCACTCAATAAGGAGCGGTATGCAGTAGAGATTACAGCCGAAGTGTCCTGCGACGGGCGCACAGGGGTTGAAATGGAAGCGCTGACAGCTGTCAGCATCGCGGCACTGACGGTTTATGATATGTGCAAAGCTGTTCAGAAAGACATGGTTATAACCGATATTCGCCTGCTCCGCAAAACGGGCGGCGTACATGGAGATTTTATCCGGGAGGATGGAAAATGAGGCATTATACCGCAGCAGTTATTACAGTCAGCGATAAAGGATACCGGGGAGAGCGTGTGGATACCAGCGGTCCGGCACTTTGTGCTGTTTTAAAGGAGCGGGGGTATGAAGTCGTTTACACGGCAATGGTTCCGGATGAAGCAGAACTGATTCGCACAGAACTGCTGAAATGTGCAGATGAAAAAAAGCTTTCTCTGGTTCTGACAACGGGCGGAACGGGTTTTTCTCCCCGGGATATTACGCCGGAGGCCACAAAGGCTGTGCTTGAACGGGAGACGCCCGGCATTCCGGAACTGATGCGTGCCGAGAGCATGAAAATCACTCCACGCGGCTGCCTCTCCAGAAGCGTTGCGGGGATACGCGGTAGGACCCTGATCATCAACCTGCCAGGCAGTGAAAAGGCTGCGAGGGAAAATATCCTTGCGGTGATTGAACCGGTTGGCCATGGTGTAGATATGCTGTATACGGAAGGATCTGCTGACTGTGCGGATTCTCCTTCCAGGGAGAAAGCCAAATGAGCAAAAAACCATCTCCGTCGATGGACGAGTGGCTCAGAGAAGCTAAAGCAGATGAAAATGCATCCCGATGTGGAATGTTCCTCTTTCATAATGGGGTCGTGCGGGAGAGCGCAAAAGCACAGGTGCGCTCCGGCGTGACGGGTACCCCTGCAGTGACAGGCATGAATTTTTCTTACGATGCCGCAAAGGTAGATGAGGCCATAGCATGTGCACTTGCTATGCCGGGTATTTTTTTGGTAAGAGTCTGGCTGAATGAGGGCGTGCTTGCGGTAGGGGACGATATTATGTTTGTCTTTGTGGGCGGAGATATCCGTCCGCATGTGATTGATGCCCTGCAGGCGCTGGTCGGAGAGATCAAGAATCATTGTGTTCTGGAAGAAGAAATCTATTAACAGAGCTGATGGTTGTGAAATGGTAGGATACTGGAATGGAAATAATCTGTATCGGGGATAGCCTGACTTACGGATATGGGGTGCGCAGGACACAGAGATGGACGGAGCTCGCAACCGAAAGAAGTGGCTGGAAGCTAATCAATCATGGTGTCTGCGGTGACACAACCGGAGGGATGCTCGTAAGAATGAGAGAAATTCTCCGTGATCTGCACGGCGGTAAGGATGAGCGTTGCTTCCTTCTGATGGGCGGATACAATGATATTTTCTTTTCCGGTAGCCGTTTTGGTGCACAGGAAAACATGGGAGCTATGGTTCATCAGCTGTTTGGCGCGGGAGAAATGCCGATTGTGGCAATTGGGCCGGGTATTAGCGGGTTGCAGACGGACAATGCATGGGCTGATGTGGTGGATTTTCCTATGGTATCCAAGTGTATCAGGGATTATTGTGACTGGCTTGACCGTTTTTGTAAGACTTTCGGTGTGAGAACAATAGATTTCCGGGATGATTTTGAGGATGCAGAAAAAGACCTCAGGGCTTATTTGTATTTCGATGGCGTGCATCCGAACATCCTCGGGCATCAGATAATGGCGGATCGTGTCTGCAAGATAATCTCCATTATGGAACAGGAAAAGATGAATACCTGAACAGGTAACGAAAATCTGAGGATCAAAAGCGATGAAATGAAGGAGACTATATGTTTACACCAACCAGTATGATAGAAGGAAAAGAAATCAGGGATGTTCACTCTGATTTCAAATCTGCAGTTCGTGTGGAACAATATCGGCTCAGCCAAAATGCGCTGTATCTTCCGGAAGGGCTCCGATGGAAATATATTCCGCTCAGTGAGATTCAGAATGTTGAGGAATCCTTTCGTGTAATCAGTGCCGGGCATTGTGTTCCGGTTAGGGAAAAGCGGCCGGAAATAGATATTTCATTTTCCGGGCAAACACTCCATCTGCAGCTCGAGAAGCAGGAAAGCATGCAAAAAATATTGGAAGGAATAAAGAAAGAATCATCGGGTATTTGAAGAATCTTGATTTTGCTGCGACAGGATTAGTTTCGCCTATTTCTTATTTACAGGAGGGTATCTTTGATGAGTGAGAACATTATTTATTGTTATTCCGGCTCCGGCCATTGTCTCGATATGGCCAAAAAAATAGCAAAAAACCTGGGGAATACCGACATCGTTATGATGCGCAGCTTCCCGATTAAAACAGATGCACGGGAGGCGAAGCGTGTCGGGTTCATTTTTTCCTGTATGGCAGGAGGCTTGCCGGGTGACGTGGAAAACTATGTCAGAGCAATTCAGATTGCACCGGATGCGTACAGGTTTGCTGTAGAGCAGTATGCGGGGTATCTGGGATGTGGCTTACATAAGATTGATGAAATCGTTCATCTGGACTATTGGGACAGTATTTCTAACCACAGCACGGCAATCTGGCTGATGCCGCACAAACTGACTTTCCCGCCTACTTCGAAGAAAACTGCTCAGAAAAGAATAGAGCAGAAGGCCTCCAAAATCAGTGCTGCAGTTCTGACAGGCAAAAAGAGCGAGAAAAAGCCGCCCAAAGAGGTTGCATTTGAATTGATAAGCAAGGGACTCGGCAAAACACATGCCGTGAGAGTGAAGAAGTTTGCTGCGAATGATTCCTGCATTGGGTGCGGAACCTGTGTCCGGATCTGCCCGCGAGGCAACATTCGCCTGATCGACAAAAAGCCGAGCTTTGGTACGGACTGTATTGGCTGCCTGAGCTGTGTGCAGTATTGCCCGGCGTGGGCCATCAACATCGGCAAAATTACAGAAAAGCGCGAACGCTTTCCAAATCCCAATGTCCAGGCTTCAGAGCTAATGGAAAAGATCATCCATATCGACTGAGAACTGAAAAACAGAAAGGGGAAGAACAATGAATCTGCAAGAACTGTTAGTTGGCTGCAGGACTTATCGGCGCTTTTTGCAGGAACCTGTGGATGAGGCTATCATTCGGGAGGCTCTTGAGAATGCGAGAATCGGCAGCAGCGGTGCAAATGCTCAGCCGCTTTATTACTATGCTGTTACAAGCCCGGAGATGGTGAAAGCGATGCAGCCTTTGGTGAAATGGGCAGCTTATCTGCCCCCAGAGCTTGGCACGCCGAAAGAAGATGAACAGCCGACGGCTTTTATTGTTGTCGTTAAAAAGGCAAAGGCAATTCCGTTTTCGGATGTGGACGTCGGGATTGCCGTTAATACGATTGCTCTTACTGCCTGGAGCCATGGGATCGGCAGCTGCATAATGGGTGCTATCAGCATAGAAAAAATCCGGGAGCTGTTCGGCGTCCCGGAAGAAGATCAGATACGGCTGGTTCTGGCCCTTGGAAAACCGAGCCACACAAGCACTATCGTTCCTGTCAAGGAAGACGGAAGCATCAAATACTATCTCGACGAAGATAGGAATTATTATGTCCCCAAAAGATCATTCGAAGACATTGTACAATTTGTGTAAGCTCGTATATAGATAAGACAAACAACTTCTGCGAATCAGTTTCATCGCAGAAGTTGTTTTTTTGTAGTTATAGGGCAGCGGAAGACAAACGCTTTATCTTCTTTATCTGCTCATTTTACCTGGAGACTGTTGATAAACTGCTTTGCCGTTCTGCCGGATCGGTTTCCTCGCTGCACCTGCCAGGTAGATGCCAGGGCACGGAGCTGCTCCTCGGTATAGGCTGAAAGCCCTGGGTCCTTGCTTGCCAGCTTCTGAACGATGGTATGGTATTCTTCGAAGCTTGGATTGGGATAATAGATTTGCAGGCCGAAGCGGGCAGAGAGAGACAGCTTTTCCTCCATCGTGTCAGAGCGGTGGATATCGCCCTGGTGTTCCATATCCTTACGGTCGTTCCAGGTCTCACGAATGAGATGTCTGCGGTTTGACGTGGCATAGATCAGCACGTTTTCTGGCACGGCTTCCGCACCGCCTTCAATGGCTGCTTTCAGCTGTTTATAGTCCACCTCATTTTCTTCAAATGAGAGATCATCCAGAAAGAGAATAAAACGGTAATTTCGGTGCCTGAGGATATCATAGATTTCCGGGATCAGATCTGCCTGGCTTCGGTGAAGTTCTATCAGACGCAGGCCCATGTGTGCATACTCACAGGCGATTGCCTGTATACTGCTGGATTTGCCTGTGCCTGCATCTCCGTACAAAAGCACATTGTTAGCCCTCTCCCCGCGGAGGAAAGAAAGCGTGTTGTCTTTAAGCCGCTTTTTCTGTGACTCATAACCTACAAGGTCACCGAGGGAAGCAGGGAGCGGATTTTCCACTGCACATAGGAGAGCGCCTCTGTCATCCCTGCGGGCACGGAAGAGCCGGTTCAGTCCGAACATGCCGACTCCGTTGGCGGTGTATCGGCCTGTCAGCAACATGAGCATTTCCTCGCCCGTTTTTGCATTTTCCAGTGCGACGGAAAGCTCTGTTACAGCTTTTGCACTATCTGTTTTAGCGGCATCACTGGAGTGTGTAAAGCACGAAAGAGGAGAATGGTCCTTTTCTGCCTGATAGAGCAGCCGAATCTGTTCCAGATCCTGCAATGCCAGGGCATAAAGGCTGTCTTTTTTTATGTCACGACGCTCACAGGACAGTGTAAAAACATTTTCATCTGTCAGTAGCTGATAAGCAAGCGAACAATGGAACAGGTTTCCCTGCCAGCCCTTCTGTACTGCCTCTTCCAGAAGTTCAGAAGGTTTCGGGAGACTTATATGATACAGCAGCAGCCCTTCTGCTTTCGGAACATCGTACTCCATTTGGGAAGAAGCCCGGATCAGTTGGAAGCGGAATCGAGGCCTTTGTCGCCTTCCTGGGTATCCTTCCAAAGCATGTTGTCACGCAGCTCTTTGCCGATCACTTCCATGGGATGTCTGGCAAGCTGTTCGCGCTTGGAATTGAAGAAAGTACGGCCGTTTTTATTTTCCGCAATCCAGCGGCCTGCAAAGCTGCCGTCCTGAATGTCGGCAAGAACAGCACGCATGTTGGCCTTAACCTGATCATGGGGCAATACCCGGGGGCCTGAAACATATTCTCCAAACTCTGCTGTGTCAGAGATGGAGTAGTTCATGGCTGCTACACCGCCCTTGTTGATTAAGTCGATGATGAGCTTCATTTCATGGATGCACTCGAAGTAGGCGTTCTCCGGGGCATAGCCTGCTTCACAGAGCACCTCAAATCCGCACTGCATCAGATCAACAACACCACCGCAAAGCACTGTCTGCTCGCCGAAAAGATCTGTCTCGGTTTCGTCGTTCATAGTAGTCTCCATGATGCCTGCGCGGGCTCCGCCGATACCTGCAATATATGCCAGGGCAATCTCCAGAGCACGGCCGGAGGGGTTCTGTTCTACTGCTACGAGGCAGGGAACACCTTTTCCCGCAACGTACTGTGAACGCACAGTATGGCCGGGCCCCTTTGGTGCTGCCATAAACACATCGACATCGGAAGGAGGCACGATCTGCTTGTAGCGGATGTTGAAGCCGTGGGCGAAGGCAATCGCTTTTCCGGCTGTGAGATAAGGACCGACTGATTCACGGTAGATATCGGCCGCGCGTTCGTCGTTGACGAGCATCACAATGATGTCTGCAGCCTTTACGGCTTCCGGGACGGTCATCACAGTGAAACCGTCTTTTTCCGCCTTTTCCCAGCTCTTTCCTTTGCGCAGGCCGATAATCACATTACATCCGGAATCCCGGAGATTCTGTGCATGGGCATGGCCCTGGGACCCGTAGCCGATGATGGCGATCTTTTTGCCGTTGAGCACCTGGAGATCGCAGTCCTGTTCATAATACATTTTTGCCATGATTTGTTCTCCTTATTATAAAAATTATTATCTGACGTTTTTCCCGTAGTCGAACTCTCCGCGTACCTTTGTTTCCTCGTCCAGCGTAAACGCCCCACGTTCAAGAGCGAGAATTCCTGTACGTCCCATCTCCAGAATGCCGTGCTTCTGGAGAAGATTGATGATTGCTTCTGTTTTCTCTTCTTCGCCGATGATTGCTATTGTGAGGGAATTTGTAGCCACATCAACAATGGATGCGCGGAAGATATTGCTGATCTGAATGATTTCGTTTCGCTCTTCGCTGTTCTCTGTCTTCACCTTAATGAGCACCAGCTCACGCCGGATTGACTGGCTGTTATTGAGTAGCTTGACGGAATGTACCGGGATGAGTTTTCGTACTTGGTTGCACAGCAGGTTGATCTGGTTGTCGTCATCTGCCAGTACTTCAATAGTGATACGCGTTACATTCGGTGTTTCCAGTGTTCCTGCTGCAATGGATTCGATATTGTAGCCCTTGCGAGAAAACAGACTGGAAACCCGTGACAGAACCCCTGATTCATTGTCCACCATGATGGCAAGCGTATATCTTTTCTTTTCCATGTTGAACCTCCTCAGTCAAGAACCAGGAATTTGGTGATCGGGGAGCCGTTGTTGACCATCGGCTTGACCATCTCGTCGATATCCAGCACGCAGTCTATCACATAGCCGTGCCCGCAGGCCATGGCTTCTTTCAGGGCATCTTCAAAATCGGCTTGGTTTGTCACTCGCCGCCCGGAAAGGCCATATGCTTCCGCAAGCTTGATATAGTCCACATCAGCTCCGATGTCTGTGGCCATGTAATGTTTGTCATAGACCAGTGTCTGCCACTGCCGTACCATGCCGAGCGTACCGTTGTTAAAAATGACCGTAATGATGGGAAGGCTGTAGTTTGCGACGGTCTGCAGCTCTATAAGGTTCATGCGGAAGCTGGCATCGCCGGTTATGTGCAGTACTACTTTATCCGGATGACTGATTTTTGCACCGATAGCCGCTCCCAGCCCGAAGCCCATTGCGCCGAACCCTCCAGAGGTCAGCAGCTGTCCGGGATAACTGTAATGAAGGTGCTGAATCGTCCACATCTGATGCTGGCCGACGTCAGTCGCCACGATTACATCCCTTGGGCACAGCCTGTCGATGGAGTCGGTAATCTGGCGGGGGTTTAGGGTTTCACTTGCAAGAACGTACTCCGTCTGTGTTGGGAAAGAGAATACATATTCCTTCCACTCCCGGTGGCTTTTCGACGTTACACGCTCATTGAGCATCTCCAGCACGCGTCTGGCATCGCCGATAATGTGGTGATCAGTCATCACATTTTTGTTGATCTCCGAACGGTCAATATCCACCTGTACGATTTTGGCTTGTTTCGCAAAGCTGGAGGGATCGAGCGCTACGCGGTCGGAAAAACGGCAGCCAAAGGCAATCAGAAGATCGCAGTTATCTACTGCCATGTTGCTGGCCTGTGACCCATGCATACCGATCATACCGGTGGTGAGCTCATTGCGGCCATGGAAGCCGCCGCCGCCCATTACGGTCACGGCAACCGGTGAGTCGATACGATTGGCAAACTCCTCAAATTCCATATTTGCCTGACTCCTGACGACACCGCCGCCGCAAATCAGCAAGGGCTTTTCGGAGCAATCTATCATGTCGACCAGCTTTTCTATATCCGCCAGTTCCGGCTCGGGAGCTTTCATATTGTGGCTTGCCCGGCTGATCAATGCGCCAAGCCTGCCATCAAGATGGTGATAGCTTCTCTTCATTGGCTCATAATCGGCTTCTTCGGCTGTTGCATTCTTCAGAATATCAATCAGCACAGGTCCCGGGCGGCCGGAGCGTGCAATTGCAAATGCTTCGCGGATTATATCTGCCAGATCTTCAGCCCGTTTTACGATGTAGTTTGTTTTGGTGATCGGCATGGTAATGCCGGTAATATCTACCTCCTGGAAGGCATCTTTCCCGATCAGACTCCTGCCCACGTTACAGGTAATGAATACAACCGGGCTGGAATCCATGTACGCTGTGGCGATACCTGTAACGAGGTTCGTAGCACCCGGCCCGGATGTTGCAAAACACACACCGACTCTTCCGGTGGAGCGTGCATACCCGTCCGCTGCATGGGAAGCCCCTTGCTCGTGGGCTGTTCGAATATGCCGGATCTTATCCCTGTAGTTGTATAGCTCGTTATACAGGTTTAGAATAGTACCACCCGGATATCCGAACACGGTATCCACCTGCTGCTCCAGCAGGCATTCCATTACGATTTTTGCTCCCGTCATCTTCATAGGCATGTTTCCTTCAAATAGTAGTAATAACAAAACCGCACAGCCAAAAAGTCAGCTGTGCGGTAAGTGTTACGGGTTTATTGCCGACAGGGCGGCAAGCTTTCCGTTTCAGAGCATGACTTTTTGTGCCGTTACCATACGCTCAAGCCGTATAATAATGGCATAAAGAAGTATAATCACGCTTCTGAAAACAAAAGACATAAGACAATCCTCAAACAAAGTTTATGTGACTCTATCATAGAAATCATTTTCTGTCAATGTTTTTTTTAACGAAAGATCACAGGCTTATCGTTTTCGGTTCCAGGATACCGACGGCTTTCAACAGTTCGGTTACCTTAGATACAGGGATGATTTCAATTTTGTCCTTGACTTCCTGAGCCACATCTTTGAGATCGTGCAGGTTCTCCTGTGGGATAAAGACTCTGGTCACGCCTGCTCTTTGTGCTGCCATAAGTTTTTCCGGCAAGCCCCCGATTGGTGTTACGGCTCCGCGCAGAGCTACTTCACCGGTCATGGCGATATGAGGATCCACAATTTTCCCTGTCAGCAGAGAGGCTAATGCGGTTGTCAGGGTTACACCGGCGGAAGGACCGTCTTTCGGTACTGCTCCGGCAGGAACATGAATATGCAGATCGTGATCCTGGAGGCGCTCTGCCTCTTTCGGAAACAGATCCTTTACCAGGCTGATCGCTATGCGGGCAGATTCTTTCATCACATCCCCAAGCTGGCCGGTAATAATCAGTTCACCCTTACCGGGGATTAATTTTGTTTCAATATAGAGGATTTCCCCTCCGACCGGGGTCCAGGCGAGACCTGTGACGACACCGGGAGTCGGTTCCGGTAATATTTCCTCGTGATGGATCGGGCGATCCTCCATTTCATCCTGTACCAGTTCAGGTGTAACAACCACAAATTCATCCGGTTGGGATGCGACCTTTACGGCCAGGATACGGCAGAGCGTATCAATCCGCTTTCGCAATCCCCGTACACCGGCTTCCATTGTGTAGTCCGAGATAAGAGCTTCGAGAGCATTATCCTCAAAACGCATCTGATCTTTGTCAATTCCCATTGCTTCCATTGATTTCGGCACCAGATGTTCTTTTGCAATCTGGAGTTTTTCCAGAGGAGTATATCCTGTGAACTGGATGACCTCCATGCGATCGAGAAGCGGCTGTGGAATGGTATCCAGGCTGTTGGCGGTGCAGATGAACAGCACGTCGGAGAGATCATAGGGTACATTCATATAATGATCGGTAAAAGTGTTGTTCTGCTCCGGATCGAGTACCTCCAGTAAAGCGCTGGCCGGGCTGCCGTTGTAAGAGGCAGAGAGCTTGTCCACTTCATCGAGTACCATTACGGGGTTGGAAACACCGCTTTTGTGAATGCCGTCCATAATACGCCCGGGCATGGAACCAATGTAGGTACGCCTGTGACCGCGGATGTCTGACTCATCATGGACGCCTCCTAGGCTCACACGTACATACTTTCTGCCCAGTGCTCTGGCAATGCTTTTTCCGATGCTCGTTTTTCCTGTACCCGGCGCGCCGGCAAACAACAGGATGGAACCGGATTGCTGTTTCTTCAGATTCATGACAGCTATTTGCTGAATGATGCGGTCTTTCACCTTGCGCAGGCCATAATGATCTTCATCCAGGATTCGTCTTGCTTCGTCCAGGTCAATTCTCTGGGCTTCTTCCTTCTTCCAGGAGAGCGTAGTCACAAAGTCCAGGTAGTCATAAAGCATGCCCGCCTCAACGCTCTCTTTTCCTTCCTGCTTCAGGCGGTTTAGCACCTTTTCAGCTTCTTTCCGGGCTGTTTCATTCATACCGGAATCAGCAATACGTTGCGCAAATTTCTGGACATCTGTAACATTTTCCGGGTGCATATCATCCAGTTCTTTCTGCAGATGCTCCATCTGGCGTTTGATGGCTGCTTCCTTGTAACGCTGCTGATATTCCTGCTGCTGCGAAGAATTGGCCTCCTTGGTGATGCGGTCAACTTCCATAAACTCATAAAGTGTCTTTTCAATCAGCTCTGTCCGTCTGGCCTTGCTGTCTTCAGCAAGAATCGCATATCGTTCCTCATTGGAAATCTGTATGATGGGTGACATGATACAGGCTGCCATCCCGATAGAGTCAACCTGATTGATAAAGTATTCTGCTGTTTCTGCCCATTGCAGACCGGCAGCATAACTGCGCATTTCCTTAATCAATGCCGCAAGTTTTTCCTGTTCCGTTGCACTGTCCAGATCATCAATGTCTTTCCTGCGGTTGGTCATCAACTTGATGGTATGGTCAGGATAAATACGCACGTCTTCAAGATTGACGCGGTACTGGGTTTTCAGTACGGCATACCCCTGCTGGTTGAGTTCTGAGATACTTCCTGCCACACCGATAGGATAAAAGTCATCCGGCTGAAGGTCAGAAAGGCTTTTATTTTCTTTCGCCACAATCAGAATCACTTTTTCATTGACAGTAATGCCGTTTCCGCCTGCACTGCGGCGTAGCTGCTCCTGCGGGTAAAAAAGTGTTGCGTCTGCGGATAAGATCATATTATAAGTTGGAACGACAATCATCGTAAAATCCTCCTCTAAAATAAATGAGTATTCGTTTATACGCCCCTGTAATATTACCCTGCCTCCTGCAGAGAGGCAGGGGTTTATTAGTTAATCAGGTTCAACACAGCAATAGTTGCTGAAGCATGCGGATCAATTCACTCAGCTGTGGCTCACCTGATGCCATGGTGCAGCGGTTCAAAGCAAGAAAGCGAACCGGGGCAAACAGCATTGCACCGATGTTCCAGTCACTGCAGGATCGTATTTCTCCTCTTGCCTGGTATCTGTGAATCAGATCAAGAATATCGCAGCTGCATTCTTCCTCCGACACACTTTCTGCCAGAGTCGGGCACCGGGAGCACTGTTCAACAAAGCTGAAAACTTCCTCATGCTCTTGGCTGAAAGCATAACATCCGCGCACTATGGTTTCTATCAGTTCCTTACCGTCCATGTCAGGTTGGACTCGCCGCATCAGATACTGATAGGGCCGCCGGGAGTATTCGCGGAAAACTTCGGAAAGCATTTCCTCTTTGCTGTCATAGTAAACGTATATTGTTGCCGGGGAAACACAGGCTTCTTTGGCAATCTTAGAGATAGAAGTGCCGTCAATCCCTTCACGGAGAATCAGATGTACCATAGCTTCTTTAATCCGCTGCTGTTTATCCTGATCTCTGACTCTCATGCGGCTTTTACCTCCGTTACAGGTTAGTTATAATAATAAATGATCATTCAGTTATTGTCAATATCAGAGGAGTTTAATTTTCTGTGAACATAGTCTGGTGATTGCCGTGAAAAGATTTGCCGCCGGGCCGAAAAACGTGGTAAAGAATAGATTGTCATTCATATGCAAAAAGATTTTCTGTTTGCTTTAAAGGGTGTTATTTGATAAAATCGAAAAAAAGAAGTTCTGAAAGAGCAAAAAACCACCTCATAAAACAGGTAACCTTGCTTTCAAGAGAGGTTTGATATGAAGAACACAGTGTTGTTTGGCGCAGGGCAGGTAGGGAGCATGGTTTCCCGCCTGGTCGGAACGGAGTTTGCCATATCCTGTTTTGCGGATAATCGGGAGGAAAAGTGGGGTAGTTCCATTGCAGGTTTCCCCGTTGTCTCCCCGGAAGATAGTCTCCTCTTTGACCCCGACTGCTACTGCCTTTGTGTTACGGATGAAGAGCGTGCCGGGCAGATGGAAGCACAGCTGCGTGAACTCGGTTTCGATGGCGAAATCATCAGGGCGGATGCATTGCGTGTCTTTGACGCCAGGGTTGCCACGATGCGGCTTTTAGCCGAACAGATTCATGAGAGGAATATCCGGGGAGATGTGGCAGAACTTGGAGTGTTCCGTGGGGATTTTGCTGTGCTGATTAATGCTGCTTTCCCTGACCGTATCATCCATCTTTTTGACACCTTTGAAGGCTTTTCGTCAGAAGATGTCCGGATTGAGCAGGAACAGAGGTTGTCCGGAGCCCGGGTCGGAGACTATTCGGAAACCGCAAAAGACCTTGTGGAGAAGCGACTCCGATATCGGGAAAAGGCACTTTTCTATAAAGGATATTTTCCTGACACATTTTCTCTTTGCACAGCCGAGGAATTTGCATTTGTTTCCATAGATGCCGATCTCTATGCGCCGACGGCCGCAGCACTTCCTCTTTTCTGGGAAAGGCTTTCATCGGGCGGTGTGCTGCTTGTCCATGATGTGAACAGCCTGCAGTATACCGGTGCGGGAAAAGCTGTAAGGGAATTTTGCCGGAAGGAAGGGATTCTTCCCATGCCAGTCTGTGATCTCCACGGCAGTGTTGTTCTCAGGAAAGATTGGAAAATATAGACCCGCTCTTCTGAATATTTTATACTCCCTTCGACAAATCCGTGAGGATTCGGTGAAGTTCCGGGTATTCTTTATGAATTCTTACGATCCTGCCGTCTTTTCCGATAAAGCAATGTTCCGATGTCGCTTCACACACAACGCTTCCTTCGCTGTTTGCCATAATATATTTCAGCTTCAGCTTCACGCTGTGATAATCCTCCACGGAAACGGTTATGAAGATATCGTCCGGAAATGTCGTGCTGTGTTTATACCTGCACTCTACTGCGATGACCGGTGAAATAAGTCCTTGATCTTCAAATGAGCTGTAGCTCCAGCCCAATTGATCAAAGAAATCTACCCGTGCTTCCTCCATCCATCTGATGTAGTTCGAATGATGGGTAAATCCCATCCGGTCAGTTTCATAATACTTTACGGTATGTTTATATGCTTCCATGTCGTTCTCCTACAGGGTTTACTCATTTGGCAACAGACTGACGAGTCTATTTGTGAGTAGGTTGTAAGTATTCTATAAAAGAATCCGCCGGAAAGCAATAAAGAAAATACTGTATCAATTATGATTTGGGTAAAGATGACAGTTTCAAACTATGCAATACGAAAGGCAATCCAGTTGTAAAAATAATAGCAGATCATCAACAAAATAGTATGTTTTTGTGCATATTTTCCCTTGCAAAATTCTGAAAATTCGTGTATAAAATCATTCGCAACGTGTGGCCTTTGGCGTAAATCCAGCTGAAGGCCACACGTTGTTTTACTATAGAAAGGAAGATAAAAATATGGAAAATGAAACAAATCGTTATTTAGAAGAAGAATCGGTATATAAACTGATGATGAAGTACGCGGTTCCGTGTATCATTTCACTACTCGTCGGGGCTTTATACAATATTGTAGACCAGATTTTTATTGCCAACGCTTCTTACCTTGGCTCTTATGGCAATGCTGCAAATACAGTCGTTTTTCCACTGACGGTTGTTGCCCTGGCAATCGCTGTCATGATTGGTGACGGTGCATGTGCTTTCGTTTCGATTAATCTCGGAGCTGGAAGGAACAAAGCAGCACATCAATCTGTTGGTAGCGCGATTATATTGTGTGTCATTTTGAGTTTCCTGTTGACGGCAGTTTACCTCATTTTTGCAGACGGAATTCTGACGGCCTTCGGTGGTAAAGTAAACGGGGAAACGTTCCTGCAGGCGAAGATTTATTTTTACTAGATTACGCTTGGATTACCTTTTTATATGTTCGGTCAGGCAATGAATCCGGTTATTCGTTCCGATGGCAGCCCCAAATTTGCCATGGTGTCCACGCTTGCAGGTGCTGTAGCGAATATTATTCTGGATCCAATATTTATCTATGTATTCAAATGGGGGATGAAGGGGGCAGCAGTAGCAACGGTTTTAGGTCAGATTCTCACAACAGCTTTGGCAATCTGGTATCTCTTCCATATGAAAACAGTCTGTTTGAGGAAAGATAGCTTTGGTCTTCATTTAAAATTGGCAAGGCGGTACCTTTCTCTCGGTCTGACAAGTTTTCTCTCGCAGATTTCTCTTGTAGCTTCGATGATGGCAGTGAATAATATGATTCAGAAATACGGAGCACTGGATGCTGTTTTTTCACAAGCTGAATATGCGCAGATTCCGATGGCGGTTGTTGGGATTGTAATGAAGTTTTTCCAGATCGTTATTTCAATTTCCGTTGGGTTGGCAGCAGGATGTATCCCGGTTGTTGGATTTAATGTAGGAGCGGGTAGAAATGACAGAGTAAGAGATCTTTTTACGCGATTGCTTGGATGTGAAGCCATTGTCGGACTGATAGCACTGCTTGTCATTGAGTTTTTCCCAAAACAATTGATTGGGGTTTTCGGAGCAGCGAATGAGAGCTATGCATATACTGAATTTGCTGTTAAAGCGTTTCGTACCTATCTCTGTATGGTGCCTCTGGCAACACTGAACAAAGGAACCTTTATTTATCTGCAGTCTGTCGGCAAGGCATTGGAATTAACGATGATTTCGCTAGTTCGTGAAGTTGTTTTCGGTGTTGGTTTTGCTCTGCTTCTGCCTGTCTGGTTTGGATTGGATGGGGTTTTGTATTCTATGCCTGTTTCAGATCTTTTGACGTTTGTCTTGGCTCTGTTTGTGATCATGGGAACCTATCGGCAGTTATCCGAGCCTGCAAAGAAATCATTCGGTGAAAATGCGAAGTACGCTTCTGGGAAGATGACACAAAAGAGGATCATTCCGGGCTGAAGAGAAGGCTTGAAAATCAGAAAAACGTGTGAAAAAATGTGTTGACTGAAACAATAAGCACGCGTCTGGTATATATATTATTGGTATGATTATGCTGGTAATAAATAGATAATCAAAAATATCAGAAACTTTTTATATGAAATTAAGAAAAATTTGTGTTATAATAAAACCATAGCAGAATTGCTTCAAAAGTATAGTTCAGCGGATAAATTGACGGCAGCAGTTACACCTGTTTTAGCTGGACCTGCTTTTGTATTCATGGTCGTATACCTCTGCCGTATGGTATCGTATCGTAAAGGAGGTGTTTCCATGAAACGCGTAAAAGCCGCATGCCTTTTTCAGACTCTTGTATTTTCGCAGAAGCCTGAACTGGAGTTAAGCAAGGAGGCTGCTCTGAGAACAAACAGGGATGAGATCGAACATTACAAAACGAACCTGAAGCGTGCCGGAACAAATTACCAGATTACCAGAACTGATGAGCAGGAAGACGGATCTATTATTGTTCATGTGAGAAAACAAAACAGTAATGCTGATGCGTCAGAGTATTTTATGTAAGCAAAAGCCGCCCGATTAATTCGGGCGGTTCATCTTAAGAAAAGAGGTCGGAGTAAATCTATGAGCTCGGTAGATATCATAAAAAATCGTGTCAGAAAACTGTATGATTCTCATATGCCCATCCATATAAATGTTTCCACCAATAATCCAAAAGTGCACTTAACGAACGAGGCAGCAATGATTTTGGGAGTGTACCCACACATTTTTATTATCGAGACACAGAATTACGGAAAGCAAACCCTGCAATACACAGATCTTATGACGAAAAATATAGAAATCCTGGAACTCAGTTCTCGGTAAAAATACTCCTATTGGTTCAACACGGACAGATGGAATATGGTACGGAATTTATGCAACGGTGTTCTTGAATTACGCATGAATTTTTGATAATATAAAAACCGATAGAAGACGCGTACAGTTGTAACCTCACATCGTCGTACCTGTGCTGAAAAAATGTAGTGCTCTTTACACAGAAAAACAGGACATCTGTTAGCGGGGGGGCAACCAATGGAAACTGAAGTGATCCTGATCGAAGAAAAACATGGCTACTGAAAAATCAATGAATACAACCGTTATCATGACAGAGGAAGAAAGGGCGCTCAACGGGTTGCCGTTTGATCCGGGAGCTCCGGAGCTTGTTGCTAAAAAGAGCAAGGCACACCGGCTCAGCCAGATGTATAATAATCTCTTTGAAGAGCAGCAGGAAGAGCGCTGCGCTATCCTTCAGGAATTATTGGGAGAGATAGGTGAAAGATCCCTGTTCCATGGACCGTTGCGCTTTCACTATGGCTGCCACACCAGAATCGGCAGAAACTGTTTCTTCAACTTCAATCTTACAATCCAGGATGATTCCATTGTTACAATCGGTAATGACTGTAATTTCGGCCCGAATGTGACGATTGTTACACCCGTTCACCCGATGCTGGCTGACGAAAGAAGACTCCTGAAATGTTCCGACGGGGTAGAACGCCATCTCTGTTATGCGAAGCCTGTTACCATTGGAGATGACTGCTGGATTGGGGCGAATGTTGTCATCTGCCCGGGTGTGGCCATCGGGAGGGGTTGCGTTATTGGAGCAGGCAGTGTGGTGACGCGCGATGTTCCGCCTGACTCTTTCGCTGCAGGGAATCCGGCACGTGTGATCAGGGAAATCACAGAGAAAGACTCAGTTTACCTGAAGTTTGGAGAGATTCATTGATAGTCCATAAATGGATTAATGAAAACACAATTAAGACGCAACTATGTCTCTCTGATACAAGGTGAAAATTGTGATCTTGGTGAAAATGGACTGAAATTGCATAATTAGCTGATTTTATGAACTTTTTATATAGAAAAAGCAGGCCAAATAAGCCTGCGTTTTCCATTTTTACCCATTTTCACCAAAGGGCATCATTTTCACTTTAAACTGTGCCCCCAAAATCGGATGGAGATCAATTTGCTCCTCAAGACAGAACATTAGATTTTCTCTTGAAACAGAAGAAAGAATGCAGCGAGGTGAAGTATGAGAATCAAAGGTAATCCGAAGCGGAAATACCAGTGTTTTGTTTTGTGGTGAAAAAGATGCATCCCGAGAATTGCACCGATGCTTCCACCCAGAATCGCAGGGATAAACAAAGCCTTTTCCGAAATCCTCCACTGGTGCATTTGCGCCTTCCTCTTATCCAGCCCGAACAGCAAGAAGGCGACCAGATTCACCAGAATCAGATAGATCAGGAAAAATTGAAAATCTTTCATTGAGCAGGATCCGCCTTATATATAGTCTCTAGCTTGTTCCAAGCATCCGGGAAAGTGGTACTGCTTGATTTTATAGCAGAAGAGGAAGAAATACAAGCCCTTGGCTATACGGGAAAATGTCTTTTTCGCTTGCTGTACTTTGTTGAATGAAGAATCTTTTCTTGCTTTCGGAAACCAGGGCAAATATAATAGATCTGCCTTCCAGAGCTCGGAAAGACCATGTTTGAATCTTGGAACGGAATAGTTTAACGGAAAGGAAGTATGTAATATGGCACCGGAAACATCACTGTCGGTTTCACAGCTTGCTTCTTATTTTGACCATACCATGCTGAAAGCCTATGCCTGCAGAGATGACTTCGAGAAACTTTGCACAGAGGCGAAGACCTATCAGTTTCGCATGGTGGCAGTAAATCCTGCACATGTAGTTCTCTGTAAAGAGCTTTTGAACAGCTCGCCCGTCCATGTCGGCGCGGCAATCGGATTTCCCCTCGGACAGAGTACGCTTTGCACAAAAGTCTATGAGACGAAGGACGCAATTGAAAACGGGTCTGATGAAATTGATTATGTTGTGAATCTTTCCGCTCTGAAAAATCGCGACTGGGCTTTTGTCGAGCGGGAGATGGAGGCAATTGTCTCTGTGTGCAGAGAAAAAGAAGTTATTTCTAAAGTAATTTTTGAAAACTGCTATCTGGAGAAGCAGGAAATTGACCGCCTGTGTTCCATAGCACTTCGGGTAAAACCGGATTATATCAAAACATCTACCGGTTTCGGAAGCGGTGGAGCACTGGTAGAAGATGTTGTTAGGATGAAACAGAATGTTGGAGATGCAGTCAAGGTGAAGGCTGCCGGTGGGATCAGGACACTGGATGCGACGCTTGCTATGATTTCTGCCGGAGCTGAGCGTATCGGATCCAGCGCCAGTGTGCAGATCGTGGAAGAATATGCTGCCTGTCTGCAAAGAGGTGTGCAATGATACTGGGGCTTGATATCGGAGGCACAAACACCCGCTTTGCACTGACGGATGAGGATGGATCTCTTTTTACGGCATGCCGGGTTATCAAAAGCGCTCAGTTTGCCGATGCCGAACGACCGTTTCAGAAGTTAGCCTCGATTCTGAAAGAGTATATACAGCAGGCAGGGTCTCCCTCTGTGGAGATGATATCCGCAGGAGTTCCTGCTACGGTTTCTAAAGATTTCCGGACAGTTTTCTGTGCGCCTAATCTGAAGAGCGTTGAGGGAAAACCGGTGTTTGACGGTCTGCCCGTGGCAGACCTCCTCTCTGCTGAGATGGGTATCCCGGTCCTCGTAAATAAGGATGTCAACAATCTGCTTGCCTGTGAT
The DNA here is from genome assembly GCA_045117135.1 of Candidatus Limivicinus sp. GTDB lineage: Bacteria > Bacillota > Clostridia > Oscillospirales > Oscillospiraceae > Limivicinus. The sequence continues at coordinate 85,880 of JBGUNA010000089.1, read as the reverse complement.
ATGGTGCTGAATCATTTGGCAGGAACAGTAGTAGGCTGTTATATCGGTACTGGTTTCGGCACATCTGTATGCATCGATGGGCGGTTTGTGTATGGTAAAAACGGCTTTGCCATGGATGTGGGACATGTCTCTATCCTTGGGCAGAAGGGGATTTGCGGGTGCGGAAAAGAGGGCTGTATTGAGACGTTTGCCTCAGGCTCTGCCCTGAATCGTCTGCGTCGGGAGTATTATCCGGAAGTCCCCGGCGAGGAACTTTTCCTACGCCATGCTTCTGATTCTCTGGTTTCTGCCTTTGTAGAAGCCTGTGCCCAGCTTCCGGCCTTCCTGCTGACATGTTTTGATCCGGATTATGTTGTTCTCGGTGGAGGAGTATTGGAAATGCCGGGGTTCCCTATGGAGAAGCTGAAGGATCTGATCCTCCATTATACCGGTAAAGCTGTTGCGTCAGACCCTCCATGCTTTATCGAGGATGCCCGTTGCCCGGAGCGAGGGGTGATCGGGGCGGCCTGTTTTGCGAGGGCATACTACGGGCAAGGGAATGGATGATATGATCCATTATAGGAGCCTGAACTCCTTTTTGCGGGAGCAGTTCGGAGAAAAAGTATATAAGCTGGCACTGGATGGTGGCTTCACATGTCCGACAAGGGATGGAACGCTGGATACACGAGGCTGTGTTTTCTGCGCCGGTGGGAGCGGTGAATTTGCAGTGCCGGTCAGTGACGATGTCAATGCTGCCATTGAAGCGGCGAAAAAGATCGTTGCTGACAAAGGCGGAAAGAAATTCATCGCCTATTATCAGAGTTTTACGGGGACCTATGCACCTGTTTCCAGATTACGGGAGCTGTACACGAAAACACTGCTTCATCCTGAGATTGTCGCCCTTTCTATCGGCACCCGGCCTGACTGTTTGCCGGATGAAGTCATTGCACTTCTTGCTGAACTCAACAGGAAGAAGCCGGTTTGGGTGGAACTTGGCTTACAGACAGTGCATGAATCTACCGCACAGTATATCCGGCGTGGATATACTCTGTCGGTATTTGAGGATGCTGTGCGCAGGCTGCAGGAAGCCGGTATTATGGTCATTGTTCATATGATTATCGGTCTACCGGGAGAAACACCGGAGATGATGGTGGAGACGGCCAGGTACATTGGTGGGAGCGGTGCTGAAGGCATCAAGTTCCAGCTCCTGCATGTTCTGGAAGGAACAGATCTTGCCATAGACTATCAAAGCGGGCGGCTCCAAAAGCTGTCTCTGGAAGAATATATCTTCGTGCTGGAACAATGTATCGAAGTCATTCCGCCCGACATGGTGGTTCATCGCCTGACCGGAGATGGAGCAAAACGTTACTTGATTGCCCCTTCGTGGAGTGCAGATAAAAAACATGTTCTCAATGAGATTAACGGGGCGTTTGACCGGGATCAGGTACTGCAAGGGAGAAGATGGAACCCGTCTGTTACCTGACTATCTCGCACAAACGGAGAAAAACTCAATGAAAGCAACAGGACCTCACCGGAATCCGGCGAGGTCCTGTTGCTGAATGTCTTATCCTTTTAAAGCGGTTATTGTGATATTCCCGGAGGTGGTGCTGATATCCACCGCGCCGCTTCCTTCTCCACATATATAGTCATTTCCTTGTTTTATCAAAGGAAGGCTGCAGGTAATGCGTCCGCTTGTCGAATCCAGGTTTGCTTTAAATCCGGGATCTTCCGGCAGAGACGCTTTTACACTTCCCGAGGTTGAGGATGCTTTCAGCTTTTCTAACGCTGCTATCTTTATCTGGATATCTCCGCTGGTGGATCTGGTCGTCACGTCTTTCACTACGCCGAGATCGGCGTAGACATCTCCGGAAGTAGAAACGGCTGAAAGGATACGTGCTTTTTCTGCAGTAATATGAACACTGCCGGAGGTGGAACTCGCTTGGAGTGTTTCACAGTCTTCTGCCTCAATGGTGATATTCCCGGAAGTGGCAGAGGCCGAGATCTCTTCCGTATCTTCCAAAACCTTCATATAAATCTCACCGGAGGTTGCCTGACAGGAAATATCCTGAGCTTTGACTGTTGCAAAGATTTCTCCGGCTGTAATAGTTGTCGAAAGACGGGTAGCCTCCAGAATCGGAATGGTCAGGATTCCTGAGGTGGCGTTGATATTCACATCATCGAGAAGGATGTCTTTCGGCAGTGTTACCGTCAACTCTTTCTGCAGATTCTGATTCAGATGGATACCGGGCTTTGCGTACTGAATCCGCAGAGTATCCCCATCCAGCCACCAGCGCATCTGCATTTCCGGGCTGATTGTTTTTTTCGACTTTTCACTGAGGATGACGGTTTTTTTGTTGTGGTATAGGATGTCAACTTTTCCGCTCGCCCAATCGATCGTAAGGTTATGAATGGGTTGATTGATTTCAGCATCCCCGGCTGTATATTTATCGGAATTGGCGTAACTAAAATCAGCAAATCCAAAGATTCGGTTTAACCCTGGGAGAATTGACACGATAAAGAGTACAGCACAAACAAATTGTGTTGTTTTCAGAGCTGTTATGCTTTTCATTACTTTTTCCCTCTTTTCCGGTAATAATCGACGGCGAGCAACAGGATTACAAGGAACAATCCTCGGGAGACAAGCATTCTTCTGGATAATCTTCCGTATGATGTGATCGTAGTCATCATGTTTACAAACAATGCAGCGTCAAGCCCAAGTACAATCAGCAGTTTGTTGCTGTTACCGATCAGATTTTGAACCGGTCTGGCTTTGATTAAAAAGGGTAGGAATATGACGGCCAGTCCGAGCAGGGTGGCGCTGGACGCTATCCAGAACCAGTTTCCGCGCGTGCACAGGCATATCACGGCAAACAGCATAATAAGGCTTGCACAGAATGCACAGAATGTCCAGAAAAATTTGTCTTCCGGCACTGTCAGAGGGACGACGATCAGGGATGCCGCGACGCAAAGAGCGGCCATAACAATAAATATCCAGTTCAGAGAAGTTCCGAATACAAAGCTGATGTACAGACAAATCAGGATCGGGATCATAAAGGAGCCCGAAACTGCCGAACCTATTGCAGCGGAGCGACGCTTAAAGCGTCTGATCCCATATTCGATTACTTCATTTTTTTCACTGCGTAAATCGTTCTCTATTTCTGTTTCCTGCAGTTTGCGCAGCACTTCCTGGCATGCAGGGCATTCCTGTAAATGTTCATTTACCAGATCGCGGCTTTTTTCGCTGCAGGCTTCATCGGTATACAGCGGTAGCAGGTCGCGGATCACATCGCAATCAGTTTTCATGATTCACACATCCTTTCCTGTAGTTTGAGTCTGGCACGGTGATAGGTAACCCTGGACCAGTTTTCGGTCTTTCCGAAGATCATTCCGATCTCCCGAAAACTCAGTTCACCGAATACTCTCAGTTCGAATACTTCCCGATACGGTTCCTCCAGAGCATGCAGGGCCAGATGGATTCGGAAGGAGGTATCCCGATCCAGAGTTTTCTGTTCCATGCTCTTGCCTGTATCCGGAACGTCTTCTTCCGGGATAGGTTCGGTTCTGCTCTGTCGCCGTTTTTCATCCAGAAAGAAATTCTTCGCGATAGCACATAGCCAGGTCACTTCGTCCGACTCGCCGCGAAACTCATTTTGTTTTGAGAATGCTCGGAAGAAAGTCTCCTGTGTGATTTCCTCTGCCTGTGTCCGGTCTCCTGCCAGAGTCATCGCGAAGGAGAATACCCGCATATAATAGGTTTCATACAGTTTCTCATTTTTGTCCTGGGTCACATTTTCACCTCCTTTTTTCCAGTCTCGCCGATTAGACGGATGAATCTGTAATTCGTTACAGAAAAATTAAAATTATTTTTTATGATTTTAATGCAGGAAGCAGAGAAACACAAGGGTTGTTTTAGTTATGCCTCTTCGCAGCTGTTTTAGTTATGCCTCTTCGCAGCTTGAAAACCAGGCTTGATTTTGTTAAAATCGAAAAAAGAATGATAAAATAGGCAGTTGCAACCACCGGTTGCGGAACTTCCAAGCATGGTTGGTGGTTTGCAACGGCTTTCTTCGCTATATTGTGGTAGAAAATTCTGATAGTAAAGGAGCACACCGATATGATTCTGGCTGACAAAATAATAGATCTGAGAAAAAAGAATGGCTGGTCACAGGAAGAGCTGGCAGAAAAGATGGAAGTGAGCCGCCAGTCCATTTCAAAATGGGAAGGTGCCCAATCGGTGCCGGATATGGGTCGGATCGTCCGGCTTTCTGAAGTCTTCGGAGTCAGTACCGATTATCTTCTGAAAGATGAATTGGAAAAAGAAGATCCGATTTCTCTTCCGGATCCGGGCACATCCCTTCGTACGGTGTCCATCGAGGAGGCGTCTTCCTTTCTGAGTTGGAAAGAAAAGGAGGCACCGCGCATTGCGCTCGGTGTTATGCTGTGTATTCTTTCTCCGGTTCTGCTGTTATTCCTCGGCGGTGCACAGGAGATGGGCAGAATTGCTATGACGGAGAACCAGGCGGCAGGAATCGGTATGGTTGTTTTGCTGCTTCTGGTGAGTTGTGCTGTTGCGATCTTTGTTACGAGCTCAATTCATGCGAGGCCTTTTGAATATCTGGAAAAAGAAGATATAGAAACGCTCTACGGGGTCAGCGGTATGGCACGCGAACGGAAAAGTAAATTTCAGCCGACATTCACTCGTCAGCTTACAGTCGGAATTGTCCTTTGCGTGCTTGCTTGCATTCCGCTGTTTTTAAGTTTAATCTTCTTCGGTGATGAAAGCTTTGCTCAGGTTATTGCGGTTTGTACACTGTTGGTTCTGATTTCTGTCGGTGCTCTTCTGATTGTTCGTGTATCAATTATCTGGGGCGGTTATCAGCAGGTTCTGGAAGAAGGGGACTACACTCGTGAAGCAAAGGCGGATGCTAAAAAATACGGCTGGATCGGGAGCAGCTATTGGATGCTGGTGACAGCCGGATATCTCGCCTGGAGTTTTATTACCAAAAAATGGGATCAGACATGGATCGTATGGCCTGTCGCAGGAGTTGCGTACGGTGCAATCCATGAAATAGCAAAAGCCCTCAGGCGTCGGGACGGCTGAGGACTGCCCGGCATGATTTCGAGTCGTATGCGCATATATTTGAGAGTTATACTATTAGGACAAAGAATATGTTAGTGGGGATAGAAAAGGACTGGTTTATTTATCACCAGTCCCTTTTTCGTACAGATATTCCCAGTGGTATCCGTGAGTTGTCTTATGATAGCCAAGGCATACTGCGGAGATGCTGCTTGGGCGAATCCCCTTAGATACTCCTGCTTCATATGCGCTTGGATACAGCTCGCCAGTTTCAATACAGCGGACAGGTCTTTTGGCAGTTTTTCCGGCGTGATGAACCTCCTTCTTTTGAGGGAGGTTCTTTCGTTCTCCGGAGAACCCGCCGTAATCCTGGTTATATCCCTTTTCTGGATTGGTCAGGTCATATCTCCGAATCAGATAGTATTCAAGATTCCGGGCGGAATACTCATCCAGATGCTCTCCGTTAATGCTTTTTAAGAAGCTGTCCCATCCGTGGAAATCGATGTCGTCTGTGAGAGTAATGTTTTTAGGATATCCCCGCCCGTTGTTCCAGCGTTTTTTAAGGGTTGTCCCGTATAACCGGCATACATTTTTCCCTCTGGGGAATGGAGTGTGTATACGGTATACCGATATGGATTGGATGCATTTGTACCCTTTTTAACATTATATCCTTTTTCCGGGTTGGTGCTGTCGTATTCAGCGATCATTTTTTCTTCCAGCAAACGAGCTTCCTGAAAAGTGAGGCCGCTTGCAATGGTTTCATGTATGAAGTTTTTTGGCCCGATCCGATGGATCGCTTCATGAAATCTTTTGTTGCTGACGTATCCATTGCCGTAGTCCCAGCGTTGTTTCGGGTCATTTCTGCAAAATCCGATATAGACAAGCCCATCCGGATCCGTGTGTTTGTAAACGCTGAAGCAGTGATCTATCTTTTCCACAATGGTTCGCAGTTCTTCAAATACTTCTTCTGTTGTCACGCATTTTCACCTGTCCCTTTGTCCTGTTGTTTTGCTCATCGGTGAAAAGGCAGCTGTTACGGTTATAATCGCAACAGCTGCCTTTAAACTGTTTTCAGGGATGATTTTTTTATTCCGCTGCCAGCAGTGTGTCTACGGTGGTTTCGTATTGGTCTACATAGGCGCCGACAATTGGCTCACTGACGATTTTTCCCTCGCTGTCAACAAAGTATGTGGTCGGGAAAGCCTCCAGCGGGAAGAGTGAATCGACATTCTCTGGTGGCAGAATGACCGGGTAGGAAACGCCGTTGTCTGTCATGAGTTTTTTCGCTGTCTCGAGTGCTTCTTCTCCGTCTCCGTCGTAAAGAAGGCCGATCACACCGCAGTTTTTCTCTTTCAGCCGCTCACTGATTGCCTGCAGTTCGGGCAGTTCACGGATACAGGGCCCACACCAGCTTGCCCAGATGTTTACCATCGTAATTTTGTTGCTGCTGAACAGATCCTCACTTGTGATGATGTTTCCCTCGGTGTCGGTTGTTTCAAAAGAGACAGCTTTGCCGATGATTCCGGCATACAGGCTGACGGGCTCATAGAAATCGGAGTTGCTGATAAGCTCCTCAATAGCGTCTGTAATTGCTTTGTACTCACTGGCAAATGGCTCTGCCTGGGCATTGATAAAGTCTTCATTCTGTGCCGAATCGACATAGTAGTAATAGGAAAAACCGTTTTCATGAAAGACTTCTTTGGCATTTTCCGGATTGAGCTGGTCATCAAAGAGCTTGTTGATGGCAGAGAAATCACGGGAATTGTCAATGCCGATCAGGAGGAGGGGATAGTTGACGGCAGTTCCCAGCTTTTCATAATCCTCGTCGGTGACTTCATCCTTTTCAAATTTATTGGCGAGATTGAGATATTCTTCCTCTGAAAGCGCATAATAAACAAATTCCGTATAGTAAATGCCATCAGCGACCTCGTAACCACCACCTGGGCTCAGCAGTCCCTCTGTGTTGGTAAATGCTTCGGGCAGGCGAAGCGTCAGGCCGATTTGCGGGATCTCTATCTCGTTTTCTGCATCATTTTCTGCAAAAGCTGCCGGAAGAACGGAAAAAAGCAGTATGATTGCCAATGAGATGGTAAGTATAGTTCTGTGTTTCATACGGTTACTCCTGTCTGAAATAGTTTGCTTTTCGTGTAAGGTATATTTGTTTTCGATCGGAACATTTTGTTATAGAAAGATTTGTGAGGTTACAGTTCGTTGATTCGTTTCACAAGGTCAAGGCCAATATCCTCTTTTTTGTCCAAATCCTGGAGAGCCTGGATTAAGGAGGCCTCTTCGTCCTCTGTGAAATTGGTGAATGGGCGCCTTGCATACCCTGCTGGTATGCCGGCATGTCTCAGCCAGAGTTTAAGGCATGCCATCATGCTGCCGGATTTGACGCCGAGCATAATAATCTGCAAAGCTTTGTGCTGCAAAGCAGTGGCGGTCTCCACATCAGACCGTTTGACTGCATCCCAGATTTTCAGATACAGGTCAGGGATACAATTGTAAAAAGATCCGATAATTCCATCTACTCCTAGCGCAATATTGGAAGACCCAAGCTCATCACAACCGCCGTAAATCTGAAAGCCATCTTTACAGGCATCACGAATCTGTGTTACTTCATAAAGAGCAGTGCCGGTATACTTTACACCCCTGACATTTTGAATTGTGGAAAGCCGCCGGATCATTTCTACAGTCATCATTCCGGCTAGAGGAATGTTATAAACAATCATCGGGAGGTCGGTTGATTGTGCAATGTCCCGGTAATAGCCGAAGATCTGTTCCTCGCTGAATTTGAAATAGAAAGGAGGCACACTTGAAATGCCGGCTGCGCCAGACAGTTGGGCGTGTTCGGCAAGTGCAACAGACTCTTTCGTAGAGATTGCGCCTACATGCACAACCACCGGCAATGTGCCGCCTACTTCATCCATTACAATTTCTACCTGCCGTTTCCGCTCTTCAGAATTCATCAGAAAAGCCTCTCCGGTGGATCCGGTCAGATACAGTCCGCCGATATTATACTGCATCAGATGGCGGATGAAAGTTCTTGTGTTTTTCTCGTCAAGTGCTTCCTCCTGATCGAAGACCGACAGGACAGCAGGAATAACGCCTTTAAAATCATGTATTGTTTTCATTTGGATGCCTCCGGTTTAATGCCTTTTGCCGCCAGTTCCGCCTTCACCTTGTGGCAGGAAACAAAGTGGCTGATCCCGTTGATGATGTATTCTTCTAAAATCGGCCGTTCCGATTTGCACTGCTCTGTACAGTCGGGGCAGCGGGGATGGAAAGTACAGCCGGTGGGAGGATTCACGGGAGAAGGGACATCACCCTGCAGGGGGATTCGTTTCTTCTTCTTGGTCGGGTCTGCAATTGGAATAGCACTTAGAAGTGCTTTGGTGTAGGGATGAAGTGTATTGGCAAACAACTCTTCGGAGGTGGTTAGCTCAACGATTCTTCCCAGGTACATAACGGCAATCCTGTCTGCAAGGTATTCTACGACAGATAAATCATGGGTGATAAAAATATAGGTCAGCTGCCGTTCTTCTTTGAGCTTGTTAAGGAGTTTGAGCACCTGTGCCTGAATAGAGACATCCAATGCAGATACCGCTTCATCGCAGATGATCAGCTCCGGGTCAACGGAAAGTGCTCTTGCAATTCCGATTCTCTGCCGCTGCCCGCCAGAGAATTCGTTTGGATAACGTGTCATATAATCCCGCGGCAGGTTGACGTCTTCCAGCAGTTTGCCGATTTTCTCGATGCGTTCTTTCTTGTCCTTAATGCCAAACTTAATCAGGGGGTCTTCCAGGGAACCGAAAATGGTAAATGCCGGGTTCAAAGAGGAATAGGGATCCTGAAATACGATCTGGATTTTTTCCCTGGCGTTGTCAAGTTCAGCTCTGGAGAGTTTTCGCAAATCCTTATAACCGTCTTCAAATTTATACTCCATGCTGCCGTCTGTCACGGGAACCAGCTGCAGGATCGACTTTCCAAGGCTCGATTTTCCGCATCCCGATTCTCCCACAAGGCCGAGGGTCTCTCCCCGGTATACATCGAGGCTGATATCATCCACAGCCTTGACGTATCCGACAGTTTTTTTCAGTACGCCCTTCTTAATGGGGAAATAGGTCTTAGCATTTCTGACTTTCAGAAGAATTTCTTTATTTTCCATCAACCATTACCTCCCTGAAGTGGAAGCAGCGGGTATAATGTCCTTCCTTTACCCACTCTTCTGCGGGCATTTCAACGGCACAGCGCTCACCAGCGTAATCGCAGCGGGGACAGAACTGACAGCCTTTCGGCCGGTTGAAAGGATCTGGTGTTACGCCGCGAATCGGTTCCAGTTGTTGATTTTTACCTTTTCCGAGGACGGGAATAGACCGCAGAAGCGCTTTGGTATAGGGGTGAGTTGGATTGGCAAAAACGTCTTCCACCTTGCCGTATTCCACAATATTACCCATATACATCACCGCAACTTCGTCCGCCATCTCTGCCACGACACCCATGTTGTGTGTGATCATCATGATAGCTGTGCCGTATTCTGCTTTCAGGCTGTTCATCAGTTCAAAGATCTGTGCACTGATGGTTACATCCAGTGCTGTAGTAGGTTCATCTGCGAGAAGAATCTTTGGTTCGCATGACATTCCCATAGCAATCATTGCACGCTGGCGCATTCCGCCTGAAAACTGGTGGGGATATTCTTTGTCTCTGATTTCCGGTGCAGGAATCCCCATATCGGCAAGATCCTGTATGGACTCTTCCCGGAGCTGTTTTCTGGACAGGCCTGTTTTATGTTCCTTGATGATTTCGCGAATCTGATGCCCGACAGTGTAAACCGGGTTCAGGGCAGTCATCGGATCCTGGAAGATAATAGCGATATCTTTTCCCCTCAGTGAGCGCATTTCCCTGCCGTTTTTCTCAAGTTGGTCAAGCCGGATTTCCGTTCCGTCTTCTTTATAGTACGTGATGGAGCCGGATTCAATTCGAGATAAATCCGGAAGGAGACGAAGAATGGAGTTCGCTGTGACCGATTTTCCGCATCCCGATTCTCCAACAATACAGAGTGTCCTGCCCCTTCGGATATCAAAACTGACGCCTTTCAGGACTTTGTTGCATCGCTGGTTGGTATAGAAGCTTACATGCAGGTCTTTTACACTTAAGACAACATCATTGTTTTTGTTTTCCGGCATGTTGCATCCTCCTTACCCGATCTGTGTCGGGTCGCTTGCGTCACGTAGCCCGTCACCGATAAAGTTGATTGAAAGAACGAAAAGTATCAGCATGATAGCACAGGGAAGCCACATCCACCAATATCCGAGCCAGTCGTAGCGGATAACACCTGCGTTGGTAATGACGTTGATGATATTTCCCCAGGTGGCAATCTCCTGCGGTACACCATAGCCGAGTACTGAAAGAGATGCTTCCTGCAGAATAAACATTGCGGTCGAAAGTGTAATATTAACAACGATTGGCCCAACGGTATTTGGAAGCATATGCTTAAAAGCAATCTTCAGATCGGAGATACCGAAAGCCCTGAGAGCCTGTACGAATTCCTCTTCTTTCAGTGAGAGGACCTTGCTTCTTGCCATGCGGTACATGCTTGGCCAGCCTGTCAGGATGAAGATGATAATCATGTTCTGAAGGCTTTGACCCACAAGGGCCACAATGATGATGATCAGCACCATCTGTGGAAAGGAGAGAAAGACGTCGGATATTTTGAGAATAAGCGCATCCAGCCATCCGCCCTTGTACCCGACAAACATTCCGAGTGAGACACCGATCAGGGCAGCGCCAAGTGCGCTTCCGAGACCGACGATGATGCTGATACGCCCGCCGTAAAGCATTCTCGACCAGATATCGCGTCCCATCTGATCTGTTCCGAAAAGATGCTCTGCACAGGGGCTTACCATTCGTTCGCGGAGGCTGATCTGGGTAGGTGCCCATTTTGTGAAAAGAGGAGCTGCAAAGCAGAGAATACAGATGACAACAAACATAATGGCTCCGAAAACAGCCAGTTTGTTTGCCAGCAGTTTACGCAGTGTGCGGTTGGTCAGTTTGGTGCCGAGTTTTCCGCTTTCTTCCAGCGCACGGATTCTGTCCATCTTTCTGTCCCGCGCTGTTTTTCTGATTCCTTTACTGATACTACTCATGACAGCTTCACCCTCGGATCCAGCACTGCGGTGAGAATGTCCACCAGCAGAGACGACAGCAGTACCAACAGCACCATGAACAGGCCGACTGACATGATAATCGGGGTGTTCTGGGTTTTTACGGCATCTGTAAACCATCTGCCGACACCCGGCCACTGAAAAATATTTTCTATGACGATTGAACCGCTGATCAGCATCGGAAGACGGAAGCCAATCAGAACCATTACTGGAGTGCAGGCAACCCGGAATCCGTGGAAAAGGTTAACCTTCCATTCGGGCAGCCCTTTGGCACGAGCTGTTTTAACATAGTCGTGATTCATGGAGTCCAACATACTGGATCGGGAGTAACGCATGACACCGGCTGTCATTGAGATGCCGAGTACAAAAGCCGGTAAAAAGAGATGGTGGATTTCATCTGCAAGTCCTGCGGTACCCCGCTGCCCGACGGGAAACCATTTTAGATTGAGGCAGAAAATGATAATACAGAAAACACCAAAAAGAAACTGAGGTATTGCGACACCGATCATACCCGCAACAGTCAGCAGATTATCGGAGAGTCTTCCCTTACGCAACGCAGAAATCACACCAAGCAAAATGCCAAGTACAGTAGAGATAAAGAGCGCTGCAAGTGACAGTTCAATGGTGGCAGGGAGTTTCTGCATCATAAGCTCTCCGACCGGCATATTGTTTTGCAGGGAGTAGCCGAGATCTCCCTTGCAGATGTCTTTGAGCCAGTTAAAGTAACGGACGATCATCGGGCCGTCCAGGCCTTTCGCGGCCTTAAAGGCATCCACCTGCTCAGGTGTCATCTCAGCGAGCTGATCCATGGGAATCAGAAAATCCATTACATCGCCTGGCATCAGCTCAACGCCGAGATAAATCAGAAAGGTGATGATCAGCAACATGGGAATCATGCTCAGCAGCTTTCTGATGATATAATTGAGCATAGAGCGTTCTCCTTCCTTTGAAATATAAAACAGGGGCTATCTGGTGATAGCCCCGATATTGCGCGGTTCAGAAATATCCAGGCTGCTTATTTTTCAAACATATTGATGAAAATGTACCTGGGGAAGGTGACGTTGACAGTTTCCACTGTGTAGCCATCCATGTTCATAAGCTGCTGAACCTGAGAGGAGTCTTTGCAGAATGCATAGTCGATCTTTCCGGCCATGGCATTGGTAATGAGGTTTTCATCGCCTGCATCGGTGGAGGGATAGAGATAGAGCTTCTCAATGTTGCCGGAACCCGGGAGGAAGTAATCCGGGTTGCGTGCAAGAATGGTGTACTCACCGAGTTTCACAGTATCCACTTTGAACGGACCGGTACCGATCGGATTCTGCCAGAAGGTGTCAGCAGAGAAGTTCTCAGGAGCTACATTTTCCAGGCAGTGCTTCGGCAAAACTGGCCACTGAGAGAATACCGTAAGTGCATTAGGCTGCGGGTTGTTGAATTCAAAGGTCACTTTATTGCCGTCAACTGTGATAGCCTTTGCATCATTGACAACATCGGTCATAACAGTGTTGGCACCGGGAACCGTCGGATAATACTTAAATGTCCACTTTACATCTTCCGCCGAGAAGTCGACTCCGTCATGCCACTTTATGCCATCTCTCAGTGTGAAGGTGATCACGGTACCGTCTTCGGATACTTCAAAGCTCTCCGCGAGCTGTCCGTCAGTCGGCGCAAGGCTCTCGTTGGCATTGAGCAGACGGTCAAATACAACTTCCTGATGCCAGAAAAGGGCGGGGTTAGTAGCAGGGTGTTCAAGGAAGTTTACAGCACCGGTGTTGGTGTACAGCGTGTTGTCCGGTCTGTCAATTGTCCAGTCGAGAATATTCTTCTGATAAGCAAACTGGTCGTTGCCTGCCGGATTGCCTTTCATGTCAAGATGAGAAGAAGTGACGACCCACGAAGGGATGTAGAACAGAGGGATGACTTCAACATTTTCGTTCTCGTATATCTGGATTGCATCATAAGCTGCTTTCTGATCCTCCATTGTTACGGCGACTTTTGCTGCTTCGATCAGGGCATCAAGTGTGGGATCAGGTAGAACCGTGGAGTTATTTACAGCCGTGCTGTGATGGCGGTTGTAGAATTCGCCGAGGGTCAGAGCATTCGTACCTGCAAAGCAGAGGTCCCAGTCAACGGCAGTATGTATACCGTCAGCAGATGGAGTCCAGAGCAGTGCTGTGAGGTTATCGGTCAGCAGCTGGAACTCCATCTTAACGCCGACGTCTGCCCAGAACTGCTGAATAACAGTGATCGTGTCAAGCAGGTTGCCCGTATAGTAAACAGCCCTGATGGTGTAGCTGCCGTCCCATCCGGCTTCTGCGAGGAGATCTTTAGCTTTTTCAGGATTATAGGTGTACTCTGTCAAACCATCGGCCTGCCAGTAGCCTTCCGGTACAAGGGACTTGTGGGCTGCTGTTACGGTGCCGTTCCAAAGTGCATCGACAATGGCGTCCATATCGATAGCATACCACAAAGCCTGGCGGACACGGACGTCCTGGAGCGGGTTAGGGTATGCTGTGCCGCCTACGCCTTCAGCGGAAGCAGAGATTGCGCAAAGTGCAAATAACATGCACAGTGCAAGCAGCGTTGCAAGTAGTTTCTTCATTGGATCCTCCTGTAATAGTATTTTGTTTCATCCATACCGCTGTAACGATGGATGGTATAATGCTATTTTACCGAAAAATGCCCTTTCCGTCAACCGGTTTCTTGTGCAGATTCGTTAAAATTTATAAATTTTGGTTCCGGTTACAAAGCATATCAAGCCAGCGAAAAGACTTGTTAAGATATAAGTTTATACTACTCATATTATCCCTTTTCCTTGCATATCTCTGTAATGAATAGGTCTCAAACTACTTGCGTCATGTGTACTGTAACAATCTTTGGTTAAAAAACTGACTGTAATCCTGAACAACGTGAGTAAAATAAAAACATAATTCTGCCAAATTTTTGTATTGTGCAAGACTGATATGACCTGTAAAATGTTTCTATAATGTTCAGATATTCTGATAAGGAGGGTCAGATTTGAAAAAATCCAAGTTGTATCCTTGGTACTTTGCACTGGGATCTCTGCTAATTTATACGTTGTTGAGTGTAGTGCCGGGGCTGATCGGTATCGGATATTCCTTTACGGACTGGTCCGCTTATTCCAAGGAAATCCACTTCGTCGGCCTGCAGAACTTTAAAGAAGTGTTTTCGGGCAATTACTTCAAATATATTACCAACACCCTGTGGTTGACAGTTGTAACAACCATTTTTAAAACTGTTCTCGGTTTGTTTTTTGCTGTGATTCTGACCGGAGGAATTAAAGGGCAGAATTTTCACCGCGGCATTCTTTATATGCCATCTGTCATCCCGATTCTTGTAATCGGCCTTACATTCACGTCAATCCTGAACCCGAAGTATGGATTCCTTAACACATCTCTTCGGGCACTGGGACTGGATTCCTTGGCAAAGAAATGGCTGACGGACCCGAAACTGGCATTTCCGACCGTTATGGCAGTCGATATCTGGCGCGGAACCGGTTATATCATGACGATGCTGATTGCGGGCATCATGGCGATCCCGCATGATTATTACGAAGCCGCTGCGATTGATGGGGCAAACGGATGGAATAAATTTCTTCATGTCACGCTGCCGATGCTCCGGCAGACGCTGGCGGTGTGCATCATCCTGAATGTCATTTACGGTCTCAAAGTGTTTGATATGGTCTATGCACTGACCAACGGTGGCCCCGGTCATCGAACAGAGGTCATGTATACTGCGGTGTTCAAGCTCTTCTCTAAAGGGCTCTATGCGGCAGGTACTACCGTCAGCTCAGTACTGTTTATCTTTATGGCTGTTACCGGTTACTTCATGGTGAAAGTGCTTACAAGGGGAGAGGTGGTAGAAGAATGAAGCGCAGCAGGACTATTCAGTCGGTTCTCCTGAATATCGCTGCATGGGTCGGTTCGATGTTTGTGATTATTCCTCTTGCCCTGATCCTGCTCAATGCCTTCAAAGGCAATAACGAGACTCTTACAATGACGATGCAGCTGCCGAAAACATGGAACTGGGAAAACTTTCGGATCGTATTTGAAAAAGGCAAACTCGGAAGGAGCTTTTTGAACAGCTTTCTCTATTCCTGCGTTTCTACTTTTCTCACGGTTTTTCTGGGCGGCATGTCGGCTTATGTTTTTTCCCGCAGGAGATCAAAAAAGTTTTCAATGGTATACATGTATATCGTGCTCGGTATGGTGATTCCAGTAAACTATGTCTCGCTCATGAAGGTTATGCAAATAACCGGATTGAACAACACGCAGCACGGTATTATCCTGTTGTATACTGCCATGCAAACCCCCTTTACCGTGTTTCTGTACTACGGATTTGTGTCAAAAATCCCGGTCGAGCTGGACGAAGCTGCTGTGATTGACGGCTGCGGCCCCTGGCAGCTCTATTTCAGGGTGATTTTGCCTTTGCTCAAACCTGCCGCTGTTACCTCCGGGGTGCTTTGCTTTCTTAATACATGGAATGAGTTTATCATGCCGCTGTACTTCCTGAATACTTCCAGCAAATGGCCGGTAACCCTGTCAGTGTATAATTTCTTCGGGCAGTACGAAATGAGTTGGAACCTGATCTGTGCCGATGTACTGATGACCTGCCTCCCTGTTGTCATAGTCTATCTGCTCGGGCAGAAGTATATTGTCGGCGGGCAGACTGCCGGAGCCGTGAAAGGATAAAAAGGAGAAAAAATGAAAAAACTTGCAATGAATGAAAAGCTTGTATTGCGTCCAATCGTTGGATGCCTGACCCACTCCCATTTCTGGGAAGGCCCATGCCGTGCAGGGTACAAAGAAAACATGACCTTTGAAGCGGAAGATCGCGCCGCAACGGAGTACTTCCGAGCCATGCAGAAAGAACTCACTGGTATTACCAAAGAAGCGGAACTTCTGCCAATGCTGGATATAAGATACCTGGAAAACTTTGTAGTATCGGAAGAGTCTTTTGCAAAGATAGAAGAAGATCTTGACAGAGTTGACTTTTTCCTCTGCATGGGTTGGCGTATTCCCAAGCTGGAACGGTACAGAAAACCTGTTATCGTGATGCAGAACGGGAATGAGGGTATAGATTTCTGCGCCTACTGCCGCAGCATCGGTGTTGAAGCATATGTTGCTATGGATATGCAGGATCTGAATGAGATCGTCCACTACCTCTGGGTGAGAAAAGCTGTAGCAAATACCAGAGTGCTCTGCCTGTCCGCTGCAGCACAGCCGACATTCGGTCTGCAGTCGATGATCCGCGACCCGGAGATTCTCCGGCAGCGTTACGGGCTGGAAGTGATCAAGCTCCCCTTCTATGAAATTGTAAAATACATGGATAGGGTCACCGATGAAGAGGCAAAACCGATTGCGGAAAAGATTATATCCGGTGCTTCAGATGTCAAAGTTAATACCGATTACTTTATCAATGACATCAAGTATTATCTTGCGGCAAAGAAAATGATGGATGTTTACCAGTGCAATGCCTTCACCACCGCATGCCATGAGCTCTGCACGTCGGAGATCCCGCAAAATCGCAAATTCACTCCCTGTATGTGTCACTCGCTGCTCAAGGATGAGGGGATACCCAGCGGCTGTGAAGAAGATCTCAACGCGCTGATGGCTATGTGTGTGATGCAGTATCTCTCGCATAAGCCCGCTTTCATGGGCAACCCGAACCATGAAACGGACGAGCTGCTGCGGATCCATCACGCCGTACCTGCCCTGCAGATGAACGGGTATGGCACAAAGAAGCTGGACTATAAGCTCTGGGCCTTCACAGGGCAGGGATTCGGCGGGAAACTGCAGGTGGATTTCACACAGAATGAGAGTGATGACGTGACACTCGGTCGCTTCAACCCCGCAGGGGATACTATGATAGTGAAGAAGGGTCATGTAATCCGTACGGAATATGATGAGGTCTACTGCAGCCCGTATTACTTCATCCAGATGGACGATGCGAGGAAATATATGCATAACCTGGCGGACTTCGGTCATCATCAGGTACTGATCTTTGACGACTATACCGGGCAGCTCAAAGAGCTCTCCCGATATATGAACTTTAACGTTCGGGAAGGATGAAACCGTGGTTTATCTGAACAACGCAGCGACATCCTATCCGAAACCGCAGCAGGTGAGAGACGCAGTTTCTGAAGCTGTGTGCAGCCTGCCTGCCGGCCAGTTTCGCGGTAGCGGCGTTCAAGAAGCGGAGGATCTCTTCTGCGCGTGTAGAGAGCAACTCGGTATAATTCTCGGGATTCAGAAAACTGGGCGGATCTTCTTTTCATCCGGCGCCACGGAAAGCCTGAACAGCCTCTTTGCCGGGCTTGAGCTGGAAGCGGACAATATAATTACAACGGTGACGGAGCACAACAGTGTGCTCCGCCCACTGTATAATCAAAAAAAACCGACTAAGGGACCTTTACTTGTTCCCTGTGATGAAAATGGATTTGTTGATCCGGAATGCATACGGGATGCTGCAAAAACAATGACTACGGCAACGAGAAAGGCTATTGTTCTTAACCACTGTTCCAACGTTACGGGTGCTATTCAAAACGTCCAGGCGATCTCTTCTGTCGCAAAAGAAAATGGTTTCTTTTTTCTGCTGGATTGCTCACAGAGTGCCGGATGTATGCCCGTGGAAGCGGACACCTGGGGTGTGGACGCACTTGCTTTTACCGGCCATAAGAGCCTCCTCGGCCTGCAGGGAACGGGCGGGCATTATGTACGCGCGGAGCTTCCTTTTCTGCCGTCAAAATTCGGCGGAACCGGGCGAGACAGCAGAAAGCTGGTTTATTCTGCTGCTGATTATGAATTTGAACCCGGTACGCAGAACGGGCCCGGAATTGTTGCGCTGAAAGCCGCCTGCGATGATGTGCTCTCACGCGGGATACAGGCAGTCTGCTCTTCCGAGAGCAGGCTTCGCACGCTTCTGGTTGATAAACTCGAGCAGATCCGCGGTGTCCGCATTCTCGGAGCGCATCCGGACGAGAAGCATCAATATGGACCCGTTGTCAGTTTCATCGTAAAAGGAATGAAAAGCGCTGATGTGAGTTATATTCTTCAGAATTCCTACGGAATTTTGACGCGGGCGGGGTTGATGTGTGCACCGCTTATCCACTCGTACCTCGGCACGGAGCCTGACGGAGTTGTTCGGGTTTCTTTCTCGCCATTTACAAAGGAAGAAGAACTGCAGGAGCTATCGGAAGCATTAAGGGAAATAGTTGCTGCCTTATAAGGGTGGAATGGAGAAATAAATTGAAAATCATTGAAACAAGGGAATCGCTGGAAACCTGTACCGAAGCGGGATGGAACGCTATAGACTGCCTGCTGGATGAACCTATGGATGACGATTTTATTGAAAGCCTTCGGACAATCGATGGATCCTTCCTGTATATGAAAATGCTCAGGAAACCATTCTTTAAAGTGGAAAATCATAATTATATCCTGAAGGGCGTAAAAGGGAATAGCTTCTTCCGGCTTGCTTTCCACAGGGATTCTTTTTCCGAAGCAAAAAAAATCATTGCGATTCTGAACGGAGAACAGCTATGAATAACATGATATTGATACCGGTAAAAGAAAATATTATACGCTGTGTCTACCATCCGAACGGGCTCATAGCTGATGCAGGAACCCTCTATTCCTATCCGGGGAAACAGAATCCGGATCCCGGAAAAACGGATCTTGACGTATGTACAGAGCAGTTGGAGAGTAATGCCGATCCGGAAACGGGAGAAGTGATCTTCCGAGGCGCAGATGGCGAATTGTTGCTGCACATTCCGGAGATGGAATTCACAACGGTTCCTGTTCTGAAGTACACGACCGGAGGGGAAAAGCCCGTTATTGAACGTGTTGTTACGGTGGACGGAGAGCGCAATTTTATTAAGAACCTGAGGTCGGTGGAAGATCATACAGCCCTCCACGGTCGAATTTTCTTCCGGTTTGAGGAAAACGAAGCGATTCACGGGTTCGGGCAGGGAGAAGAAGGCGTCTATAATCTTCGCGGCCATACCCGGTATCTTTACCAGCATAACATGCGTATTCCGATGCCAGTTCTGCTTTCAAATAAGTGCTATGCGCTCGTGTTTGATTGCGGCTGTCTCATGACGTTTGAGGACACGGAGAATGGATCCTATCTTTATTTTGATGCCTTGCAGCAAATTGATTTCTATTTCATCTGCGGGAAGAACTTCGATGAGCTGATATCCGGCATACGCTTTCTGACTGGAAAGGCTTCAATGCTCCCCAAATGGGCTTTCGGGTATATCCAGTCAAAAGAACATTATCACACCGCGAAGGAGCTGGCAGATATCGCCTGTAAATACAGGGAACTTGATGTTCCGCTTGACTGCGTCGTGCAGGACTGGAACACCTGGGAGCCGGGGAAATGGGGCCAGAAAACCCTCGACCCGAAGCGGTACGATGATGTGGAAGAGCAGATGAAAGTGCTGAAGGATCTGCACGTGCACACGATGGTTTCTGTATGGCCGAACTGCAATTCCGGTACGAAAAACCATACGGAATTTGAAGGATCCGGTACTTTGCTCAATGATTATTCTACCTATAACGCTTTCGACGAAAAAGCACGGGAAATCTACTTCAGACAGGCAAAGGAAGGCCTGTTTGACCGCGGATTTGATGCCTGGTGGTGTGATTCCACTGAGCCTTTCAGCGGGCCGGACTGGAATGGACCGATCAAAAGGGAACCGTGGGAACGTTTTTTTATAGTGGGTACGGAACACAAGAAGTACCTGCCTGCAGAGAAAGCAAATCTCTACAGCCTCTTTCATGCCAGAGGAATGTATGAAAACCAGCGAAAAGTCACGGAAGAGAAACGAGTTTTGAATTTGACGAGATCCGGTTACGCAGGATCTCAGCAATACGGCGCTGTGTTATGGTCTGGAGATATCACGGCTTCCTGGGCAGTGATGAAGAAGCAGATCGCTGAAGGGCTGAATATGGTAATGTCCGGCTATCCTTACTGGACACTGGACATCGGGGGCTTTTTTACTGTGGGGAAGAAGTGGCAGAATCGAGGTTGTGGCTGCAATACAGACCCTTCTCCGCGCTGGTTCTGGAAAGGGGAATATGACGAGGGAGTAAAAGACCGCGGTTACTGCGAGCTGTATACACGCTGGCTTCAATTCGGCGCTTTTCTGCCGATGTTTCGTTCCCATGGAACCGACACCCCGAGGGAAATCTGGAACTTCGGAGAAAGAGGAACGCCGTTCTTCGATGCTATTGAAAAACAGATCCGTCTGCGTTATCAGTTGATACCCTATTTATATTCCATAGCAGCTTCCGTGTGGTTGAATGACAGTGTCATCATAAGACCGCTGCTTTTCGACTTCCCGCAGGATGAGAAAGCAGCAGCCCTGAGCACGGAATTTCTGTTCGGCCGTTCCATTCTTGTAAATCCTGTAACAAAGCCGATGTATTACCTGTCTGGTGACAGGGAGATCATTCCACCTGCTTCAAAAGTATGGGAGACCTATCTTCCGTCCGGTATAGAATGGGTCGAATTTTATTCAGGTCTGAGATTTTCAGGAGGGCAGACAGTTTCAACCGAAGCCCTGCTCGACCGGATTCCTCTCTTTATCAGAGCAGGTAGTATTCTTCCAATGCAAAAAGGACTTCACTATTCCTCAGAGGATACCGGCTACCCCCTCGAAATACATGTTTACACCGGTGCAGATGCTGACTTCGTGCTCTATGAAGATGCCGGTGATGGTTACGGATATGAAAACGGAGAATATGCCGTGATATCTTTGCATTGGGATGACAAAGCCGGGAGTCTGACAATCGATGAACGTGCGGGCTGTTTTCCCGGAATGAAGGAATACAATGAGATGGAAGTCTTTTTGAATGGAAAAAAGGCTGCTGTTATCAACTATTATGGAAAAAAGGTTGTTCTGAAACCCGAAGACGTGTTACAATAATACAAAGGAACTGCAGGAATGCCTTCCTTGCAGTTTTTTCATTTATGATGAGGGGGGGAGCGACTCTGAAAAACAAAAATGACATACAGCATATCCTGCGCTCCTACTTTCTCAGCCTTGTGGTCGTTGTTCTTGGCCTTCTCGCCATCATGTTTTCGATTATGCAGTATCGTTCTCATCGCAGCACAGCCCTGGAAAGCATGCAGCGGGCATGTCGGGCAACGGCTTCAGGTATTCAGGCCAATCTGACCCAGATGGATTCTGTGGTGCTCAACGCCATCAGCTCAGATCTGACGGATTTGATCAATCATTTTTCAGATCCGGACGAATCGAATCTGGAGCACTTCCAGGTTCGTAAGCAGATTACTTCACTCCTTCTTTCACAGAAAGGGTTTGATTATACCGTCAGACAGTTGAGCATCTTCTCCTCTCTTGGCACGGGATATGGTCTGGGAGACAGCACAGGGCCTTTTACCGACTATTTGGATTCTGAATGGTACAATAATACAATGTCCAGAAATGGCAGAAAGTTCATTTCCGTCAAAAAAGACAGTCGGCACGACTATCTCTCTCTGAGCAGAGCTTATTTTGATAACTACCATAATCCTGCCGGGGTAGTGGAGTGTATGGAATTCTATGACGATTTCTTTTCCTCCGCTCTTCAGGATAATCTTCAGTTCAACGCCCACATTTTTATCTATGACAGGGACAATCAGATCATAGCGACTAATTTCAAAGATGTGGGAAATCTCTTCCCGTATTATGATTTTCAGTCATCCGAACCGGTGAAATTGAAAAATACTCTGAACGGGAATCGGGAATATGCTGTATATGAAGAAATTGGCAGTGAAGATTTTCTCGCTGTTATGACTGTCAGCTTGTCTGAACTGGTGAGGCCTCTTTTTCACACCCTTTTCTTTATCCTTGGGATGTTCGCATTTGTTTTTGTTCTGGGTATTCTGCTGTCAGGATATATGGCCAGGAGAATCAGCAACCCGATCCGGAGTATCTACCATTTTCTCTCTGACAAGGACAGTATGCATTCCGAGAAACTCATGCTGGAAGAAACCAATATTCGGGAAATAGACCGTCTGACGGATTCCATCAATGAGTACATAGAGAAGTCACAGGAACAGACTGAGACAATCATTGCTCTGCATGAACAGGAAATCCAGACGCAGATGCTTGCATTGCAGTCTCAGATGAACCCGCATTTCCTCTATAACTCGCTTGCCAGTATAGCGGAAATGGCACGGGAAGGCCTTGCGGATTCTGTAATGGTGATGACCTCCAATATTTCCGAAATACTTCGGTATATCTCCTCCAACAAAGAACAACTCATCCCCATCGGAACGGAGCTGGATATCTGCGATAAGTATCTGGAGTGCATGAAGATCCGCTTCGGAGAAAGTCTGCAATATGGGTTTGAGATTGATGATGATCTCTGGGACGTGATGATTCCCAAACTGTGTATCCAGCTTCTGGTTGAAAATGCCATTAAATCCGTCACAAAACAGGCTCCTCCCTGGAAGATTTCAATTATTGGCAGGATAGAGGAAGACTGCTGGAAGATAGAGGTTTCGGATAACGGATCAGGGTTTGATGCTGCTGCAATGGAGAAACTACGCGTCCAGACTGAAAGCATCCTCACAACCCATTCCTTTCCAAGCCTCCAGATCAACGGAAGCGGGTTGCTGAATATTTTCATTCGCTTCTATCTGATAGATAAAGCCCCTTTTATTTTTGAATATGGAAACCGGGAAAGCGGAGGAGCATATGTAAGGGTAGGGAGATATATCAGGAAAGAAGGCATGGTATGAAACAGATAACCCATTATCAGGTTCTGCTCGTGGAGGATGAATACTTTATCCGTCAGGGCCTTGCCCATACAATCGAAGAACTGGATGATATCTATGTGATAGCAGCACAGGCAGGAAATGGCGCGGAAGCACTGGAGATCCTGCAAAAAACTTCCATTCAACTTGTGATTACCGATATTCAGATGCCTGTGATGGATGGCTTGGAGCTTTGTCGGCAGATCAATCTCCTCTATCCTGAAATCGTCACCATCGTGCTGACCGGTTACAATGAATTTGAGTATGCTCGTGAAGCGCTCCGCAGCAATGTTTTTGACTATCTCCTCAAACCTGTTTCGGAGGATGATCTGGTTGCTGCTCTTTCCAGTGCTCAGATCAGGTTGGAAAAGTATTACGAACTCACCGGCGACAGTGTTCTCCCGTCTACAAGCGCTAAATCGTATGTGGAGAGAATGATTCACCACTTTCAGAACCATTATATGGAGGAAATTGATCTGGGCCGATATGCGGAGGAACTTGGATTCTCAGCCGCTTATCTGACAAAGATTTTCAAACGATATGCCGGAATGACGCCTGTCCGTTTTCTCACAACTGTTCGCATTTCCAATGCAAAACGCCTTCTCGACACGACTGACCTCTCTGTACAGCAGATCGGTGAGAGTGTAGGCTACAATGATCAGTTCCATTTCAGTAAAACATTCAGCAAGACCACCGGTATGAGTCCGATGGCTTATCGCAACCGACACAAATCTTCGAACTAAAGATGTAAAAAAGCCTCGCTGAAAAGCGAGGCTTCCTGATTGTTCAAATAAGTATTTTATGCCCAGGCTGCATCTCCTGCTGCTTTGGCAAGCTGTGCTCTGCCGGCATCGATCTCGGCAAGAACTTCTTTAGCGGTCATATCGCCGATGAACATGGCGGCAATATTCGCAGAGATATCCATCCACTGATCGTTGAAGTAGGTCACTACATCCTGCAGCACCATGCCGGAGTGCTCGTCATCAAACTGACCAAGGAATGCCAGCGTGGTTTCACTGTATTCCGGTGTCTGACCGGCATCGAACGGGAGGTTCTCCACGTCGGAAGCTTTGTCAATTACGTACTGGATGCTGTCTTTCGTCGTGATGTAAGCGAGGTATTGTTTTGCAGCATCGATATTCTTGGAGCCGGAGTAAATGAATTTGGAGGGCCCGGTCGGGTGAACATTCAGATACTGGTTGTCGAGGAGCGGCAGGAACATCAGGCCGAAGTCATCTTCCGTATAGCCGGCAGTGTTCTGCTCGTTTGCTACGATGGCCTTGATGGCACCGGGTTTGAGGAAGCTCATGGCATATTCGCCGGCTGCAAGATAGCCTTCCGCATTCACAAATTCGTCGCTCAGATAGTTATCACCGAAGTAGCCCTTCTGTGCGAGGTCGTTAAGCTGCTCGAGAGCAGTAATCATGTTTTCATTTTCAGCAAAGGTCGCCTGGTTGGTATTGAACTTGTCGATGATGCCCGGCTCGAGCTTGTCAAATACCTGGCCGTTCTCACACCAGAGCATGGTCTGATGCCATCCGTCTGCTACCGGCTCGTAGATCGGTGTCACGCCGGAATCCAGAACCTTCTGGCACATGTCTTCAAATTCTGCAAACGTCGTGGGAACTGCTTCTACGCCTGCCGCAGCAAGGATCTTCTTGTTGTAGATCATGTAGTAGTCCGTGGTGGTATCAAAGTAGGTCATGCCGTAGCATACACCATCAACTGAGGTCTGTTCTTTGGAGAAGACGCTGTAGCTGTCAAACCAGGGCTCTCCCTCGAGAGGAATAGCGTTGTCCTGTACTTTGTAGGACGTTGCAATGGCAAAACCGGACTGAGTCATGAAAATGTCGGAGCCTTCACCGCTGTTCAGCCTGGTCATTAGAACATCATAGTACTGGTCGGACGGAATGATCTGATAATCAACATGGATGCCGGTTTCTTCCTCAAAGGCTGCACCGAGGTCCTGTTCCGCATCCTCAATCCAGTCCTGAGAAGCCATAAGCGTGATGGTCGTATTGGCGGCATAAGCCATACCGCTGGAGCACAGGGCGAAAACCATCACGAGTGCGAGGGTCATTGCCAGAAGTTTCTTCATAGTGTTATCCTCCATTATATTTTTGTGATCGAGCATGCTCGATTTCGCACTGTAAAGGTATCATATTCTTTTTCTGAAAACCATGGATTATTACATATATTTTTTGTGTTTTTTTGACTCCTTGATTTCTTATCATCCTTGAAATGATGGGAGTTTTTTGGTAGAATCAATTCATCCATCACAACAATACATTTACATTAGTGGAGGAAAAATCATGGCAAAAAATAAAGTATTTAAATCCATGGATGGGAATGAGGCTGCCTCGTATATTTCCTATGCCTTTACGGAGACTGCCGCAATCTATCCCATTACACCTTCAAGCCCGATGGCCACCCACGTCGATGAATGGGCAGCCAATGGTTTGAAGAATATTTTCGGTACGCAGGTTCAGATTGTGGAAATGCAGGCTGAAGCAGGAGCCTGCGGAGCCCTTCAGGGTATGCTGGAAGCAGGCTCCCTTGCAGCTACCTATACGTCATCCCAGGGTCTGATGCTGATGATTCCGCCCATGTATCGTATTGCAGGCCTTCAGCTTCCGGCGGTGATGCATGTGGCTGCACGTTCACTGAGCATTCACTCTATTTCCATTTTCGGAGATCATTCCGATGTGATGGCCTGTCGGCAGACCGGTTGGGCTCAGCTGGTATCTTCCAGTGTGCAGGAATGTATGGATATGGGTGCCGTAGCCCATCTGTCCGCTATCAAAGGGCATATTCCCGTCCAGCATTTCTTTGACGGGTTCCGCACCAGCCATGAAATCCAGAAGATTGAGGTCCTGGATTTTGATGACATGGCAAAACTGGTGGACTATAAGGAACTGAAAAAGTTCCGTGATCATGCGCTGAATCCAGAGCACCCCACCATCCGGCATACAGGCGAAAATGATGATACATACTTCCAGCACCGCGAGACGATCAATCCTGTTTATGAAGCGTTTCCCGATGTTGTAGAAGAGTATATGGAAAAAATCTCTGCCCTTACGGGGAGAGAGTACAGGCTGTTCAACTATTTTGGTGCCCCCGATGCTGAGCGTGTGATCATCGCTATGGGATCTGTCAGTGATACGGTTCGTGAAGTGGTTGATTATCTTACGGAGAGAGGAGAAAAGGTCGGCTTTATTCAGGTGCACCTGTATCGTCCGTTCTCTCTCAGACATTTCCTCGCTGCGATCCCGGAAAGCTGCAAGATTCTTACGGTTCTGGACCGCACGAAAGAACCTGGATCTCTCGGGGAACCGCTTTTTGAAGATGTCAGCACAGCCCTGATGGAAGCCGGCAGGGTTCTTACCGTATTGGGCGGCAGATACGGCCTCTCCTCCAAGGATACTACTCCTGCCCAGATTAAAGCTGTATTTGATAACATGGCAGGGGAGAAGAAAAACCATTTCAGCGTCGGTATTACGGACGATGTGACGTTCCGCTCCCTCCCGGTCGGAGAGAATATCGTTACCTCGGGAAAGAGTATCATTTCCTGTAAATTCTGGGGTCTGGGATCAGATGGCACAGTGGGTGCCAATAAAAACTCCTGCAAGATCATCGGTGATAATACCGACCAGTATGTTCAGGCTTACTTCCAGTATGACAGTAAGAAATCCGGTGGCCTCACGAGAAGCCATCTTCGGTTTGGGCATGAGCCGATCCTCAGTACCTACTATGTCACGATGGCGGATTTTGTAGCCTGTCACAAGCAGAGCTATATGCACAGTTATGATATCGTAAAAGAAGTAAAACCCGGTGGGATTTTCCTCCTGAATACGCGTTGGAAGGGAGAGCAGCTCTTTGCGAACCTGCCGAATCGGGCAAAACGGATTTTGGCAGAGAGAAAGATAAACTTCTATATCATTGATGCTACGGATATTGCGGAGGAAATCGGCCTCGGGAATCGTACCAGCACTGTGCTTCAGGCAGCTTTCTTTAAACTTTCCGGAGTTTTGCCGGTTGCAGAAGCAGAAAAATATATGAAAGAAGCTGCTGTCAGAACCTTCTCAAGAAAAGGCGAGAAGATTGTAAGTATGAATCTGGCCGCAATTGAACGTGGCCTGACAGATGCTGTCAGAATTGAGGTTCCGGAAGAGTGGACTCAGCTGAATGATGAGGATAAAGCGGTTGATAAGAATCTGCCGGAATTTGTCCGGAATATTCTGATCCCCATGAACCGTGCAGAGGGCGACTCGCTTCCGGTCAGCGTATTTTCCAAATATACAGACGGCGTTATGCCTGTTGATACAGCGCGTTTTGAAAAGCGCGGTGTGGCAGATAATGTCCCTGTCTGGGAAAGCGAGAAATGCATTGGTTGCAACCGGTGTGCCCTTGTATGCCCGCATGCCGCTATTCGCCCCTTCCTTTTTACGGAAGTAGAAGCAGCATCTGCTCCGGAAGCCTGCGTAACCAAAAAAGCTGTTGGAAAAGGATTTGAAAATCTTCGCTACCGCATTCAGGTGGATGTGCTGGATTGCCAGGGCTGTGGTAGCTGTGTTAATGTCTGCCCTGCAAAGGAAAAGGCTCTTCATATGGTTCCGCTGGATGATGCGCTGGACGAGCAGAAGAATTGGGATTACTGCCTGACACTCAAAAAGAAAGAGAATCCTATGAACCGCTTTTCCGCTAAAGGCAGTCAGTATGAACAGCCGCTTTATGAGTTCTCCGGTGCCTGCCCGGGATGCGGGGAAACTCCTTATATCAAACTTCTGACGCAGCTTTTCGGCGACAGGCTCTATGTGGCTAACGCAACCGGTTGTTCCCAGGCTTATGGTTTTTATACCCCATCTTATCCGCAAACGGTGACGGAACGTGGCTTCGGCCCGGCGTTTACCAATTCACTGTTTGAGAACAACGCAGAGTTTGCTCTTGGCATCAGTATCTCTGCCGGGCAAATGCGGGATCAGGTCAAAATGCACGCCGGACGCGTTGTGGAAACCACAAAGGATCAGGCTTTGAAAGCGGCATTGGAAGCATGGCTCCT
The DNA here is from genome assembly GCA_045117135.1 of Candidatus Limivicinus sp. GTDB lineage: Bacteria > Bacillota > Clostridia > Oscillospirales > Oscillospiraceae > Limivicinus. Next base: position 57,823 of record JBGUNA010000089.1, on the reverse strand, counting down.
GGAGGGAGATGACACGGATAAGACGCTTGCCCTGTCCGATGCTGTTCGTGAAGCGATCGCGAAAACGGATGAGGAGAATGCCGATATCTCCTTTATCCGTGACAGAGAGGATGCACTTACCAAAAAGGCAGTCTGGATGGTCGGTGGTGATGGCTGGGCTTATGACATCGGTTACGGCGGCCTGGATCACGTCATTGCCAGCGGGCGCGATCTGAATGTCCTTGTAATGGATAACGAACTTTATGCGAATACGGGCGGGCAGGCTTCTAAAGCAACGCCGACCGGCGCTTCTGTCCAGTTCGCTGCAGCGGGGAAAGAAACACCCAAAAAGGATCTCGGGCTGATTCTCTCTACCTACGGTTATGTTTATGTGGCGCATGTATCGATCGGGGCAAATCCCGAGCATCTGATCAAGTGCCTCAGAGAAGCGGCGGCATACAATGGCCCGTCAATCGTAATCGCATATGCGCCTTGCATCAACCATGGCCTTTCGAAAGGAATGGGGCATTCTATGGAAGAAGGAAAAGCAGCCGTTGATTGCGGTTTCTGGCCACTGTATCACTACAATCCGGATTATGAAAAAGAAGGGAAGAACCCGTTCACCCTGGATTCCGGTGAGCCGAATGGCAAGCTTCGGGAATACATGATGGGTGAAAACCGCTTTGCTTCTCTGACGCGCACCTTCCCGGACCGTGCAGAGCGGCTCTTCGCAGAAGCGGAAGAATTCACTGCCCGGCGTTATGCAAAATACAAAAAAATGGCAGATTCATAAACGGTCTTCATCAGATTGCTTTTGAAAAAGCGCAGCCCTCTTTGCAAAACTGCAAAGAGGGCTGAAATTATCGGTTTGGATTTGTTTTGGAAGAGGTATGATTACTTGGTCAGGCTGTTCTGAACAGCTACTGCCACTGCAACAGTTGCACCAACCATGGGGTTGTTGCCCATGCCGAGGAAGCCCATCATTTCCACGTGAGCGGGAACGGAGGAAGATCCTGCGAACTGAGCGTCGGAATGCATTCTGCCCATGGTGTCGGTCATGCCGTAAGAAGCCGGGCCAGCTGCCATGTTGTCTGGGTGCAGGGTACGTCCTGTGCCGCCGCCGGAAGCAACGGAGAAGTACTTCTTGCCCTGCTCAACGCACTCTTTCTTGTAAGTGCCGGCAACCGGGTGCTGGAAGCGGGTGGGATTGGTGGAGTTGCCCGTAATGGAAACGTCGACCTGCTCAAAGTGCATAATGGCAACGCCTTCACGGACGTCATCCGCACCGTAGCAGCGGACGTTGGCGCGCTCGCCTTCGGAATAGCGGATCTCGCGGACGATCTTCAGCTCACCGGTGAAGTAGTCAAACTGAGTCTGTACATAGGTAAAGCCGTTGATACGGGAGATGATCTGAGCAGCGTCTTTTCCAAGACCGTTGAGAATAACGCGAAGCGGCTCTTTGCGCACTTTGTTGGCATTGCGGACAATACCGATTGCGCCTTCAGCTGCTGCAAAGGATTCATGTCCTGCAAGGAAAGCAAAGCACTTCGTCTCGTCGCTCAGAAGCATAGCAGCCAGGTTGCCGTGGCCAATACCGACTTTGCGGTTGTCGGCTACAGAACCGTCAATGCAGAAGCTCTGCAGGCCAATGCCAATAGCGCGGGCAGCTTCTTCAGCGTTCTTTACCCCGGACTTCAAGGCAATAGCAGCACCGACACAGTATGCCCAGCAGACGTTTTCAAAGCAGATGGGCTGAATGCCTTTAGCAATTTCATAGGGATCAAATCCGGCGTTTTTGCAGATTTCCCTGCTCTCTTCTACAGAGGCGATGCCGTATTTAGCCAGTACACCGTTGATCTTTCCGATCCGGCGATCATAGTTTTCAAATAATGCCATCGTTTGGTCCTCCTTTATTCCTTGCGGGGATCAATGTACTTGACGGCTGCATCCCACTGGCCATAGTGACCGGTAGCTTTTTTCAGAGCTTCGTTTGCATCCATGCCGCCTTTGATGAAATCCATCATCTTGCCGAGGCTGACGAATTCATAGCCGATGATTTCGTCATCTGCGTTGAGTGCCATACGGGAGCAGTAACCCTCTGTCATTTCCAGATAGCGCGGGCCCTTTTCCTTCGTGGCGAACATTGTTCCAACCTGGGAACGAAGGCCTTTTCCAAGGTCTTCCAGAGAAGCACCGACCAGAAGGCCGCCTTCCGAGAAAGCACTCTGTGTACGGCCGTACACGATCTGCAGGAACAGTTCACGCATTGCGGTGTTGATGGCGTCACAAACGAGGTCAGTGTTCAGAGCTTCCAAAAGGGTCTTGCCGATCAGAATTTCTGAAGCCATAGCTGCGGAGTGGGTCATGCCGGAGCAGCCGAGGGTTTCAACCAGTGCTTCCTGAATGATGCCGTCCTTGACGTTCAGTGTAAGCTTGCAGGCGCCCTGCTGCGGTGCGCACCAGCCTACGCCATGGGTAAAGCCGGAGATATCTCCGATCTCTTTTGCCTGGACCCATTTTCCTTCTTCAGGAATCGGGGCAGGGCCGTGATATGCGCCTTTTGCGACGGGGCACATATGCGTAACTTCTGCGGTGTAATTCATAGGCGTTTCCTCCAGATAAAATTGAAAAACAGAAAACTTCTGAGAAGAACCAGAAGTCATCAGCTGTTTTTTCAGCATTTTGTTTTCCGGGGCAGATTTCATGCCCAACATATATATGATACCAGAAGACACATCCGAATGCAAGCATTTTTCTGTCATAGTGCCCTGGTGTTCCGGACATTTCTTCCTTTTGCGGCTGATCTACCGTTTGTTGCTCTGACGCCAGATTTTCTGCTTTTCGGCCGAAGCAATCAGCCCTTCACGGAAATCCGGATGTGCGATAGCAATGAGTGCTTCTGCTCGCTGCCAGGTCGTTTTGCCGGGAAGACTTGCAATGCCGTATTCTGTCACAATATTAGGAGCCTGAGTCCGTGGAGTGGTGATAATATCTCCTCCTGTAAAATAGGGCAGGATGTTGGAATGAAGTACCCCCGCCTTGTCCGTAAACGTCGCATGCATGGCAAGAAAAGCTCTTCCGTGGTCTGCTTCCAGTGCACCTGTAATGAAATCAACTTGTCCGCCGGTGCCGGAGATCTGGCGAAGGCCTGCAGACTCTGAGCTTACCTGACCGTACAGATCCACTGCGATGCAGCTGTTGATAGAGATAAAGTCGTCCAGCTCACGTATGACCGCAGGGCTGTTGACGTAGCTCATCGGCGCGGACAGAACCGCGTTGTTGTGATCCAGAAAATCATAGAGCTCTCTGGAACCGTTGCAGATCGAGAACACACCTTTACCGCGGTTGAGCTTTTTCTTTGCGTTTGTGATTTTCCCCGCACGGTAGAGGTCGAGATAACCGTCACTCATAAGTTCTGTGTGCATCCCGAGATCCTTCACATCAGATTCAGCGATCATACTGCCGATGGAATTGGGAATGCCGCCGATGCCGAGTTGAAGCGTGCTGCCGCTGGTGATATAGGGGAAGATATAGGAAGCAATTTTGCGATCCGTATCTGTCGCTGCCGGGCTCTTGACAGTTGGAATCGGGAGGTTGCATTCAACGACTGCGTCCACATCGTAAATGCTGATATGATCATTGGCCAGTCCGGCAATGGTAGGCATTGTGGGGTTTACTTCCACCACGATATGCTCTGCCGCATCCAGTATTTCCTGCATCGTGCAGTTTGTAAGGCCATAAGAGAAATTGCCGTTTTCATCCATCGGAGCAACGGTAACCATGGCTATATTGACCGGTGCATATCCTTTCCGGTAATAGGTGCCGTTATGCCGAAACATCATTGGTGAATGGTAAGCCCTCCCCTGATCGATATATTTCCGATCCAGAGCAGAGCAGTGCCAAAGGTTATAGGTAAAGGACCCGTACGGATCTTTTTCTACGGTGTGGATAGGAATCATGGAGATCGCATTACGGATTTTTACATCATGGAGTTCACCGCTCCGCTCTGCAAGTGCAGCATCCAGTGCCTGCGGATAGGAGCAGGTTTCGCTGTAATCTACCCAGTCTCCGTCTTTTACAATCTGAACGGCTTCTTCCGCAGATTGGAGCTTCTCTTTATAGAGAGCCTGAATATTCATTCCCGACAACCTCCGGCTTTTTTCCCCTATTTTAACATTATCGCCGGAAAAACACAATGGTGCTTGTCCGGCGAATGATTCCTTCACATTGGCAGAGTTGCAGCAGTGCCTGTGTCCGTTTTTAAAATGCTCCCAGCGTCTTGAAAAGGGTGCACCAGCCGAAAAGTGTCAGACAGGAGATGATAGAGGTCAGAATAACTATACCTCCTGCCAGTTCCGCATCTCCGCCCATCTGCTGACTCATGGTGAAAGAAGATACCGCAGCAGACGAAGCAAAAACGCCGATCAGACCGGCAAATTCAACTCCCCGGAAGCCAAGCAGGTATCCGATCGTCAGAAAGATAGCCGGATTGATTATCAGCTTGAAAGCAGTGGTTGTAGAAATCTGCTTTGCAGAGCCGCCAAAGCTGTCAAAGCGGAAAAACGCACCCAGAAGAAACAGCATCAGAGGGGTAGCAACACCTGCCATGCCGGTGATAGCTGTTTCTATACTCTTGGGGAATCGTACCTTAAGCACGAGACAAAGAATACCGGCTGCAGTAGCAATAATAAGCGGATTCTTCAAAATGAGAAGCACAACTTCCCGCGGACGGACCTTTTCTCCCCCGTATAGAGAAAGCGCTATAACAGCAAGGATATTGAATTCAGGAGTGATGATTGCACAGAGGAAAACGACCGGAGCAATATCTTCATGGGGTAAAAGAGCTCTTGCAATTGCCAGGCCGATCAACGTGAAATTGGAACGGAAGATTCCCTGAACAATTACGCCTTTCTGGTTTTCCCGCTCGGCAACTTTGTTGGCGACAAGAAAGCCGTACAGAAATTCCGCAAGAACACCGAAGACGACGAAAAGAATCAGCTTCGGGTTGACCGCTGTGCTCAGATCAGATCCGTAAAGTGCGCTGAATACACTTGTGCTGAGAAACACAAGGAAGGCTACTCTGTTGAATTTTAATATGATTTCTTCATCAATCAGCCCGCGCCTTCTTGCAAGGTATCCTGCTGCCATGTACAGGCAAAGCGGTAATACGGCGTTTAAACTTATCTGAAGGCTTTCCATAATAATCCTTTCAAAGAGGTAGTTATGTCTCTCGTGGGCGATTTACAACATGGATCGGTTCGCCGTTCAGATAAGAACGGAGATTATCAAGAGAGCAATCCATGATACGGATACGCGCCTCTTTCGGTGCCCAGGAAATATGCGGGGTAATCAGACAATTCTTCGCTGTCAATAGAGGATTGTCACCCCGAATGGGTTCTGTGGAAACAACATCCAACCCGGCAGCATAGATTTTTCCGGAATTGAGAGCATCTGCAAGATCCTGCTCCACAACAAGCTGACCGCGGCTGTTGTTGATGAAGATGACACCGTCTTTCATCTTGGCAATGGTTTCTTTGTTGATCATTTTATCCGTCTCAGGGAAGAGTGGGCAATGCAGCACCACAACATCCGATCGTGCTAAGAGGGTGTCACGGTCGACATATTCGGCAATTGCTTTTCCTTCCTCTGTTGGCCTGCTTCCGCTGGCGAGTACCGTCATGCCGAGCGCTTTTGCAATCCGTCCGGTTGTCTGCCCGATCTTCCCAAAGCCGATAATTCCCATTGTTTTTCCTGCCAGCTCAATGAGCGGATAATCCCAGAAGCACCAGTCGGCATTGGTTTCCCAGCGCCCGTTGTGTACGGCTTCAGAGTGATGTGCCACATGATGGCAGATTTCGAGCAGTAAGGCAATGGCAAACTGGCCGACGGCCGCTGTGCCGTAAGTGGGCACGTTGGAAACCGGAATCCCCTTTTCCCATGCATAGGTGTAATCCACAATGTTATAGCCTGTTGCCAGCACGGAAATGTATTTCAGGTTGTGGCACTGGTCAATTACAGCTTTACGAACAGGACATTTATTGGTGAAAACAACTTCTGCATCTCCGATTCGCTTGGCAATTTCCTCGTCATCATATGGGGTGCGGTCATATACGGTTACTTCACCGAACGCACGAAGAGCATCCCAGCTCAGATCTCCGGGATTTTCTGTATATCCGTCCAGAACTACGATCTTCATAGAGATATACCTCCTGACTGTTTTTCAATATTGTCGCATTCGGTGAAACAGATGTCAATTCTTTTTTGCCTTCCGAATGCTTTTTTCTTCTTGCTGCTTCTGAAAAACTATAGTATACTTTGATCCGCCGGGCCATACTGTATGACCCGGTATTTTCCGATAGGAGATTGTGCGATGGACTATGCAAAGGAATCCCTGAAAAAGCATTATGAATGGAAAGGGAAGATAGAAGTGATTTCCCGTGCACCGGTTGACAGCAAGGAGAGCCTCTCACTCGCTTACACGCCCGGTGTTGCGCAGGCGTGTCTTGAAATCCAGAAAGATGAAAAACTCAGCTACGAACTGACGCGCCGCTGGAATACTGTTGCCGTCGTGACGGACGGCACAGCAGTTCTTGGCCTGGGAGACATCGGGCCGGTAGCTGGAATGCCGGTGATGGAAGGGAAGTGTGTCCTCTTCAAGGCGTTCGGCAATGTGGATGCCATACCGCTTTGCATTGCTTCCAGAGATGTGGATGAAATTGTCAATACAGTCGCTCTTCTGGAGGGATCTTTCGGAGGAGTCAATCTGGAAGATATTTCTGCCCCCCGCTGTTTTGAAATTGAAAGGAAACTGAAAGAACGCTGCAGCATTCCCATCTTCCACGATGACCAGCACGGTACGGCTGTTATCACACTGGCCGGGCTTACCAATGCTCTGAAGCTTGTGAAAAAGAATCTTCCTGCAGTTCGAATTGTGATCAACGGAGCAGGAGCTGCAGCGACAGCCATCACAAAGCTGCTGGTATCAGCAGGAGCTGTCGATGTGACGCTCTGTGATCGCAGTGGGGCAATCTATGATGGGCGTCCGGATCATATGAATCCAGCTAAAGAGAAAATTGCATCAATCACCAATCCGGGAAAACGGAAAGGGACTCTTGCAGAAGTGCTGAAAGGAGCGGACGTCTTTATCGGAGTGTCAGTCCCGGGGATGGTTTCGACCGAAATGGTAAAGACAATGAATCGTGATGCGATCATTTTTGCCTGTGCAAATCCCACACCGGAAATCTTTCCGGAGGATGCCAAAGCCGGCGGTGCGGCTGTAGTCTCGACAGGCCGGAGTGACTATCCCAACCAGATTAATAATGTGCTTGCTTTCCCCGGAATTTTCCGCGGCGCGCTGGATGTCCGTGCAAGGGACATCAATGACGCAATGAAAATTGCTGCAGCAAATGCTCTTGCGGGGCTGATTTCTGAAGAGGAACTTTCCGCAGATTATATCATTCCGGCAGCTTTTGATCCTCGCGTGAAAGACGCTGTTGCCGAAGCAGTCAAAGCCGCTGCCTATGAAACAGGCGTTGCCCGGATCTGATTTCTGATATCGGAAAGGCTCAGCCTTGTTTGTTAGCTTTGTATATGATATAATCCAACTGACGGATACAAAAAATATCAATTGGAGGATAACATGAAAAAGATAACCAACAAATTGCTGTGGATTTTTGCAATTGGCCAGTTCGGATGGAGTCTGCTGTCGGGCATCGTGTCAAACTGGATGGTTTATTATTATACCGGCAGTCCGGATGCACAGAATCCGAATACCGGGATTTTTGCTTCCGGCATAACACAGAATCCCATTTTATTTAAGCTGACGCTGTTTGGTCTGGTGCTTGCAGTGGGGCGGATTTTTGATGCAATTACCGATCCTCTGATTGCAGGCTGGTCTGACAGGAGCAATTACAGGGGTGGACGCCGGATACCTTTCATGCGTGCGGTAGCCATTCCTTTTGCGCTTGTGACGATTGGACTGTTTACTGTCCCGCAGACAGGCAGTATCCCCGTCAATGATGTGCTGCTTTTTGCGTTGTTGATGGGCTTCTATCTGGTTATGACGATTTTCTGCACACCGTATAATGCCCTGATTGCAGAATTGGGGGACACGCAGGAACACAGGATCAATGTTTCCACATATATCTCGTTTACCTTTATTGCCGGGCAGAGCATATCTTTTATGCTGCCGAATGTCGCCGGGATGCTGGAAGGTGCGGTCGGTCAGGCCGGGTCGATCCGGTTGGCGGTGGCGATCATGTCATCAATTGCCTGCATTGCCATGCTGATTCCTTCTTTTTACATCAAAGAACGGGATTATATAGACAGCAAGCCCAGCGAAACAAAAGCATTCAGTTCTCTTCTGAAAACGTTCCAGAATGGGCAGTTCCGCCGCTTCGTTTACAGTGATGTGATCTACTTCTTCGCGCTTACTCTTTTCCAGACCGGTCTTGCTTTTTATGAGACCAAACTGATGGAGATTGAAGATACCTGGACCTTTGTATTGACTGCCACGATGACGTTTATCAGTGTCCTGCTCTATCCTGCGGTCAATAAACTTGCGCCGAAACTCGGTAAGAAGAAACTGATTGTTACCGGCTTTTTTGCCTATGCAGCGGTCTTTCTAATCACTTCTCTCTGCGGCAAAGGCCTTTACTGGGGCTTTATCATTGCGGTTTGCGCCGCGGTGCCTATGGCAATTCTGGGCATTTTACCGCAGGCCTGTGTAGCCGATGTTGCTGAGCTCAGTCGCCTGGAAACAAAAGAAGACCGCAGCGGTATGTTTTTCGCAGCACGTACCTTTGCCTTTAAAATGGGCCAGGCTCTTGCTATGGTGGTTTTCACTTCCGTTACAGTTGCCAAAACAGCGGCAAGCTATCGGATGACCGCTGTGATTGCTACTGTTACCTGCCTGATTGGTGCAAGCCTCTTCCTGCTCTATAATGAGAAAATGATCCTTTCCAGAATTGAACAGTTGAAAAAGCAGCAGATATAGTAATATCCTTTTGCCCGTGACGAACATCAGCCTGAGAAGCCATCCGCTCCTCAGGCTGATACATTTATTCCTAAAAATATACAAACAGAACAAGCCAATGTTTATAGGTAGAGCTCTGCCTCGACAAACAGTCTGTCTTTTCTGGACCGCCCTCCGATCTGTGAAATCCTGCCTTTCCCTTTTCCGTGTACCGACAGTGTGTCGCCTTCCTTCACAGGCGCATCGACTTTTTCGCAGATGGAATAATTAAGTGTGACGGCGCCTTCCCGGATCAGCTCAGCTGCCAGTGTACGGGATACTCCAAACAGGTCCCCGGTAACAGCGTCAAGGCGCAGGCTCTTAACAGTGAAAGTGATCTTCTTTACTTTTCGTTCAGGAGTTGGTACATCAGAGAGTGCAACCTGCTCTGCTTTTACGCTGACTCTTCCGACCTTTTCCAATTCCTGCAGCAGTACAGATACAACTGGCGAGAGGCAGAAAAGATACGCGGTGTCGTCAAACAGCAGCAGGTCTCCGATTCTGTCACGTTCAATACCGAGCCCGAGAACGGCACCGAGGTAATCCCTGTGTCCGGGCTTCCCGAAATAACTCCTGATTCTTACTGCCTTGATGATTTCACTGATATCGAAATCAGCTTCCTCAAGATAGTAGGGGAGGAAAAAGGCGACTTTCCTTTCACAGGCTTCTTTGCCGCCAAAAAGGAACAACTTCGCGTCTCCAACAGAAAGTTTTCTCGTTTCCAGCAGATAGCACTCTGCTGGGGTGAGAAAGGCAGAATGGGTAAGGCAGCCGTTTCTGTCACACCGGGACGCAAGGTCCGTTATTCTTTTGATTAATTCATCCTGTTCCATACTGCGGTATCATAGTATATGTGTGCTTCAGCGTCAAGAAAAAACATAATACACCATCGCTTTTTCGTTCAGCATTCTGAGCAAATGCACAAAATTAATTGCACTGCATACAACTATTGTTGACATGATGTTGACTGTGCGGTAAAATAATTTAAAATCCCGTTTTGCGCGGGTAAGCATGTATTATATTTATTAGGAGGGAGATATATAGTGAAAGATCTGAAGCACCTAATCTTTTTCGAGGATCTACTTCAGGAAGCAAATAACGAGCTTGTCCGAAAAGGCAAGGAGGAAGGCCTCCGCGCCCTCGGGTATACTTGTTATTTTATGCCTGAAGTTCTTCTCGATCTGCCGGGTTGCTTTTCTGTGCGTTTGCGTGCACCGAGATGCACGTCCCCGGACATTGCAACATATTATTTATCGGCACGTGTCTGCCACTATGCACGTTCTCTGATGGAACGCGCTTTGGAGGGCGGATATAATTTCCTGGATGCACAGATGGCAACCGAAACCTGCACGGCAACCTGCCGTTTCCAGGAGCATCTGCAGCAGAAACATCTGGATACCGTTCAGGATATGCAGATCATCCAGAATCCGGACTTCTTTGTCAGTTTTTGCGATGTGCCGTTTAAGAACACAGAACTCAGTTATGAGCATTTCCGGAAGCAGCTCCGTGCCCATGTTCTGGATGAGCTGACGGCTCATTTCGGTATTGATACTTCGGATGAGGCAATTCTTAAAGCCGTTGAGCAGCATAACGAAGTCTGCCGTCTGATCAATGAAATCGGCGATTATCGTAAGCTGGACAATCCTACCATTACCGGATATGAATTTGCTGTCATTCAGCTGTGCTCACTTACCTGCCCGAAACACCTGATTTTGCCATATCTGCGCGAAACAGCGGAAGAGATGAAAACCAGAGAGCCGGATGAAAAGAAACAGTTTCGCTGCAAGGCAGTACTCTGCGGTTCGGAAAATGATGACCCGGATTTCATTAAGCTTATTGAAAGCTGCGGTGCACTTGTTGTGTGTGACAGGTATTGCTATGGCGCCGTGGAATCTCGTGTTCCGATTGAAATTAAGGAAGGACAGGATCCACTGGATGCAATTGCCCGCCATTATCTGCTTACCAGCAACTGCCCGCGTTTTATGCCGCAGGATGAGATGCGCGGCCGCAAAAAACGGCTTGCTCAGCTCTGCAAAGAGTACCACGCCGACGGGCTTATTGTTGCGTCTAATAAATTCTGCGAGTACTGGAGTTATGAGCGCGTGATTGATACTGTTGTCATGAAACGTGATTACGGTATTCCCGTCTGCTCTATTGAGAAAGAGTATATCAATGCTGCATCCGGACAGCTTCGCACACGCTTCCAGGCATTTGTGGAGAGTGTTGAACTGAAACAGATCAAGGAGGACAAATAAGATGGATAAGAAAAAAATCAAAAAAGCCCTTCGTGATTTCTGGTATGGTAAACCGCACGGAGAACGCCGTCTGGGAGACATTTTGGAGGATAAAACCGGCCTTTACAAGCACAGAGAATGGCGAGGCGTAAAAGACACAAGCTATTATTTCTGGAATATCTGGTGCTATAACTATTTCCAGATGGTGATGGACATTATGAAGATGGGCGGTCCGATTGCTTTTGCAAAGGGTCTCTGGCGTTATCGCTGGGTCGGACAGACCTATCTCCCGGTTCTGCACTGGTTTGACCGTGGTTTGCAAGGCCTTCGGGGCGAAGCAATGCAGGCATCTGCCTGGCATTATCGCGCCATGGTTGCGACGACCATCCGTCAGTTCCAGAGAATGTTCGAAGCCGATTCCAAAATCAACGGCGGCAAAATCAATGACAAGCATGAGCATACCATAGCTATCAATGAAACGGTATGGGGCGGTATTTTCTATCCATGGGACGGCAAACTCGTGTCTGTTCCTATGGAAATGATTCCTTATTTTGTTACCTGCCATGTCAATTCCCATACAGTTCTCAATTATATAGATGCTGTGCAGTCCATTGGTCTTCCCGGTGATCCTTGCCCGATGTGCCAGGCAGAAGCGGGCCTGTTCGTATTGGATGATATGCCGGATTATGCAAAAGCCATGGTTACCTGCAATGAAGCATGTGATGCTTCGGTTGCAACTTCCATTTTGCAGGACTGGTTTTTTGATAAGCCTCTTTTTGCCCTTCCGATGCCGATGCAGTTTGATGATCCGCTGGTTAAGGAAAACTGCATGAGGGAAATCGAACAGTGCTGGCGCTTCATTGAAGAGCAGTACGGTGTTCCGTTCAGCTGGGAAAAGCTGAAGGAGAAGCTGGAAAAGCAGAATGAACTGCAGCGCTTTGAGTGGGAAAAGTGGGATGTAGCATCTCACACCAACAACTATCCGATCAACGGCGTTGCACAAGCTCTCTACCGGATCTACCAGACACAGTACGGCGATTGGGAAATCTGGCATGAAGTAGATGCAAAAGTCCGCAAGATTTTGGAAAAGTGTGTGCGGAAAAATATCAACACTTTCCCCAATACACGGCACAGAGTCATTGCATGGTCCTGCGCACCGCTATATTTCTCGAACTGGTGTACCTGGGCGTATAACTGCTGGGGTCTGAATGTTATCATTAATATGGACTCGCTGATGTTCGATATGGAAATCCGTACCGATACCTATGACCATGCACTGGAAGATATGGCGACATATCATATGTGGGCTCCGATGCGCCGTATGGCTGTCGGCGGGATGAACCATATATTTGAACTTTGGGAGAATATGGAAAAGTTCAACTGTGATATGGTTGCCATGTACGACCAGCTTCAGTGCAAAGGAATGCAGGGTGTCCATGGATTGTTTGAAGATGAATTCCGCCGCAGAAATATTCATGCGTTCTGGCTGCCGCATGCGCTGCCTGATTGCAGAACCGTTTCCCGTGCGGAAATCCGTAATGCGATCAATGACTACATGACTACCGTCATGCATGAAGAGCCTCTTGATCCGTCTCTTCTTGATTATGACGATTCCATGACCTGGTAACGGAGGACAGATAAATGAAAAAATGTGGGTGCTCTCTTGGGAAAATGCTTTTTAAGCTGTTCCTGAAGCTCTTCGGAATCTGTTTCGCTGCTATTGCTGTGTTATTTACCATTTTCTTCTTTGACCTTGACGGTAAACTTCTTTTCTATGTGGTTGAGCCGTTCCTGAAGAAACACTATGATGATATGGAGCGAAAAGATGCCCTAAAAGATCTCTACGATGTAGACAAGTATCCGAAACGCGAGTATTAACTGATAGAATAAAGTGCCCGGCTGCCAGACGGCGGCTGGGCACTTTTGCGAGATACGATCAAAGCTTCGACCGTTCTTACCGGGACACATTAAAAAAGCAGGTGGAAGCGCTTTCTTTTTTCAGGGAATTACTGTATAATAATTTTACTATATTTCTAACGGAGATGAATGTGATGAAACAGTATTTTGAAATTGTGGATGTGACTGCCAGAGAAGTAGTCGGACTAAAATATGAACCGACCGTTGAGGTAGAAATTACGCTGGATGATGAAACGGTAGGCAGGGCATCAGTACCTGCCGGCATGAAAAACGCCAGAGAGATTTCCATTGCGGTAGATAATGTAAATATGGAAATATCCGAGGCACTGGTTGCTATGAACGCACTGGACCAGGCTTCTATCGACAGGCTTCTTCTGGAGATCGACGGGACAGAGAACACGTCCAGGCTCGGTGCAAATGCGCTCATGGCAGTTTCCCTTGCCTGTGCAAAAGCTGCCGCGATATCCTCCGGGCTTTCTTTGTATAATTATATCGGAGGCGTGAATGCAAAAATGATTCCGAATCTTATGGAAGAAGGAGGAGCAATCTGCCTCACGGATTATGCCACGCTCACGCAGTTTCTGAATGCTGCAGCGCAGGAACGGAAAAAAGGCAAAAATCTTATCCTTTCTGCGGGCTCCGGAGAAGGAGAGGATCCTGTAATGGCGGATCTTGCAGTAGCCCTCAATGCAGAAGGACTGGTGACATCTTCGCCGGCCGTTTACAATGAACTCATGCGAATCGAGGAAGAGCTGTTTGACGTGCCGGAATATCCGGAGACTTGAGAATTATCTGCAATGAAGAATAAGACTACTGAAATCTTTCTTTATCTCAGGAGAAGAAGATGGGTTGTTCTTGCTGTTTTGGCCTGTTTTACAGTGATACTTACAGCATGCGGGGTAAAGAAAGTTCAGGTATCCGCTGTAACATCCGGAGAGGTTCGACTCAGTGAGGGCAAGCCTGTGGAGATTGCTCTTTCTGAGGAAGATACCAGAGCAATGTCAAACTATATGCTGGAAGGGAGATTCCTGCACAACGGAAAAACACTGTACGGTTCCAGACATGATGAATTGGGAGATCCGTATCTCTGTCGGATGAAGTATTCTGCCGGAGAGAAGGGAATGTATGTTCGTGAAACGGAAATAATCGACACGAAAACAGATGCAAAGTATCTGTTGCTGGATTCGAGCTATCTCTATTATCTGAGGGAAGATCAGGCAACCGGAAATACTTCTATTGTACGGATTCCGGCAGCCATGGGTGCAGAAAGCCGGCTTGAAACACTGTATTCTCAACCTTGTGATTTTCTCTTCAGAAGAGGCGGGCAGTTATACTTTACAGATGCTTCCGATCATCTCTGCTCTATGCCTCTTATAGGTGGGGATGTGCAGAGTGTTGTTTCAGATAAGAAGGTCTGTTATCCGTATCTTTTGAATGACGATCTGCTGTTGTATCAGGATGATGCTGACGGTGAAAGCCTGCACATGCGCTACTTGCCAACCGGATTTGACCTGAGAATAACCAACGGGCGCATCTTATGCTATGTGGTTAAAGGCAGCGAAGTATGGTTTTTACAAGCAGAAGAACCAGGCAGTGAAAAATGCCGATTAGGCCATACCGATCTCAATGAATTTCTGCATGGTTTTGATCCTACTGCGCATCCGGACGCTTCTTTCCGATTTACTATAGAGGAATCGGAAAAACCCATGGGGCCGCTTTTTTCCATCAATGGCGGGCATATCAATGCTTCTAATTATCAGACATCTGACATTTCAGACTGGCGGTTGCTTTCTGACAATGCCTGGGAGAAAGGGTTTATGGCAGCCTGTCAATACGTTTCAGAAAGCTTTGAAATATTCTATGACTTTAATGAAAATGGACTGATCACGGATATGCTGTTTTATGAACCTTCCGTAAAGCGTAAAAGTTTTATTGAGCTGTACAAGTATTCCTGACCTTTTCTGTATAGTTTTTGTATCGTAACGATACGAAAGGAATGTCGCATTGCCGGAAAAAATATTTACAGAAAAAACAATTTGTAGTATAGTAATCAAGTTCTTGGTTCAATTCCATAAATAAAGGAGAAATACTATGAGCCGTTTGGTTGGAACTGTTTCCCGCGGGATTCGGGCACCGATTATCCGTGAGGGAGATGACATTGCAAAGCTGGTCACAGAATCTGTTCTGGCTGCCTCTGAAGATGAGGAGTGGGGTTTTTCCATCCGAAACAGAGATATTATCGCAATGACGGAAGCGATAGTTGCCCGGGCACAGGGTAACTATGCCACGGTAGATGATATTGCAGAAGATGTCAGGGCTAAATTCGGTGGAGATACTGTTGGCGTGATCTTCCCAATCCTCAGCCGTAACCGGTTTGCTATTTGCCTGCGCGGAATTGCCAAAGGGGCAAAGAAAATTGTTCTGATGCTCTCTTATCCGGCTGATGAAGTCGGTAACCATCTGGTTTCCCTGGACGATGTAGAAAAAGCCGGGGTCGATCCTTATACGGATGTATTGTCGCAGGATAAATATCGTGAATTGTTCGGATATAAAAAACATCGTTTTACCGGTGTAGACTATGTGGAATACTATGAACAGCTGATCCGGGAAGCAGGTGCTGACTGCGAAATAGTTTTTGCCAACAATCCATGTGCCATTCTCAACTATACAGATCATGTCCTTTGCTGTGACATTCATACTGCACCCCGCACCAAGCGCATTCTGAAAGAAGCAGGGGCTGCGAAAGTGCTTGGTCTGGATGAAATACTCAATGCCCCGGTCAACGGCTCCGGCTATAATGAAGAATTTGGCTTGCTTGGGACAAACAAAGCGAATGAAGAAATGGTAAAACTTTTCCCGCGTGACAGCCAGGGGCTTGTGGAAAAGATTCAGGAGAATATCTTTAAAGCAACCGGAAAGCATGTAGAAGTGCTTGTTTATGGTGACGGTGCCTTTAAGGATCCGGTCGGAGAAATCTGGGAATTTGCAGATCCGATTGTGGCCCCGTTTTATACAAGCGGCCTTGAGGGGACACCTAATGAGCTGAAAATAAAATATCTTGCTGATAATGACTTTTCTGATCTCAGCGGGGAGGAACTCCGAAATGCCATAAAGGGAGAGATAGAAAAGAAAGATGCCAACCTGGTAGGGAAGATGGCATCTGAGGGCACGACACCCCGCCGGTTGACCGATCTGATCGGTTCTCTGTGTGACCTTACCTCCGGCTCCGGTGATAAAGGTACTCCGATTGTCTACATCCAGGGATACTTTGACAACTATACGACGGAATAAGGATCCCTTTTCAGTTGAATTATGTGAAACAGAGCAGGCAGGTTATCCTGTCTGCTCTGTTTATCCGGGTTGGATGACAGAAAACTTACCGAAGCTTTTGACCCGGTAAGAATCTTCCGGGAAGTATGGCAAATCTTCTGCTGCTGCAACGTAAACTGCATCTTCTGAAGGATCGGGGTCGGAAGGAATATGGAAAGAAAAACGATGAGAGAAATCCGGGCTCTGATAATATTTAGCATCAGTCTCCAGATAAAACAGAGTGAGAATTTCACTCACATGTGAGAAGCCTTTATACTGTGCATCCGCAGAAATATAGATTTTTTCTGCATCGCAGCCCTTTATTGCAGTTACAGCGTTTCCAAAATCCAGCATGAAGTCATTTGCGGCCTGTTCAGCATAAGTTGTAAAATAAGTTCCGGTGAAGACACAGAATGCGCTAAGATATGCAAGCGGAATCAGAAGATTGACGATTTTTCCGACTTTTCGCTGTGAGAAGAATCTAAGCAAAACATGAATCCCGCTTCCTGTAAAAAGAATCAAAGGATAAAAAATAATATTAATACGATTGATGTTTACATTGGCGGTAATCAGCCCCGCAACCAGGGAAGTCAGAAACCAGATAACGGTTAGAGCAGCAGGAGTGCTGTCCCGATAGCTTCTGAACGCAGATACTATTCCAATCAGCATGAAAGGAACAGAAAAAACATACAATGTTCCGAAGCCGCGTACTTCGTTCCAGGCGGGCCCTCTGTAGACCTGAAACAGGATTTGCAGCAGGGCTTCAGCGTTTTTCTGGAGCTGAAGGAGGGGGTTCTCGGAAAAGAAAAGGATATCTCCGGAACGCATGGAATAGGGGAAGTAAGGAATCGTAAAAAACGGAGTTTCAATTGTATTCAGCCCGAAGGTATTGATGACCATACAGGTGAGAAACGGCCATGCTATCAGCAGATAAATTAAGGCGCAAATAAGAATCTGCAGAAAGGACACTTTTCTGCGCCGCAGCAACAGGATGCCGGCAGACAGCAGAATCAAAGGTACAGTGTAGACCGAGATCCCGTAGCAATACATACTCAGGGCGAAGAACACCATGGAGAGGAAAAGCCAGCCGGGCTTTCGGGAAACACCACGACATAAGAAACAGAACCCGGCCAGGAGAAAATGCGGGAACAGATTGCAGTCAATCGCCCAGCGGCTTTGAATGATATGCCATGGATTGATTGCAGCAAGACAGAGAACAATCAATGCGGTATTCTTTCCGCCAAAGTCGGTGGAAAAAAGATACAGCAGCCCGAGAGAGGCAAGACTTATAAGCAACACAGGCAACCTTGCCGAGAAGACAGATAGACCGAACAGTTTGATACTCGGAATCATCAGATAGCTCAGGAGGGCACTCATTTGTCCAAATCCCCATGCTGTCAGATGAACCGGAAACCTCATGCCAAGGCGGTCTGTCCCATAATCGGCAAGAGCTTTCGCATCCACTGCTGCCATAGCCCCATCCTGATTCATTCCTCCGGGGACACTCCCGAACTGATAAACCCGAATAAAAACAGCAATGATACACGCAAAAAGAAGCAGCAGATAATAGATTTTTTTCTTGTACATTTTCATATTTTCATTATACTATGGTTAAAACAATTGGGCAAGAGGGCCTGTTAGGGAAAGAGAGAAGAAAAGTGTTTGATATTGTTTGTGTCGGTCAGGCTGTGCTGGACTGCATTACAAGGGGCAGAGAAGCGAAACCGTATAAACCGAATGTTTTCCGAGCGGAGACGATTCGCCTACATACAGGCGGAGATGCTGTGAATGAGGCGATGGCGTTAGCCGGCATGGGCTTTCGAACGGCAGTCGTCTGCGGAGTGGGTGAAGATATTGCAGGAAATATCCTGCTTGATGAACTGTCAAAAGCAGGGGTGAATACAGACCATGTCAGAAGAGTAAAAATGGATACTCCAATTGCAAATCTGCAGGTAGCTCAGGACGGCAGCCGGATTTCCGTCAACTCCAACGCAACAAGGCTTCCGGGATACAGGATTTCTCAAGAAGATCTGCCCGAGGCAAGAATCGTTTCGCTGGCGAGTATCTTTCGGCCGCCACTTGAAGATTTTGGAGTGCTGAAGGAGCTGATTCAAACAGCGAAAGCCAGGAATGCGACTGTCTGTGCAGATACAAAGCTTCCTCTTCTTGAATCGCTAAGTGTTGAGGGTTTGTCAGATGTCCTGCCGCTGATTGATTACATTTTCCCCAATGAAAAAGAAGCGGCTTATTATACCGGGGAAAATACGATTCGCCAGATGGCACATGCGTTGAAAGAGACAGGAATCAGAAATGTCATCATTAAAGCGGGGCCAGAAGGATGCTATGTATGCGGGGAAGAAGGAGAATACGCTTTGCCTGCAGTTCCGGTACCAAATGTGGTAGATACAACGGGCGCAGGTGACAATTTTGTTGCGGGTTTTCTCTCCGGCGTTCTAAAAAATGTTTCTCTTCGTGACTGCGCCGATCTCGGCCTCCGACAGGCTGCCAGGGCAATTATGCACACCGGCGGCGGAACACTGCAGAGATAAAGAAAACGACATGGCTTTTTAGCCATGCCGTTTTTTCGTAAGAGAGTTATTGCCCGGCTGAATCCCAGACAGCGTACAGAGTGACGGTTTCACCGTTTATGCTGGCAAGATCCGTGACCTTGGCCCGATTCATATATTCTGGAGTATCGGAGTTTGGATTGGTGCTCCAGCCGAGGAACACATAACCGGGAAGCCTGTAGCTGCAGCTCGTAAGCATGTAGGTACGGCCAAACAGGCGATTTGCAAGATCTCTCATCGTGCCGGTCACAGTTCCACGCCCCCGGGCATTACCGTCAAAAGAAATACTGTATTTCAGCTGCGTCCATTTTGCATATACCGTGACAGCGCCACCCGTCAAATTGCTGTTGATAACGGTGATCGGAGTACGGAAAGAAGAATCACTGTACCAGCCTTCAAAGGCATAACCGGAGCGGCTTAAAGTTTGCAGGATTACGGTTTCCGTTGAACTGTAAGCGGTAGGATTCGGGTTTGAATCAGAAGAAGTAACATTCCGATAATTAATCCGATATGTTATAGGCGCCCATTGTGCATATAAAGTCACAACTCCGCCGTTTTCTGATGTGAGAGAAGTAATACGCGCACGATTGACATAACTTGAACCAGATCCATCCGGTGCTGTATTCCATCCGGCAAAACCATACCCCGTACGCTTGAAAGCATTGTTTCGGAGAGAGTAGCTCCGCCCGCTTATACACCCACTGAGAGCCTCCATTGTCCCGGTTCCGCCGTTGGCATCAAATGCCACAGTATAGGAATATGGCGACCATTTGGCATAAAGCGTGAGATTTCCGGAGGTACCATGAGGAATAGAAGTTATGGCATTGGTAAAACGGGAGTCTGTATACCATCCGCCGAACACATTTCCGGCGCGGCTGAGCCCGGAAAGTGTAATGGTTGGATCGTCTGCCGAATACACGGCTGGATTGGTGTTTCCGTCGGACTCGATGACATTTCTGTATGTAATCCGATACTGTACAGGGGACCACTGAGCAAAGAGAGTCAGTACTGCTCCGTCCCCGGAAGTGAAATTAGCCTGACGTGCACGGTTGCTGTATGCGATTCCGCTTCCATCGGGGGAGGTATTCCATCCGGTAAAGGTATAGCCATTTCTGCGGAAAGCGTTGGATGTAAGCGTAACAGTATTCCCATACTGGCGATTCTCCAGTGCTCGCATTGTCCCGGAAGTTGCTCCGTTCCCATCAAATACAATGCTGTACTGATGTGGTGTCCATACAGCGAACAGAGTGACAGTCGCTCCGTTTGTATCGGTCAGGTTGGAGAAGGATGCACGATCTTCATAAGCAACCTTTCCGCGTGCAGACAGAGCCCAGCCTGTAAAACGGAAACCGTCTCTTGTATAGGAGCAGGCAGGAAGTGTGTAGGTTTCTCCATAGTTTCGGAGTCCGCCGAAGGAAGACATATCCCCGATGCCTCCATTGGCGTCAAAGACAAGTGCATACGCATTCGTTGCCCAAACAGCATAGAGCGTTACAGTCCCGTTTGCAGAAGGAGTCAGGTTTACAACACTCTGGCGATCAGCATACTCGTAAGCGGATGCGGAAGGATCGGTAGACCAGCCTACGAAAGCTGATCCATCTTTTCGGAAAGAGTTGGCAGTTAAAACTGCCTGGCGGTCATACGTCATGCTCTGTGAACGCTGGCTGCCGCTGCCTCCGTTCGGGTCAAAGACAACTGTATATGTGTTGGCTTTCCACTTGGCATAGAGCGTCAGATCACCTGAGTATTCTGAGGTAATAACGGAAAGCGGAGTTCCGGACAGGGAAGAGGTTTTATACCAGCCTTCGAAAGTATAGCCTGAACGGGTTGGAGCTTTGAGCTCAATTTCAGAAGATCCTGCAGTAAAGGAAGTCGGATTGCCTGCTGCATTGCTTCCGCCATTGCATTCATAACGGATCTGACAGCTAAGAGCTTCACCGCACCTTGTGCAAACACCATTGGCATAGTTGTGCCCGAGCGCTTTTACAGTAAGAGCTTCCGGAGTGACTGGATTTTTATGCTCTTTTGCGAGGAAGAGCTTTCCACATTCCTCACAAATCCAATAGGCCAGTGATCCATCGGCGGTGCAGGTCGCTGCAACATCTTTGTGGAAGGTGAGGGTTGTATGCGTCTCTTCTCCGGAATCGGAAGAGCTTTCAGAATAATCTGCATCGGGAACGGGATAGGATGAGCTGAAAGAAGTGCTGCTGAATTTATCTCCTTTGCTGGAAATACCGTTTTGTTTATGGTTTTTCAGCCACCAGGTATTTCCTCTCAGAAAATAAAGATAATTGGTTCTGCCGGCATCCCATGTTGCGTCAAGATGGTAATATTTATTGCCTAAATGAACAATGTTCCACGCATGTATCATTTGTTTGCTGTCAATGACACGGGCGTTGATGCCGGCTTCGAGACAAAGACGATAGAAAGCAACGGAATAACCCTGGCATACAGCTGTTCCCTGAACGAGAGCTGCATAGCCGGTGTACTTCAGAGTATAAGAGCCATTATTGGCATGGGCGTTGTCATAGGATACATGTGTGCAAAGATAATCATAGATCGCTTTAATTTTCTGGTGATCAGATTTGCCGGAGAGACTGAGCTGACTGAGAACAGAATTCACAGTATTTGTCATTTCTGCTTCCTGCGCAGCAGTCGTATAATAGAGAGGGGCGTAATTAAATAGATATGAATACTGACCTGATCCATCCAGTTTTACAGGACCTGCACCGGTTGCATTGTACCCGCCGAATTCATAAAGCAGGTAATCGCCCTCCGTCGGTACGCCGGTATGGGAAACTGCATTGGAATAAATGTTCGAACAGAGTGTGTTCCAGTCGACTGCTTCGGAAGACTGATAATAAACCTTTATTTCCGCTTTTCGGGAGGTCATGGCGGCTTTCAATGCTGCACCGGCCGAAGAAGTATCTTTATAAAATGTATCTGCAGAAGAAAAGACAGAACCTGGAGAGGCCTGGAAGGTTGCGGAAAAACTTGACTGGTTTCCGGTATTGGCCTCAATATAACTTGCGACAGCATCACCGATCTGCTGGAGCAAGCCGGCGCATTCTTCCGGAGTTGTAGAGGCGTCCGGAATATCTACGGTATCCACAACTGCGGAATAAATAGGATTCACCATAGTGACGGAGTGAAGCTCCATTTCAACAACCTGATCCATGACAGGTGCCGCCGCAGTCAGAACAATGTCAAACTTTTGCTCCGGTTTGTCCCATTCAACCATGAATGGCGTATAGTCGATGGGCTCAAACTTGCCGCTTCCATCCTGATAGCAGTATGCATAAATGCCGGGAGAGAGATAGTATATATCGTAATATGGCTGTAAAGTTACAGGGTCTATATAAGGATCCAATTTCTGCCAATCTGAATTATAAACCTGAAGACCGGAAAGGTTCTCCGACTGCTTGCAAGGGAACAGAACCTTTACAACAGAATATACGGTTATACCGTCTACCTCTGCAAGAATCTCGGCAGAGGGAAACGAAACAGACATAGAATTTGAATTTTCAGAGGAATCTGTACCCTCTGATGTGCCGGAGGATATATTGCTGTTGGACCCGGAATCCGATGACGGGGTAATGTCGGGAGCCGATCCAGGTGTTGGGTCAGGAACAGGCTCTTCTGTCGCTACAGGGGTAGAAGTGCCTTCCGAAGCCGGGCTGGGAGTGTTCTCAGAGAGAGAATCGGACGTGATGTTCGGTGTAGAGGTTAGGGGAGCAGCAGTTTCCAAAGTGGCTTCAGAGGTAAATTCTGAGGCGGAGAGCTGGAGACTTCCAATTTGGCCCAGAGATTCAGAAGTTTCGCCTGTCCCGTCACTGGTTATAGCAAAAGCTGAAACCTGCATCTGTGATAAACACATGGCAAGAATCAGAACAATAACAAGCCATCTTTTAGAAAACATCATCAACTTCCTCCTGAGGGGATAAGTGAGTATCGAAAACTGAAGCAAGTTCATCCAAAAACCCTATTTTCAACAAGCATACTATACATCAAATGTAATTAATTTGCAATAATTATTTCTAAATAGCAAAAATTAGCTTACAAAAACAGAACAAGCCAAGATGAGTAAATAGAAAAATCCCCCCATGGGGGTTCCGAAATCAGATCATTCATGATATGATAATATTTAAAGCAAATGGACAGATTTAATCTGGAAAGGCGGCAGAAAATGCACGACGAAGAGATCTATTATCATGACCATGGGGACGGGATTGTTCACAGCCATGCGGTGCTCCATGACGAGAAAGAAGAATCTCATGGGCATGATCATCCGCATGTCCATACCCAGACAAAAGTGGTCGTGAACCGGTTGGCGAGAGCGATTGGACACCTGGAGCATGTAAAGCGGATGGTGGAAGACGGAAGAGACTGTACGGAAGTTCTTGTACAGCTTGCAGCGGTACGGTCGGCATTGAACAATACTGCAAAAATTATCATTAAAGACCATATTGAGCATTGTATAACTGATGTAGATGGCGGAAAAGACGAAAGCCTGAAAGAGCTGAATGAAGCAATCGATAAGTTCATCTGAAAATGAAATCAGACCTGCAAACTCCGGAAGAGAGTTGCAGGTCTGTTCTGTTTCAGTATAAAGATTGAACCAGTCAGGCGTAGCTGTGTACACCAGGTAGAAAAGTATTTACCCCGACATAAGTAAACATCACGCAGATAAAACCTATTGCTGCAAAGATTGCCGCAGATTTCCCTTCCCAGCTGCGGCGAATCCGGAGATGCAGATAAATGGCATAAATGATCCAGGTCACGAGCGACCAGGTCTCTTTCGGATCCCAGGACCAGTAGCTCCCCCAGGCACGTTCTGCCCAGATGGCTCCTGTAACGATGGTAAAAGTGAGAAACAGAAGACCGAGCGCTACACTTCTGTAGCTGATGGTATCCAGTTTTTCCTTATTCGGGATATGCTGATCCAGAAACCCTTTTTCTTTCAATCTATCCCGCAGGAGGAAGATGACCGATAAAACAAACGAGACCCCGAAAGAACCATAAGCAATAATAGCCGTGGATACATGAAAACCAAGCCAGTTGCTGCGAAGTGCCGGCATCAGTTCTTTTACTTCCTTGCTTTGCATAGCTGCATATCCGATCATAAGAAAGATAACCGGAGCGGCAAACGCCCCAAGCACCGGAAAACGGAACCGAAGGATAAAGATAAGACTGACGAGACAGAGCCCCCAGGCAAAACAGGTTGCGAATTCATACTGATTCGTGAGTGGAAGCCTTCCCGCGCCGACTCCTCTGCAGATCAGGGCTGCCGTATGCAGCACAAACCCCGCTGCCTGCAGAAGCACTGCCATTCTGGAAAGGGCATCGCGTTTGACTGCAATGAACACGAAATAAAGAATCATCGCAGCAAAGTAAAGCAGCATAACGATAGTGAAGAGAGTGTTTTCAGCCTGAAGCATATTCGTTCTCCTTTCAGGGGCTGCCGGATTGTACAGCCTTTTCAAATTTCTCCTTAAACAGAACCCCTCCTTTGGGGCTGCTGCCATAGACCGTCCAGGTACCGGAGGTATTTCTCACAGCCCATACCCTGGCCGGCTGTATATAAAAAGCAAGAAAGAGCCCGATCATCGTCACAATCCCTCCGAGAAAAGCCAGCCAGGTGAAAGAATCTTTCTTGGCCTGTATCAGCGTGTAACTCTGCGGCTGGGAGAAGACGACCGTATATTCATCGATGGTCAGTTCTTCTTCACCCATCAGGACGTTCATACCGAGGATCTGTTCCTGGTAATAAACGGAATAGAGCGTTGCCGGATTGTTGATTCGGCCGGAAATAGTCTGGGGTCCGGTTCCAGGGACCAGGACATAATCCGGATAGAAAGCATTAAAATAGACAACCAGGTCGGGTTTATCGGAAATGCTCAGATATTCACCCGCACAGAGGACTTCGCTTTGCAGGAACTCCCCGTTTTCGATGACGGTTACAAGTTCAGCCCAGCCGGTGGAATTCTGGTAAAACTTCCACCCGAAAAGAGAGGCAGGGTTGTTAACACTTACAGAGGTACTTTGCACACCGCCGCTCTTTGCGTCGTGTACCGTGAGATCGGCAGTATACTGTTCCACTGTATCATCTTCCCGAAGCTCAACACGGAAATCATCTACTGTCAGGATAAGACCGGAATCACCAACGGGCTTGGTCTGTCCCGGAATGCCGTAGACACTTGCCTGCTGCTGGGTGATCTGGCCGAGGCTGAATCCTGCAATCAGAAAAAGAATGCCCAAATGGCATACCCAGGCACCCCACAGCCCCGGTTTGTTTTTGGAAGCATAGAGCAACTCATGCCCTTCCTGATCGATACTTTCCCTTGGATTCATGTGAAGCCAACGAAACACCCCATGCGGATCATCCACGTTTTGTGCCGAAAAACCGGCACTTGTGTCATTACGCGGAGGGGAAGAAAATGCTTTCATCCTTTTTGCCAATTGGGGAAAGCGGATCACATTGCAAAACAGTAAATTCAGGCACAGGAAACCTGTAATCAGGAAAAACCACCAGCTGTGAAAAGCATCATCCAGATGAAGTGCAATTATCCGAGCGGCCATTCGTTCAGAATAGCGTTGCGCATACCAGGCATAAGTCTGCCCCTGCGTCACGAAACTGCCTGCCGAACAGGCGGCTGCCAGGATGAGAAGTAGCAGAATAGCAAATCGCATGGAAGAGAGAAACTTCCATATTTTTTTGACAGTTGACATGACAGAAAATCTTTCTTCCTTATTATTGCTTATGACGTCCTGAAAAATCGGCAGAAGAAAGCTGGAATTATACCGCTCTCTTCTGCCGAAACAGACAGATCCATTCAAGTCTCTTGTTTTGTGCGGCTATTTGTTGAAATTATAACACAAAACAAAGAGAAATTACAACTCTTTATGTACCGAGAAGAGCCATTGCTTCCGCGATTTTTGCCTCAGAGGTGTCCAGGCAGGAGAAAGCAAGTTCGGAATTGTGTGCGCCTTCTGAGTTCTCCACATAGCAGAAATCGAAGAACCACTGGGCTTCACGATGCAGCTTACGAACGGCGTCAAGCTCTGTTTCGCTCATTTTGCCCTCTGCAACAGCCTGTGCAAGCGTATCTTTCAGCTCGGAAAGCTTGTTGCCTACTTCTGTTTCTCTTGCAGTTACGCGATCCTGCAAACGGCGTACCATATTCACCACATCCGTGCCGGCATGACACTCAGCACAGTTAGAAAGAAGGGTCTCGTTTTCCAGCGGGCTGGCGAGATAGTGACTGTGGTATATCGTTCCGTCATCTGCCTGTTCAATCGCCATATGGCAGTCAGCGCAGTTGAGCACGGCTGCATGCTGGCCCTGCAGATAGGTTTCAAACTCCGGATGCTGAGCCTTCAGCATCTTTGTGCCGGTAGCTTCCTGAACCCAGTCATAGAAGTCAAAGGAATCATAATAGGCAAGGATTGCTTCCGGTTTCATATCTGCCACGGAATGGTAGGGCATCATAGTCTCGCTGTCTTCCCGTGTGAAGTAGTACTCAATATGGCACTGGCCGCAGGATAAGGTAGCGGGGTCGATCTCTTTCACTGTGCTGCCCAATGCTTTGTTAACATAGGAATGGGTAACCTGCAGTTTCCCGGACTTTCCGGCATCGTTGGCATGACAGGTATAGCAGCTGATGTTTTCTTCCATCATGCTCTGGACTTCCTCAAACGGCATTGAATACACTGCGATGCCCTGGTCGTTCACGAGTTTTGCAAAATTCGGGGTTTTGCAGGTCAGACAGTTCGCTTTGGGATGCGGGCGCTGCGTTTTGGCAACATCTGCGAGAGTATACTCGTGCCCGCGGGCACTACCATAATCCTTTGCGAAACCATACCCTTCATAAATGTTAACCAGATACGGATCCTGCTCCAGATAATCGGTTACGTAGCTGTTTTTGTCATTATCATGCATAGAAGTGACAATATACGGATAAGTTTCTGCCCAATCCGAAGCAGTCACGGTACCGTCACTGCTGGTAGCTTCGGGTGCGTCAACAGAAAGATAGGCAATGTCCGACCGGGTGAGGGGCCCCAGTTCACCGCGATTTTTCAGATGGTACATCATGTCTCCGCCGACAAGTCCGCTTAAAAAGCAGACAGCCAGAACGAGAAGTACAACGGAGGCAACCACTTTGTATAATTTCAGTTTTTCCATTTCAGATCCTCATTTCTGCACACAGTTTCACGCAGAGGCTTCCGGCTTTTTCATACCGGCAGGAAGCGTGATGACCTTTGCAGGGCACTTTTCGGCGCATTTGCCGCACTGTACACAGTTTTCATAGGTCACACGTGCCAGGTTGTCAGTTACATGGATAGCATCGTGCTCACACTGGCGCTGGCACATGCCGCATCCGATGCAGCCTGCAGAGCAGACCTTCTTGACAAGCGGGCCTTTATCCTTATTCGAGCACTGGACGAAAACATGCTTGCTCTCAGGGACAAGATCAATCAGCCCACGGGGACAGGCCTTTGCACAGAGACCGCAGCCGACACACTTCATGCGGTTCACAACCGCGACACCGTTGACTACATGGATTGCATCGTGCGGACAGGCAGCCACACAGGAGCCGAATCCGAGACAGCCATAGCTGCATTCTGTAACAGGAATACCGGCAAGCACAGCACTGCGGCAGTCCTGTATGCCGACATAATTACCCTGGTTATGGGTTACGTCACAGTCACCTTTGCATTGCACAAAGGCTACCTTCTTCTCTACCGAGCCTGCGGTTGTACCCATAATCTCAGCAACCTTTGCAGCTACAGGAGCCCCGCCGACCGGGCAGCCATTTACAGGAGCCTCACCGGAAACGATGGCAGCTGCCATGGCATCACATCCTGCAAATCCGCATGCGCCGCAATTGTTTCCAGGAAGACATTCACGCACAGCGCTTTCACGTTCGTCAACCTCAACGTAGAATTTTTTCCCGGTAAAGACAAGGCCGTATCCGACGATGATGCCGACAACGGTGATAACAAGAGTAGTAAGTAAAATGATCATAAAGCTCCTCCTATCAGAAATTCAGACTTGAGAAGCCCATGAATGCAATGGACATCAGTGCTGCAGAGATCAATACAATAGGTGCACCGCGAAGCGGGGCCGGGATATCTTCCTCATGGATTCTGGAACGGATGCTGGCCAGAAGAACAATAGCGATAGTATAACCTACAGCTGTGCCGAATCCACAGAGAACGCTTTGAATAAAGTTATACCCGTTCTGAACATTCGTTAGTGCTACACCGAGAACGGCGCAGTTAGTGGTGATCAGTGGGAGGAAAATACCAAGTGCTTTGTAAATTGCCGGAGCTGTTTTCTTCAGGAACATCTCAACAATCTGAACCAGAGCTGCGATGACAAGAATGAAGACGATGGTCTTCATAAAGTCCATTCCCAACGGAGCAAGGATATAATCATACAGCAGGCTGGCAACGGCAGAAGCGATTGTGATAACAAAGATAACAGCGACGCCCAGGCTGGCAGAAGCTTTGATCTGTTTGGAAACGCCAAGGAAAGAGCAGATTCCAAGGAATTGATTCAAAACGACGTTGTTGATCAAAGCACTTGTAATGACAATCAGGATCAGGCTTTTCACTTGTCATCGCCTCCTTCCGCATTTTCACAGCGGGAAGCACAGTTGCTGCAGCACCCGTCACAGCCGCTTTCCACAAGCTTTTTCTGCCTCGTTTTGATACCGATTGCATTCATAATCATAATAATGAACGCAATGACAAGAAATGCTCCGGGAGGCTGGACAAAAATACCAATCGGTTCATAACCTGCAGGCATCACATCGGCACCGAACAGAGTCCCGTTGCCGATGAGCTCACGAAGTGCACCGGCAATGGTCAGGGCGATCGTAAAACCGAGACCCATTCCAAGCCCGTCCATTGCGGAGAGACCAGGCTCATTTTTGTTGGCGTAGGCTTCTGCACGACCGAGAATAATGCAGTTAACAACAATCAGAGGAATATAAATGCCGAGAGCTTCATAGAGAGAAGGGAGATAAGCTTCAATCAACAGCTCCGTAACGGTAACGAGAGAAGCAACAATGACGATATAGGCCGGCAGACGCACTTCGTCGGGAATTGCCTTGCGAAGAATGGAAATAACAACATTGGAAAGGATCAGGACTGCGGTTGTGGAAAGGCCCATTCCGATGCCGTTGATAGCCCGGGTGGAAACAGCGAGTGTAGGACACATACCGAGCATCAGGATCATAGTCGGGTTTTCCTTGATGATGCCGTTATAGAGACGTTCAAGATATTTATTCATCTTCACATCGCTCCCTTCACAACAGATTGATAGAAGTCAAGAGCGGCATTTACAGCATTGACAACTGCACCGGATGTGGTGGATGCGCCGGAGACAGAGTCAATCTCGTTATCGGCTGTTGATCCGCCGGCTTTGTTCATTGTGAATTTAGCCACTGATTTGCCGTTGAACTGATCTTTGAAGGTTGGCTCGTCAACGCGCATACCCATACCCGGAGTTTCATTGAGCTCAGTGAAGGAAATTCCGGTTACGGTTCCGCTGCTGTCAATACCAACAGACAGTGTAATGTTGCCGTCAAAACCGTCGGCACTCGTCACGCTGATCGCATGGCCGACAATGGACCCACTATCATCTTTTCCGGCAACAACCTGATTAATGGTGACGCGTCCAAAGCCTGTACCGTAAGTTGCCCCGTCAAGATCGGCGAGGGCTTTATCCGCTGCATCACTGCCTTCAAAGGACACTGCGTCAGGCATCACTGCCTGGAAGGACGCAGCATTAGCAGCAAACTTCTGCGCTTCAATGGTATCTTTTGTCATGGCATAGACACCGCTGAGTGCAGCACCGGCTATGAGGGCAATAGCTGTCAGCACAATCACCGGTTTCGGGAAGAAGTCTTTTGCAGATTTCTTTTCCTGAACAGTTCCGCTTCGTGAGGCGATTCCTTTTTTGCTGTAAGCGAATGGCTTCGGATAAATGAACATATCAATCAGCGGAACAAACAGGTTCGCAATGATAATGGAATAGCTGAAGGAATCGGAAGCTCCGCTTTTCAGACGGAAAAGGCCTCCGAGCACACCAATGATAATGCCGTATACCATCTGCCCGAGTTTACTGACAGGAGATGTGGCATAGTCTGACGCCATGAAGAAAGCACCCATCACGACACCGCCGCCGCAAATATGTGCTGCCAGGAATTTCGGGTCAAAGCCCTGCCCTCCGAAGATCCCTACAAAGATAGCGAAAGAGGCAAGCACCGAGAAGCAGATTTCACCGTGAATGATATCCATAGCCCACAGAACGAGGCCGCCGAGCAGCATGCATGCTGTGGAGCTTCCGATAACATCATTTGGGACACCGAGGAACATTTTCGTCACGTTGACCGCTTTGCCTTCCAGCAGCATGGCTACCGGCGTTGCGGAGGAAACACCATCAACCGCATAGTTGGTCATAAGCGTGCCGAAAGAGATCAGAAGGAAACATCTTGCGGCAAGCGCCGGGTTTACAAAGTTTTTTCCAAGGCCGCCGAAAGCGCACTTCACAACCAGGATGGCAAACACGGAACCGAGAATCGGAATGAAAAGGGGAATGGTGGGGGACAGCGTCAGAGCAAGCATCAATCCGGTGACTACCGCGCTGCCGTCGAGCCAGGTGTCCGGCTTTCCTGCAAAATAATCGAAGATGTACTCCGTCAGAACAGCCGTTGCAACGGAACAGAGAACTACATAAAACGCGTGGAGACCATTCATCGCAATCCCGACAACCGTTGCCGGGAGGAGGGAGAGAACGACCGTGTACATGATGAACTTGGTCGTCCATCTGTCTCTCACATGCGGCACAGGAGAGATATTCAATGCATTATTCATTTTTTCCCTCCCGCTTCTGCGCGTTTCTGCGCGAGTATTTCAGCTTTTGTGCGCATAAAGGTCTGTGTCAGAGGCCTCTTAGCCGGACAGATATAGCTGCAGCAACCGCACTGGATACATTCCAGCCCGTAAAGCTTTTTTTCGTAGCGTTCCAGATCGCCGGATTGGACAGCGTCTGCCATCATCTGCGGAAGCAGACCGACCGGGCAGACGGTTGTGCATCTGCCGCAGCGAAGACAGGACGTCATAATAGCATCTGCAGTTTCGCTCTGGTCCACTGTTACAAGCGCAACACCGCTGCTGGTTTTCTGGATCGGCACGTCAAGATTGGGGAGTGAGATCCCCATGATCGGCCCACCGACAATGGCTTTCTTCACGGTCACGCCGTCTTTCAGACCGCCTGCGGCTTCAATCAACTCCGCAAAACTTATCCCGTCCCGGACGATAAAGTTCCCCGGGTTTTTTACGGCATCGCCTGAAAGGGTGAAGGTGTGGGTGAAGAGCGGCTCACGGTAAACAACTGCACGTTCGATAGCGTAAATGGTGCCGACACTCTGCACAATACATCCGACATCCGCCGGCAGCATGGAAGAAGGATAGTTGGTTCCGGCTACCGTTTCAATCAGCATTTTCTCTCCACCCTGGCCGTATTTCGTTTTTGCGGAGAGAACGGATATTCTGTCGTTCCCGGCGGAAGCTTTCTGCATGGCGGCGATTGCCTCAGGCTTGTTGTCTTCAATGACAACGACACCCTTCGCATTCGGGAAGAGGCGGAGCATGAGAGAGAATCCCTCAATGATGGCATCAGCCTGGGTGCGCATCAGCTGGTCAATCCCGGTGAGATAGGGCTCACATTCAGAGCCGTTTGCAATCACATATCGAATTGCATTGGGATTTTTCGGGGAAAGCTTCACATGGGTCGGGAATCCTGCCCCACCCAGACCGATAATTCCGGCATCCTTGATACGCTGGATGATTTCCTCCCTGGTAATGCCGGAAACATCCTGTTTCTTACAAATACCTTCCAGGCAGGTGTATTGTCCGTCATTATCAACAATGACGCATTCGACCATCTGTCCATTCTGCACACGGCGCTTCTCGACAGCCTTGACCTTGCCGGAGCAGGACGAGATGACGTTGGCTGAGATCAGGCCGTCCGCTTCACCGATCCGCTGCCCGACAAGCACCTCATCGCCTTTCTTGACAAGAGCCTTGGCTGGCTTCCCGATGTGCTGCAAAAGGGGAAAGACCATTTCGCCCTTCGCGTCCAGGGCACGCAGCGGTACATCCCGCGTCAGTTCCTTATGGCTGATCGGGTGAACACCGCCGCGAAATGTGTTCTTCACGAACTTCACTCCTTTCGAGGAATTTTAGAAACTGTAATCCACATATTACAACAGTTTTAGTTATTCTAACAAAATATGCACCGGTTTGTAAAGCCTAAATCGGAAGAATTTCCGTGAAAAAGTGCTGAAAAATGCGTGAAAAAGATGTCGCAAACAGGCAAAGGCGCTTTTCGTGAGAAAGAATTAACTTAATGTCGAAACAACACCGATTTTGTTGACGAATCGTCTGTAAATAGAGTATAATACTTCAGTTAAAACCGACTGTAACATGTGAAGGTGAGTGTATGGATAACAGGAACAACGAAAACAACAAATCGGAATTTTTTTCCTGGTTTGTGATCATACTTCTATTCGCCGGAGGCGGGTGGCCGATAGCACTGTTTCTCCTGATCAGAAAACTGTTTTCTTCCGATATCCCGCGTTCTCAGCGGCGGGAAGCACCTTATCTGTCCAGAGAACAGGAGCTGAAAAGGCAGCAGGAAGAGCTGGAGCGTATGAAGAAAAAGTTCCAGCAGGAGCAGACGACAAGGAAAGCCAAACAGGCAATCCGCTCTATCCTGAAGTCTCCGAAAGAGAACAAGAACACTTCCTGGCTGTTGACGATTGCGGGCGCTCTGATTATGGCTGCTGCCGTCTTTTGGGGAATTCCTGCTGCAATCCAGAGCGGTACCATTTATTCCATCAGCACTGCGATCGGCGCTCTTCTGGGCGGCGGCTGCGTGTTGACAAGCGGTATTCTGATGCGTCGCGCTATGCAGCGCTATACTGCTTATCTTGCCATTATCGGGCCGAACGAGGCGATGGAGATAGAAACAATTGCCAAAAAGGTAGGAGTAAAAAGGAAGCAGGCTGAGCAGGATCTTCAGAAGATGATCGAAAAAGGATATTTCGGAGATACTGCCTACATCAATAAAGAACTGGGATATATCTTCATGAGCAGCCGGGCAGACGAGGAACTGGCTCGTGCGAGAGAAGCCGCCATGCAGAAGACCAGGGAAGCCTCCAAAAAGGAAGCTGTCAAGCAGAATGCGGAAGCCTATGACCAGATTCTTGCAAAGATCCGTGATGTGAACGACAGAATTCCGGACGAAGCAATGACGGAAAAAATCAACCAGATTGAATCCATCACCAGAGAAATCTTCCGTGCCGTGGAGCAGGAGCCGGAAAAACGCGGCAAGATCGACCGGTTTATGAGCTACTTCCTCCCAACTACGCTGAAACTGCTGGAATCCTATGCAAATCTGGAGAGAACCAATATCGCCGGCAAAAACATAAGCCAGAGCAAGAAGTCTATTGAAATCGCAATGGACACTGTTGTTGACGGATTCAAACATCAGCTGGATGAATTGTATAAATCCGATGCGGTCTCCATTGAAACCGAGGTTGATGTACTCACTAAAATGATTAACCGCGAAACGGTGACGGCCAAACAGGAATTCGGACTGGGCGGACAGGCGGTGCAGACAGCTCCTCAGCAGAAGACACAAAAGGATTAACGGCTTTCTGACAGAAAGTTTGTGGAATAAAGTTGGATTTCCTTGACAAACCGTGAATGCACGTATTAATATTAAATATCCTGTTTTTTCATGAACATAACGAATGACACGAGAAGGAGAAACTGAAATGAGCAAGAATCTTTCCCGCAGAGACTTCCTGAAGGGCTCTGTAGCAGGCGCGGCGACAGCCGCGCTGGTCGGCCTCGGTATTGCCAACCCACCGAAGCCAAAGGCACCGGAACCAACCCCTGCTCCTACCGCGGACCTGAGCCTGCCGGAAATCTATACACCAGGCACCTATTCCGCTTCCGCGAAAGGGATTTCAAGTGATGTCAAAGTAACCATGACGTTTGACAGCCGTTCCATTACCGACGTTCAGATTGACGTATCCGGTGAAACACCGGACATCGGCGGTAAAATCGGCGATCAGATGGCACAGGCTATCCTCAGCGGGCAGACTGCGGATGTAGATGCTATTTCCGGAGCAACCATTACCGTGGATGCGGTGAAAGCCGCGGCAGCCGACTGTATCTCCCAGGCTTCCGGCAAGGAAGTCGTGCTGGGTGAGAAGAAAGCCGACACGTCCGACTGGCTCGGCGAAGCTCCCGAGATCGCCGATAGTGATATTTCCGAAATTCTGGATACGGAAGTCCTGGTTGTCGGGTGCGGCACCGGCGGCTGGATTGCAGCGATGACGGCGGCTGAAGAAGGTGCCAAAGTTCTCGTTGTCGAAAAAGCGGAAACGCCTACTAAAATAAAAGAAGACATCGGCGCAATTAATTCGAAGCTCCAGCTTGAGAGCTTTGAGGAATTCCCCGAATTCAAAATTGACAAGACAGAAGCTCTGCAGGAGATCGTCCGCTACGGCAGCGGCTATGTAGACAGTGATCTCGTCAAGGTCTGGATCAACAATTCCGGTGAAACGGTTGACTGGCTCACCAATATCCTCGAAAATACCGGTCACTGGCATATGAGCCTCGAAGGCAGCGTAGGCAATCAGGAGCATATTGAGCGTGATAAAGCCTATGCAACCGGCCACAGCCCGCATCCGACAGCTGACAAGCCGGATGATGTATCCCTCAACACCGATATGCAAGCCTTTGTGGAAGAGCGTGGCGGCCAGATCCGCTGCAATACCATGCTCGTTAAACTCGAACTGAATTCAAAAGGAAGAGTCACCGGCATCATAGCAAGAGATACCCAGGATGAGCACTATATTCGCATCAACGCTTCTAAGGGTGTCATCGTTGCAACCGGCGGTTATGCGAGCAACGGCGATATGATGCTAGCCCTCCAGCCCATGACCATGAAGATGAAGATCAACGTTCCGATGGGTTCCAAGTCTGATGGCGCGGGGATCAAGGCAATCCTTTGGGCAGGCGGCGAGATGGATCCCTGCCATGCGTCCATGATGTTCAACCGGTGTTCCTGCCTGCCTACGGAAACAGCGGGATACAAGACCAACGGTAAATGGTTCTGGTTCGGCGAACAGCCCTTCCTGAAGGTCAACCTCAACGGTAAACGGTTCTGCAACGAGTCCGGCCCCTATGAATTTATGCTGCACAGCATGTACATGCAGCCCAACCACACGTATTGTGACATCTTTGATGCCAACAACAAGAAGTATTGCGAGCAGTTTGAAGAAGTCGGCTGCTGCCGCCTCTTCGATTTCGACAATGGAGCAGAACCTAACCGCTACTATGATGTGGCATGGAAAGACATGACCGAAGGGGAGAATTCCCATCTTGCACTCGGCTATCTGCAGAAAGCGGATACCCTCGAAGAACTGGCTGAGAAGCTGAACATCCCCGTTGACAACTTTGTCGCATCCGTTAAACGGTATAATGAGCTTTGCTACAAGGGCATTGACGAAGATTACGGCAAAGGCGCTCACCGCATGACACCTGTGGATACACCTCCTTACTACGGGATCCGCACGGGTGCATGGCACCTCACCACTCTGGACGGCTGCCGGATCAATACCGATATGCAGGTTATCCGGGAAGACGGTACTCCCATCGAAGGCCTCTGGGCAACTGGCGACGTGACGGGTGGCTTCTTTGCCAACAATTACCCCAACCTATTCACCGGCCTTGCCTGCGGCAGAACCATGACATTTGGCCGCCGCGCAGCAAAAGTTA
The DNA here is from genome assembly GCA_045117135.1 of Candidatus Limivicinus sp. Lineage (GTDB taxonomy): Bacteria > Bacillota > Clostridia > Oscillospirales > Oscillospiraceae > Limivicinus. The sequence goes on along the minus strand of JBGUNA010000089.1, from coordinate 21,938 downwards.
TCGTAAACGGGACGGCAGACGAACCTGTGCCTGTGGCCGAAGAAGAGCCTGCAGAACCTGACGAAAAGCCAATTGAGGAACCGGCAGCAGAAGTCGCAGCCGAGACAGCCGGCGGATTTGCTGACGGCGAATATGAAGGCGTCGGTGGTGGCGGAATGGGCGGAGACATTAAAGTCAAAGTAACCATCGAAGGCGGCAAAATCACAGCCATCACCTATGAAGATGCTGAAACACCTTCCATCGGCGGCATGGTGCTTCCGGATCTCGTGAAGCAGGCCATTGCCAATGAAGGCGCAGTGGACTCTGTCAGCGGCGCAACCATGACAAGTCAAGCTTTCGCAGCGGCAGTGTCCGATGCGTTGAGCAAGGCAATGTAAACGCAAAACCTTATAAATGAGACGGGAGAGGCACACACCTCTCCCTTTTTGTATTTTATTCGATAAATCCGACGAAACAATAGTTCGCGCGACAGAGCACAAAAAACAAGGTGCTGTGTTCCCTTTACGCGAATCATGCATTGCACAGCCTATAAAGTACCTGACCGGTTATTCCCAAACCCCTATGCGACAGCATCAACTTCAGCCTCTTCCCCACCTTCAATCACAACAATCAGCCGATTAGGCAGGCAAACGATGATTTCACCTTTTTTGCTGATTTTTCCAAAACCCATGCAGAGCTTATCCGGGCAGTTCGCCTCACTGATCCAGGCTTCTCCGTTTTCAACGATAAGGGTGTTACTTCCCCCGTTCAATACGAATGTCCCATTCCGGTTCAGGGGATAACGAGCGATTTCTGTGCCGTCTACTGTAACGACTGCTGAGGCACCTTCTTCTCCGGCCTGTTTTCCTTTGAAGAGAAAGAAAAGAGCAGATGCAGCCAGAAGAAGAATTCCGATCAGGATCAGATCCCGTTTATGGTTTTTCATGTTGATCTCTTCCGTAGAATATCCGTTGATATAGTGTATGCTTATATTACCATCTTCAAATGAATCGGTCAATGGCGGTGGGATTCTTTCCGCGTTTTTTGCCCTTAGTCAGAAGAGCATTGTTGACAATAAAATGGAGAACTGCTATACTTTTCATAGTTTATTTCCGCAGCAGAGGAGGGTGATCTGTGAAGCTCGGTTTTTGGGAAATTCTTGTTGTGGTAATCGTCGCTCTGCTTGTTATAGGGCCGGATAAACTGCCGTTTTATGCAAAGAAGCTAGGCCAGGCCCTGAAGGAATTCCGCAAGGTTTCTGAGGATATGACGAAGGAAGTTCGTGAGAGTGTGATCGAGCCTCTGGAAGAAATTCAGAAGCCTTTGAAGGAAGCCATGGAGCCCCTGGAAGATTTGACGAAGGATATCAAAGAGAATATTACCGGCGTGGAAAAGGACCTGAAGGGGATCGGCAAACCGAAAAAGGAAGCACCGAAAGAGAAAGAGAAAAAGCCGGAAGAACAACCGGAAGATGCTCCCGAGAAGGCAGAACCAGCAACAGAAAAACCAGATTCAACAGCTGACGAGGAGTCTGCTGTGACAGAGCCTGAGGCGGAACCTGTCCTTCAGGCGGAAGAACAACCGGAAACATCCGGAGAAGACATCGAAGGAGGAAATACAAAATGAGGATTGGTGTTCAGCAGCTTCTGATCGTTCTTATCATTGTCATTATTATTTTTGGGCCGACACAGATTCCGAAGCTTACCAAAATGCTGGGAAAGAGCGTAAAAGGCTTTAAAGAAGGCATCGAAGAGGCGGATGAAGAAGTTGTTGAGAAGCCTGTAAAGAAGGCAAAAAAAGCTGCCGCAAAAGCAGAATCCGACGAAGAGGATGAAGAATAAGCAGAAAAAGTCCAAAGCCTCCTCCGATGGAAGCATGAGCTTATCCGGGCACCTGAAAGAATTACGCAATCGTGTTCTGATCTGTGTGATTGTTCTGGTGGCCGGTTTCTGCGCCTGCCTGGGCTTTGCTCCGAAGCTTGTCACTTTATTTACGGACATGGGGCAGAATTTCGGCTATGTGTTCGTGTATATTGCTCCGCAGGAGCTGCTCATGGAGTATTTTTCTATGGCGTTCGTGGGGAGTGTGGTGATTTGCTTCCCGGTACTTGCCTATCACATTTATGCCTTCTGCAGTCCCGGCCTCAGCAGCAAAGAGCGGAATTATTTTAAAGTGGGGCTTTTTGCCGGCACACTGTTTTTCCTGCTCGGGGTTACGTTTGCAAGGCTTGTCAGTATCCCATTTATGCTTCGCTTCCTGATTTCGTTTACGGGTGAAGTGGATGTGAGTGCATCAATCAGTATTCAGGCCTATATCTCTTTCCTGCTGACGGTCTTCCTGATTTTCGGCATTGTATTTGAAATGCCGGTCGTTACGGTGGTGCTGACTGCTCTCGGCGTGTTGAAAGCGGAGTGGCTTGCGAAAGGCCGGAAGATCATGATTGTTGCAATCTTCTTCATTGCAGCCGTCATTACTCCGCCGGATGTTATTTCTCAGATCCTGATTGCCTTCCCGATGCTTCTTCTTTATGAGATCAGTATCCTGCTTTGTAAGCTTGTGACGAAGCGGAAGAAAAAGGCGGCAGATGAGGAAGACGATGATGACGAGGAAGAGGACGAATAAAGCAGGCTGAACCGTTCAGCTTTGCCCTTGACCCTTGGATTTAGCTCGCGACGGAGCACCAAAACGAGGTACAATGTTCCCTTCGCGAGCAGCTTGGAAAGCACTGATAACGAAGACGAATAAAACCAGAATCGCAGAAGAAAATCTGCGGTTCTTTTTTTACACTGCGGTTGACTTTGAGGAGGATTAGGTATATTCTGTTATTTGTAGGAAGTTCGGCAGATTGTACGAACAATCAGGAGATAGAGGTATTGATTCTTATGAAAAAAATGATTTTTACTCCCGGCAGAACAGAGCTTGCCGGTAACCACACCGACCATCAGAAAGGCCGTATTCTGGCAGCCGGTGTTGCCCTTGGTTTAACAGCAGTCTATGAAGCAAACGACACTGATCTCGTCAGCATCCATTCGGCTGGCTATGAACGCTTTGAAATAAAACTGAACCAGCTCGTTCCGATCCCGGCAGAATTCGGAACCAGCAAATCCCTGGCGCGCGGCATGCTTGCTACGTTTAAAGAGTGGGGATTGGCCATCGGCGGATTCAACGCGGAAATCACCAGCACACTCCCCGCAGGCTCCGGCCTCAGCTCCTCGGCTGCTTTCTCCGTTCTGGTCGGCAAAATCCTCAGTGAACTGTTCAATGACGGCAAGGTTGATCCCGTAGTTGTTGCGCGTGCTGCAAGAGAGGCGGAGAACCGTTTCTTCGGGAAACCCTGCGGTCTTATGGATCAGCTTGCATGCTCGCTTGGCCACTGTGTGTATGTTGATTTCAACACCAATGAGATTACCCCCATTACAGCTGATTTCACTGATATGGGGCTTACTCTCTGCCTGACGAATACCGGCGGAAGCCATGCAGGGCTTGATTCCTCTTACGCACGCATTCCGGCAGATATGGTTTATATAGCCAATCTGTTTGACAAGGGCGTTCTCGCCGATGTGGATCCGGCAGAATTCTATGCCAAAGGCTGGTCTCAGGAGGACAGACCTGTGCGCCGTGCCATGCACTTCTTCCAGGAGAACGAAAGAGTTCCGAAAATGCGGGATGCTCTTATCGCTGGCGACGGGGAGACCTACATGAAGCTCATGAATGAATCCGGCAGATCTTCCGAACAGCTCCTCAATAATATTGTTACAAGCGCAACCGGTGATACCAAGCTTGCAGAAGGCCTTGAACTCAGCCGTACTCTTCTGGAAGGAAAAGGAGCCTGGAGAGTGCACGGCGGAGGATTTGCGGGCTGCGTTCAGGCCCTGATGCCTACAGATTATTTCCCCACTTATAAGGAAGAAATGGAAAAAGTATTCGGAGAAGGCACCTGCACAGAAATTAAACTTGCCTGACGAAAGGGATCATTATGGAAAGCGTCAAAGAGAAATTCCTGCGTTACGTTGCGGTTGACACACAGTCTGCGGAATCGGAAAACGTACCCAGCACGGAAAAACAGTTTGTCCTTGCCCGTATGCTGCGGGATGAACTGCAGGCAATGGGTGCGGAAGATGTGCGGCTGGACGAAGTGCATGCCTATGTATACGGCTATGTACCTGCGACGGTTCAGCAGGATGTCCCGACCCTCGGCTTTATCGCGCATATGGATACTTCACCCGCCCTCACAGATGAAAATGTGAAGCCGCGCTGCATTCCGGGCTATGACGGAAAGGATATCTGCCTGAATGAGGATCTGCAGATTTTTATGCGGGTAGAGGATTTCCCGGAGCTTCCCGGCTATGCCGGCAAAGAGCTTATCGTGACGGACGGTACGACGCTACTCGGTGCAGATGACAAAGCCGGCGTGGCAGAAATTATGTGCATGGCGGAGTATCTGTTAAATCATCCGGAAATTCCCCATGGCAGAATCGGAATTGCTTTTACGCCGGACGAAGAGGTCGGCCGCGGCGTGGATTTCTTTGATATTCCGGGTTTCGGGGCTGCAGGTGCGTACACCGTAGACGGAGGAGCACTCGGCGGGATCGAGTATGAAACCTTCAATGCCGCTTCAGCAAGGGTACTGATTAACGGAAGAAGCATCCACCCGGGCAGCGCTAAAAACAAGATGCTCAACGCCCTCAGAATCGCTTTTGAGCTGGACGGGCTGCTCCCGGAAGCGGATCGCCCGGAACATACGGAAGGCTATGAGGGGTTCTATCATCTCGATGCCATGCATGGTACGGTGGAATCCGCAGTGATGGACTATATCATCCGGGATCATGACAGGGCTAAATTTGAAGCCAGAAAAGAGTTCTTTGCTTCCTGCTGCGAATTTCTGAATGCCAAATACGGTGATGATACTGCAGTGCCTGTCATAAAAGACACTTATTATAATCTGAAAGATGCTCTCACTGAACATATGGACCTGGTTGACCGGGCCTGCGATGCCATGCGTGCTATCGGTGTTGAACCGGTGATAGCTCCTGTCAGGGGCGGAACGGATGGCTGCCACCTTTCCTATTCCGGCCTCCCGTGCCCGAATCTCTTTACCGGCGGCCACAATTACCATGGGAAGTATGAGTATATCGTAAGAGAATCAATGGAGAAAGCAGTTGAACTTTTGATCGCGCTTGCTAAGTGCTAATTCGGTTTCCCTCCAGAATCATGTTAAGTGCCAATTTTGCGGAATATGCCTGCAAAAATGGCACTTATTTTGCAGAGGTTATAGACAAAAATGGCAATTAAAGCTATACTCTTTTCCATATATGAGTATTGATTAAAACTGCGGAGGAAAAAATGAACCAGAACCTGAGTGACTATCTGGCAAAGAGAGATTATGCAAAAATTGCACAAGACTGTATAGTGTGGATTCGGGAGTGGTTTGAGAAAAACGGCCCGGCATCCCCTGCGGTGATCGGCATCTCTGGCGGAAAGGACTCTACAACTGTTGCAGCCCTCTGTGTGAAAGCACTTGGGAAGGACAGAGTATTCGGCGTTCTGATGCCGGATGGTGTGCAGAAAGATATCGATGTCTCCCAACGTGTGGTAGAACATCTTGGCATCAGGCATGCTGTGATTGACATCCACAACAGCGTCGAAGCCGTGAAGGCTTCTGTGGCTTCCGGATTGGAGAACCCTGCGTTTAATTCACAGTCTCTGACGAATATTCCGCCCAGGATCCGGATGACAACACTTTATGCCGTTTCCCAGACGATGAATGGGAGAGTGTCCAACAACTGCAACCGCTCCGAAAACTACGTAGGTTACTCCACCATTTTCGGGGATGCCGCAGGCGACTTCTCACCACTTGCAAATCTGACTGTTGCAGAAATAAAAGAAATCGGTAAAGCACTTGGACTTCCGTCGGAATTCGTGGAAAAAGTACCCGCTGACGGGTTGTCGGATAGAACAGATGAAGACGCATTCGGCTTTACCTATGAACAGCTTGATACACTGATTCTGACCGGGTTCTGTGAGAATGAGGAAATTCAGGAGAAAATAGAGAAACGCCATGCGGCAAACCTGTTCAAGCTGCGCCCCATGCCGGAGTTTAAGCTGCAGAGCTGAAGGAGAGAGTGATTCATGAAAAAACAGCACGAGACCAGAAATCTGTCCATGGTGATGGATTTTTACGAGATGACCATGGCGAATGGGTATTTCGCTTCCAGAGATACTGACACGCTTGCCGTATTTGATGTTTTTTACCGGAAAAATCCGGATAATGCCGGCTTTGCTATTTTTGCCGGGCTGGAACAGATCATAGACTATATCAACAACCTACATTTCGAGGAGGAGGATATTGCCTATCTCCGTGAGCAGAATCTCTTTTCAGAGGAATTTCTGGACTACCTCCGGAATTATCGCTTCCACGGAGACATCTACGCTATGCCGGAGGGCACCATTATTTATCCCTATGAACCGCTGATTACGGTTGTTGCACCGCTCTTGGATGCTCAGCTGATTGAAACGGCGCTCCTCCTGGAAGTAAACCACCAGTCTCTCATCGCCACAAAAGCGAACAGAATTGTCCGTGCAGCCAAAGGGAGGGCCGTCTCGGATTTCGGAGCGCGGCGTGCACACAATGTGGATGCTGCGGTTTACGGTGCCCGCGCAGCGTACATCGGCGGGGTTGTCGGCACAGCTACAGTATTTGCTGGAGAGCTTTTTGATATCCCCATTTCCGGAACAATGGCCCACAGCTGGGTCATGTTCTGTGACAGTGAGTATGATGCATTTAAGAAGTATGCCGAGACCTATCCGGACAGCACCGTTCTTCTCGTTGATACCTACGATGTTCTGAAAAGCGGTATTCCGAATGCAATCAAAGTTGCTAAGGAAGTACTGGAGCCGATGGGGAAGCGCCTGAAAGGAGTGCGAATTGACTCCGGAGATCTTGCCTATCTCTCCAAAGAATCAAGAAAAATGCTCGATGAAGCAGGTCTGGAAGACTGCATTATCGTTGCTTCCAACGGCCTTGACGAATATACTATCCGTTCCCTGATCCATCAGGGTGCTGAGATTAACAGCTTCGGTGTTGGGGAGAGGCTGATTACCTCTGCTTCCAACCCGGTGTTCGGTGCTGTTTATAAACTCTCTGCTATACAAAAAGACGGGAAGTTTATTCCCAAAATCAAGGTTTCTGAGACCGCAGAAAAGATTACAGACCCGGGGCTGAAGAAGGTCTACCGTGTTTACAATGAAGAGGGAAAAGCCATTGCGGATTATCTCGCCCGTGCTGACGAAATAATTGATGCCTCCAAACCGGTCAGGTATATTGATCCGCAGAAGTACTGGAAAGAAAGAAGCTTTGAGAACTGTACGTTCAAAAATCTTCAGTTGAAAGTATTTGAAGACGGGAAACAGGTTTACCAGTGCCCGCCGGTTGAAGAAATCCGCCAGTATGTACAGAATCAACTGAAAAATGAGATCTGGGTGGAAGAGCAACGGTTTGAGAATCCCCACGGGCATTATTATGATATGAGCCCGGCCATGTATGAGCTGAAGATGAATCTGCTTTATACGCTTGGAAAAGCCAAATGAGAATTGCTGTTTATGGCGGGAGCTTCAACCCTCCTCATGAAGGGCATGTCCGCTGCGCACAGGCTGCAGCGGATTTCCTCGTTCCGGATCTGTTTTTGATCGTTCCCGATCATTTGCCTCCCCATAAGCAGCTGGCTGAGAATAGTCCGCCCCCGCAGGCAAGACTGGAAATGTGCAGAATCGCTTTCCGAACTGTTACTTCCGCCTGCGTAAGCGATCTGGAATTTCGGCGTACAGGCAGAAGCTATACCGCTGACACGATAAAGGATCTCCGGCTGAAGTATCCCGAAGACGAGCTTTTTCTTGTGATCGGTTCAGACATGCTTTTCACTTTTGCTGAATGGCACGAGTATCGGTACATTCTTTCGCAGTGTACTCTGGCTGTGGCATCCAGACAGGAGGATGAATCGGAAGCGCTTGCCCGGGCTGTCCGGCGTTTTCGGGCCGATGACGGAGCGAATATCCTTTTCCTTTCCTATGAGCCCTATCCGGCAAGCTCCACTGAAATCAGAAAAGCCCTTGCAGAGGGAAAGTGCCCTGCAGGGCTTGACGAAGAAGTATATCGGTATATTCAGCAACACGGTTATTATCTTGAATAAAAAGACAGGTCCGGATTCCGAGCCTGTCGAATTTTTATATAACGACATTTATATTATTCCCACTCGACTCTTCAAACTGTTTTATTAAACATATTTGATTAGTTTCTTTGACTACAGTATCCCTGGTATTCTGATTACCCTAAAAACAAGGGCTATCTGATGGGGCGTTGTCAAAACGTTGTCATCAAATCCCCATTTTGCTCTAATGATACACACTTCAATTCATGTGTTTATCTGCTAAGCAGAGAGTATATATTTGATTTGTTCTCTTGTAATATCGTCTTTCTGTCTGGGAAATGATGCATTCCACTTACATTCTTTTACAAACAATTCTTGACACATTAATTCAATACTCTTTTTTTGTGAAAGGCTATGAATTGTATAGGCCAGAAAATCATCCACGTATGAGTGCAGATTCTCGATTAACAGAGAAAGATATGGCATACTGCTCCCATTATGAATTATAAGGTTTCTATTCCGATAAATGCGCATTACCTGCCACCTGACTCGGGTAGCATGTTTTTCGACAAAGGAGTGAATCTTTGCAGGGGTCTGAAGTGCTTCGTAATAATACGATATTCTCTCTACAAGCAAAGGAAAATCTTTGCATTTTTCTAATACTTCCGCTCTTTTTTCGCTGTGTTCCGGAAGTAAGGTAAACTCACATATGCGTCGTACTATTTCAGACTCTACCGTCTCATTGTCTATGATAGCATTAAACAGTTCTTCGTTATATGTTTTTATATCATCCGATAGTTGTTTGAATAACGAATACAGATAGCGCTGTTTTAGTAATGGAACCAAATACATACAAATCTGTTGTATACGGTCTGAAGTATGTTTATTGCTAATATCAAGAACTGATTCGAAAATCGCCCAAAGATCTAGCAACTGGTTTTCCTCAGAATAACTATCTAAAGAATGAGAATGATACCGAATAGCATTCAAAACAGACGTCACATCATTATAGTTTCCAGTTTTAGCAATGTTTTGAATAGCATCACTTGCCAGTTTCATGCTCTCTGAAATTTCTCTAACTGATGGCGTCCTGGTATGTTCAACAGGCTTAATACTACGCCCCATTTTGTAATAATGCTCGGTGTCACAAATCATGCACTCGGCATCAGCGATATTATAGTTATATCTATGATCATAAAGACGATATACAGACATATTTGTCTCTATGAAACGTATAGCCTGTTCAGCTGCATCATATGGGTCAACGGCTTTGAGAGAAAAGACTAAAAACGCTTCACCTCTCTTCTTCTGAAGGAATGTGTTATCTGCAATACGTTGAATGTCTTCCGAAAGATCGTCAGCGCACTCCAGCCCCTCCAAATAGCTAATCAGTGTCTCTATTTTGTTTTTTTGAACCTTAAAGATTACAGTATAGTCATTGAAGCGAAAACTAAAAGCATCAAAGAAAGTATCTATTGCATCATTCGAGCATATTAGTTCTCTGGGCTCCCAAAATAGTCTATTCATCATCATATACAGATAGCGAAGGGAGTAACCTTTGTTCATCAGCTCCGTTAATAATGACTTTGTCAGCCTAAAAAGAGTTTGCTGATCGCTAGACTTATTCGCTTTTACTATCTCTGTGATTTGCTTTTTTAGCTGATTGAAATACTTGTTGTCATCAAAATAGCAGTTATTTATGGCGATAGCTGCATTTTTAAGTTCTTGATAACCCATATCTGCAACACGGTTGCAAATTACGTATTTATCATTTTGATACTTCACAAAAAAATCTGCTGGGCTATCTGATTCAGAAAAAACCGGATCTTTCTTTATCTCAGAATACAGTTCTTCCATTATAGGTTTAAGTGTTCCTTCTGGCACACCGTGATCATCAATGCCCTCAATCGCACTTAGTGCATCTAGACAAAGGTAGTGACTGTTCAATGTTGAAATACGGTTTGAAGGGATTGAATAATCAAATAGCAATTCATTAACCAGCTGTGAGAAAAACAACAGGTTATTACATGTTGAAATACTACTCCACTTTTCGAGATTTCCTCTCTTCATAAGCTATACCCTTCTTTTCTTTACTATTTCAGAATAATATATATCTGAACAATCACTACTTGGCAAGCAGTGCATTGCCGTCCATATTGTACTTGGCAAGCAGGGCAAACACTTTCGAGTTTGCACATTTCTGCGCCAAGTCCAGCAATGCTTTCACAACTTTGCGAGCAGTGTCCCGATCCGGATCGGGACCACTTTCGTCAAAGTTGGCTTGTTGGGATAATCCCAAACCCTTATGATCGCACAAGTGCGAGCTGCGCGTCTTTCGACGCTTCATGCAATCGCAAAAATCAGTTTTTGCAGATTTCAGATCCTCATCGTTTTCAGATTATAGGTCTTTGAGTTTCACACCATCTGCCGTTTTCCAATCCACATTTCCGTTGGACGTATGCCCTAAAATCACTGCCGACGCCGCCGATGGTGCTTTAAACTCATAATCCCTGGTGAATACACGATCAGAAATGGTTCCGTCTTTGATCAGAGCATTCCGAAGATTATAATACGTTTTCCCCTTTGTCTCCAAAGAAGGAACTGTATGATCGGAAACGGTGGAACCTTCCAAAACGGTAAAACCTCCAGCGCTTACAAATCCTTTTGCAGAAGCTCCGGATCCTTTGCAGTACAGGTAAATCGTTTCATCGTTCGCCTTGGGAACCGGTACAAGCACTTTATAGCCCAGAGTATTGATAAGGATTTTTACGTTATCAATGAACTCTTCCATGCTGGCAATCTGGGCTTCCTTCAAAACCGTATTCTTGTATGTATTCTTTGTAAGGACAGTGTACCGTCCGCATTCTTTTGCGATCTCGACGAAACGGTTTTCAAGATACCGGATCAGCGCCTTATTCAGATCTCTCCCCACAAAGATTACAGCCGTATTCCAATAATACTTTTCTTTCCCGGATTGATAATCACGAAGATGCTGCGTCAGGCGATCCAGCACATTCTCCGCTTCCCCAATATAGACAGAATCGGTCCCATCATCTTCCTGGCAAATCAGAAAATAGATGCCAACGCCTTTTATGTCTTCTCGGTCACAAACAGATACTTCCGTGCGTGGAATCTTGATTGCCTTTCCATTCCAGTTTGACAGTTCTGCCGTAATCAAACTCTCGGCAGTACCGTTTACAAGGAACAACTCGTTTGCTTTACCGTATGCCATGATACTATCTCCTTTTACGGTTCTTCTTTCTTTCTATATTCAGAGGTTCTTTCTGCAACCTTCAGTACTGGAGTAGGAATGATATCATATACCACCGCAGACCTTTCTGTTATTGTATCACTAGCAGTTGTTTCAAAAGAGTGAAATGCGTAATCACTGTTCTCCTCAAAATTCTCAACTTGCTCCATGACCTTCCGGAATACTTCTGGACTGTACTGCGGCGGGTATCCGTTCTTAATCAAGCAAACTTTTATATCAAACTTAAGCTGATCCCGAACAATTTGGTTATTGAGCCAATCAGCAAATGACGATTTTGTATCTATGATTTCTTTTATCTTTTTTGCCAACGACTTACACTTGTCATTGACGGTTACGCCACCAACAACCTTATCTTCACCGTACTCAAAGTTATATTGATCCCGCAGCGCCATCAAAATATCATAGAACGCCTTTTCTTCAAAAGTCAGCCCAACCTTACGGAAGCTCTCCCTGTCAGCGTTCATTTCCTTGAGAATTCGCAGAGCCTGCTCTGTAGCATTTCGGATAATCTCTTCCGAGGTTTGCTCCTGTGCAGTCCCAGCCTCCTCCGCAGTAAGGTGTTTCCGCCGTTCATGATATTGCTTGATGGTCTCTTCAAGCATTTCCTGGAATTTCTTCGCCGCCATCTGATTTGTTTTGCCGTATTCTCTAATTTGCTTCCGTAGCATTTTGACCAACAATTCCAGTTTGGATGCAGGCATCTTCACGTCAGACAGTTTTTCAAAATACTCCGGACTAAAAATATCTTCCTGTTCTCCATCCTCCAGAACGCTTTCGACCTTATTGTACCTTAATGCTTCTTCTACCATTTTCGCCACGCGGCGATTCATGGTATCTGTATCCACTTCGCTGGTTCCGCTCATTTTTCTTACAAAACCTGCGATTGCCATAAAACACTGGGCAAGTGCGGATTCATCTTCTCCCAGTTCACCGGAGGGCTGACAAATATCGTAGGCTGCCCGCATCCTTTTGACGGTTTTCAGAAAATATGTCTTAAAAGAGACCTTTTGAACGCTCTTACCGTTACCACTCTCTGATTGAAGTTCCTGGGTAGAAACAAACACATATTCTGCGGCTTTTGCCAATAACATGTATCGTTCCGCAGGGTCTCTGTTCGGATCGAGGAAAGGCATAAGATCATACCCAGCAAACAGGTCTTTCAGGATTGACAATTCCTCTCGGAACACACCGGTAGCCTGTTCAACGTCATCGGCAGTTGGCGCGACTGAATTATCGCCGCCATATATTTTCATAGCTTCGCGCATATTATCACGAATGCCGATATAATCGACGATCAGGCCGTAATCTTTCCCTGCATACAATCTGTTGACGCGACTAATTGTCTGAATAAGCATATGCTTCTTCAGAGGCTTGTCGTTGTACATGTATGTAAGCGTATCAACGCTAAATCCGGTGATCCACATATCTACGACAATAACAATGTGGAAGTTTGATTTTTCCTCCTTGAACATGGCGTCAAGGTCATCGGAACGCTTGTCATTCTTTACCCCGCCGAGGTAGTTATACATATCCGCGGGATCGTTGCTACCGACACTTGCTACCATTGCAATGAATGGCATGGGCTTCAGTTTACTCAGATCTTCAGTCGTAACAGGTATACCATCTGCAGCTTTCTTTTCAACGAACCATTCCGGGTACTTGTCCTGGAATTGTCTCAACAAATCATATGCGATTTTTCTGCTGGAACACACGATCATAGCCTTTTGCACACGATTTGGATCGTTTGCGCAGGAAGAGACATAATGATCATGAATATCTACAGCAAGGCGAGCCAAACGAGAGGGCTCTCCCAAGATGATTTCCATCGAGCTCATCGCCTTCTTGCTGGCTTCAATATCTTCTTCTGTTGCACCTTCCTCTGCGCACTGCTTGTAATACGCTTCGATCTGCTTAACCTTTTCTTGATCCAGTAGTACCTTCGCAATACGAGGATGATACTTAATTGGCACAGTCTGTCCATCTGCAACAGCCTGGTCCATAGAATATCGGTCTATCTCTTCACCGAAAGTCTGATAGGTTTCTGCAATAGGAGTTCCAGTAAAACCAACAAATGTAGCTTGGGGGAATGCTTCTCGCAATACCTTGGCATAAGGTTTGGAAATCATAGCCCGCATGTTTTCATCTGCATCTTTACTGAATTGGATCTTTTTGGAGTGTTCAAGCTGTGTTCTATGTGCTTCATCAGAGAAACAAATTATATTTGCGCGGCTATTGATAAGCCCAATCTTATCGTCTTCACGGTCGCAGAACTTCTGTATCGTGCAAATATAGAAACCGCCACTTTCTCTGGCACCGAGCTCTTCCCGAAGTTTTCTTCTGTTCTGTACTACACTGACTTCCCCAAGGTTCAGGAACTCCTTACTTTTGGTAAACAGCTTTGCACCTTGTTTTTGGAGGTCCTCACGATCCACTATCATTACGATGGTAGGAGAACCTATTTCCGGTACATCTGTGCAGCGCAAAGCGAGCTGACGGGCAAGAAAAGCCATTGTATAGGTCTTACCACAACCAGTAGCCCCAAAATATGTGCCGCCTTTGCCGCTCTTTTCTATAACAGATTTTACAATGCTCCGCTTAAGCAGCCGAGCTGCAAAAAACTGAGGATATCTACAGACGATTTCGACCTCATCGCTATCATATTCGCTGTCTTGGAAGTAAATATAATCACGAAAAATCTCAAGAAAACGCGCAGGGCTATAAACACCCTTGATCATGGTCTGCGTTTCCTCAAAAGGCAACGTAGATACTTTATCTTCATCGTTTATCCGTCGCCAGGCATAGAAATGCTCATAGGGTGTCCGAACCGTACCAAGCCTAGTTTTTACTCCATCAGAAATACATGCCAAGGGGCAGTAATGCAGCAGGTGTGGAATATCACGCCAATAACGGGTATTGATTTGTTCCCACGCGTCATAGATCGTCGCATTGGCATCTGCCGGATTTTTCAGTTCGATGATGCACAATGGCAGCCCATTGACAAACAGAAGAATATCCGGGCGGCGGTTCTCAACTTGCCCATTATTCGTGTATTCAACTGTGAACTGATTGACAGCCCGAAAAATGTTGTTGTCCGGATCGTCAAAATCAATCAAAGCCACCATACGGGCAATCCCAGTCTGCGGGGTAAACTGAATGCCGTTGACCATCCAGCCATAGACCTTATGCAGCGTAGTAAAATCGCTCTCTGCACCAGCAAGACACACGGTATCCATGATCTGCCGCACCTCTTCTGCAAGCAGATCCGGATTCGTCTTGCTCAGGAACTGCTCGAGATCGTCGGCATACAACACTTCGCGTTTTGAATCGCGCACAAGGCTGTTTCCGGCAAGATACTGCCAGTCCTCTTCCTCCAAAAAGGAGAGGAAGGCATTTTCATATTCCGACTCGCAATAGCGGCCATTGTAGTTGATAAGCTTTGCCATTGCCTTTCTCCTTTGTTAAATCTGGAATTCTTTTTTCAAAAAAGATACATTATTTGCCTTCAAATCCTTCCACTCCCCAGGAAGATCACTTTGAGGAAGAACTTCATAAATGAACAGCCAGTTTTGCTCAAAATCATATTCATCTATCTTTAGCGTCTGGGCAAGATTACGTAACAGCATTCTTTCCGCAGTAATTCTGTTCTTCTTGAAATACATGAAAGCCAAAAGACGGAAGACACATGATTCACTATCTATAGCGTGTTGTGCCCTTACGGAATCAATTAAGATGCCATATTTCAAGGCAAAAAACAATGCATGGCAGACCGCATCATAATTCTTGTTTTTAAGTTCTTGCTCATATACCATTTCTGAAAAAGCTTTAATCTGATCTTTTGGGATATGAAAGCGTTCAAATACTGTCTGGTCAATTATTTGAAGCAAGTATGGATATAACAGTGATAAATGGAATATGGTCTTAATACAATAGTCAATAGCATTGGAGGATAGTTTGTCCGCAGGAAGTGCTTTTATGGCGTAATTGAGTATTGCTGAGTTTTCTTTATTTTTCTGCATGACTTCAATGGCACTATCAAGATAAGCCCTCGCTCCAATATAATCCATGATGCCATCTCGACAGTACGCAAGGGGATTACCCACTTGCCGAATCCATTGTTCTGTCATGGCCATAGGCAATTCGGCTATCTCAGTCTTCTTATGATTAAGAGTTAAATCATACTTTCTTAACTCTGCCGAAAGAGCAACAAGGAATAATTGGGCATCTTCACGCGTTTTTACGAAGCATGTATAGTCATCAATATTACGAATATACCTCCAGTTGGAAGACAACTCCTTATCCACATTGGTTAAGATTATTTCCCCCAACAGGTTAGAAGCATGCGGTCCGATAAGTACACCATGTGTTTCGCCATATTTGCAGTTTTGTGTACAGTGGTCTATCTGATTAAACCACTCAGTTTTCCCTCGATGTGTCTTCGCGTAATCCTTTCCAACAAGTGCCCATGGAATCGAATGGGTATATATACTCGGGAAGCAGGTCGAAATATCAGCATGAACGATATATCTACTGCCAATAAGCAAATCGGGCTCCGGGGTTCCATCGTATTTCCAGTTTGAGTAATTCATTTTGAAAAGCGCTTTTGTGCCTGCAATTTTCCGGAGGTGAATACGACTGATAATATGCTTTTGCCCGAACGTTTTTTGCCTTATATATGCTTGTATTTTTGCCCAATTATCAGAAATGCATTTGCATAACAGTTGATATGCCCTGGGATCTGGAATCCCTAATTGCCTCGGGACATTCGTGTTACGCATGCTTTCATAAAAAACATGTGGGCGCGGTTTGTCTTGAAAAGCAGGCGTATTGGACAGGCAGTAGTCGTAAAAGCTGACCGAAGAGAATATCGGAGGCAGCTTTTCGGAAAACATGCCATACCCCAGCAATCTTTCATAGATTTCTGCCGGGCTGATTTCATCTGTAAAATCACTATATGTCTTCACAATGCATTTCCTCTGAAACAATTACTGCAAATATTGTATTGCCAATGCGATTAACGACAGGCAGCGGTTGAAGAAATAGTCGTAATACCGAGGATCTGTAATATCGATCTTGTTCGTTTCGTGATGCCGGATACGATAATCATTCCCGATATCGGTTAGTGCTTTGAATTCTGCATTGAACAGTTCAGCATAGCTTTGATTGCCATCTGCCATATCAGCTACGATCTTTGATGCAGACGCTCTCTTGTCCATGGTGGTGTAATATGTTTTCAGCCGTTCAAGGGCATCCCAGATTTTCTCAACCGCATCACGATGGGCCTGAACAGTGGGCTGCATATGCTTTTCAATGGCTTCTTTCAGGAGATCGCGGATTCCCGGCTCGGCAATAAGATCAACATTAGCTGTGATTTCAGGGGATAAAACCTCATGATCGGCCTGAAGCTCGATTAAACCGCTGTCTGAGAGGCGAAACGAAAGATTATCTTTGCGCAGAGAGTCGTTGATTGCCGCCTGGAATGGGGCTTTTTCTCCATTCGACAATTCCTCAAATTGATATTCGATGACATCGAAAACAAATGGCGTAAAGAAACTTGCAAGCAATTCTTCCTTCGGGCAAGGGGAGAAATCTGCAGCGCGGAGGTCGATAACTGGAATCTCCATGTGTTCGTTTAAATGGTTTATCGCCTCTGTCAATGCATTGGTATTATCAATCCAGCTATCGTAACGGTTCCTTTGTATCCTCATAGGTTCTGCAAATTCAAACATCACCTTGCAGAGATGCTTTTTTGCATCGTAGCCAACACTTCCACTAATACTATCTACCGCTTCTCCATTGCCATAGGCGATTAATTCCTTATATCTTTCAGAGAAAAGGCTGTCCGGCAAAACCGGGACATCGCGCTGGGTATATGCTCGCGCTTTATAAATGTCTCTTCCGGAAATATGCTGAGCTGCATACAGTTCGTAACCGTCGGCGCGCAGGAGCTCATTGAACTTCTCCAAATAAGACTTCCATGGCGATTTTTCGATTCGAACAGCAGGATGTAGCATCTCACAGATAAAACTGAGCAGCGGTTCGTCACCGTCTCCATGAAGCAGATTAAACCTGCGATCCTGGAAGAACCACCCCTCCTCATAATCCCCCCAACGCAAGTGACAACTGATATCACCTAATGCATCACGGTATCGACTATCATGGGACGGCAATGATTTGAGATCATACAGTCTGGAGAAAAATGCAATTTCATCGAGCCGCCCGCAAAAAGGCATATAGACCTTTCTTTCGGTAACATACTCACCGGTTTCACCATCATAAACGGGCTCGTCATATGCTTCAACGAAGCCGTCTTTAATGATATCTTGGATGTCCTGTCTGGTAATATCAGTTATGTTGTTCACTTAGTGTCCTCCAGCGACCCTTTAATCAGAATCGGGCAGATATCTTTGATTTGGGCTTTCAGTTGCTCATTGATGCGTTTTCTTACGTTGTAAACAGCAAAGATTTCTGCGATAGCTTTTTGTACCTGAACATCAGGAATTGGAATCTGTACATCGCACATTTCGCCCCAATCGAAGGTTTCTCGTGCCGAACCCCACGAATGAAAGCGGGCATAACGGTCAAACTCTGTCCGCGTCAAGAATAACGTAAGGTACTCTGGAATAAGCCTTTCTGTGTTTGTTCCGAAAACTGTTGAAATGGAAGAAACCAGATATGAGTCTTCCGTGTTATTAAATCCCAGAGAGATTTTGTCTCCGCGCCTGGATGTGTCTGGCACATAGGCAATTTGGCCAGGTTTTACGGTTTTATAGTTTTCAAGCCCGACCCCATCCATGTCTGCTTTTGTCGAGATCATTTCTTTGCCTGTGGAAAGCCCTCTGACAGCATCAACGGGCAAACCGCAGCTGTTTCGTTGGTCGCTCCATATCAAATACTTACCAATCTTTTCACTCGGCATCTTACGGCGCAGATCTTCGATATACCCGTCACAGACGAGCTTCAAATCTTCCAGCCCGCGCTCATAGCTCTGCTGGTTGGCAACCATGGCTTTGTAGATGGCAACATATTTCTGCTGAACAGAAAGAGGCGGGAGATTCATCTCCACAGAACAGATATCCTCCCAGTTATAGAACTCTGTAGAACTGCCCCATGAGTTGGCAATTACATAACGGTCGAACTCCGCACGATTGAAAAACATATAAAGCCACTCGGCAAGAATTGTTTTCTTTGATGCCTCCTTAATCCGAAACAGCACATAGTCTTCCGTGCAGATTACGGGACGATTTCCGTCATTGTAAGCAATGCTGAATTTGCTGCCGTTTCTGGAAGTCCTATGATTGAAAACAAACTCACCGGGGTACACTATCTGAAACTTACTCAGATCGCGTCCATTGATATCGGCTTTTGTCGGCATAAGCATCTTTAGATTGTTGACTCCGCGCACATCTTCAACCCCGTAAAGAAGGTCGTCGTTCGTCACTGTGCGGAGTTCGATATGCTCACCAAGGGTACATTTATTCAACGCCATACCCGATCCCCCTGAACGCTTCTTCCAGCATCTTCTGCGATTCCTTCTCCTTTGCCAGAACATCCCGCATTTCCTGCTGGATGCGGCGCATTTCTGCCGGGAAGTCGATCTCCAAATCATGGTCAATGAACTCAATGTACTTGCTGGGGATCAGGCTCCAGCCGTTCTGCTTGATCTCCTCCACGCCGACACTGCGGTAGAGCTCCGGCACTTCGTACTTTGTCCCGTCAACGCCTTCACCTTGCCAAGTGTGGTAAATCTCCGCCGCCCGCTCGATCTGCTCTGTGATCAGGCGGACTTTCTTTTTGTTCTCGTTTTTGACCGGGTTCTCCGTCCAGGTGCGAAGATCCATGAAAAGGATCTCATGCTCGCGATTGCGCAGGGTCCGGCCATGGTAGTCCCCGCCCTTCTTGTTCTGGTTCAGAATCCAGAGGGTGACGCTGATATCCGTTGTGATAAACAGTTCCCGGGGAAGGATGATAATGGCCTCGACTTTGTCGTTCTGAATCAGTTTTTTCCTGATCTCCAACGTATCGCTGTCGCCCAAGGCGCCATTGGCCAGCAGGAATCCCGCCACGCCATCCAGTGGCTTCAAATGGGACAGAATGTGCAGAATCCAGGCATAATTGGCGTTGCTCTCCGGCGGCGTCACATAGTCCGCCCAACGGGAATCGCTCTTCAAGTTATCGTTATACCAGCCCTTCAGATTGAAGGGCGGATTTGCCATAATGTAGTTAAAGTACAACCCCTTGTGGAGATCGTGTGTAAAGGAAGAATCCGCCTCGCCGCCAAGATTGTGACTGATTCCACGCAGAGCAAGGTTCATCTTTGCAAGGCGATAGGTTGCCGGTTCTTTTTCCTGACCATATACATTGATTCGGCTAATGTCGCCGCGTTTTGCCTTCACCAGTTCTGCGCTCTGGATGAACATGCCGCCAGAGCCGCAGCAGGGGTCATACAGCGTACCGTCGAATGGCTCGATCAAAGCAGCGATCATCTGCACCACGTCATGTGGTGTGTAGTATTCGCCTTCCTCCTTGGTTGCGTTGACTGCAAACTCCTTGAGGAAGTACTCATAGACGCGGCCGATCAGGTCCTTTTCTTCCCCAAACGCCTTGTGGCTGATTTTGTTGACCTCGTCGATCAGCTTCTTGATATCGTTCGGGGCAAGATTTCGCGTAGTAAATGTACCTTCGACAAAACATCCTTTTAGCTGTGGGCTACTGGAAGCAATACTATGTAAGGCAGTGTCGAGAGCAACATTCAATCCTGGAGCAGGTGTGTTGATAATAGTAGACCATCTGGCGTCTATGGGCAGGTTATACGTGCCATCGGTAAAAGTTGCGTCATCAAAAAACGCTTTAAAAATCTCCTCATCATCTGGATTGAGGCCCTGGGACAGTAGTTCCTTACGCAAATTCTCAACACCGTCTTCGAATTTCTCTCCAATAAAGCGCAAGAACACCAGCGTGAGCATCATGTCACGCTTTTCAAAGAACGAACCGGAGTTCCGCGCCGCGCGAAGAATATCTCGGCACTTGAACAGGATCGAATCCAGATTTATTTTTTCTTCGGCTTTTTTCTTGGCCATAAGATCATACCTCTCTTTGTTGTCGTTTGATTCCAAAGTCTATTCCGCAACT
Organism: Candidatus Limivicinus sp.; assembly: GCA_045117135.1. Taxonomy (GTDB): domain Bacteria; phylum Bacillota; class Clostridia; order Oscillospirales; family Oscillospiraceae; genus Limivicinus. The sequence continues at coordinate 1,415 of JBGUNA010000089.1, read as the reverse complement.
AAAGATTTGCAATCAAAGACAATCGTTATTACTTATCAGGAATAAAGTCCATTATCTCATCACTTCTAACATTTAAAGCCGCGCAGATAGCCCCTATCACATCAGTTGTGACGTCCTTATCATTCGCCAGTTTGCACATCTGATAATGCGTGATTCCGGCCAACTGCTCCAAATCCTTTTTCTTCATGTTCCGATCGATCAGGATATGCCATAGTTTTTTATATGTTACTGCCATGTTTCTTCTCCTTTTCAGGAAACAATATTGAAACAGATACAACCAGTGTAGAAACTTGTGTGGATTATACCATATCTGTTCTGGAATCTCAACTTAAGTCTGAAATTTTATACTTAAGTCGGCGATTCAAAAAAGAGAAAAAGCAGAGCATTATGAAAGGGCGATTTGCCCTGTTGTTTTCTGATTTAGCAGCCGTATGTACCTGCGCCGGTCGTTCCTGAAGTTTCCTTCCGGATAGGAAAGGAATGAGTCTTGATTATTTCAGTATTGTTTATATCAGTATTATTAGGGTATGATTTTCATCCTTCATGAGGCATGAAATACAGACTACAGGAAGTCTGGGAAGCATTCTTCTTGAAATCCCTTTCCACAGACTTATCCACACAGTCCCGGCGCAGTATACCCTAATCTGTCAATCAATAGTAAGTTTTTACGTAGATCCTATTCGGCTTGGTCAGTCCGATCCTTTCGCATTCGATCAGGCCGATCTCTTTCAGTTCTTTCAGGAGCTTCACTGCTTTCTGCTTGCAGCAGCCCATCTTTTCAATGATCTCATCTACCGTATAGTAGATGAACACCCGTTTTTGCTCATCGAGCCAATTGTTCTTTTTTGAGAGCCCCATGCGATCCAGCATCATTGCATACAGGACTTTGCTTTCCATTGACAGACCGTGAAACATTGGTTCTGTAATCAACGCCCAGGGAATCATAAGAAAAGAAATCCTCTTGTCGTCCGTGAAATAAACATCGTTGTCCATACTTACACCTCTTCTTTCTTCATCCCGCCCAGGATGACTGTCATCATTCGTATGTCGTCCAGAAGCTCATCATCGACCGCCTGACCTGCTTCAATCCGCTTCAGTTCCGCCAGGGTGATTGCCATCTGGTCCCTCAGAGCCTTATACACTCTCGAAGAGCCGATGACCGTGACTTCCTGGTGAAGGATCCTGCGAATCAGATAATCCTGCTTAGAGAGCCCCGAGAGCCTTACAAAGCGATTCAGCTGCTCCGCTTCCTCCGGGAATACCCGAAAGGCTACGGTAACACTGCGCCAACGATTGTGATTGTCCATACTTTTAGCTGACATGCTTTGATTCCTCGTATTATAAAAGAGTAGTATTTATATCCCCCTCTCCAGGGGTGTGCTACACTGTAAAGGATGCTGTGGATTGGTATTTAA
>JBGUNA010000088.1:0-37493 GCA_045117135.1 Candidatus Limivicinus sp. | reverse complement strand
GCGACTCTAAGAACAGCCTTTATCATCCCAGCCTGAACGCCACACTCCGGATCGTGTTGATGTTTTGTCGTCTATTATCGATGTCACTTTGAAGCCTTGTGGACTTGTCGCCAAATCTCCAAAGCAGCAAAGCAGGAAGTAAACCCATTTGATTTTTATCAAGCCGCTATTTCTTGACCATACGAACCCCAAATGGTATAATTCCGGCATCGTCTACCACCTTCCCGCCATAGTGACATGGTGCTATGAAGAGATGATGACAAACCGGCAAATCGGGATTCGTGAGGATAATGTGTAATGAATATTGAAAAAACGATAAAGAGCTATGCGAAAATATACCGCAAGGCGCTTGTTGATGGGAAAATGCAGGAGATTGACGACGAGATTGCTTCATATGAGAGCAGGCTCAGAGAAATGTATACCTCTGACAATTTCAAAAGGCACAGTAATTATCCATCGACAAACGCAGTACATGTCTATGCTGTGATTGCGATGTGTCTTGGGCTCAAGCGATTTGATCTCTCTGATCCTCAGATTATAGATATCATCAACAGCGGTTTCAGCACGAGAAGAAACTTCTTCAGACGATTGCTGCGATGCGTTGATATGATGCCGAACGCATATTAGATTGCAGAGAAATGGAATATTTCCGATCATGACAAGCGGGTGAAAGACAGCAGTCTCACTTACGATTATTTCAATGTGTCCGAAGGGAAAATAGAATACTGCATATCAAAGTGTGTGTATATCGACATGTTCGAGACATATGGCATCAGAAGCTTGTGTAAGATCTTCTGCATGACGGATACGACATCTTACGAAAACCTGCCAAAGCATTTGACATTCATCAGACATTCAGATCTGTCAGATGGCAACTGCTGCCATGATGAGATCATCGATAAACGAAGAAAAGGAGATTGACAAATCGGTATTTGTTGAACCAGACAATGATGTCTAATCGATGGGATACGGTATTTTCTCGCTTTGTGTCGTGTCCAAATGATAAGACTGGCGCTAAACTGGCTGCGAAAGGAGGAAGACCGGAGTGGATCAGATTAAGATCGGCGCGTTCCTGAAAGCACTCAGGAAGGAAAAGAATTTGACACAGGAGCAGGCAGCGGAACAGTTGGGCGTTTCCAATCGGACGGTGTCCCGTTGGGAGACAGGAACGAATATGCCCGACATTGGTCTTCTGCTGGAAATTGCCGAACTTTACGGCGTCAGTATTCCGGAATTGATCGACGGAGAAAGGAAAAGCGAGAAAATGAATGAAGAAGCAAAAGAAGTCGCCAGTAAAATGTCTGACTATGCAGAATCGGAAAAAACAACGATTCTAAAAAACATCAAGACGGAAAGCATGTTGGGTGTCTGCGCGCTGGTGGTGTTGATGCTCCTCGAACTATTGGGTATCCGTTCTTCCAGCCAGCTGACTGAAATGGTTTTTCTTTACTGCCAGGTATTTGTATATGTATCGGTGGTGATGGTTTTCTTCCATGCTTCAGGATTGCTGTATAAATTCAAGCGTGGAGACAGGGAAAGCAGCTTGCCGATGCCATTCCTTTTCTTGATTGCTTTGGCTGCTGCCGCTGCAGTTGCATTTGGAATCTGGTTTCTGCTTTCCTTGATAGGCGCTTAGCCTCCGGGAGGAAAATGTTTATGTATAAGATATGCAAAGACTGCGGGAAAAAATGTGACTTGTCGGAAAAGAAATGCCCTGTATGCGGGGGAAAATTGAAGAAACAATTCACGGAAGAAGAATTAAAGGAAATCCAAAAACAGAACGATGATATGGCTGTGATCAACACCTTGCTGATGTAGATTCGGTTTGGCTGGATTGGAAGATATGAGAGCAAAGAAAAAGAGAGTCTTACTGATTTTCACAATATTGCTTATACTCGCAGCGGTTGTTGTGGCTATGTTTCAGTTTACCCAATTCGGCTATCTGACGAGTATCTCGAACTCGACATACTGGCGCACGAGATCACCCATGCGGAACTGCGCACGCGCCTTTCCGCCGAAGCACAAAAAAGAATTCCGACTTGGTTCGATGAAGGGATTGCTCTGCAGAATGACTACCGGGAGAAATACAGCGAAGCGCAATGGATCACGCAGACCGACAACGGGAAAAACGCGGTTGCCCTTGAGGATATGTCACCCCGGCAGAGTTCTATGCGGGGAAAGCGGAGGACAGACGTTTCCGTTATCTGAACGCGAAACATGAACTCGATGTATGGATGACAACACACGGACAGCATGGTTTATTGGAATTACTTGATAGGCTCAATGGTGGAGCAGATTTCACCACTGCGTATGAAGGTTAAATTCCAGTTTGTTGGGAAAAAGACAGCTTGGGATATGTGCAGATATTGGTAACGTATGTGAGGTTATTGTCATGACTGGCCTGAGCATCAGAAAAGCGACTAAGGAAGAGATTCCGCAGATCATCGATATACAGAAGGAAATCTTCTGTGGAGAGCAAAGTATCCCGGAGGAACTGATCGGCACTTTTCTGTCGAGTCATCCCATCTGCTGGGTCGCAGAGCAGAACGGTCGAATTGTCGGTTCTATTTCTTCATGGGAAGAGGAAAAAGAGGTTCACCTTGGACGTTTCGTTGTCCTTCCTCGGTTTCGTGGACAAAAGATCGGAACAAAGCTGCTTAACCATGCAGTGTTTGAACTCTTTCAGAACGGCGTAGAAATCATAATCATAGAAGCACGAGACAGTGCGGCGAGAATGATCCGAGCTATCGGCGGCAGAGATATCGGGGATGCTTTTGCTTTTTATCTTGGAAATGTCACTCCCATGGTGCTGGAAAAAGAAGCCTACAGGAAATGCAATTCCATTTTCAACCACCATCCGCATCCGCAGTCTGAGATTCATGACGATAAGATCATTGCGATCACGAAAGCCAGTTTGGATCAATTTCAGGATATCAGGGCCTTCTATCACGCTGTCATCGACGGAATCGGAGCTTCCCGGAACAGTGTGAAATGGAAAAAAGACATATACCCCTCATCTGAGTTTCTGGCTGAATCTCTGCGCAGCGGTGAACTTTTTACCGTAGAAGAAGGCGGAGAAATCATCGGATCCATGATCCTGAATCATCAGAGCAATGACATGTACAGATCATGCTGTTGGCCAACGGAAGCAAGTGATTCGGAAGTTACAGTCATTCATGCGTTAGCTGTTCACCCGTCTCATTCCGGAAAGGGCTGTGCCAGGCAGATGGTCCGATTCGCAATCAATTATGCACGACAGCATCTGCAAAAGGCCATTCGTCTGGATGTTCTAAAGGGTAATCTCCGTGCGGAAAAGCTGTATTCCGGAATGGGATTTCAGTATTTGCAAACTTTGCCGATGTTTTATGAGGACACCGGCTGGGCGGATTTTCAGCTTTATGAATATCGGCTGTAGCTTTTGACATTGAATCAGTTTTGGAGGTTCAAAATGAAACCATATACTCTGCTTTCAGATGATCGGTCCTTTGCTTTTTCAGCAGAGAACCCTACCGGAACTCGCGGTGGAGGTTCACGGGGTGGAGATTGCACAAAGCTCTCCCCTACCGTAACGATTCCGGCCGGAGGCACTGTCACACTTGTCGACATAGAGGGCCCGGGCATCATCCAGAACATGTGGTTTACCGGATATGTCGGGCACAGCTTTATTCTTCGGATTTATTGGGACAACCAGGTCTATCCGTCCGTGGAGTCTCCTCTCTCCGCTTTCTTTGGCTGCGCCTACGATGAGAACTTTGTCGACTGGGACGGAAGATATCCTGTTCTGAATTCCGCCGTCATGCTGGTCGCTCCGGGGCGTGGTTACAATTGTTTCTTCGAGATGCCTTTCAGAGCACGATGCCGGATTACAATGGAGAATCGCAGCAGCAAGCCAGAAGACCTGTACTATATCATCACCGGCTGCCAGAAGGAGCTTCCTGAGAATATAGCTTATTTCCATGCGTCTTACAGACAGGAGCACCCGGTTCAGAAAGGTCGAAGCTATGTCATCATCGATGGGATCAAGGGAAAAGGGCAATTCCTCGGTGTAACTCTCGCGGCGGGTATGAATGGGAACAACACCTGTTGGGTAGAGGGCGAAGCCCGAATGTATATTGACGATGACGAGTATCCTTCCATCCATTACACAGGAACAGAAGATTATTTCACCGGATCCTACGGTTTCGGTAATGATGTCCACATCAGGAAGTATCAAACTTTCAGTGGTCACTATAGTGGGCTCTTCGCAATTCTTGGAGATAATCGGGAAAACTATAACGGTCAGCAAAGGTTCCTGCTTTATCGCTTTCATGTCCCGGATCCGATCCACTTCAGCAATTCATTTCGCATGACAATTGACAATTTGGGTTGGACTGGTCCCAGATATGATGATTATACAAGCGTCGCCTACTGGTATCAGTCTTTACCCTCCGCGGAATTAAAAGCACTGCCGAGCGACGAGGAAATGTGCATGCGATAAACGTAAAAAGCCAGGTACAGCATCAAAACTGTGTCTGGCTTTTTTAAACGGGAAAGCTCCATTTTTTTACTGTGCTTCTTGGCAGGACTCCAGATTATGTCGAAATAATGCTTTACTGCCTTGTCGCCTTGTCTTTTTGTTGCCTTGTCACTTTGCCTCTTTACCAGCAAAGCGACTATGATTTTGCTTTGGGAAGGTTCCCCTTTTGCACGGTGACCGGTGGTTCTTTCATTGCTTTTGCCGGGATAGAGAAAGCGTTCCAGCCAGCATTGCTTTTCAAGGATCGGCCTCGGCGCTGGAGTGCCTGGCCGGAAGGATCCGGTTCTTTCATCCGATCTGTAGAATTCAGCCCCTGTTCTTCTGATACCACCGTTTCCGGCGCTGGTTTTATTTCGCTCTTTGGGCTTTCCGCCGGGTGCTCCTGGATAGACAGAATTTCACCTGAAAAAGTATCTATTTCAATGCTCAGGTCGTTGAATTGAGCAAACTGTTGTTCAGAATCACGCCGATAATGATCAAGGAACTTTTGAAATGCGCCTTTCTCAGCAGATAAATTGGGCTTTTGTTTCTCTGATGTGCCCACATGAGCTTTCTTCCATTTTGTATTGTAGGATTCTTCTTTGCTGAAAAGCTTCTGAATTAACCGCGTCCCACACTTCCGGACGAAAGTGAAATCATCACGAAGCATGGAGATCACCATTGCTGTCGGATCTTGCGGTGGTTCCATGAAAAGGGCGCCGCTCAGATCCTTGTATTTCATGTCCGGATGCATCGGATGTGTTTCCCAAAACTCCTGACGGTAAGCAATTTCCGCTTGCCGAAGAGTGTGTCGCCCGGCTCTGTCGGAAAAATCAATAACATCTTGCGGAAGCGTATCCTCCATTTTCTCTGCGTCAGGGTGAAGGACGAAGGGAAACTTTTTCGCGTAAATCGGTTGGTGGTCCGCGAAAAGGATGACACTTCCATCGCGAGAGAGCTCGCAAATTTCAGATATTGCGAGGAAGGCCCGTTTTCCAACGCCGGTGGACTGTTTGCTCATAAAGGATTTTGCACTGTCAGCAACAACGGATTCCGATTTTGAGATAACTTCGATTGATGTTTCCCCGATGCGCTGTGAGAGATAAGGCGCTGTTTCATGAGACTCATTAATGCCCAGAATCAACATACAGCCGCAGTTATTCAGAATCGTCATCCAGCTTTCAAGATAACGCTTTTTCAGTTGCGGGATATCCTGGATAATCATGACACAGTTAATTTGGCGGGAACGGACCGTTGCGATTTTCCGATCCCAGTCCGGGATTACGCCAAGTGCCGGAAATTCGTCAAGGAGAAAGTCGACCGGGACCGGAAGCTTTCCGTCAGACGTATGGATGTCCGCATAATCGACCAGATTGATAAATGCCATGGAGAAAAACAACGAAATAATGAATCTAAAGGTTACATCCGTGTCCGGGAAGTTAAGATAATATATACTTGGGACCTGGCCGGCCTTGGTAAGATCGATATCATCCGTAGAAAGGATATCGCTCAGCAAAGGATTGTTCAGAAGCTGGATGCCTGTAGCGAGATGTGTAATGATGTTTCCGGCCAGGTTTCCGGATGCCCGCTTAAAATCCATGTAAAACCGTGTACATGCTTCTTCAGCGGATGTAACATGCTCATGGCTGAGCAGGCTGTCCAGGAAATCGATCCCACCAGGGTTCTGAAGAAGCTCATGGACCGTTTTAATTGTTTTCTTCTCGGGAGGATATTCTTTTCCCTGCAGGACTCGAAGGATCAGCGCACTCAGGAGAGAGCCGCCCGCTCGGGAGTAAACGTCATCCCTCTCTGATATATTTGCCATGACTGTGCTGGAAAAAACCTGAACATTTGTGATGAGATTTGCTCCATGCAGTGAACCAAGACAGTGCCAGCCGTCTGACTTTTCAAGATTTTTCAGGTCGAGCTTTCTTACGACGTATCCGTTGTCCCGAAAATACGAGGAAGTCTCTCGAAACAGATCTCCTTTGGGATCGGCAATGAAGAGACTGTGTTTTTCTTTCATTGCCTGCATCATGTAGGATTTAACGAAGGTGAAGGTCTTGCCGACACCGGATCGGCCGATTGCGATCATATGGCTGTTAATACGGCCCTCATACGGGTTGAAGTCGATACACTGTCGTCCGGCGTCATCAAGCTGGCCGAGGATTATTCCCTTGCATTCCTCTACCGGTCGTATCTGGGCTGCGTCTGCGAATTCCCATGGCTGCGCGAAATGAGCATCGCCGTAGGGAGCACCGTTTTTGGAATGCAGAAACCCACGTTTAAGCTTGTCTTCTCTCTGGGCTTCTTCCCAGGTCTTATGCACCGCGGCAATTGCAAGGCCGGAGAGTAGAAAGAAAATGACCGGAAATAGCAGCAAACTCAGCTTCGTAGAGAAAAGAGCCTTCAGAACAACTCCGAATGCAAAGCCTTCTGCCAAATGAAACAGTACAAAATCCAGAAGTCCGGTAAGATAGACACTGATCAGGAATATTCCAATCAGCGTGATGCGGATTCGTTCTCTGAAGATTTCCTCCTGAGGTTTTGTGTTATATTCATCTGTATGCTCATGTTTCCTCAAATGTGAACCCTCCTGTCCATAGCTTGCTTCTGTAGCGTATCAATGTGGGTTTGCAGGGGCTTCACATCATCTGGGCAAAGACGGATAGACATTGTACATCGCATGCGCACCGCGGAACTCAGCCTGCGTTGAAGAATTCTGCGGAGATTCATAAGTCAGGCAGAAGCAGTATCCGGCCTTAAACGCGCCGTCCGGGGAAGACGGACAATCCATGAGTATGCTTTTCAGATCCGGGTAGACGGTTTCCAATTCATACCACAGGAACATCAGCTGTCCTTCCAGGCTGCTCCAATCGTAGCCGGCAGCATTGCAATAGTTGATAAGATCCTGCCAACGGCTCCTATGCCACTGGCAAATGCCAAATGATGTTCCATTGTCTCCCAGAGCTTCCGGGAATCCCTCTGACTCATACTCGATATTCGCGATAATCCCGCTAATCGCAGCCGGATTCAGATTCATTCTGTCTCTCAAAAACTGAATGATTTCTGCGTATTTGTAGTCTTCGGCTGGGACTGCAGGAAAGAATGCAACATTTTCGGTGCAATGTGATGGATCAATCTCAAAACGCTGTATTTCTCCTTCGACATCTCCGACAACATAGTCAATTCCTGAGGAATCCGAGGATATTACAATACCGACATCAAGAGTATCGCTATTTTCTTCTGAAGGGAAAAAGACCACATCTCCCGCTCTTACATTCATTCTTCCTTCCGAGGCCATGAGATTATCCGCGGTATAGAGCTGATAGCCATTCTCTTCAAACCAATGAAACATATCTGCAGCATCATTGGTCAGTGGAAAGCAGTTCCGGCTGATATATCCGAGCTGATCCGCGCACCAGCATACAAAAACCGCATTCCACCTGTGAGTCTGAACGTATTCGTTCTCCTGAAGCTCATTACTCACGGCATGCCCATAGTACCACTCATTGTATTTGATTGAATCCGAGCCAACCGGCTCTTCTTTTTCCCCGCTGTGGTATTCCCCCATCGCAACATCAGCCATCGTGATTGTGTCCGCCCACGTTAACCTTACGGTGAGCGCAATCATAACAGTCAGTGCGAAAGCCCACATAAAAACATTGTAGATTCTATTCATTTTTACCCCCTGTTGTTTGCGTATTTTGGATACCAATTATTCTGGGCTGAATAGCCCCGATTTACTGCTTTGCTTTCGGCGTCCTCCGGGCGTTCAAATCGGACGCACCACTCATATCCGGCTTGATAAGCTCCCAGGCTGTTATCCGTCTGCGACATCAGGACACTGTAAATGCCAGTGTAGGCTTCACCGCCCTGCGTGATTTCATATTCCAGATAATAGAGCTGCCCATCCATCGTTTCCCAGTCGTAGCCATTGTCGTTGCAGAACGCGATCAGCTGATCCCAACGACTCGGGTTGTGCCACTGGCAGATCCCATATGATGTTCCGCCATCGCCTAAAGCATTCGGATTGAAGTTGGATTCATGCTCAATGTTTGCGATAACGCCACAGGCTGATGACGCCGGCATGCCCATATGCTCCGTCAGAAAGTAGAAAATAGCGCTTTCGTCACTTGGGTATTCGACATGCACAATGGTTCCTGCATTCATATAGCCGTCAGCTGACATTAGGCTGGCCATGACATTGTCCTCTGAGCTGTTGCCGTGGGTTACCTCAATAGAAGTTTCGCTCACGTTGGTCACGATTCCGATATGACCCATCCCTTCAAAAAAGAACAGGTCTCCGGGAACGGCAGAATATGAGCCTCCCCCTAATTGCTTGACCTCCCTCCAGGAATAGGAGGCAAAGCCGTTTTCTTTGGTCATATAGGAAAATGTTGTTGTCACGCCGGCGTCCTTGCGGTACAGCCCGGAATCGATCAGACCACACTGATCTGCACACCAACTGACGAAAATAGCGCACCATGGCGCTTCCGCTCCCGCACGGTTGTAAAACCAATCATTATATTTCGTTCGGTTTGATCCCAGTGGGATCTCCATGCTGTCCGGAGCGTCAACTTCCGCTCTCGCAATCGCGGCTATATTGAATCCGCCCGCTCCGCCCGCGTTTGACACTGTTATCAGGTTGTGCTCCACGCAGTATTCCTTGCTTTCCCGGAAGAGATCCTCGTAATATTCCTTCTGATGGCCAGCCGCCCGGGAAAACTTTGATTTTCCATCTGCCCCGATCCAGTCTGACGCATCAATTTTCTCTCGATCCCATCCATACTCCGCTACAAATGATTCCAGAACACTGTCTGTTTTCGAAGAAAAAGCGAAGAGATCCGCATAGGCTTCAAGTGGAAATGCCAACAAGAGCAGCACGGCACAGGCAGTGGACAGAGCAACTTTCCTCTTTATCATGCCGCGCCCTCTCTGATATAGATTCCGTTGTATTTTGCTTCATCTTCCGGCAGGAGTCCTTCCCAAAGGCCAACCATGTCGAGCAGGCTGTTGATATTTCGACAGCTCACCGTGACGCTTATTACATATTTCACATGGATATAGGTAATGTCGTATTGATACTCGATCTCTTTATCCTCATATCCAATGATCGGCCCGGTTTGCTTCGGGTTTGCGGATGTTCGGACCAGAGCTCTTGCCCCGTTTTGATAAGAAAGTGTCCATCCAACATTTGAATACAGGTAGTTCCCGTAGCGGCCTTCGCAATACACCCCCTCGACATAGCGATATCCGTTATTGAACCAGGTCGAGTAATAATCACTGGGGCGTTTATCTCTCAGATAGGCTGGGTAAATATCACCGGAAGAGGCTCCGTATATCGGCTTGCTGTAATCCTTAACCGTGCGCGTTGCGGTACCGGCATCGTATTTCAGTTCTTCCGTCTCCTGTGGCCGGATACTGTACAGATTTGGACAGTCCACCTGAATGAGCATGTCCGTTATAGCGGCGCCATACTTCTTTTCATATTCCTCGGTCTTTCCCTGAGCTGCCGCTTCATCCTCCAAATACTGTGGAAGAAAGCCTCCAGTCCAGGACCTCATGGAATACTGAATTCCTTTGTTCTCACCGAGCGGGAAACAGATACGCCTGTTATCCGCCCCGTTATAACCAAGCCATTTCATAAATCCGCTGAGCTTGATATTCGCAAGGTCACCGTTCTTTTGAGCTGTATGCAGGCACAGAAGTTGCAGCGCCTCTACGTCTTTAATCGTTCGGTTCATCGCAACGACCTGCGTCCCGTCATATACATTGACCATGGATGACCGGATTTGGTTTGTTCCCGGAACATACTGAATGTCATGCTCATAGCCGTTGGCTGTGTAGGCAGAAATATACCGCCCATACATGATGCCGCTGATCTGTCCGCCATTGGCGTCCCGGTTGATAACATCGATGACCTGCTTTTGCCGCGCGGTTACCTTGTCCTTGGCTGCCTGAATCTTTCTGGAGTAAACGCTTGCCAAATCCGCCTCACTGTCCACAATCGCCAAATCTGAGTCTGTCGCCTGATCGGTATCTCCGTCTCCGGAGCTTTGACCTTTTATTGCGTTCCAGATCACCGTTCCTGTCGCTTTCAAAAAGCTGACAAACCTGCCGCTGGTCCCGGAGTAATACTCCACTTTCCATTCTTCCGCCAGTTTTGCAACCGCTTCATACAATGCCATGGGAAACAGAAAAATCGCGCAAAACAGAGAAAAGAGGATCACAATGGCAAGAAAGAGCGCAATCATACGCCATGTTTTATCCTTTGCCAGCTCCACTGCGGCTCCCGCCAGATTCCCCGACGCTGCTTTTCCTGCTGCAGCGGCTGTATGCTTCACCGTGCTGGCTGCCTGTTTTGCTACTTTGACCCCGGCTTTTGCCCCTCCCGCGAGCTCGTCTGAAGTGCCGCAATAGTTATTTGCCACTTGCTTCCTCCTTTTCTATTTTATATATTAGTTTTTTCTTAATGCCATTTTTATTATAGTATTCACCCATTTTGAAAGCAACGTCTCTGCCTCTAAGAACGCTGTTCTTGGAAAAACATAAGGATGGGCAATCGACCAAATCACCCATCCCTGTGTCGTGTTTTATCAAAAAGTCAACGTCTACGGGGCTTTTTCTTTATCGAAGTGAAAATGTTCGTAATTAGGCTTGGCTCCCTTACCTGTCGTCCGGACGCAGGCGCAGTCCTGTTTTGTCCCTCCGGATCATCCGTAAGCCAATGCCGGCCATCAGCTGACTTGAACACTGAGAACTGTGACGTGATACTGCCGGGAAGCGCAGAGGTACCTTTTCCGTTCAGGAAGGTTCTGGTTCCTGTGCTTCCGTCCAGCTTTGTGTATGTCACAGCGATTTCACGTCCACCCTGGTTTTCAAAGTTGCCCGGATTGTCGCTGTTGTTCGGAAGATCGCTGATACTCACTCTGCTGAATCCTGTTCCCGGTCTCATGTCAGTGATTGCGTCTTTGAACACGTCATATGCCATCTGTCTGGTCTGCGGGATATCTGCAGGAATGAAGTTGGGATTATTCAGCGCACGTGCCTTTGAGAAAACATCCGCGGTACGAATCGTCTCATCCAGAAGTCCGCGTGCCTGAGACTGAATGGCGTCATAGCTGTCTGAAAGCTTGACAACATCATTTGCTCTGGCCTCATCTGCCGCGGTCTGCCTCAATTTATCATAAGCTCCTGGTGTATTGGCACGGCGATAAGATTCCTGATATCCTGCAAAAGCTTCCTGTCGCTGTTTGTATTCAGCTGCAGCATCACGGTATTCCTTCGATCCGTGGTCAACACCGTTCCGCTCCAGATTGTCCAGTTTCTGTCGCGCTTCATGGACTTTCTTCTCTCCAGCCATAACTGCTGTATCATGAAGGGACTGTTTTGCTCCTTCATATGCCTGTTCAGCGGCATGAAGCTGCTCCGGAGCTGCGCCCGCCTGCTTCAGGACTTCCATGCTGGCTTTTGCGGACTGTGCGGTTGCCCTTGCCATCTTTGTCTCGGGCATAGAACCTTCATAGCTGCTGATTCTCTGTGCATCTTCACGCTGCACTGCGTCCGCCTTCTCCTTTCCCTTGGTCCGGTAGGCATCCTCATCCAGACCTTTCTCAATGTAAGCCTGCTTTGCAGGCATTGACACAGCATAGTTTCTGGACCCGTCAGCATTTGCGTCTTCCTGGCTGACCGCCTGCGCCATATAGTCGGAAACCGCACGGCCGCCACATCGATCTGTCATTGTCAGTTGGCCATTACCATCCCGAGTTTCCTTACTGTTGAGGCCAACACCGGCGGCAGCTGCCGGGATAGACGCCTGAATATCATCATCTCCGTTGAGTTCCAATACTTTGCCGTCTTCGTTCCTGATCCCGTATTCTTTGTAATTCTCATTAAAGTTCATGCGGCGAGCTGAACCTTTTCCCTCCTGAATCTGCCTTGCGTCTTCCCGAAGCTCATCCGGCATGACGGCGCCGCCGCTCTGGTATTCCTGCGCTTCATCCGCAACAGCCGCCGCATTTGCCCGAGCGTTGTTTTCTGAAGCCCTCAGCTCATCCTGTGTATATTGTGGCTGATCACTATTCAGACCAAGCATATTCGCGGAACCTGCCATAAAGCCTTTTCTCGCTTCTCGCCAGGGAGAACGATACTGAGTCGCGGTCTTTGAATCCGTCTCTTTACGTCCCTCGGACGCTGTTTTCGATTGTTCGGACGTTTTCGCTGCTGTCGCTCTCGGATCAACCGCGCCGCTGCTGGTTTTGGTATTCCCGGTTTGTTTTGCCGAGCTTGAAGTATACACAGGATTACCCGACGATTTTTGTGTATCGGCTTTTTTCGAGCTGGGAAGCATCGTGCCCGCTTTATCCGGAAGCTTTCCCGCAACTTTTGCTTTTTCCGATACCCCGCTACTCTGCTTCTGTGCCTGGTTGGCCTTATGTGCCGCCCACGCCGCGGAAACCGCGCGTCCGGCTGGAGATTTATGAGCCAGATTATCGGCCGCGCCTTTTACACCGGCTTTGGCTGCATCGCGGACGCTTGCCCCAGATCGGAAAGCCGAAGCTGCAGCATTGATACCCGCGCCGAGGTTTGTTCTTCCGGCATAGCTGCCCAGAATGCTTCCTTTGCTGCCTCCGTTCTCGCCTTTTCCTCCTCCCATACGACCGGCAAGCCGACTGAGTCCCTGCGCTCCGGCAATCAGGTCATCCACCATATTACCGCCCGTGGTGGCTACGCCAACGCCAAGCTGCTGAAGATATGAGTCAACACGTTGGGCTATCTTGCACATTGCAAGGATCATGAGGAGCTTGATCACGTAATTTGAGCTGCCAGCGTTAAACCCGGATAGGATGAGTTTCAAAAACATGACCGAGAGGGACATCTGAATCACAGATCCAACGAACATGCTGACCCATTTTCTGAATATACCGGAAGTATCGCTTGATGGGATAGTACAGTATACCAGCGGCGAGGTGTAAACCAAAACCCCAACCATCAGCCAGCGCTCGCAGATTTCAACGACAAGCTTGAATAGATTCCATGAAATTACGATCAGGAGGAAAATCTCGCAAAGCCCTTTCGCCAGATTACTCCAGCTCGCGATCGAAGCTGTCGCGAAGCCAAAGAAACCTGTTATAAATTCCTTGAAATAGACTTTTCCTTCTGTAACCGCTTCGATATTCAGAAATTGATTATAGGGAATAGACCCCAGATGGACGATGTATTCCAGCACATAACCACCCCAGTAAACTGCAGCAACGGCAAAGAAAGTCTTCATCAGGATCATTAGAGGATTGTCTTTTACGCTGTTATCAATTGATCCGAACCAGAAGGTTGCCAATGCTTTCCCGGCAATTATCGCTGTCAGAGCAACGGAAAAGCTTCTGAGATAGGTATAAAACGTTGAAAGCAGAGGAAACACATCAAGGAATGAGGACAGATTCATGTCCAATGCTTCCAGAAACATCGTCATAAAGCCTTCCAGCACATCTCCCAGAGCGCTGGACAGGGACTGAACAATACTTGCCAGCATGTCGCTTTCTCCTCTTGATTACTTGACTACTTGATTACATGGCTACTTGGTTATTTGGTGGTAAGATGATCAGGAGACCAGGCGCCAGCCTGAAAGAGGCTTTGAGCGCTTCGGATCACTGCCGGGAGCGCAAATACCGCAGCCGTTGCAATGAGAATGATGATCATGCGAGACCTTGCTTTGGCGGATTTCTGTTCATCCCCGTAGGCAAATTCAAGTCCAGACCAGGCAAGTCCTACCGCTCCGCCACCAAGAGCCATGGTTTGGATGATGCTGCCCACATTTGATTCCTCACCATTAAACCCCGACGCATAACAATGCTCTGAAAACCCTGCCGTCAGCACAAAGGCAGCAAAAACTGTCAGAAAAACTGCCAGCGCTTCTCTTATGCGCTGATCAGAAACCCATTTGAAGTTTTTCATTGTTCCGTGCTCCTTTCACAACTCAATCTAAAAATGCCCACCCGTGGAGAGGTGGGCGTTCATATTGGATATTAAAAATCAGCTGAAGCTCCATGATGCAGCTGTGAACCAGCTTCTCACAGCAGATACAATGGCGGGCGCCATAAGCACAACGGCAATAGCAACGATAATCTTGATTGCCGCGCTTTTGGCTTCCTCTGCAGCTCTTGCACCACCCCAGATAATTTTGATAACCTGGAGCGCCAGTGCCACTGCTCCGATAGGCGCAACAATGGCTATCAGAATTCTCCAGACCTGCTCAGTTCCCTTGTTAATTCCCTGAATAATGGTCTGAGAGTTTGCAAGTGCCGGCATTGCGGTAATCACAGAGCAGTAAATACCTGTCATGATTGGCGCAATCCACTTAAGGTTTCCTCTTTCCGATTTCTGAAGACTATCCAACTTCAACATCGTTTCCTTCATCTTTTCTCCTTTCCGCTCCTGTCGAAACATTTCAAAATGGCTAAAGCTTAAAGGCCATTTACTCTTGGACTTGGTTGATATGCTTTTTCGCATAATCAAATCGCATGTAAA
This sequence comes from Candidatus Limivicinus sp., assembly GCA_045117135.1. GTDB lineage: Bacteria > Bacillota > Clostridia > Oscillospirales > Oscillospiraceae > Limivicinus. Next base: position 22,471 of record JBGUNA010000088.1, on the reverse strand, counting down.
TTCTATATTGTATTTTGTTAAATGTCAACTTTTCACAGTTTAAGAACATTCCTATAAAAAAGAACGCCTCAAATTGAAAGCGTTCTTATTACAGAATTCTATCTTATCAGTTTTTCAGGCTAAATTTTCCAAAACCATTCTTTTTTTGCTGTTTTGGAAATTTTGTCTCATAGCGAGATAAACAGTGCTACATAGATTGTTGCCGATTCCTGTCATAGCTAAAATTACAGTTTGTTTCGACTGTAAATTCCCGCAGCAAGGCTATGCAAATAGTCGTCATATCCCTTGGTTTCCGACCTCCAATGGTTCTTGATCCTCTTTCCGTCAACATACTGAACATTATATTCTATATGCTGATTTGTAAGGATCTGAGCAAGTTTCCCGATATCCACGAAATCATTTCCGGACGACACAAATGGGATCTGATTGGCATTTGTCAGGGTGAGCAGTTCTGCTTTCTTTTCCCTCGCGAATTCCGGATCCCAGACAATTGTATCCACCCGGATTTGTTCTGCACGAAAGAGCTTCCGCAACACTCTGTCTGCCTCTGCAACCGCAAGGTTTCCGCATTTATCCATGTCAAAAGCGGAATACACGGTGCGAACTCCAGCTTTTCGGAGCTTTGCGGCAATCTCGGGAATCTCCTTTGTATTCTTCACTCCCTGCAGAGCAATCACCGCAACATCTGCCTGCTTATCCCTTGTCAGATACCAGAGAATCACATTTGCCTTCAGAGGACCTTCCGTAACATAAACCTTTGTTCTCCCGGAAATACTCTTCCTGCTGTGGATCACGTGTGTCCTCGCGATCCTCACAGTGGGGCCTTCCGGCAGGCCTTTGGATGACAAAGTCATATACCGTAGACCGTTCTTGCCAAGAGTATCGCGCCGGGTTTGTATGCCGACGATGTTTCCCTCATACGATATGGTTGGGATCAGCATCCCAGTATCATAGCGAAACGCCCACTTTTCGGGAGCAATCCGATAGAATCCTGGCACTCCTTTTAGGTTCACGCCCTGACGGGTGAGATCTCCCGCAATCAGGATACCCGCAACCACATCTCTCCACCGATAAATGGAAAGGGCCGGCGACTCTTTACGGATTGTTTCGATGTCATTCGACCAATACCAGTCAGAGACCGCTTTCCCATCCGGATGATCTTTTACCACCATATAACTTGGCGGGAGCGTAGCGAACTTACCTTGATAGGCTACCTTTTCAGGCAGACCTCTTGCCATCAGATTTTCTGCGTGTTTTCGTGACAGCTTCAAATACGGTAGTTGAAGCAAAGCAGAGTATGCTTCATTCAGCGTTTTGTCTTCTGCCGGATAGATGTTTCTGTCTTTGACAGATGTTTCCCTGGTCTTGCAGACTTGAGGGCTTTTGCTTCCGAGTTCCTCGCAGAGTTGGTGAAAAACCTTTTTCCGATCCAATTGATAAGACGGAACTCCCAGGCGCACTCGGCTGTATAAGTCGAGTGCGCCGTTATTCCGCTGCATATCATCCGGACAATGGAAGCAGTGATAAACACAGTTCACCAAATCTACATCCATTGTATACCCCCGGTGGCCGCAAAAAGGACAATGAACCTTGATGCTTCTGGCGCCCGGATGGCTTTTTGGACTTCTTTCAAGACCCAGCAAATCTACAATATCTTCAATGGGGATACTAAACTGGGCCATGTTCAAGCCCTCCTTACTGATTGAGTACCAGCTTTGCCGCTGCTTTCAGATCCGCATTTCTGCATGTGGCATAGAAACGCACATCCTTGGGCCTCTTGGCTAAGACCTCTCCGAGAGGATGTCCAAACCATTCTCCCTTCATGGGAACAATAAATGTCAGTGCTTCTTCCCGTGTTTTAGGCGCGTTTCCCGTTTCCGGGACTGTCGTTGCCTGCCTTACGGGCTGATCCACAAAGGCCGGAGTAAATGCCGGCGTGCTGGGCTGAGGAGTCGAGTCAGGCTTAGCTGGCACAGCGGGAGGCGTCGTCTGAAAGCCCCCGGTGATCGGATTTCCGGCAGTTGGCCCAAGCCACTGCGGGCTGAACACAAAGAAATCTGTGCCCATGCCTCCGTCGCAGGGGATATCTGCTCCGTTCTCGCTGTCAAGGGCGCTTGAAAACACAGACCCAAAGCCAGCGTTAGCCAGCGCGCGGCCTTTGGCAATCGTTGCGCAGCTCTGAATGCAGTAATCTCCGCCTTTGCTTCCGTTGAGATTGATGCCTCCAATTCCATGGCCAACTGCTTCTCCGTCAATATAGACTGTACAGCAGCTTTGAATGAAATTGGTACCGGGGACAATTTCCACCGGCCGCTCTTCAATCAAACAGGCTTTTCCGTTTTCCTGACACCAGATCTGGAACCAGTACACACGCCATTCCACCGTCAGATATAAACGAGGGTTTTTGTTTGGATCATTTTCCAAATTGATCAGATGCTCTTTGGGTTCAAAAGAGCATTTCCGTAGGACATAATCAGCGCCGACAGTCATATCCGTGGTGCTGACGGCCTGCATTACTTCCATACTTTCCATATTGCTCATGTATTTGTTCCTTTCTTTCCCATCATTCACCAACTGCTGGCGCCTGTGTTATTGGGTGGCTGATACCCCTGCTGTCCGGCCGAAGCCTGCTTTTGGCTCTGTCTGTAGCTGTTCTGCTGATATTCATATGCCGCAACACCGCTTTGAATCAGTGGGATCCCATAAGCCATTTCCCATGCCGTGATGAAGTGGGAAACCGCATAGCAGCATCGCCACATATCGTCGTCCGAGATCTGGATAAACAGATTGACCTCATTGCGTTTGGTGTTGCTCCTATAAGATGTCGTTCCGTTTTTCTGTTCATTGGGGGCTGCTTCAAAATTGGAGATGTTTACAGACCAGGGGGATTTCATCACTTCATTCTTGGCATTGAACTGCTTCCTCTGGATTGAAATCACAGAAACACGAACAAAACCGTCATTGGATCTGGAGTAGGGGTTTACCCGTTCCTGCCGATAGCTGAAGTCGGCGTAGGGTTTTCCATAGGCTGTCGCCGGAAACTTCTGATAGTCTGTATAGACCGTTTCAGCTCCCCTGGCTGCATTGCCGAAGTCCGCGAGGGGACCCTTCGGATGCCCACTCTGTTTGAGGATGCGTCCACAGGCAGATTTCACGCCCTTTACCAGTTCAAAGAAGGATTTATAGATACGATCCACCTGGAAGGCCACCGTTGTTCCGTCATACTCCAAGTCAACCGCGTTTCTGCGGCAAACCTCCAGCATCTTGTCGATCAAAAAGCACGGGACAATCGCCTGCGCTTTCTGGCTTCCATTGGAATTGTCCTGAATCAGGAGCTTGATTCCGCTTGTCGGAGCGTGCTTTCCGCCGCCGATTCCCTGCAGATTGGCATAATCCTCAAGGAAAGCCAATGTCAGGGCATTTCTGAAATCAAGAAACTTGTTTTTGCTGGCAGCTTTGGCAATGGTTCCATAGATGCGGTCAACAGAGCCTCCCGGATCTCTTGTCCTAACTTCCACGTCATACCCTCCTTAAAAAGCCGAATTGATAATTCTTTTCTTTACAATGTCAACCAGAGTTTTCGGCAGCTTGCTTAGATCGGTAATGTCGATAAAAGAATCCCCGTAGATTGCGGCGATGTTCTCTTTGTCGTCTCCGATGGCGCAGGCCAGGACCTCAATTCCTCTCTGTTTACACTGCTTTACAATGTTCTGTATGTCTTTTGCTGCTTCCTCTCCGCCATAGCCTTCATCATTCGGGCGACCGTCTGAGATGATAATCAGCAGACGGACCTCCTCCTGGCGCTTCTCAAGAAGCTTAGCGGAAATCGTCAGCGCCGCTCCATCCCGGTTGCAGTTGTTTGCCCGCATTTTGGTCAGTGCCGCGGCCATTCTTGCCGCCCGATATCGATCCTTGTTGCTGATCTGCTCATAATCCGCATAGATATAATAGTTTACGCAGACCCCTCTCTCAGCATTGTGGCCGGCTACCGCGATCGGGATATTCAGGCCGGTACAGAAATCATGGAGCAGGAGCGACGCCTTCATTGCGGATTCAATGCGATTTCCGCCCATAGACCCCGAGTGATCCACCAACACCGACAAAGCCATATCCGGCAGATCCTGCGGAAGCTTTTTGTTGGCGAAGAACCGCTGATCCGGCCTGTAGGCGTCGGATGGGATGATTGTCCTTCCAAATTGCTTATGTCTCTGGACATAACCGTCTTTCAGATCTCTCAGTGCATCCAGCATCTGTTTTTGAAGTCTGCGGGATACGGGCCTGAGCTCTTCCATAATCATATTGTAGTTGTTCACGTCTGACGCCGTTACACCAAGGACACGATCCGTGTTGATCTTGATCCCCTTATGCGAGCCGGCATCATTCACTGCCGTTACCGCGTCAACCAAAACAGCTGAAGCTTCGCCTTCCAGCTCATCCTCCGCCTGGTTTTGAGCAATTTCACTGGTAATGGAGTTCAGTGCCTGGTAAACCGCTTCTTTGCCCTGCTTGGACATCGCGTCCGTCGCGGCCTTCGCTCCGGCCTGATTCTTTTCCGGAACCTTGCCGTTTCGTTCGTTGGCACGGCGTGTAATGGCGATATCCGATGAATGGTGATTCTGAGGGGCAGGATTGCTACCGAGATTTCCTGTTCCTTTGTTCAAAGCATTCAGCAGCTGCTGAACGTCGTCCGCCGAAATAGATGAGGTCGGCTGCTGGTTGTTTCCACCTTGCCCGCTTTGTAGCTGTGAGCCCTGATTGCCCTGAGTGTTCTGGTTTTGATCATTCCCGGAACCGGAACCATTCGGATTCTGCTGGGTTGCTGAAGATCCCTGCTGCTGATTCTTTTGATCCTGAAGTTTCTGGATTGCATTTCGAATATAGGGCCAGAAGTACAGGAGCATCCAGTTCATCTCACTGAATCTTCTGCTGATGTCGTCTGTCGCGCAGGCAATCCGCGCATGCTCCTGAATCTTCTCAATGCTTTGCCAGTAGTCACTGGTTTCTACCGTCTTCTGACTGCGTGCAAGCACCTCGTCAAACAGGCAGAGTTGAAACATATTGTTCGTCATGAAGACGAGTTCATCCTGCTCGCCGGTATTGACCTTGTGAACTTCCGATTCAAAGAAGTCGGCATCGGCTTGCTTCGCCTGGCGGGAGAGATATAAGCTCTCCCCGACAAACGCCCCGTAGGCATCGATCAGGCTGTCTTCATCGTGTCGGTCCGCGATGATGTTATCGAGATCTTTGAAGACCGTCTGGAAAATCTGCCTTGTGTGCGGAGCCTGCAGGGCATCCTCCATATCCGTCCAGTCAGCTTCCTGCTTGGCGTTCATATTCCGGGGCTTCTCTCCATAGAAATGGCCGGAGTCAATGTACCTCATTGCATTTCGGAACTCATTGAAATCATTGAACAGATCATGTGCTTTCTCGTGGAAAAAGGTTCCCATGAATCCAAGGAATTTTCCTTCGAGATTATCAAAGTAGTCGAGCTTATGCGACGTGCAATTAAGATACATCCGAGTGCCGTTTGTATACCCGGACGGAGCGTCCGGCCCTCCGTCATCTACAATGATTGTGGTCGTCTCTCCCGCTCCGTTTCCCATAGAAACAGCAAGACTGCTGAGGTAGCTCTTGAGTTCTTCGCTCATCAGCACATCCCTGGCAGTCAGTTTACTCTTCTTATCCAATGCGAGTTTTCGCACCTTTGCTCTTATTGCAGGGTCAAAGCCCATAATCTTACTCCTCCTTCTTAAATTGACGTTGTCAGGGCTGCCATCGTTGTTGCGACGCAGCCATCCATGATTTCCTGCAAGGTTTCCGGATCGGAGCAGGCTTTGCTCACCACCGCTTCTCTGCAGGTATCCGTAATCGCCGATTCTCCCTCAATCATCACAAGCTGGACCCAACGTTCCAGTTCTACAATTGAGATATCGCCCTCGGTGATGTCCCGATCTTTGCAGTATTTCTTGATTGCTTCCCAGACCTGGTACATCTCGTCCAGCAACTGATCATCGTCAAATCCGGTGTTGAGTTTGATTCGTTCCAGTGCACGCTCCCTGGGGAGCTCATAAGAATCAATGACGAAATCCATACGCCGCATAAACGAAGGATCAACGGGCCGGCTGGAATTGTACCCGACATTATCCGTCCAAAGTACCATGGCGTCATGGTGACGCCGCACATATCCGCCCGTAGGCAACGGAATCCGAGATCCGGGCTTATCAAAGTTGTTGAGTCCGACCAGTGTGGCAGAGTCACGGATCCGGCCAAACTCGGACGGTTCCACAATCCAGCCTTTTTCCAGCGCAGTAACAAAAGGTGAGACTACGAGCTTGAAATGGGACGCATTGCTGCGAGCCACCAGAGCCTCATCCCTGGCTTTCATCACTGCGTCGGCTTCGATGCTTTCATCAATCTTGCCCGTCAGCACTTCATAGGCACCGACAGGATCCATCTTGATTTCCTCAAATGTTGGCAGGCTTGCCGCTAATGCGCCGCTGTCTGTATCCGGATTGGGAACAAACTGGCTTAGGAAGTCATTCAGTTCCGTCTGGCTGCTGCAGGTAATGCGCACAAACGGCGTATGCAGGATGCAGGCCAGTATCTCAGCCCCTGTGGATTTACCGAAACCTGTTCCGCCGCGCCAGCACATGTTGTTGATAGGAGCCTTGAATTCTCTGCTCTTCACAAACCGCCTCGCAAAAGTCATGACCTCCGCCGGAACAGGCATCTCCTCCGGGAAAACCGGGATCAGGTCCTCTTCCTCCGCTGTCCAGACCCTACTGGCAGCATAATCGGCAAACTCCGCTTTTGCGGATGCGATGTCGTTTTTTCCAGCAGTTGCTGTCATAGGAACGCCAGCTGGAACCAGAATATCAGGATTTCCGCAGATTACCTCCGCTGAGGCAAACTCGTTGGCGTCAATCCTGCGTGTTGTGAGATGGCTGATATTACCATTCTTCAGGCCACAGGGTATCCCGTTCTCATAGGTCAGGCCATAATACAGAGCATCGTTTACTCTGTTGACCACATCTTCCGGCATTACACCGGTCGATTCGAACTCCTTGCGGCAACCCTCTATCATTTCCCAAGTAATAGAGCGATCATTGCCGTTCGCTCTGGATCTGTCCGCCTCAATCAGGATAAACAATGCCAGAATGGAGGATGGATCAAAATTGGTATCTTTGTTTCCAAGTCCTGGGACGGTCTTATGCCGCCCGGTCTGTTCACGGATAGCTGCGGTTAACGCGCCGTTTGCCTGCGCAGAAGCCAGAATCACTGTCCCGTCAGGACGTGCCCACTGCGAAGCATAGCTTCCTGATGTGATCCTGCAAATCCCGATCTCTGCGTTTTTTCGGTCAACGATGCTGAGCAGCGCCCGAATGCAGAACGCGTTGAGCTTTGTCGGCATATGTGAGTTGCTGGTGTTATAGCTGGAGCAGAAGTCAGAGTTCGTTGAATTTGCCCAGCTGTTGTAGGGAATCGGACGGTTTTCCGCCTTCCATCCCTCTTGATTCTTAAAGAACGCATAGCTGTCTACTCGTGAAGTTGCCATTGTTTTTTTCTCCTCCAAATCTTTTTTCAAAATAGATATAGAAAGAGCCAGACTCATCGTTCCTTCGATCAATCTGGCTCGTAACAAAGAGTAGCTTTATATATAAACGGCAAGTTTCCGGCGGCATTTTTCCACCGTGAAACTAATTCCGATAACTTTACAATATTATATGTTTTGTTTTTCTAAATGTCAATTTTCGGTACGGTTAACGAAAAAGAGCTGAAACCGAAATGGTTCAGCTCTCTGTATAAAGCTGTATTTCAGCTTTGAAACTCTGCGCCAAGACCTGCGCCAATGACTTCACCTATGAGTTTGCTCCTCACTTCTGCAGGAAGAGCCGCGCAGATGCCGATCACATTCAGCGCTGTCTGATCCTTCAGTTCCCGGACTTCATCTCCCGACTTATAGAAACAGGGTACCATTTTGGTGAAGTCTTCTGCAACGAAGTAATCAAGAGCGAGACCTGTCTCGAAAGCGAGGTACATCAAAAGGCTCATTCGGGGACTCTCACGCTTGAAATCTTCAATAATGAACTGGCGAATATAGTTCCGAACGCCGTAGGGCGTCTCCTGTCCGAACAGTTGATAGCTCTGTGTGCCCTTATCATCGCTCAGCTCAAAGATTCTTTCACCAATCATTTCTGAGAGGTCACGATGCGGTGCATTTGCGATGTCTCTCGGGTTTTGCTTTTCATAAAGAGCCATCTGCGTCTTTGCTTTCCGGAGAAGTGCTTCTTTCTCTTCTGCCGGGATCTTTGCCATTGCCCTCGCCATCTCGGCATAAACCGACGGGAGCATAATTTCCCCTTCGGCACCAAACATAAGCTTGTGGCAGGATTCATGCATCACATTGTATGCAAAGGGGGTAATTACCGCCGCACTCGGGCTGAAAGGCCGTTTCCCTTGAAAGTACTTGGAGAGCATGGTTTTGTTCATTCCGGACATTTCGGCCGCTGCCACACTGCTCAATCCGATGGATTTCATCTTCTGAGTAATATGCCGCCCCGCCTGGAACTGCGCCAGAAGCATTTCCGGAACCCGATCCAGTGAGAAACCGTACTCTTCCGCGATTTTCTCGGTTACTTCCAACGTTGATATTCTGAAGCGAACATCCATCGGCTCGACAGCCCGCAATGCCTGTTCATCAAAATAGGGATATGTGAGAGGCGTTGCATAAATCTGATTCATTACGCTGGCTTTCATGCGGCGCCTCCTTTTTCAATCGCGGTTTGTACAGCCTGAAGAATCATCTGCTTCCGCCCCTCCGGCAGGAAACAGAAGAGATCCATAATTGTCTCAGTCTCTCCGTTTGCGGCCAATACAGTTTGAGACTCATCCAGTCCCAGCAGCCAGTGGGGTGAAACATCAAAGCTGATTGACATAAAGGAAACCATGTTCAGCTCCACCGCGTTAAAGCTGTAGGGTACCAGTCGTCTGCGGTAGATGTCGTAAACTCCCAATTCCTTTGTCTGACGCTTCGTTTCCGCAATGCAGTAGGATCGGATAGCATTGGCCTTGAAGAGTCTCAAGGTTGGCGTCATGGATTCAAAATCGCTGTTTTCAAATACAGGCGCAAGGATCCGACGAATCAGCGCAAGAACCTTTTCCCGGCGATCCGGAGACAGCATATCGCAATAGGAGCACATGGCAGCTTCAACTTCAGATGCCCACCGCGGCTTGATCACCACCCCATCAGGATTTTTTGAGACGTACTTCAGGAGATCCAGATAGTTCAGTCCTGTTATATCAAGAAGCTCCGGAAGGTTTTCATAACAAAGACGTTTCGGACCTTTCGGACTGGGTTTATCATTCAGAAGCGGAGTTATTTTCAGTTTGAAAGCCTCAAACGCCTCACGTTTGCGCTCCTTATCCCTTCGGGTCTGCGCGTTGTCATTTGGAGCGACGCTCAATTCGCTGTCTATCATATGATAGATCAGTTCTTCGTCTTCCTTGGACACTCGATGTAAAGAAGTCTCTTTTTCTTTGGTGTTCATGGGACCTCCTAAAAAATGTTCTTAGATCCTGTTTTTTTGACATGACATAAAACCCTATATATAATTGCAACAATGCTACAGCGAAAGAAGTGAAAAACATGCCAAATAATCAGGCTAAATTTGATTCTATTCAATTTGAAAACTTCTCCACTCTCAACAACGAATCAGTTGACAAATCAGAAAAACAATCAAGAATTGATGCTATTTTACCTCTTCCAACGCAACTTGTAAACTACCGAAATAAAAATTTTTTTGTTTCCGTTGCTGTTCTTGTTCTCGGAACAGCCTTTTCAGTATACGTTCATGAGTGGACGCCGACTCTGTTAGGTGCTCTATTTGCTGTCTTCTTCCTCTGGAAGGGCGCTACTGTGTCAAGGAGATATAGCAGTGGCAGGATTATCGAAGTAACCGCAACATGTACCGGTGTCAGGCCTTCCTTTTACAGAGATCGTTTCACCGTAACTTTTGCGGCGCAATCTGATGACGATGGTTTTATATACTACAAGTTCACTGTTCCAAACAAACGAAATCGGGAAGAATTTGTCGTGGGTGCAATGTACATCATCTACTTTGACCGTGACGCTGACCAATCACTGCTGGGATATATCCTGCTGTCTACCGGTATTGTCTTTGCCACAGATTAATCCAACAACCACGAAACAGGTGCAGCCGAAGCTGCACCCTTTTCTTTTTATTCTTCCTGTGGAACCGAGGCATTTCCTTCATCCAGAAGCTGTTTTTCGTTTTCATCCAATGATATCCGATATTTTGCCGCTTTTGCCGTGATTTCTTTAGCGCGGCGCGATCGCTGGATCCGGAGAACTGTTTCAACTCTTCCGGACAGGTTCTCGTCGATCACAATACTCCGTTTTCTGTTGACACGTATGGAATAAGCTTCTTGGGACTCTATTGCCAGATTTAAGTCTCTCAACTCTTCCAGCATTTGATTAATCTCTTCCAGTGCCCTAAGCTGGGCATCATCTTGGATCAGCACAGCCATGATTTTCCTCCTTAATAATTCTCTGCGCCAAACAGTTCGATGTCCTCTGGGAACAGGAAACTGTTGAAAGTCTCTACGGTGAATGGAGCAAACGCGTCATATCCTATCAACACCAACTTCAACTCATTGCTATCGCTCAGGGTACGAGCCGCAAGTCCGTTTGCCTGCGGTTCCGGAGCAAAGTATACCGTGAAGAATCCATATCCATCACAGTTGATATTCACAGCATAGATGTCACAGTTGCTGAATCTTCCTGCCGCAGCAGCATTCCCATCGGCATCAAAAAGTCTGTTGTAGTAGACGCGTTGGCTATTTTCGACGATAGTGGACAGGTTCTGAGACTCCAGTTCTTCCTTCGTCACACCCAGTGTCATCTGATCGTTGCCATTAGTCAGATACTGTACAGCTTCAGCGATCAGCATCTCACGCTGTGCCGCATTCAGCTCTTCCGTAAAAGCGACATCGCTGTTCGTCAGGTTTTCAAGACTGTATGCTTTTGTATGCGTGTCAAAGAAAACTTCTGTTTCCACTGAACCCATCAGCATTCCGTCTGAAAGTCTAATAATAAGGATTCGCAATGTATCTCCGGCGTTATCTGCGCCTCCGTAGGCTGGGCTGTCCATCCATCTTACTCCATAGTTGGATGGATCCCTTGCCGATGCGGAAACAACCTTGTCATAGGTTCTTCCCAATATCGCAAAGTCTGTCAAGCCATTGTACTTGGTGGACCAGGCTGGAGAGACAGAAGATTCCGCGTATTCCAGGGGCACACGTTCTGTCCGCATTAGATAACCATATGCCTCATCCGGATTGCCTGCATAAGCATATTCAAAGTGCGGATTAAGATATAAAGCGTCTGTTACCCCGTCTTGCGCCAATCCGACAGAAAACGTCATTCCATATCCCGTTGAAACAGACAGGACTTTGTCATTCCGGTAAGTTCCACTTGATTTCACCATGCTCGGCAAATTGCCATCTTCTGTGATGATGACCTCTTCTTCAGACGGAGGAGAAATGATGATCTCTGCTTGGCTTTCACCAGGTCGGGCCTCTGGATTTTCCTTCTGCTGTTGCTCCTCTCTGATTTTTGCTTCTTTCTTCGCTGAAAATACAACGATTGCCAGTATCATCGCAACCAAAGTGATTACAACAAGGGCTATCCCCCCAGGGCTTTTCCAGAATCTCTTTCTTTTATTCTTGCCGATCACGGTTCTATCTCTCCTTATCCAGTTCGAGAAGGTCCAGGTATATTTCATAAAGGCTGAGCCCACTCTTTTTCTGTATTCGTCTCGCTGTCTCCAACGACATATGCCGGAATCCATTCAAGACCTGATTCATCCCCTGAACTGACATTCCAGCGGAGCTTGCGAGCTCACGCATAGTGATAAGATTGTCTGTTTTCCACCTTTCGATACTGCTGTAGAGTGGAAAATGAGAAACCATTGGATGATGAGCCGTGGTTCTGCGCAGCAGTTCTGAAACCTGATCCGCAGAAAGGCCATGCTTCTCCGCAACCATTTCCGTCAGCATTTCATCTATTCGATCTTTTCCGAACTCTTCTACCTTTTTCTGAGATGGGTACGCCTCAAGATAATCCATCACAAGTTGGAATTCCTCCGAAGGTGGAATGAACAGTCTCTCCTTTTCCCTCATGCTGGATTCTCTCGCCTTTGGCAGTCGTGAAAGGATGTTATAGATATACGTTCTGGACAGCCCCATATCCGTCGCAATTGAAGCCACTGGTTCCCCATGCAATCGTCTGCGAACAATTTCCTTTATTCTATTGGGATTACTATGATATGCCATGCTCGTGCTTTTCTTCTTTCCAGTGCTTTAGATGCCCAATTATCGAAGTTCTTTCTCCAGTCTCTTTGTCATGAGCACTGACAGTGCCTGACTGTATCGTGCCATTTCGTCATCCAAATGATGGCTGCCTGCTCCTTCCAATGCTTCAATCTCTTCTGCAAGATACTCCTCCAGCGCGGCATTCACAGTTTTGGAAAAATCCCGGTCTGTTTTCGCCATGCCAGCATGCCTTAAAGCCAACGCTTCAGCGGTTCTCTTTGTTAGATAAACGGACTTCTTTACCGTCATCTTGCTTTTCCACTCGCCCCAAATATCCTTCTCTGCTTTCGATGCCCCTGCCGTTTGATTCTCCACGTCGGCTCTTTTGGGGAGTCCGGAAGGCTGAACAAAATCCAGATCATCAAACAGCCCCTGTTTGGAGCTCACATTCTTTGCCATCTTATTCGCCTCCCAACAGGTTATCTACAAGCGCCATATAATCCCGTGCGGCGGTGCAGCTCTTGTCGTAGTAAATGACAGGCATGCGATGCGCATGCGCCTGCTGGACGCGGATTGTTCTCCGAATCGGAGGCATAAACACCCGGGTTCCGATTTTCTCAGCAATCGTAGCAAGCTCTTCTTGAATCTCAGCGCCAAGATTCGTTGTTACCGGATAAGCCACCAACACGATTCCCGCAATCCTAAGATCCGGGTTCAGTTGGCTTCGCTGAATCGCGTTAACGGATTGAACAATATTGGACAATCCCTGGATGGAGTATCGATCCGCCGAGGCCGGAACGATAACCTCATCTGCTGCAATCAACGCGTTCTTCGTCAGTTCTCCCAAAGCCGGTGCCGTATCTATGATAACGTACTCATAGCCTTCAAGGTCCTTCAGCGCATCCTTCAGGCGAAAAGCTCCTGCCATGTCTGAAGCCAGAAGCGCATCTGCCCGACGGAGGAGGGGATCTCCGGCAACGATGTCTCCATACTCGGTATGCTGAATCGCCTCGCTGATCTTCACTCGTTCATATTCCAGGAGTACATCATAAAGCGTCACTTCTTTGTCGATCTCAGCGCCGAAGGTGTCGCTGGCATTGCCTTGGGCATCTGCATCGATCAGCAGCACTTTGAATCCGCGACTGTGGAGTATGCTGGCAACAGCAATGGCTGTGGTTGTTTTTCCGATTCCGCCTTTCTGGTTTGTAATTGCAAAGACTCTGCGCATGTTGACTCATTCCTTTCCACGCAATAATTCCATATTTGTTTTGTTGTTATGGCATTTATATTATATGCGTGTTTTATCTTTTTGTCAATATTGTTTTGTATCCTTGCTTCTTTAACAGCTTGATGTCTTGTCACCAAGTCGCCTTACCGCCATATCGCCTTACCATCATGCCATCATTCAAGGATTTCGCGTAAAACAGAGAAAATTGTTCCTACTTGAGAGGGGAATAGATTACCAGCCGATTCTGAAGTTCTCTTGATGATTCTTGTGCCCGACCATTGAGCCTTTTACATCGTGGACTATATTATAAAGCTGTTTTTAACTTCTGTCAACTTTACAGCATCGTTTCTCGATGTTATAATTCGGCCAACATCTCGTTATGAAAGAAGGATCCCCTTGAAGATTATAAGAAGATTTCTACTCATTGGAGTAATCCTGGTGCTGCTGTGTGTTGCCGGCTACAGCGGATACCGCGTCTATACGATCCAGCATGGTTACAGTGAGGCAAAACAAGCCTATGATGAAATCAGTCAGGAATATGTGCGCTATGACGACAACTCCACCGAATCAGACGCTGAAGAGATCAGGAATAATTCTGTGGCTGTGGAGTCATCTCCTGTAAAAGTTGACTTTGTGGATCTCCGCAAGAATCTGAATCCGGAGATCTGCGCTTGGATCTGGTGTCAGGATACCGTCATTAACTATCCCGTCGTTCAGCACTCTGATAATGAGCATTACCTGAATTATAATGTCAACGGAGAAGCCAGCGCAAACGGAGCTATCTTTCTGGAGGCTGCAAACTTCAATGATTTCCGTGACACCAACAATATTCTTCATGGCCATCACATGGGGGATGGCAGCATGTTCGCGTCCTTGAATTGCTGGCAGGTTACAGGCTATCTGGAAGAGCATCCTGTGATGTATCTGAACACGCCCTCCTGTAACTACCGTGTCGATATATTCGCCGGGTTCACAACGTCGGCTCATTCCAAAGCGTATCAGTATGAATTCAGCAGTCTCTCAGAAATAAACGCCTGGATAGATTGGGTTCGGACCGAATCAGTCATTCATCCGGAGATTGATCTTTCTTCACTTGACCGATTTCTTACACTGAGCACCTGTGCCTATTCTTACGAGGATGCCCGGACCGTCCTGATCGGACGGTTGACTCCTATTGAGTAGAGCAGTCCTACTGTATGTGAGGCAGAATAAAGATGTCTCTAAAAAAATGCTTGACAATTTCTGGTTAATATGATTAACTTATGTAAGTTGATACCATTAACTAATACGCAGGGCTTTTGCCGGGAGAGAGAACTTGCCAAGAGATAAAGCAAACACCAATTCAAAAATCATCCAATACATGAAAGAGGAATTCCTCACCTACGGCTATGAGAAGGCATCGTTGAACAGAGTGTCTGCAAAGGTGGGAATCACAACTGCCGGATTATATAAGCATTTCCGGAACAAAGAGAACATGTTCTACTATCTTGTAAAGGATACGTTGGATGATTTTGATCGGCTGACTCGGCAGGATCAGGAGCAAATGGAAGCTGATGCCGATTATAATCCTTTTGATGCGGACTGGGCAAAGTATTGGGTAGATTTTATTTTTGCCCACTATGAGGGCGCCAAGCTCCTGATTTGTTGTTCCAAAGGGTCCATCTACGAGTCTTTTGAAGAAGACGCAATTCAAAGGGAAGCAGCGTCCAACAAACAGTATGCTGAAATTCAGTGCAGATCCGGGAAAACGGTCAAGAACATATCGGATATGCAGTGGCACATCCTTGCGACGACTTATGTGCATCTGATTTTTGAAATTGTCCGGCATGACATGACGCGGGAAGAAGCGCTTGCACACATGCATTTTGTGAGTGAACTAATTTTCCCAGGCTGGAAGGAAATTTTCGAAATTAAAAAATAATAGGGTAGCAAAGAAAGATCCCGAGAAATCGGGACTTTCTTCGTTATAAGGGTTAGTTAACTCTAACCCAAACCATTAACTAAGGAGGGTTCACATCATGAACAAATGGAACAAGAAGAATGCCTTGCGAGTGCTGCTATATGCAGTGCTGTACGCCGTCGCGACAGTAATTGTATGCGTGACCGGTTCATTTCATCCGGTATTCTTTGTATGCTACCAGATCACGGCAGGGATTCTGCTCTCAGGAATTACCATCACTGCATTCAGACGGGTACAAGCTCCGGGAGTAGCAGCATGCCTGGTTCTTGCGGTGCTTTTGGTACTTCTGGTTATTCAAGACGCAGTTGCCTGGCATGTAATTCCGTTGATTGTTATAGCCATATTGGCAGAGGCAATCCGGCCTGCCTTCAAATATATCTGGACCGGCGATGTAATCAGCACAGTCATAATGAGCTTTTCAACTTTTGGATATTATGGACAGATATGGTTCAATCGGACATACACCTATGAATGCGCTATAGAAGAAATGCCGGTCGGGTATGCTGATACCTTGATGGCCATGAGCCCTCCGTGGTCGCTTCCTGCCGTTATCGTTATCGGAATCATTCTCTCTATTGCGGTTTCCAATCTGACAGCTAAGCTTTTTAAACTTGAAAGATAAAAATATTGTTTTTATGGTTCTCCATCTATAGCCTTTAACTGTTTGAAGTCCCTCATTCCCTGTAACGATGCATGGAATGAGGGGCTCAATCAATTATTCTGATAGTTCTTTTTCCATTTGCATGCTTGATTTATGCCTAAAATGGATTATAATAACGAAGTAAGTTAAAGTTATTTAACCTCAGTTTCTTTTCTCAGATTGAGAACTGTTTTCATGGCGCAGAATTATCGGGTGAGGTGTACAGAATGCTTGTTAACGAGTATGGCAACAGGAACGATCCGACCGTTATCCTTCTTGCTCCGATGATGATATCCGGATCGGATCTATACGGACAGATGAGTCCGTACTCAAGCACCGTCACACTCTCAATCCCTTGTAATTACAGGCTTTTCAGCTTCCCGGCATTATCGTTAGCCCCACTGTTAACTAAGAGGGCAAAACAGCATATAAACCCTCTATTCACTTTTCAAGCGCCTCATTGACTACAGCACTCAGCTCTTCGGGCTTATTATACTTCACCTTTGCGTAAATGTCCATGGTAACCTTGCTGTTCTTATGCCCTGCCAGGTGCTGGACCGTCTTGGGATCCACTCCAGCGTGGATCAGATTCGTGATATACGTGTGGCGCAGCAGGTGGGGCGTTACTGGGAAATCGATAGTGTAAACAATGCTCGGCTTGTTCCTGCACTTCTGCCCGAGCTCCAGCGTAACCTTCTTTTTGATGGACTGGCCATTCACGTATTTGTAGAGCGTCCTTTCCCCGGTGCTGCGAACTTTGATGTAGTTCCAGATTCGGACAAACTGAGAATAGGAAAGCGGCTGCCCTTCGCTGTCAGCGATCACGTATTCCGAGATCGACTTTTCTTTCTCTTCTCTGAGACAGTCCACAAGAACCTGTGGGATAGGGACATCCCTTCTGGCAGACTTTGTTTTCAGTTCGGTATTGATCACCGGCCTGTTGCTTTCCTCGTGCCAGGCCCTTCTCACGGAGATGTAGGGCGCGGGAGCATCGAGGAACACGCAGTCCCACTGTAGGCCGAGGATCTCCTCGCGGCGCAGCCCGGAATACAGACCGATCATAACGAACACATAAGGCGGAAGACCCCGGATCGTATCCAGAAGCGTTTTGACCTGAGCATCGGTCAAAGGTTCCTTGACTTTTTTGGGAATCCCGCCTTTGGCATTCAGCTTTTTCGTGGGATTGTCCTCGATCAGGTTGCTGTACTCTGCAGAGTAGAAAATGCTCTTGAACAGCATATTCACGGTGCTATAAACAGCTTCAGATTTCTTTGAAACCGACACCATCGCCAGCTTGATGTCATCAGCCGTGACTTCAGACATATACATATCGCCAAGCGGTTCGATTATGTATTTCCTCGCAGCGTAGGCATAGCCTTCCAGCGTCGTGGGCTGAATATGAGCCGACTGCATGACCAGCCATTTCTCAGTGTATTCGGCAACGGTTGGATTGTACTTGCGGAATCTGGCGTCTTCTATCACACCTCTTGCCATAGCAAGCTTAACAGCCAGCTCTTTCTCCGTTCTGGCATACAGGCTGACACGTTTGCCGTCTGCATCTTTGATGCGGGTCCGGTAATAAGGGATCCCCTTGATCATCACCCGTGAGAAGGTGGGCTGGACATCCTGTTTGTTTTCCATTGTATGTTCCTCCTTGGTAGATTCTATCCGTTATGGACTGATTACATTCTTATGTGACACCGAAGCTTTCGCAAGGATGTCACCCTGACGTATAAAGAAAGAGCGAGGATCCTGGGCTTGTCCCCGATCCCCGCTCTGATTTCTCTGATTTTGAATTACGCATTCCACATGGCAAAGGCATCCGCGAGTGCCGGCGCTACATCCTCCGGCCTGTTGTATTTTGCCTTCGCGTAAATGTCCATCGTGATCTTGCTGTTTTCGTGACCGGCCAGGTATTGAACCGTCTTCGGATCAACACCGGCAGCGATCAAATTCGTGATATACGTGTGGCGGAGTTGATGAGGCGTCACTTCAAAATCCAGGACGTACTGGACCTTGCCATTGTTCTTTGCCATCGCGCCAAGTTCGGGATAGAGCGTATACTTCACGTACTTCCCGCCGACTTTCTTTTTGGCAATCCTGGGTTTCGCCGTCCGGACAATGATAAACCGCCAGAGGTTTTTGAACTGTGAATACGACAAAGGCTCCCCGTTGTCGTTGGCGATGACATACTCTGATGTCGAAGCAGCTTTGGCTTCCCTGAGACATTCAGCCAAACGTTCCGGGATAGCAATGTCTCTCCTTGCTGCCTTCGTCTTAAGATCCGTCATGATGATCGGCCTGTTGCTCTCTGTATGCCAGGCTCTGCGGACCAGCAGGTAAGGCGTATCCGTATCCAGGAACACACAGTCCCATTTGAGTGCCAGGATCTCTTCCCGGCGAAGGCCAGCATACAGGCCTATCATGACAAAAACATAGGGAGGCAGATCCCGGATCGTATCCAGAAGCTTTTCGACCTGCTCGTCGGAGAGCGACTCACGCTCTTTCTGCGGGACCCCGCCGCCTTTTGTGGATAGAAACCTCGTGGGGTTATAGCGGATGATCTTGCTGTCCTCAGCCGAGTTGAAAATGCACTTCAGAAGGATGTTGACGGATTTGAAGACCGACGCGGATTTCTTGGAGACCGGCACAAGGGCCATCTTGATATCGTCCGCAGTTACTTCTGTCATCTTCATATGACCGAGAGGGGCTATAATATGCCGCTTAACTTTGGACGTATAATCAATCAGCGTTGTTGTCCGGACATTTGCAGACTGCATCAGCAGCCATTTTTCCGCGTATTCCTTCACAGTAGGTGCATATCTGTATTTGGCGTCCTCTTCAGAACGATGTTGGGCATCATCAACCTTCTGGCAGAGTTCTTCGATAGTCTTCCCGTAAACGATGACCATCTTTTCATCGGCGTTCTGGACATAAGCCTTGTAGTACTGATGTCCCTTGATCGTCACCATGTTATAGTTGAAATTCAGAATTCTTTTCTTTGGCATAATGCGTAACCTCCTTGTGTTCCAATGCGGCTCCATTTTCTCAGGATGCCATGTGTTCAATCAAGGATGTCACCTTCGTGCCTGGGATCTCGGGGTTCTGTACGTGGAGCCGGTATTGACTTCCTTCGGTTTAGCCCTGTGTGTTGACCGGGCAATGAATTCCTGAAGGCTTTGCTCCGTAAAGTACACGCAGCCGTTCTCGACATACTGAACAAAGGAAACCTGGCCTTTTGTCCTGGCGGCATCCAGCGTATCAATGCTGATGCCAAGGAGCTTTGCAGCCTCTTTCCTGGTAAGTAGCTTTTCCATTTTGATTGTCACCTCCAATATATGTACGATCCGGCTCAAATGGGCCGGATCGCTTCGCATATCAGGGAGCCTCCACACATTCGGGTATCGGCATCCCCAGGCTTTCCATCGCGGCGTCTTCAACCGCCGACATCTGTTCTTTGCTGATCTTGCCCAGATACTTCAGGATCCGCAGCTTATCAATGGCGTGGATCTGTTCAAGGCAAACCATCGACTCGGAGTTAAGGCCTCTCACGTTTTCCAGAAGGACATGTGTCGGCTGTTCCACCTTCTTCAGCTGAGAAGTAATGGGAGCGATGGTGATCAGCGTACTGTAAAAGTTGCCGATATCATTCGAGAGGACCAATACAGGCCTCGTTCCGCCTTGCTCACTCCCTTTGAACGGATTCAGGTTAGCCAGGTAGATGTCGCCGCGCCTGTAGATCCAGTTCTTCACGGTTCCGGGCTGACGATAAGGCTTCTTGTCTTTGGATTCATATCTCATCGGGATCTTCCTCCTCAGAACTTCATCGGCAGCGCAGCTTTCTTGCTGGCTCCGTTGTAAATCAGCAGTACCTGGTACAGATACTTCTTATAGCCCGGCAGGTTGTCTCCCATCGCTTTCCCATCACGGTAGATCTTCAGCGAATCTACGGTACGGAACCGCTTTACAGCCCTTTTCGGATCATACTCTCCCCGGTAGAGATCCACGAATCTGCAGACGCCGGTTACCGTCTCGGCTCTCAGAGAATCTGGATCACCGTCCCAGCCTTCTAGGATCAGCTTCATGGCTTCCTGGTATTTCCCCGGGCCAAGCTTTCTGTACTCGGTCAGGGCTGCGGCGATGCAGGCAAGCCTCTTCCTTCCTTTGTGCTGGCCGTAGTCGATCCTTAGCCCGACGTCTTCGTTGGCCTTCAGAAAACCGCAGGCTTCGGGATCTCCGGCGAAAACCAGAGCTCTCAGCTTCATTCCGATGCTGGGCGGAACACCGAAGCCGGTCTGGTTTGCGAAAAGCGAAGCTTCGTCCTTGTCGCTTAAGCCCGAATAGACCTTGCATCGGATCGGGAGTTCCTTGCCGCTGTTCTTATCCACCCTGGCTGCGATCACGTGCTGTCCGTCGAATACGACGTAGTGACCATCCCTCAGACTGACCTTGGGCTCGTTGGCGATCCTCTCATCAAAGGAATGGGAGATCCTTTTCACTCGCTCCAGATTCAGGCCCCTCTGATATGTATTGCGAGGAATTTCCAGAAGAGCACTGCTGACCATTTCCTCTTCAAAAGGTCTGTTGATTGTGTCAGGCATGTCATTTCCTCCTTCATTTGAATATGTACGGGACAGGCGCTCGGCCTGCCCCACCAAAAACGTCCTTATCGGACGATTATTTCGTGTATGATCTTTCCGTATTTGTCCTCGACGCCCCCGGAAACACAGGCTCTTTGCCTGCCTGGGAAATCATCAGATGTCCGGCAGCTTACCGAATCCATGGGCCGTTTTACCCCTCTGTGGTTCTCACAGAGCCGTCTTAAGACGGAAGTCTCATTATGCTGTGGTGGATCTTCGCCATAAACCGGGGACTGTCCGGCTCTTACAGCCCAGCTGCCGCTCTTGCCTTTCGGCCGTCTTCGCGTTGACTGCTGATGTGGCTCCTCATCACAGGTTCGTACCTGATGAATGTGTATTCAGTTGTCAAGGTGCTTTGTTCTTTTGCCGTAACAACTCGGTTGTTACGAGTCCTATTTTAGAGAAGAAAATGACGTTTGCCGTGGGCCTGGCAGGGCCACTGAGTAGCCCTCGCAGGGCCATTTCCCAGGCTTTGCGCCGAATTCATTGAGAACTTGCCTAAGAAATGATGGAAGTTCTCAATTGTTATCCACGGTTTTGGGAAACAAAAAAGCCAGTCACTTTTGACTGGCAAAAAAAGAAGGCTGATCCGAAATCGACTTCAGATCAGCCTTAATCGTATGTTTTTGTAAGTTGTTTTTTACTTCGAATATTGTTTAAAGAAACTCTCCAGCTTGTCGAAGGGTATTCTGTCCACGCGGTCATACAGATCGATATGCTCTGCATCCTCTACCACATAAAGCTCCTTCGGCTCATTTGCAGCTGCGTAAACGCTCTCACTGAAGAACTTCGAGTGAGCACGGTCGCCGACCACCATCAGAATGGGGCGCGGACTGATTTCATCCACGAAGTCGAGTAGCTTGTAATTCATGAAAGAAAGGTTGCTCGTGGTGGTAAAACCGCCGCGCGCGTTCGGATGATGTCCGCGCTTTACAGCATAAAAGCGAAGCCATTCAGCCGCAGGCTCTTCCACACCTTCCGGCACAGCATCAAAAGGCTCCTCCGGGAATCCGGGAAGGTACTCAGGCTGACCATTCTCGGCATCCTCCCAGCGCTTCTCTGCAAGCATCTTTTTGGCAGCTTCGATCTGTTCCTTATCCTGCATCAGTCTTGCGGCATCCGTCATCACATACATAGAGGTCGTGGCAACTGCCTTGATACGAACATCGCACTGTGCGGCAGAAAGGGCAAAACCACCGCTTCCGCAAATGCCGATCACGCCGATCTTCTCCCTGTTCACACAGGGCACTTTGGTTCCAAGAAAGTCCACCGCCGCTGAAAAGCTCTCCGAAAAGATTTCGGGTGACGAAACATTTCTCGGTTCACCGCCGCTTTCTCCCATATACGCCTGATCAAAGGTAAGAACAACGAATCCCCTCTGCGCCAGCTCATTTGCATATACGCAAGGTCCCTGCTCTTTAACACCGCCATAAGGAGCGCCAACAATCAATGCGGGAAATTTCTTTCCATCCTCCGGATCCTTTGCGGTGTACAAGTCGCCCGCGATGGCAATTCCGAATCTGTTGTTAAAGCGCACATGCTGACGTTCCACCTTATTGCTCTTTGTTTTGTCCTATCAGTTTTTTATACTCTTTTGCTTCTGCTTCCACATCATTTTTCAGCTTATGCTGCACGGCAAGATGGGCAGCTTCGGCCCGGATACGCTCGTG
>JBGUNA010000087.1:0-3585 GCA_045117135.1 Candidatus Limivicinus sp. | reverse complement strand
TGACCGGAGAGCATCCGCAGTGTCAGGTCATCGTTGCCGCCTTCATACCAGGGAGTAAGCACCCGGACGCCAATATCGAAATTCTGGCTTGCTTTGTAAGGTCTGTCATCCACGGCCTGGTTAAAGCTGAAGGAGTAGCGGCCATTGAACGCGGGATACCGGTACTTCTTATCCGTGAAGATATCCTCATAGATCATCTCGGATACTTTATTGATGACCTCGGCCATCTCGACGTTCTGGCTGTCGATCTCACGATTGATTTCCTGCTCCTCATCGGTAAGGAAAACATAATGGGAACCATTCTTCTGAACGAGCATCTGACGCATCAGAACCTTCAGGGCTTCCTCAACACGCCCCTTGATTTCAATGCGGTCATCGTCGATGTTCTTGATCATAAGGCTGGTGATATTGTCAATGTTGGATTCGATCTCAAGGACATACTTGATCATGAACAGGGTCTTCAACACATTGATAGCGAAAACGTCCTTGTCCTTATGATCCGGATTGATATAGCTGTTGTCGTAAGCCTTGATAATGACGCCCTTATGGCTGTGATCCAGGAAGTTCTCCAGCGCATCATAGAAGAGGTGGAACGGTACGATTGCCCCGACATTTTCATCCTTGAGCGCCATTGCGGACTCTTTGAACAGAGCCAGCATGGAACGCTCGCCCTCTGACAAATGCTTACCGGATGCACCATGGGTACGGATTGAAGTCAGCACACTTGCCAGCAGATTGAACTGATATGGAATGAACGGATAGACTTCTGAGAAATCCCTGTCGTTTGCATACAACTTTTTCTCTACGCCGTCATTGAATACGATCAGGTTCTTGATGATCGTAGCTTTCTGCTCATACAGCAGACGGAGGGTCTGCGCAGCTGTATCGGTCTTGTCCAGGATTCTTTTCTTGATAACGGTATCCACGTTCGCGGAAGAAAGCGAAAGCCTCGTATCAAAGCGTCCCTGAATCTTGGAGAAGTCATTTCCCTTCACCTTGGTGATGGAGTCGATATCCTGCTGGCTGGTTACGATAACCCATGCCTTGCCCTTGCATTCTTTTCCCAGTTCTTCCGTTACCGTCTGAAGGTTCAGCATCAGCTTGGAATCATCACCGATGTACTGGCCAATCTCATCTACCAGGAATACAACGTGATGATTATTGCCCTGACGGTCAATGTATGACTTCACGCGCTTTGCAAAGTCTTCGATACTTATCTGATAATCACCAATGGCTGCATCGCACCAGTTCCAAGCGGCTTTCTCGCTCATGTAACCCATCTCGATCAGGGTATCCACTACGCCGTCCTGTCTGGAAAGGAATTCATGGCGTTCCTCATACCAGTCGTGACCAGTCACTCTCTGGTAGGTCTCCTTGAACTGCTCATATTTCCCGTCCTCGGTGAGTTTCCGCTCAAGGTCAGCCAGATACGGAATCGCTCCGCAGAATCCGAGGGAGTTATTAAACACTTTCAGGAAGACATTTACGATAGCATCCTTATTGGATTTACCATCAGATTCGCTCTTCGCATCAATGTTGAAAATGATGATGTCAGACGGGGTATTGGCCGCCAGCTGCATATCCGCAAGCACCATCGGATCGGTGATCTTCTTGTCATCTATGAAATAATCAATGGCTCTCTTGCCGCCGACAACTTCATTGTCCAGAATGTAGGAGAGGATCTTCAGCAAGTGAGATTTACCACTTCCGAAGAAGCCGGAAATCCACACGCCCATCTTGGTGGTCTCGCCATTGATACCCTTGGCGTATGCAGAGAAGAAATCTGCAAAATGCCGCTGCAGCTCCGGCGTTACTACGTACTCTTCAAGCTCTGTGGCTATATTGGTTTTCTCACCCTGTCCGGCAATAACGACGCCCTGGATGTCACGGGTGATCGACTTTTTGAACATTTCCTTGATCTGCATATCCGTACCTCACTTCACAAGTTTGAATGCGCGATAGTAATTATCGTCTTTAATTTCGTTGAAAAGAATCAGCTCCTGCTCGGTATATGTTCCGGGGAAGAACAATACCACCGGTGCTTTCAGCACAGATTGATGCAGGTTGTTCAGTATCTTATGTGACCGAAGGAGTGGGTAGCATTTGCCCACGCCGATTAAAAACACAATCGCGTTTTCCGGGGTCAGCTCCACGATCTTCTTGATCAGGATGCTGTCGTCCTCATTCATCTTCATTGACGTGGATGCTGCCCGGATAATATAGTCGAAGCCGCGGCGCTGTTCATAGCGGACATAGGAATTCACGAAGTCCTTTTCCTCCAGATAGTCCATGATCATGTCATACAGATCAAAGACCACCAGCTCAAAGCCGTCAGTGCCTTTCGCATTCTTTTTCCTCATGTATT
This sequence comes from Candidatus Limivicinus sp., assembly GCA_045117135.1. Lineage (GTDB taxonomy): Bacteria > Bacillota > Clostridia > Oscillospirales > Oscillospiraceae > Limivicinus. The sequence goes on along the minus strand of JBGUNA010000087.1, from coordinate 1,220 downwards.
CGACACGCTCCCGGACTTCCAGTTCCTTTGCCGGATCGTAGTCAAACACCCAATAGTTGACCTCGTTTGCCCTTCCGCTGCTTTCCCGGAATGACGGTTTATGGATGGCAGCTTCCATCTGATCTAATCGTTCCTGTAATCCTGCCATCATCTCACCCCCGTAATTGCTTTCAGCTGATAATTCATTCCCTGATCCTTCATCCAGCGTTCCATTGCCGGATCGGGTAAAGGCTTGTAAATCTCACGGACATTCTTTGCCTTATTGGTCACGCCCGCCTCATACAGCATGGATTTGTAGGAAACCATCAGCTTCTTGATTGTGGCCTCCGTCCACTTGGCGGCCTTATCGCTTTGCTGCTGTTTATCCTTAAAGAAAATCCTCAGATCACTGTCTGCCAGTTCATTGCTGCCGATGATCATTTTCTCCCGGATAAGCTCATAGACCAGTTCACCAAAGAGCACGTCATAAGTCATGGCAGCCACAAGCGCAAAGAGCTTCTGAGAGGCCAGATCACAAGCCTCAAAGACAGGATAGAAGCTATCGTCCATGCTTTTTACACGGGCAGAAACCGTATTGAAAATCTGCGTTGCCCGCAGCGTCGTCGGCGCTCCGAAGATATTCTCTTCCTCATTCAGACGCTTTATTTCTTCCCACGTCTTTCCCTCTAGGCGGAGAGATACGACCTTGCGGAATTCCATAAACCAGAAAGAATGTTTTACAGCACCGGCGCTGTATTCTTTTCTGTTCATCTCGCAATTCTCCATTATCTATTGTACAGATCCAGCTGTCCCATTTTTTGTACTCGGTTCGGGATCTGGCACTATTTCCACAATATCATCCAACCCACAGTCTAAGGCTTTGCAAATCTTCCGGAGAACTTCCGTGGAAACATCTCCGTTCTTACCCATTTTGGCAATCACATTAGTCGAAAGGCCGGCCATTTCACGCAAATCTTTCTTCATCAGATTTCTATCAATTAACAGCTTCCAGAGTTTGTTGTAATTCATTGCCATTTCGTTCACCTTTATCTTTTCTATGAGCTTTGAGTGGCTATAACACTGCGGATCATTATATCACAACGGCTTTACTTTTTCAATCTCGATTTGAGTTCTGCAAGCTTGAGATTTTCAATTTCTATACCAGGCACATTCTGTGCGAGCAGTGTCTGGGTATATACCCAGCCGCTTTTCGCTCGTTGGGGAAGCGCCCCAATCCCCTT